>CAZBQA010000049.1:0-19877 GCA_964493905.1 uncultured Prevotella sp.
ATATGCACAACTTTTTGAACATCAATTTATTAACTATTTAATTCCGCCAACGGGTTAATAACTTATTTTCTCAACAGTCGCACCAGAGCTGGAAACCAAGTCTGACATGCCGCCGGAGGAGTAATCATAGCCTGTATTCAATATACCTGCCGATGAAGTATAGTTTACTCTTGCTTCGGCATATTGGATATTTGTTCTGCAATGGATGCAAGTGCCGGTCACCGCCACACGGCCCAGGCCGTCATACAGATAGAATCTGTACAGCCCCTTGGCTCTGAGTTGGGCGTCTTGCTCAAAGACCAGGTGATTTTCCTTGTCGTACCAGTACTGCACGTACTCGCATCCCGGAAGCGTCTTGCGTACAAGATTACCACGGGTGTCATAGTCGTATTGATAGGCAAAGTCCCCCAGATTCTCATAGTTCTGATATTCAGGAGAGAGCACATATCGCAGCTGCCCCAGTTTGTTGTAAACAAAGTAGGTGTCGCCTGGGCTCCTGCGCTCCAAGATGGTGTTGCCGTCAAGGTCGAGGAACACAATGAGTTGGTTGCCGTCAGCATCCACAACGGTCTTCTTTTCAAGGCTGCCCGCAGGATAGTATCTCCTGGCAGAGCTGCCCGTGACCACAGGGTCGTTGTAAATGACCACCTGGTCTGCCGTGGTGTTGGTACCATACTCATAAACATTTCGGCGCATGCCTGCATGCCAGTCCTTGCCCGCAATGTCTTCGCTGACTATACGGTCAGCGACATCGTAGTGGCTCTGCGTATATGCAAAGTCGTCATCGTAGAAAGCAGCGGATGCCCCCCTGAAACTCTCGGAATCTTTGAAATCCAAACTGCTGCCCACCGGGGCTGCATAGTAGGCCTTGCTGACACGTCCCTTCGAATCGTAGGTCGTGAAGGTGTATACATTGTCGGTAGTGCCCGAACCGGTAGAGGCTGTCTCAACGAGATACCCCAGCCCGTTGTAATAGTTCACATTTGTGATTTTGGCTCCGGCACTGTCAAGGTACAGCGTCTCTTGCACATAATTCTGGTTGTCGCTCTGTCCATAGACCGTTATCTGGATACATAGGCCGAAGACTAATAGTTTGCTCCTCATGTTATTTGCGATAATGATATTGGTATTCCTTTAGCAATGCTTTGTTATAGTCGTAAACTCGGGCAAGCTGTCCGAACTTGTCATACTCATAGGAGTTGACATTGCCGTTGGGACGTATCACGAAGGTGGGTCCGAAGAGCGGGTCCCACACATATCCGGTGATCTGTCCAAAGGCGTTGCCTCTGATATAAGACGACATATAAGACAGGCACGACTGTTGGTCGAAGAACTGTGCAGGAGATATGGAGATGGGTATATAGCTGTTTCCGACCATCATCAGGTAGCAGTCGTTCCAGCCCCACTTGAGATATGTTGTGGGCTTACCCTTTTCTTTCAATATAGTCGGCATACCTGTACTGCTATATTGAGAATACGACAATACGGTATCAGTAATATTGTAACTGTTGGTATTGGTCACCATTCTCGGCAACAGTCTGTTCTTTCCATTGACGCTGAATGAGGAATATACGGTGCTTTCCTCCGCAATGAGTTGTCCATTCCGCTCATATCTTGTCTTAAGGGGCTTGATGACAGACATTCCCTTGTACAAAACAGAGTCGTTGCCGCTGTTTGCATTGAAATCACCGAAGGTGTAGATGTTTCTTTCAGTAAACAGCCCTCTCGTGAGCGTCTCAGCATTCACAATCCTCATATCAACCTGATGCCTGTATGGCCGCCAAGAGGTGAAACGCACATCAGACTTGGTGTAGGCGTGTGACGTGACCATCGTGGCAGAGCCGTCAGGGTTGAACAGCGTGTCCTGTCTCTCTGTTAAGTCGTATTTGGGATAGTACAGTTTATAGACACCTCCCAGATAGTGATAGTACTGAGCACTGTTGCCATAGCATTCGTATACCAAGTTGGAAGTAAGCACATAGTCTTTCAGATAGTTGTCCTTGCGATACTTGTATCCAATGCTTTTAATTTTTCTTCCGTCACCGTCGTAAACCTCCTCGTTGAGAAGGCACCCTCTTTTGAACCCCAGTTCAGACCATTCGTCAAAGGGTGTGAACTGATTGGCATATCCGAAGGTAAGTGTGAACCTCTGGTCTCTGACTGATGGGTCAGAAAGATTCGAATAGCTGTATACATGCTTCTCCAGTATCTTGTTGGGCTCGGTATTGTCTTTGACGGTTTCTGTCACATAGGAGTAGCCCAGGCTCACACCGGAACTGTTGGCCAAAGGAACGATGGATGAAGTGTGGAAAGTCGACATGTGGTAAGAGGCGTTCTTCGATTCGCACTTCAATGACCAGTCCTTCCAGTAGTAAAGTGGGGAGGCAAAGAGTTCGCCGCTCGAACGGTTTGTGTTGGGAATATTATACGAGTAGTCTTTCTCGCTCAGCAGTTGCCTCTTGTCGGAAGAATCGTATGATTTGATGGATTTGATCCTCAACCCACCACCGACACCTGTGGCTTCGGATATACTTTGACGGTCATTGCTCAATTTCTTACTATAGGTATTAGCCTCATATTCAAAATTTGTCAAGCCACCGGTAGGATATATGATTTCGTTCAGGATACCGACAGTGGTATAACTGAAGTTTGGATCTCTGAAAGTTTCCAAGTTATTCTCATATTTCCAGTCGGCCCGCTTATAAGGTTTACCGTTGTAATACCCCCAGTGGTCTACGCAAGAGGTGAGGTAGTCACTGGGAAGCTCGTCAAACCGGTTGTATTTGAATCGATAGACACCTTTAATACCGGTTGTGCTGCTGTAGTGAACTGCGTCATCTTGTACCATAACGCTGTCTAGCCTCAGGCGGCTGCCATGATCGTTCATACAGAATCTGTAGCCTATGTACCTTTGTGGCTTGGATTTATCACATCTTACACATATATAATTCAGTTGTTTGATCCGGGCGCGACTGAGCACGTCCATGTCGTCTGAGGATGGATATCTGAAATCGGGCAGAGAGTCCTTTTTACTTTGAAGATAATAAAAAGCTCCTATTGGGCTGCCATATGTCGGAACTTTCCAGGCACTGACCATCCCAGCCAAGTTGTAATACAGATGTTGCACTCCTTTCCCCTCGTATAATTCGCGATACAAATGTTCTGTAGCCAGATTGTTTCCAACATAGCTGGAAGAGAAAGCAACCGACACCCCATTCATTGCTTCTATTTGGAATAAATAGACGGGTGAGTTTATAGAAATCGTATAGGGGAAGGCCTGGTTGTTCATCCCGAAAGACATGCTGGTCCCGAGTATACCACTGGCTTTCTCGTCGACATAGTCGTTATAGTAGGCGTTGAACGCTTGGATAATATAATATCCGCGCTGATAATGCAACTTGTAGAGAATATTGCCACATTTGTCGGTTACCTTTGTAAGATACCAGCTGGATGCGTGCCATGTCTCATTATCCTCATTCTCACTCATATGCCAGATATTTGTAGTATACTCAATAGCATTCTTGTCGTAGCCGAACGTATATTCGTTGCCATCGTCATCACGGATGACAAACCCTGCTATTGTCTTGCTCTGTTGCTGATCGACAGCCGTTCCCTTCGGATACTTCTCAAAAAGTGATCCTATAAGATTGGCGGGATTCTTGTAATCATAAATTACCTCCAGGTTGTCATTGCTTCTCACTCTCCAGTTGCCATCCTGGCCAAGGAAGAACCTACCCGACTTTCCCATAAAATGGAAAGTGAACTCATCTGGCGCAAGATCGTAGCTATTGTACATCAACTCATCTTTCAGCTTTGCATAGTCGTTGCTATTATCGGTCATTAATTGTGCGGCCTTGCCATGTCCTTCAAAATAGTTGACGGGCTTGCGATAAAACAGGTCGTACCATTGCTTGGGGTACTTCCACTCGTCAGGTCTGCCTTTTACAGTCCTGACGATCACGCCTCCAACATTCAACGTCCAGTTCTGTCCAGCCCATGAGGGCAGACTATTGGGCATTACACCGCTGGCATCATAATCCAGCGTGATGGGCATGTCGACACCTCGTACCTCAAGATTATACAAAGGGATAGAGATGTTGGGGCTGCCTGTAAAATATGATATACCTACGTCTCCGTATTTGCCCAATGATGCTGCGGTCGGACTTTGTACGTCCACAAAGGCGTTGGGATTAGGTGTCTGGTATCCTGGTTGGGCTCCGGGAAATTTAAGCTGTGCGTCTACACAGACAACGACCAGTGTGAATAAGGCAATTAGTATTGGTTTATATGATGTCATTCGTCTATCTTACATTGAAGGTTTTACTATAGATTTTTCCGTTTGTGTTGATATACAGCGCATACTGTCCTTTGGGCATGCCATTTGTTTTTACATCAATAATACCGGTGTCGCCACGTCTTACTGATAAGGTTTGCTTCTTATAGAGTACACCTGATACATTGGCCACTAGAACTGTGATATTGGCATCCTCCTCTGCAGTATAGCTGACCTCAAGGCCATTCGCCGTGACGTTGACTTCATAATGCAACATATCACGTTCCATCATGTTCGTTTGGTCTTTTCGTTCAGTTTCTGCGTGGAGGATGCTATCGTTAACTGCATCATTGAGTAATGAGAGGTTCTCGGGCAGCTGTCTGAAAGCTATATGCGAACTACCAACTGGTTCAAGATTAGTAAAGCTCGTCCTTTGGATAATTGTGAAGACTGGATATCTGGCCCCCTTGCCGTACCATTCGTATTTCTCCTCTATCTCTTGTTTGAGTTGAGTAGAGTCTATCTCCGCATAATCCATGCCCATTGCCATGCAAGTAGTGGTGAGCGTATACACCCTCAGCACGTTGTCCAAAGTATCATTTTTTGAAAGGATAAGCCGTCCCAGACCGTCTGCCTGAATCATGACCTGACCTTTTACCTTCATGAGATGGTCACCGCAATAAATGCCGTAACCCTCAAAGCCTGAGCAGACAGAGTCGCCAAGATGAAAAGGGTAAGTCATAGCCAGCTTCTTGTCAAAATAGATAATCTTGGTCAACCGGTCTTCGTACTTATATTGTCTTAATGTGTCACACTTCATGATATAGGAGTATATCCCCTGATTGTCGGTTTTGTGAAACTGTCCCAGCGTATCTATAGCGCAAGAGATATCGTAGCTGGTTGGTGATACCGAGGATGTGCTGAAATCCCAAACCGGAGACGGCCCAGATACACCGGGGTTGTAACAATCAAGACACTGAAATGCAATATGGTCAGAGTCTCTCATTGCATTGGTACGCGTGGTAAGTACATGCTGGCCCCATGTCTGTATAGAGAACATGACCGTCAGCATGATGAGGTATGTTTTCATTGAGGTTTTTTCTTATTTCGTTCTTGACTTCTTAGACAGGTTTATCCTTTAATGTATGTGATATTAGCTCGAAAAGCGGACTAGGCCTCATCCTTCTGATTACTTCAAAATCTAAAGTCTTTGAATAAGGATTTTATTCATACTTCAATGTATCCGCTGTAGACGATATTGTCCAAGCTTATCGTTATGGTGTATTCTCCCTCATCAAGATTTTCCGTACTTAGGGTGAGGGTGGAGGTACCGTTGACGGTGTAGTTGGAGGAGTACACTGGCATTCCATCTGCATCATATATATTGATTTGTGCCAAGCCTGAGTAATTTTGCACATTTATGGCCATCAGACCACTTTCATAGTCTGCTGAGACCCTTGTAGCCACAGGCATACGCATTCTGCCATGTTGGAAAGTGCCCCTTGCCAATAGTTTTAGCGGCTTTGAGGAGATAGGGGTGAGACACATCATAAATAAAAATACCAGAGTCAGAATTCTTCTTTCCATAGTCAATTCATTTTGGTGATATGACTGCAAAGTTAGGCTCTTTCAGGATGGTCTGCAAACAAATGAGGTCTAAAAATGTCTTTTGTTAATTGTGTGCATAATATATTGATATACAGCTATATATGTTCTGTTGACAATGTAGCGTAAGGTCTAAAAATGCAATTTTGGATGATGTTTAGTAGCATTTGATGAAATTACGGGTAGAGATTCTGCTACCCTCAAGCCCGAGTTTGCCTTTCAGCAGGTACAGTTTTTGCTTGATCGATTTTATCTCAATATGGTATATTGTGGCTATATCAGGATAGGGTAGGTTTAGTTTTAAGAGCATCAGGAAGTGCAAGTCTTTTGCCGTGAGGTCAGGGAACTGCTGTTGCAGTCGGACGACGAAGTTGTTGCCTGTGCTGTTGAGAAAAACCTCTATCTCCTGCCAGTCGTCATCTGAAAGGAGAATATCTTTGCCCCTCTGCTGGCCCAAGGCTTCAAGCTTTTGTACGATAGCAATCTTCCGAATGAGGAATTGCCGCATGGTGGCAATCTGCACTTCTTTATGTTCCAGTTCTATCCTGTGCCGAGCCTGCTCTTCTTCAATGGTTCGTCTGTCTTGTTCTTTCTTCTTGAGATAGAGTAGTCCACCGAAGGCTATGATGATTGTTGCGGACACGAGGATGACAATGATTAGTGTGTTCTTCTTCATGCTGTCAGCCTGTGCCCGGGCCCGTGCCTGCTCCTTTTGTAACAACCACCTGTAGTAGTTGTCTTTGGCCTGTGCGTTGGAGGCATTCTCTTGTTCAAGACGTGCGATAGCAGAGTCTACGTAAGCCTCTGCAGCATCATGGTCGTGCTCTTTCATGGCAATGAGGTGAAGTAGGGTAAAAGCCGTCTTGGCATGTCGCTGTTTTTCATGCTGCGAAAGAGTTCCGACTAAGGCTTTTGCCTTCTCTGTAGAGTCAGCCTCATAGTAGGCTCGGCCCAAGGCTAGCGTGGCCGTAGCGTCGGCCACAGTGCGGTAACGGTAGGAGAGCAGGGCAGCACGTAATGCAGCATCCTTGTCGGCAGACATGCTGTAAAAGACGGACAGGTCTTGGTAGGCATCGGCAATGGCGCATGAGTCTTTGCATGCAGTGGCAATCTCTATTGCCCGGTTGACCTGTTCCAGACAGGTGGGCAAAGTACGATTGCCGTAGAACAGACATTCGGCTAGGTTCAGCAGTGCGTAGACCTTGCCTGCCTCAGGGGCATGTTTCACCTTGTTGTATGTGGTCACAGCATTCTGGGCATAGCGTATAGCCTTTTCGGGGGCATACTCCCTGAGAATGACAGACGATTGTTGCAGGGCTAAAGCATGAGTGTAATAATCGGCTTGCTGCTTTGCTGACTTGAACGATAAGGAATAGCAATGGAGAGCCCGCTCTGTGCTGTCGTTGAGTTGAAGGTATTTGCCCATGTAGTACATGCACTTGGCATAGAGGGGTTCTGTCGGCCGTCGCTGATAATAGTTGTATGCTGTGCGAAGCAGTGAGTCTTGGTCAACATCCGTCCCGCTCTTGTCTTGGGCTATGGTATAGACAAGGGCGTAACGGGCCAATTCTGCCTCGCCCCAATGACGCACGTCAATGTTTTTCAAAAGCGTCAAGGCACTGTCTGGGTTCGAGTAGCTCAGGCGGTACGCCTCGTCAATAGCCTTGTCTTGCCGCTCACTGCACCCTGTGAAGGCTATGAGGAGAAGCAAGTAAGTCAGAACATATACTTTTGGGTTCATAGACACTTGTTTTGCAGGCAAATATACACAGAATTTGGAGATGATACAACAAAGAGACAGAAAATTGTCATGATTGAAATACTTCTTTTTGGTGGTAATGAGGCCCCAGCCTTAAATCAAAAAGGGACCGCATTGCTCTCGATCGAGCGGCGGTCCCTTTTCTACGTTAGTATGTTATGAAAAATTTGAGAGAATAGAAACTTCACAGTTTCGTTGTTGTTTTACTAAACATGTTTTATAGAGAAAGCATAGAAATATTCTTATTTGAGTATCGACTCTTGCGTCGACGTGTTGGGCTCCATCATGCTCTGCTTGAGCGTGTCGATAATGGCGCTGTCGCCCATGGCCACTGATGTGCCCTTGTCAAGCTCGGGCTTGTCGTAGCCGTCGTAGCTGCTGATGGGGTCGGCATTCTGGCGTGCGAAGGGCACCTGCATGGCGTTGCCCAACGTGAGGATGATGGCCACGACGGCAGCAGCCTTGAAGAGCGGGCGCAGACGCTGCGGCATGGTGATGATGCGGGCCTTCACCGGTGCCTGGTCTTCGATCATGGCCAATATCTTCTCATCAAATTCCTCGCCGAGCACATTCTTTGCCGGCTCCTTCTCCGCGTAGCGGAAAAGCGGCTTGTAGCGCAACAGTTCAGCCGGCACCTCGTCCAGACTGAAGAAGGCGCGCAAGATGTCTTCCTCTTCGAGGGAGGTCTCGCAGCGCCAGTAGCGCTCCAGAAGTTGATTGATATATTTGTAATCCATCAGTTGAATTGTCGTCTAACTATATGGATGACGACCCGGCGAGGGCAAAGTTACCTGTCGCCATTGTTTTAACAGTTATTTAACATTTGTACCTCCTTTCGCTGGCTACATCGGTCGATGATGACAACCGGCGGTGGGTGCGGATACCTGTGCGATGTCATTGTAACATATAATTTATGCCCATACGCTTGTGCATGTCGGATCTATTATCTATCTTTGCGTAAGAAGTCAACTTAAACCTTTTGGATATGATAGAAAAGACACTTGTGCTCCTCAAGCCCTGCACATTGCAGCGTGGCCTGGTGGGAGAGGTAATCAAACGTTTTGAACAGAAAGGGCTTCATCTGTGCGGCCTGAAGATGATGCAGCTCGACGATGCCATCCTGAGCGAACACTATGCGCATCTGTCGGCCAAGCCTTTCTTCCAGCGCGTGAAAGACTCGATGATGACGGCGCCCGTCATTGCCATGTGCTTGGAGGGCGTAGATGCCATTGCCGCCGTGCGCAAGCTGGCCGGTGTGACCAATGGCCGCAATGCCGAGCCTGGCACCATACGTGGTGACCTCTGTATGAGTTTCCAGGAGAATATCGTGCATGCCAGCGACGGCCCCGAGACGGCCGAGGCTGAGCTGAAACGCTTCTTCAAGCCCGAGGAGATCTTCACCTGGAAGCAGAGCTACTTCGACTATCTCTACGCCAACGACGAGTTCTAGGCGGTCGCGCTCCTTGCCCCCGGGAAGTGGCGGCAGGGCAAACGTGAGTTGTAGGCCTAACCAATGGGGCCAAGTAGTTCTTCCGAACAGCATTTGTAGCTCCCTCGATTGAGACACCATAACTTTTCTGGAGCCGTATGGCAACGCTGCATTGACGTTGCCATACGGCTCTTGCCGTTACACCATACGGCCGTTGGGGTGGGCGGGCACGTGGCTTATGCCGCTGTGGCTCGGCCCGAAGCAGCATGTGGTTCGACTCGAAGCAGGCTATGCTTCGACTCGAAGTAGCATGTAGTTCGACTCGAAGCAGACCTTGACTTGGCTCCTACCATGTGCTGAGAGGTTGCTGGAGAGCCAGGCGCAAGACCTTTGCCGGGGTATGGATAAAGGTGTTTGGGATAGTCAGAAAGGCCATGTTGCCCTGTCTGAGGGGCATGGGGTGGGGAGGAAGGGTCATCAACCGACAGAGCCATACAGGACCTGCTGCGTCCGGTATGGCTCTGATGATGGTGTGTGGGGTACTGGCGGGTGATGTGGCGGTGAGGCGTCAGGTGCCGAATTTTTCCATTTCCAGGAACCGCTGCTTGATGGTCTGTCGGCCGCGGAAGATGTTGACCTTGACCTGCTCTTCTGAGATGTCGAGGATCTGGGCTATGTCTTTGTAGGCCTTGCCTTCGAAGTCGCGTAGCTGTATGCAGCTGCGTTGCTTCTCGGGCAGGCTGTCTACAATCTGCCTGACGATCTGCAGCTGGTCGTTCTCGATGGTCTGTTCGGAGGGGTTGGCGCCGCTGTCGGGCCGTTCGGTCTGGCCCTCGTCGAGTGCTTCGTTCTGGTTCTCGTGGCGCTTGATGCTGTCGAGGGCCATGTTGCGGCAAACGGTGAAGCAGAAGGCCTCGATGTTGTCGATCTCTTCCCACGAGTCGCGCCGGTTCCACACCTTGATCATCGTCTCCTGTACGATATCCTCGGCTTCGGCGCTGTTGAGCGTAATGCGCAGCGCGAGGCGGTAAAGCTGGTTCTTCAGCGGCAGGATGTCGTTACGGAAACTTATTTTTTTCATCTTAAAGGTATTCCCTTCTTTTTATTTGCTTGGTTGGTCACCCCGGTCTCCCTTCACTTTTCATTCTTCCCTTTTAAAACAACGGATCACACGGATTTCGCGGATTATCCGTCCGGCACATTCCGATGGCACGGAGCATCGCGTCGCGATGTGCGGATGACACGGAAACCATGCGGCACGGAGCGATGGCTGTGGCGGTTGTCTTGACTTCTTGCTTCCGAAATAGATGATTCCCCCCCTCATGCTCCACCGCTGATGATGGTGCCGTGCTTTCCGTCGATGGCGGTGGCCAGCGTGATGATGACGCGTGCCACGCCGGCATCTACGGCTGCCAGGGCGTTCTCCACCTTGGGAATCATGCCGCCCGAGATGGTGCCGTCGGCCACATAGCGGTCGAAGTCGGCATGGGTGATGGTGCCGATGACGCTGCTGTCGTCGTCGGCATCGGCCAGCACGCCCGGTTTCTCGAAGCTGAAGATGAGCGTCACGTCGTAGTGGTGTGTCAGTGCCTTGGCCGTCTCAGAGGCGATGGTGTCGGCATTGGTATTGAGGATGGTGCCCTGTCCGTCGTGCGTCAGGGGAGCGATGACGGGTGTGATGCCAGCCTCGATGAAAGTCTTGAGCATGTCGCCGTCGGCCCGGTCTACGTCGCCCACGAAGCCGAAGTCGACACCGTCTTTCAGCGGGCGGCGATGACTGCGGATGATGTCGGTGTCGGCACCGGTGAGCCCCAGGGCGTTGACGCCGCAGGCCTGCAGGCGTGCCACGAGGTTCTTGTTGACCAGTCCGCCATAGACCATGGTCACCACCTCGAGCATGTCGGCATCGGTGATGCGGCGTCCGTTCACCATCTTGCTCTCGATGCCCAGCTGCGCGGCCACCTTCGTGGCGCGCCGTCCTCCGCCGTGTACCAGCACCTTTCGGCCCTCGATGGCGGCAAAGTGGGTGAGCAACTGTGACAGGCGGTCTTCGTCTTCGACGATGGCACCGCCCACCTTTACTATCGTTATCTTTTCTTTCATCGTCATACGTCGTTGGTGGCGCATGGGCTTTGCCACCCAGCGCCTGTGTCATTACTCAAGGTAGGTGTATCCGTAGAGGCCCGAGCGGTAGTTGCTCAGGAACTCCTTGCCCTCGTCGAGCGATATCTTGCCCAGCTTCACGCTCTTGGTGACCCACTGCTCCAGCTGGCGCACCAGCTTCTTGGGATTATACTGCACATACTCTAGCACCTCCTCCACGGTCTCGCCGTCGAAGATCTGGTCGATGTGGTAGGTGCCGTCCTTCACGCTGATGTGGGCGGCGGTGGTGTCGCCGAAGAGGTTGTGCATGTCGCCCAGGATCTCCTGGTAGGCACCCACGAGGAACACGCCAAGGTAGTAGGGCTCGTTCTTGCGCAGGGGATGCAGCGGGAGCACATGCGACACGTGGCCGTCGGAGACGAAGTTGGCAATCTTGCCGTCAGAGTCGCAGGTGATGTCCTGCAAGGTGGCCTTGCGTGTGGGGCGCTCGTTGAGTCGCTGCAGCGGCATGATGGGGAAGAGCTGGTCGATGGCCCACGAGTCGGGCAGGCTCTGGAAGAGCGAGAAGTTGCAGAAGTATTTGTCGGCCAGCAGCTTGTCGAGCCCGCGCAGTTCGTCGGGCACGTGCTTCAGTCCCTTCGACAGCGTGTTGATCTCGTGGCACACGCTCCAGTACATGGCCTCGATCTCGGCCCTGGTGCGCAGGTCAACGATGCCGTGCGAGAAGAGCTCCAGCGCCTCGTCGCGTATCTGCTCGGCGTCGTGCCAGTCTTCGAGCATGCTCTTGGGGTTGAGGTTACACCAGATGTCATAGAGGTCTTTGGCCAGCTGGTGGTCGGTCTCTTTGGCCTCAAACTCCTCGGGCATCTCGGGCAGCGAGGCCGTCTCGAGCACGTCGATGACGAGCACCGAGTGGTGGGCCGCCAGCGAGCGTCCGCTCTCGGTGATGATGTTGGGATGTCGGATGCCGTTCTTGTTGGCCGCGTCGACGAACGTGTAGACGCAGTCGTTGACATACTCCTGGATGGAGTAGTTGACCGAGCTCTCGCTGCTCGACGACCGTGTGCCGTCGTAGTCGACGCCCAGTCCGCCGCCGCAGTCCACGAAGTCGACATCGTAGCCCATCTTGTGCAGGTTGATATAGTATTGTGCGGCCTCGCGCAGGGCGGTCTGTATGCGTCTGATCTTGGTGATCTGACTGCCGATGTGGAAGTGGATGAGCTTCAGGCAGTCGTGCATGCCCATGGCATCGAGCTTCTCGAGGGCCTGCAGCAGTTCCGAGGAGGTGAGTCCAAACTTCGAGGCGTCGCCGCCGCTCTCCTCCCACTTGCCCGACCCCGAGGAGGCGAGCTTGATGCGTATGCCCAGGTTGGGCTTCACGTTCAGCGTCTTGGCCACGCGGGCAATGATGTCGAGCTCGTTGAGCTTCTCTACCACGATGAAGATGCGCTTGCCCATCTTCTGTGCCAGCAGGGCCAGCTCGATGTAGCTCTGGTCTTTGTAGCCGTTGCAGATGATGAGCGAGTCGCTCTGACACTGCACGGCAATCACAGCGTGGAGCTCGGGCTTGGAGCCGGCCTCCAGTCCGAGGTTGAACTTGCGGCCGTGCGAGATGATCTCTTCCACCACGGGCTGCATCTGGTTGACCTTGATGGGGTAGATGACAAAGTTCTCGCCCTTGAAGTCGTATTCCTTCTTGGCAATCTCAAAGCACGATGCCGTCTTCTCGATGCGGTTGTCGAGAATGTCGGGAAAACGAAGGAGCACGGGCGGCGTCACGTCGCGCAGGGCCAGCTCATCCATCACATCACGCAGGTCGATCTCCGTATTGTCCTTGCAGGGGGTGACGAAGACCTCGCCTTTGTCGTTGATGCCGAAATAAGAAGTGCCCCAACCGTTGATGTTGTAGAGCTCCTTGGAATCTTCAATAGTCCACTTCTTCATGTAGTAAAAAAAAGGTAAATGGGTAAATGAATGATAAATGTATGATATATAACAAAAGGGGCGTCAGTCGAGTCCGAGCATCTGCTTCAGTCTGGCCACTGTCACCTTGATCTTGTCGAAATTGTCCATGAGCGACACGTCGAGCGTGTGCTTGGCCTGCCGGTAGTAGGGCTCGCGCAGCACCAGCTGCTCTCTGATGAAGGCGTTGACCTCGTCGGGTGTCTTGTTGAGCAGCAGCGGCCGCACGGTCTTGCCCATGCGCAGGTGGCTGTGCAGCACCTCGGGCGTACACTTGAGGTACACCGTCTCGCCCTGCCGGTTGATGTAGTCCATGTTGTCGAAGAAGCATGGCGTGCCGCCTCCGCAGCTGATGATGACCCGCTCAAACTCGGCCACCTCGTGCAGCATGTTGCGTTCGATGCGCCTGAAGCCCTCCTCGCCTTGCGCGTCGAAGATCTGCTTCACGGTCTTGCGCATGCGGCTCTCGATATACCAGTCGAGGTCGTAGAAGGGCAAGCCCAGCTCGTGCGAGAGCGCCTTGCCTACCGTGGTCTTGCCCGACCCCATGTAACCGATGATGATGATGCGCGACAGACTCATTTCCTGGCTTTCCTGGTCTTGGGCTCGGGGGCGCTGTTGACAATGTCCATGCAGGTGGCGAAGTCGAGGTCGCCGGCCAGCGCGCGGTCGTGCAGTTTCTTCTCGATGCGGTAGTTCTTGCCGTCGTAGGCGATGTAGGGACCGTAGCGGCCCTTGAGCAGTTCGAGCTTGGGGTCCTCGTCAAACACCTTGATGTGACGGTCTTGCTCCTCCTTGCGCTTCTCCTCGATCAGGGCGATGGCCTCTTCGAGTGTCACCGTCATGGGGTCGGCACCCTTGGGCAGCGACACATATTTCTTGGCATGCAGCACGTAGGGTCCGAAGCGTCCGGCGCCGATGGTCACCGTGGTGCCCTCGTAGTCGCCTACGGTGCGCGGCAGCTTAAACAGCTCCAGGGCCTCGTCGAGCGTGATGGTCTCGATGCTCTTGTCTTTGGGCATCTGGGCGAAGCGCGGCTTCTCCTCGTCGTCGGCCGAGCCAATCTGCACCACGGGGCCGAAGCGGCCTATCTTCACAAACACCGGCTTGCCCAATGTGGGGTCGGTGCCGAGCTCGCGCTCGCCGGCCTTGTGCTCTGAGCGGGCCTTCATCACCTTCTCGACGGTGGGCTCGAAGCCCTTGACAAATTTCTTCATCATGGCCTGCCACTCCTCCTTGCCCTCGGCAATGCGGTCGAACTGGTCTTCCACCTTGGCCGTGAAGTTGTAGTCCATAATCTCGGGGAAGTTGTTGAGCAGGAAGTCGTTCACCACCATACCGATGTCGGTGGGCAAGAGCTTGCCCTTCTCTGAGCCGGCCATCTCTTTCTTGGTCTTCGGGGTGATGATGTTGCCCTTGAGGGTGTCTACCTCGAAGCGTCGCTCCTCGCCCTTCTTGTCGCCCTTCTGCACATACTCACGCTGCTGGATGGTCGAGATGGTGGGGGCATAGGTAGAGGGACGGCCGATGCCCAGCTCTTCGAGCTTGTGTACCAGACTGGCCTCCGTATAGCGCAGGGGTCCCTGCGAGAAGCGCTCGGTAGACACGATCTCGCGGCGCTCCAACCGGTCGTTGACCCTCAGGGCGGGCAGCAGGTAGGCCTCCTCGGTGGAGCTGTCGTCGTCGTCGGTCGACTCGTGGTACACCTTCAAGAATCCGTCGAAGGCCACCACTTCGCCCGTGGCGATGAATTTCTCGATGGTGCCGTCCACGTCGATGGTCACCGTGGTCTTGTCGATCTTGGCATCGGCCATCTGCGAGGCGATGGTACGCTTCCAGATGAGGTCGTAGAGACGGCGCTCCTGGCTCGTCCAGTCGTTGCCTGTCTCTGCGGCGAAGGTGGGACGTATGGCCTCGTGGGCCTCCTGTGCGCCTTTGGCATGCACGTGGTAGTTGCGCGGCTTGCTGTATTCCTCGCCGTAGGTCTTGATGATCTCCTCCTTGCTGGCGGCGATGGCCAGGGCCGAGAGGTTCACGCTGTCGGTACGCATGTAGGTGATGCGGCCGCTCTCGTAGAGGCGCTGGGCTATCATCATGGTCTGCGACACCGTGAAGCCGAGCTTGCGGGCGGCTTCCTGCTGGAGGGTAGAAGTGGTGAAGGGAGGCGCGGGGGTGCGCTTGAGGGGTTTCTTCACAATATTGTCGACGGTGAAGGTGGCATCCTTGCACTTCTCCAGGAAGGCCATGGCCTCGCCGTGGGTCTTGAAACGCTTGTCGAGCTCGGCCTTCACCTCACTCTTGCTGCCGTCGGCATTGGTCACGGCAAAGATGCCGTTGACGCGGTAGTAGGGCTCGCTGCTGAATGCCTGGATCTCGCGTTCGCGCTCAACGATGAGTCGCACGGCCACGCTCTGCACGCGCCCGGCCGAGAGGGCCGGCTTGACCTTGCGCCATAGCACGGGCGAGAGCTTGAAGCCCACCAGGCGGTCGAGTACGCGGCGGGCCTGCTGTGCGTTCACCAGGTTCATGTCGAGGCGGCGCGGCGACTGTATGGCCTCCAGGATGGCCGGCTTGGTGATCTCGTGGAAGACGATGCGTGAGGTCTTGTCCTCGTCGAGCCCCAGCACCTCGCAGAGGTGCCAGCTGATGGCCTCTCCCTCGCGGTCTTCATCGGATGCCAGCCAGATCTTCTTGGCTTCCTTGGCACTCTTCTTCAGTTCTGAGACGATTTTCTTCTTCTCCTCCGGAATCTCGTAGTCCGGTGTCAAGGTATCCTCGTCGATGCTCAACTCTTTCTTTTTCAGGTCGCGGATGTGTCCGTAGGACGACATCACCTTGTAATCTTTGCCGAGGAACTTCTCTATGGTTTTGGCCTTCGCAGGGCTCTCTACTATCACCAGATTATCTTGCATACTTGAGTCTTTGTTGTTAAATGGTTGGCAAAAGTAGCTAAAACTTTTTCTTGCACCTTATTATATAGAGATAAATTTAGTTTTTTTAATAGTAAACACGACTGCCTAGTTGCTCAGCTACGATAACCTGTCTATCGTCTCGTCTTGGGAATGTGGCAAGGCCAGTACAAAAACCAGAAAAGATGCAGCCTTTGCGACCTGCATATTTGCGATATTATTAATATCTTTATACCTATGAAAGAGTAAGTTATGGACATCTCAAAGATGCTGCAAGACAGGGCCGAAGAGATGCCGCAGATGCGCCGCACCATCCGCAAGAGCGACAGGCCCTGAGACAAAAAAAAGGGGTATTGCGCTTTTTTTCTTATTTCTTGCGTGATGATACGCCATGTGCGCTTATCTTTGCAACATGAAACACTAACCTAGTTATCATGAAAAAATATGATCTTATATGGGTGTGGACATGTGTGTGTCTACTCTGTCTCACAGCCTGCCAGAAGGTGACGACTGAGGATATCATCGGACAGGAGCCTGTCAAAGACGGCATTGTGGTACAGTTCAATGTGACCAAGCTCGAGCAAATACCGTTTCCCACGTCCATGGCGGTGCGCGCCTCCGATGTGAAGTCGCTGTGCGGCAAGGTGAGTCTGGCCGTTTATCAGGGTGGTACCAAAATCAACCAAGTCAACCAGCAGTCCGGTGATGCCGATTTCGGACGTTTCAAGCTGGTGCTCGCGCCAGGCACCTATCAGCTGGTGGTCATCGCACACAACGGACTGAAAAACCCCACGATGACCGACATCGGGAAGATTACCTTCGAAGGCAAGGTGACCGACACCTTCTATCATTATAGCGATTTAACTGTCGACCAGACCGCTACGCACGACCTGGAACTCCAACGTGCCGTGGCGATGTTCCGACTTGTTGCCACCGACAATGTGCCGTCGGCTGTGAGCAGGATGCTGTTCTATTACACAGGTGGCAGCTCTACCTTCGATGCTGTGCATGGCGTGGGCAGTGTCAACTCGCGCCAGAGCGAATACCGCGATGTGACGGCCGACATGGTGGGAAAGCCGGCCAGCTTTGAGGTCTACACCTTCCCGCGTGCCGACAGCAACGCCCTGAAGATGACGGTCACGGCCCTGGGTGCCACCGACAATACCATCGCCCTCAAGGAGTTTCCTGAGGTGGGCATCCAGCGCAACATGATTACCCAATATTCGGGTGAGTTCTTCGGTGGGTCGTCGGGTGGTGGCACCACCGACCCCGGCACCATCACCCTCGACATCCATTCTGTCGACGAATGGACGCAGATTGATAGTACCTATTGAGTCTTTGGCAAACTGGTAGGCCGACCACAACGGTGGGGTGACGATGACGTGGCCTTGCCATGGCACGACGCGATGTACCGCTACAGAGCCTCGCGGGAGCTATGATGGACTGGCGGCGTGACGAGCCGTTGAAACATCGCCACCCATGCCACGGCTGTTATTTCTTCCAGGCTCCTACAATCTCACCGATATACATGGAATGGATGCCGGCGGAGAAGCGACTGTAAAACTGGCGTGGCACATCGTTGCGGAAAGCCGATGCGCTGAGCTGCTGGCCGTACATGATCTCGCATTCGTAAACGGCCTTTGCCTCGACGAAATAGGGGGCGCCGTGCTGGGTGTAGGCTACGTGCAGGCCAAGCGCCTGGGCCTTGTCGCCGTCGCGGCCACTATGACTGCCCATATATTCGGCCACTTTGGTGTCGTCGAATACCATCACCGTGAAATACTTGGCGCGCTCAATGAATTCATGGGTATAGCGTTTCTGTGCCACATAGACTGTCATGACGGGCCTGTTCCACAGTCTGCCGACATCGCCCCAGCCTATGGTCATGGCGTTATAGCCCTTGCCCGTGGAGTCGGCGGCGGCAAGTATGGGAGCGTTGGCGAAGAAGTTGAAGGGATTGTCGGCAAACTCGTCAAGCACGTCAATCTCCTTAAATCCGTTTTCTGTCTGTGCTTTCACATTTGGCACACAGAGAAGCAGCATGAGGGCTGCCACTAATTTAAAATGTCTAATCATCATGTGTTATCGTTGGTTACGTTTGTCGAGAAATAGCAGTTCTGCCTCGAGCATCTCCATCATGGGCATGGAGACGCCTGCACGTCGTGCCTCCTCAATGGGCCGCGTATAGAGATAGTTGATTTCCATGGGGCGGTGGAAGTCGTAGTCGAGTTTCATGCTCGGCGAGTAAGGTTCCATCTTATGCGTCATGGAGAGCATAGCCTCTGCATAGTCGTCGTTGATATTGCTCACGCCCATCGCCTGTGCCGCATGGATGATCTCCAGCATCTGCCGGTGGATCAGTCGTTCGGTATCTTCGTTCTCCATCAGTTGGTCGGTCTGGGCATTGAGCACCACGCTCATGCCGTTGTAGGTCATGTTCCACACCGCCTTCTTCCATCTGGCCTCGCGGTATTCCACCACATTGGCCTTGATGCCGGCAGCCACGAAATCGTCCGCCACAGACGTCAGGCGTTCCTCGTCGGGACACGAATAGTTGCCGAGGCTGATGCGCCCATAGCATTGGTGGTCTACCCGTCCCGGATTGGTCTTGGCTGCGCAGATATAGGCCAGTCCGGCGGCGAGCCGTAGGTCTGGCATCATCTTCTGTACGTCTTCTTCCAGGCCGATGCCGTTCTGGATGAGCACCACAAGCGTGTCGGGCTTCAGCAATGGCGGAAGGAGCTGGGCGAGCAGACCATTGTTGACCGACTTGAGCGACACCAGCACCACGTCGCACGCCGGCATGTCTGCGGCACGGTGATAGGCGTTGACGTGGTCGAGATGGAACGAGCCGTCGCACGAGTCCACCTGCAGGCCGTGTTCCACCACATGGTCATAGTCGCTGTGAAAAAGGAAATGCACATCCAGTCCATGATGGGCCAGCTTGCCACCGTAGTAGCCACCAATGGCTCCGGTGCCAATGACACCGTATCTAAGTTTTTTCTGGTTCATAAGCATATATATTATAACAGCGTTCTGTGAGACGGGACCATTCCACCTTGAGAAATATAGGCACTTATGGGGCAGTAACAGCGTATGCGTATGTATCGTCCTCGTTCGCTGCGTCCTTGGGCCCCAGTCTCCGAACAGATTGATGGTCATTACAAAGATAATGAAAAGTTTCGGACAGTGCCTGATTATGCCCCGAGACTTTTGTACCCTTCTTCTCAATACAAACCGAAGATGCTGTGGGGCAACATCTTCCACACAGGCTGTCACTCCATATAATATGAAGCCATGTGTCTCACCAATCTGGCCATCTCCTCGCGTACATGCTGGGGAGAAACCACCTCCAGCTGATCAGCCTGCCCCAATAAGACCAGGTAGAAATCGAATGTCGGTTTGACTTGATATTCGAACAAAGCATAAGACGAGTCGTCGGATGGCAGTTCTCTTTGTGAAATATGAAGGGGAAGTGCGCGCAGATAATCCGGACCATAATAGTATGACTTGACTACAATCCGCTCGACGGGCATGTCTGAAAGCATGATGCCACTACATCCTTCAAAAAAACGGTCGATGTCAAATTTGGGATCATACCTAAACAACTCATCTGTCATCTCAGCCTCTGTAATGCGGTCGAGGGCATAGATCCTGAAGGCATAATGGCTTCGGTCGATTCGTTTTCGGGCTACGACGTACCATCTGCGCTTCACCACCTTTAGACAATATGGTTCGATCATGATGCCACAGGTTTCTGGCTTCTGGAAAGCCTTATAGCTGATATTCACGATTTTGCTTTCGCGCATGGCCTGTGTGAAGAGGGTGAGCCATTTC
>CAZBQA010000050.1:0-19147 GCA_964493905.1 uncultured Prevotella sp.
ACCTGAAGAGGGCAATGGACACAAAGTTCTTTGCCTTCTAAATAATAGTTGTATGACTACTACCATCGTAATAGGTAATGGGTTCGATTTGAATCTTGGCCGTAAAACAATTTATTCAGACTTTGCCAAGTCGGAAGAATGGTACGATTTGTTTGATATCCGGCGTTCTCATTTTAATAGTGGCGATGCCAATGGAGAATCTCTACTCCAAGCCATTGGTTATGCAAGTGAAAAAAGTCAATGGTTTGACATTGAAAACGAAATTTACCAATGGGCTAAAACCCAAGTATTGGGAACTATAGAATGTATCACCAATGCCAAAGAGGATTTTAGAAGATTAAGAGAGACTCTAAAGGCATATTTGGTACGCATAGAACAAGAGTCTATCGATGAGTGTAGCATGGCAGGTGAACTCATTTCCCATCTTTATAGGCTCAATATTATTACACATAGACTTGATGTGTTCTCTTTTAACTACACTCACTTGCACTATATGAATCGAGATATTTTTGACCAAAGGTACAAAAGGCTCACTTATGTGCATGGATCAGTTGACGACAACATTGTTCTTGGCTGCGAAAATTACGAAAAAGCAAACATAAAAAAAGAACTCTCTTTTCTTTATAAATACAATATGCTTAAAGAGGCGAATCATATTGCTCAAAAACTTGTGGCATCGAATAATGTTCTCTTCTTTGGCCATTCAATCAATGAAATGGATTTTTGCTATTTTCGTGACTATTTCAAAAGAGCGGCATCAAGTGAAGGGATAAATATGAATCTCGCCTTTGTATGCAAAAACGAGGATTCGGCTATGGCTATACGAGATAACATCGAGAGACAGGGTATCGTTGTTCAAGATTTATACAATCATCTAAATCGTATTAACTTTATTCGCATGGATGAGATGAATAATTCAGAAGAAAAAGACTATGAGTATTGGCAAGAGTTTCTTAATAGTCTAAAATAATAATAAGATGAGCAATTATACCATTCCCACCTTACCGCTTCCCTATGATTTGGAGACCAAGGAGGTCTTGAAACAGGTAAACAAAGCCAATAGGAAATTGGCCGAATTGAAAGGTGTTGCACAAACAATCCCCAATGAGCAGATCTTGATTAGTAGTCTCACTTTGCAAGAGGCCAAAGATAGCTCAGCAGTGGAAAACATTGTTACTACCCAAGATGACTTGTATCGTGCTGGATTAGAGTTTAATTATCAAGACTTTAATGCAGCTGCCAAAGAAGTACTGTTCTATCGTGAGGCCATCAATGAGGGCTTCCGCATGGTAAGGAACAAAAACATTCTTTCGCTCAATGATATTAAGCACATTCAACAGATATTGGAACAAAATGATGCCGGATTTCGCACTGCACCAGGTACCCGGCTTGAGCGTAGCAGCGATAGGGCTGTTATATATACTCCGGCACAGGACGGAGCAGAAATTGTGAGGTATAAGACCAATCTCGAACAATTTATTAATGATGACGAATTGAGTCAACTTGACCCACTGATCAAAATGGCTATTATTCATCACCAGTTCGAGAGCATACACCCTTTTTATGATGGCAATGGCAGAACAGGGCGTATCATCAATATCCTCTATCTTGTTATCACTGGGCTTCTGGATCTCCCAATATTGTATCTTAGTCGTTATGTCACGAGAAACAAAGGCGAATACTATAGGTTGATACAGGCTATAAGGGATAAAAATACTGATAATGCCACAGAATGGGAGGCATGGGTTCTTTTTATACTGAGAGGAGTAGAGGAGACTGCGACCGATACTATATATTTGGTCAAGAGTATTGGCAAGATGATGGATGAGTTTAAACGAATCATCCGTCCTACCTTCGGCATCAAATATAACCATGATTTGCTTAATGGCTTGTTTTATCATCCATATACCAAGATAGAGCATGTAGTAAGCAATATGCAGGTGTCACGCCAAACAGCAGCAAGAGACCTTGACAAAATCGTTGAACTTGGACTCTTGCAAAAGGAGAAAATGGGGAATGAAAATTATTACATTAACATTCGGCTCACAAGCATGTTTATCGACTTTGGCAAATACGAGAATAAGGATGGTGCAGATAGCATAGAATCCACACCCGTTAAATAATTCGTGAAAATGCAACGCGTTTCTATAACGTGTTAAGAAATTCCTAAAAACGTAACACGTTCCCATCCTCGTGTTAAGCTTTTCAGGAAAACATAACATGAAAACCCAACTAAGAAGCACCTGAAGAAAATCACAAGAAACCTTATGCAATCGCTTTGGAGTGTGTGCATAAGGTTTATTCGTCATATAGCTCTTAAAAAGGTCACCTGAAGGTCACCCTAAAAAGAAAAAGCACCTACAAAATCTTTGTAAGTGCTTGATTATTATCGTGGACCAGCTAGGGCTTGAACCTAGGACCTCCAGATTATGAGTCTGTTGCTCTAACCAACTGAGCTACAAGTCCGGCTTGACGGCATAGAGGACCGAGAAGTATTGGTGTGCAAAGTTACGATGTTTTGCTTGAAAAGCCAAATGTTTTTTGTAAAAAGTAGCTAAATAAAATTCAATAAATTGGTCGTTATGGCTAATTTAGCTAACTTTGCAAAAATTAAATACAGAGCAATGAACAAAGAGACATCCGTAAAAAACAACCTTCAAGGTTTGACCGATGCCGAGGTCATCCAGAGCCGTAAGCAGCATGGCGATAACGTTCTTACTCCCCCTAAGCCCGTTTCCCTTTGGAAACTCTATCTGGACAAATATCGCGACCCCATCATACAGATACTTCTTGTGGCAGCATTCATCTCGCTGGTGCTGGCCTTTGTGGAGCAAGACTTCATCGAGACCATCGGTATCATCCTGGCCATTGTCATCGCCACGACCGTGGGTTTCTACTTCGAGCGCGACGCCGCCAAGAAGTTTGAGGTGCTCACGGCCATGAACGAAGACCAGTTGGTGAAGGTGCGGCGCAACGGCCACGTGACAGAGATTCCCCGCCGCGACGTGGTGGTGGGTGATGTCATCCTGGTGGAGGTGGGCGACGAGATTCCTGCCGATGCCGAGCTGGTGGAGGCCGTGAACCTGCAGGTCGACGAGTCGAGCCTCACCGGCGAGCCGTTGACCACGAAGAGTGTCGCGCCCTCAGCCGCCTCGTCGCCGAAGGGCGAGGAAGCCTATCCGGCCAACATCATCCTACGCTCGACGATGGTGATGAACGGTCACGGCGAGGCTGTGGTGACCCATGTGGGCGATGCCTCGGAGATTGGAAAGGTGTCGGCGCAGGCCACCGAGCAGTCGCATACCAAGACGCCGCTGAGCATCCAGCTCGACAAGCTGGCCAAGCTCATCTCAAAGATTGGCTCAGGCGTGGCCATCTCGGCCTTCATCATCTTCCTTACCCGCGACATTCTCACCAACTCCATCTGGCAGGGCACCAACTATTTTGCCATGGCCCAGGTGGTGCTCAACTACTTTATGATGGCCGTGACGCTCATCGTGATGGCCGTGCCCGAAGGCCTTCCCATGGCCGTGACGCTGGCCCTGGCCCTGAACATGCGTCGCATGCTCAAGTCGAACAACCTCGTGAGGAAGCTGCACGCCTCTGAGACGATGGGTGCCGTGACGGTGATCTGCACCGACAAGACCGGTACGCTGACGCAGAACAAGATGACCGTCGCTGAGATCAAGCTCGAGACGGCCGAGGCTGCCGGCGATGCTAAGGATGAGCTTCACCGCTTTGCCGCCGCCATCGCCGTGAACACCACGGCCGACCTCGACGGCGACACGCCGATAGGCAACCCCACTGAGGGTGCCCTGCTCATGTGGCTCAAGGGTCAGGGTTTCGACTACCTGAAGCTGCGCCGCCGCTATGATGCCCAAGACCAGATACCCTTCTCCACCGAAAAGAAATACATGGCCACTACGGTCACCATCGACGACCGACAGTACACCTTCGTGAAGGGTGCGCCAGAGATCTTGATGGGGATGTGTGCCCTCGGCGACGACCAGCTGCGGCAGGTGCAGCACACGCTGCTGGGCTACCAGACCCGTGCCATGCGCACCCTGGCTTTCGCCTTCTGCGAGGGCGGGTTCAAGGACCACGACCTCACGCTGCAGGCCATTGCCGCCATCAGCGACCCCGTGCGTGCCGACGTTCCCGATGCCGTACACTCCTGCCAGAAGGCAGGCATCGAGGTGAAGGTGGTCACGGGCGACACCTCGGCCACCGCCATCGAGATCTCACGACAGATTGGAATCTGGGACGAGGGGAATGAAGAGGGCGTCGTCGATACCTCGCGCTGGCACATCACCGGCACCGACTTTGCCGCCCTTACCGACGAGGAGGCCTACGACCGCGTGCAGGACCTCCGCGTGATGTCGCGCGCCCGTCCCACCGACAAGCAACGCCTCGTCAAACTGTTGCAGAAGCACGGCGAGGTGGTGGCCGTGACAGGCGACGGCACCAACGATGCCCCGGCACTGAACCACGCCCATGTGGGTCTGTCGCTCGGCTCGGGTACCTCGGTAGCCAAGCAGGCCTCAGACATCACGCTGCTCGACGACAGCTTCCAGTCTATCGCCTCGGCCATCATGTGGGGCCGCTCGCTTTATAAGAACATCCAGCGGTTCCTCTTCTTCCAGCTCGTGGTCAACCTTTCGGCCTTGCTGCTGGTGCTCGCCGGGTCGTTCATCGGCACCGAGATGCCGCTCACGGTGACACAGATTCTCTGGATCAACCTCATCATGGACACCTTTGCTGCCATGGCCCTGGCCTCTCTGCCCCCCTCGCGCGAGGTGATGAAAGAGAAGCCTCGCAGCACCACTGCCTTCATCATCTCCAAGTCGATGGGTGCAGGCATCCTGTTCTGTGGCTTCGCGTTCTTTGCCGTCATGTTCGTCTTCCTGCTCTGGTGCGAGCGCCACGGCCACGGCAGCGTTGTCGATGTGCATGAGCTCACGCTCTTCTTCACCACGTTTGTCATGCTGCAGTTCTGGAACCTCTTCAATGCCAAGTGTCTGGGCTCCATCCACAGCACCTTCAGGTATCTGTGGCGCGACCGCGGCCTGCTGCTGGTGCTGGGCTTCATCCTCGCCGGCCAGTGGCTCATCGTGACCTTTGGCGGCCGTATGTTCCGCACGCAGCCGCTCTCGGCCAGCGAGTGGGGCATCATCATCGGCGCCACCGGTGTCATTGTCTTCGTAGGTGGCGAGATATGGCGAGCCTTCCGGCGCCTTACGACCTCAGCTAAGCATAATGACTGATATCAAGAACATCATATTCGACCTGGGCGGGGTGATTGTCGACCTCGACGCCTCGCGCTGCATCGACGCCTTCAGGCAGATCGGCATCCCCAATGCCGCCGACTATCTCTTGGCCCATCGCGCCGAGCGGTTGTTGCAGGCTACCGAGGTAGAGGGCATCAGCACTCACGACTTCTGCGACATGATACGTGAGTTGTCGGGCACCACAGTGCCCGACAATGACATTGTGTGGGCATGGAACCAGTTTCTGGCTGGTACCACCGATGCCCGCAAGTCCCGGCTCCTGGAGCTCGCCCGCCACCACCGCGTGTTCTTGCTCAGCAACACCAACGAGATGCACTGGGTCTACAGTGCACAGACGCTGCTGCCCTTTGGCAGCTACGGCGTTGCCGACTACTTCGAGCGGGTGTTTCTCTCCTACGAGATGCACCTTGCCAAGCCCCAGCCCGAGATCTTTGCCGAGACCTTGCGTATGGCCGGTCTGCGTGCCGAGGAGACGCTCTTCATCGACGACCGAGTGGAGAACTGCGAGGCCGCGGCACGGCTTGGCATCCGCACCTATCGCAATGCGCATCCCGACGACTGGGTGACTGCCGATGAGGTGCCTCACGGCAATGATTAATAGCAATGATTCATTTGGTATGGAAACCATCTTCTTACAGCCCAATACCCCCATTCCCGCCGAGCCCTGCGTGGCCACGGTGGGATTCTTCGACGGCGTACACCGCGGCCACCAGTTCTTGGTGAGTCAGGTCATTGCCGAGGCCCAGGCCGCCGCTATGCAGTCGGTGGTCATCACCTTCGACCGCCATCCCCGGCAGGTGCTCCACCAGGACTACCAGCCCGAACTGCTCAGTACCATGGACTCGAAGCTCGAGCAACTGTCGCTCACTGGCATCGATAGGGTAGTGGTGCTCCATTTTGATGTGGCGATGGCTGGCCTCACGGCCCACGACTTCATGGCCCAGGTGTTGCGCGACCGGCTCAACGTCAGGAAACTTGTCATCGGTTACGACAATCGCTTCGGCCATAACCGGACGGAAGGCTTCGACGATTACAAACGCTACGGCGAGGCATTGGGCATCGATGTCATCCAGAACCGCGCCTTCAGGCTCGGCGACATCCAGGTGAGTTCTTCGGTGATTCGCAAACTCATCAAGGAGGGTCGGCTAGAGCAGGCCAACGAGTGCCTGGGTCGTCCCTACGCCGTGAGTGGCGAGGTGGTGGGTGGATTCAGGCAAGGACGCAAGATGGGGTTCCCCACGGCCAATCTCGACGCTGCATCGTCAGCGCAGCTCATCCCGCCCAACGGCGTCTATGCCGTCAGCGTGCGCTTGGAGCACCATGTCGGTACACTCACGGGCATGACCAACATCGGCACACGCCCCACCTTCGATGGGACAAACCGCTCTATAGAGACCCACATTTTCGATTTCGAGGGCAATCTCTACGGCAACAGCCTACAACTTGCCTTCCTTCACCGCATACGCGAGGAGCGTAAGTTCTCGGGGCCCGATGAGTTGGCCCTCCAGCTCAAGGCCGACCAGGAGAAGATCAAACAACTGTTTAAAAAAGATATTTCACTATGAATAAGACCATACGTGCTATACTCGACATCGCCTTGTATATCATTGTCTTTTTGCTCATTCAACTGCTGTTCACCTATCTGGTCAGCTTCGTCGACCAGTGGCAGCATGGCACACCATGGCGAGACATCCAACAATCGTTTGTCACTGGCAACCTACAACTGTCGGGCAAACTGCTCGTACTGGTGTCGGTGCTGAGCAGCGTGCTCACCCTCAGCGTCTTCATCTCGTGTCGCTGGGCCATTGTGTCGCGCGTGTGGCTGGCCTCCCACCCCTGGGCCACCCTGGTATGGGTGGCACTGCTGGCCCTGGGCACCATCCTGCCCTCCGAGTGGCTCATCGAGTGGCAGGGGGTAAGCCTTCCCGAGGCCCAACAGAAACTCTTTGAAGATATCATGGGCGAGCCCACGGGCTATCTGGCCATTGGCATCCTGGGCCCACTGGCCGAAGAGGTAGTCTTCCGTGGAGCCATACTGCGTGCCCTGCTCAAGCTGTTCGACCGCAAGTGGTATTGGGCGGCCATCTTCGTTTCGGCCCTGTTGTTCGGCGTAGCCCACGGCAATGAGGCACAGTTTGTCCATGCCGTGATCATCGGCCTGATACTGGGCTGGCTGTACTACCGCACCGAATCTGTTATCCCCGGCGTCCTCTTCCACTGGGTCAACAACACTGTGGCCTACGTCATGTTCAATATCATGCCGCAAATGGCCGATGGCAAGCTCATCGACCTCTTCCATGGCAACGAGCGCATGGTGTGGATGGGCATCGCCTTCTCGTTCTGCATCATCATCCCCAGTATCTTCCAGCTTCACCTACGCCTACGCAAGGGGTGAGGTGGTTTGTTGGTGGGCTGGTTTGTTGGTGGGCTAGTGTGCTGGTTTGTTGGTGGGCTAGTGTGCTGGTTTGTTGGTGGGGATATACAAAGAAATATATAAAATCTTTGCACAAGTGTTGTATTTTGCGCATTCTGTCATTATCTTTGTAACCGAAACCTAGGGCAAGGCGAAGGCCGGCTCCCCGTATTTCTTCTATTTTCATAAATTTACACGATGATCAAACAAATCACAGAATTTGTGAACTGGGCACTTCATCTGTCCGCTTCACTGCAAGGGTTGGGCATCCACCTCATCCGTGTCGCCATCTTCATTATCTTTGTGTGGATTGGTGGCCTAAAGTTCTTCAACTATGAGGCCGAGGGCATCGTTCCCTTCGTGGCGAACAGTCCGTTCATGAGTTTCTTCTATACCAAGGACGCACCCGAGTATAAGGAGTACAAACTCAAGGAGGGCGAGGTCGATGCCAAGAAACAGCAGTGGCACGAGGAGAACAACACCTATGGCTTCTCCAAAGGTCTGGGACTGATGATCATGGCCTTCGGCATCCTCACCCTGCTGGGCATCTTCTGGCCCAAGGCGGGCATCGTGGGAGCAGTGCTGGTGTTTATCATGACCATCGGCACACTATCGTTCCTGGTCACCACACCCGAGTGTTGGGTGCCCGACCTTGGCGGTCCAGAGCATGGGTTCCCACTGCTGTCGGGTGCCGGACGACTGGTGATTAAGGATGTCTGCATCCTGGCCGGTGCCTTGGTGGTCATTTCCGATTGTGCCCGTCGCATCCTGGGGCAGAAGCGCGACTGACCTTTCGTGGGTCGTGCACACATCGTGCAGGTCGCCAAACAACTTCATGGGCGGCACAGGTATCATCCTGCGCCGCCCATGATTCGTTGTTCGTGAGCTATGGCTTAGCCTTGTATGTCACAGCCAGGGCCTGTCGTGCAGAAACCAGAGCAGGCCGGCGCGGATGGAGGCGAGGCCGAAGAGGTCGGGCTGCAGGTCGTTCAAGGCCACCCACTGCAGGTCGGCGGCATCGTCGTGTGGCCGTGCGCTGTCGGCATGTCGCACTTGGCAGAGGTAGAAACTGTCGAGCGTCTTGACCTCAAAGCCCGAGTAGGGATAGCTGTTGGGCAGGCTGAAGAGATAGCGCAGGGCTGTCACCTCGAGTCCGGTCTCCTCCATCACTTCTCGCATCACCCCCTCCTCGGCCGTCTCACCGATGTCGGCAAAGCCGCCCGGCAGGTCGAGTGTGCCCCGTGCGGGCTCTTTCTTGCGGGTGACGACGAGCAGTTCGCGGCGTGCATTGAGAATAAAGGCTACATTGGCCGCGCTGGCGTTGAGAAAATATTCAAAGCCGCAGTCGGCACATTTCTTGCTTTTGTCGCTGTTGGGCACAAAGTGATCACTGCCGCAGACGGGGCAAAAGCGGAATTTGTACAATGGGTGCATGGGCAGCAAGTTACTATTTTCGGCCGTTGCTCCATGCTTGGGGGCGACGGCCGAAAGGTTGATTCAGAGCAGGGCCTTGATCTCTGCATCGAGATCCTTCACCTGCACGTCACGCTTCTGCAGCACGTTGTTCTTGTCGATGAGGAAGAAGGTGGGCACCGTCTGCACATTGTACTGCCTGGCCGACTCAGCGTTGAGGCCTCCGGCATCGCGCACGCTGACCCACGGCAGTGCTGCCACGCTCTCCTTCCAGAAGTGCTCGTCGGGGTCGAGGCTCACCTGATAGATCTCAAAGCCCTGGGCGTGGTACTTGTTGTACAGCTTGCGCAGCTTCATGATACGGGCCGTGCTCTCCTTGGTGGCGAAGACATGGAAGTCGAGCAACACCGCCTTGCCCTTGAGTGCGGTGAGCTTGCGCACCACGCCCCGGTTGTCGGGGAGAGCAATCTCGATGACGCCGGCCTGCGAGATCTTGCTGGCATCGATGGCCTGTGCCTGCTCGGCGCGGATGATGCGCACGTTCTTCATGCCCTCGATAGCGATGTTGTGGAGGTTCTTGCCACGCTCAGAGCCTGGGAAATAAGTGTCCCAGCTGGTGGCCACGGCGGCAAACACCTGCACGTCTTCCTTCTTGCTGCGCGGGTCGAAGATCAGCGCGGGGCGGCCCGCCAGCGCCACAGTCTGGAAGAGCGCATAGTAGGCATAAGCCTTCATCGGCTCCTTGAAGATATATTCGCGCTTCACCTTATCCTTGTAACCGGCCAGCACGGTGGCCACGCTGTCGGCCTCGCGGTCGTAGCTCACCTCCGGGTTCTGGACGATGGCATTGATCCGGGCCTGCAGGTTGAGCTGCATGATGGCCAGTTCCTTGATGCGTGCGCACTCCTCAGAGCCCTGCACCTCGTAGTTGCCCGACATGGTGGGGTAGGAGGCCTTGACCGTAATGTTCTCGGTAGAGTCGATGGCGATGTTCACAATCTGGCGGTCGATGCGCAGGCGGTAGAACTCCGGATGTTCGGGAGCCTTGGCGTCGAAGGCAAAGGAACCGTCGGCCCCCAGCCGCACCGAGTCGACCGTGACGGCCCCGTTGAGCCCCATGTTCTCGAAATAGAGCAGCGAATCTTTGGCCTCGGTGATGTTGCCCGAGACGTGAAATTTTTTCTCCGTACACGAGGTGACGGCCAAGGCGGCCATGAGGACGGCTGCCGATGTGAGGATTTTTGCTATCTTCATTGTATGGTTGTTTACCGATTTGAATGTGTGCAAAGGTACGGCAAATCGCCAAAAAAACAAAAAATAAATAAGTTTTATTCTTCTGTCTCGTATTAAATAGGTATCTTTGTCGCGTATCTTTTTAGATGTAAGTCAAAACAATAAAGTATTTTTTTAGTTTTTTAGATGAACGTAATTACAAAAACCGTTCAGTTGCCAGATGGCAGAACCATCTCAATTGAAACCGGAAAGGTCGCAAAACAGGCCGATGGTGCTGCCGTGCTCCGTATGGGCAACACCGTGTTGCTGGCCACTGTTTGTGCAGCCAAGGAGGCAGTTCCGGGTACAGATTTCATGCCTTTGCAAGTAGATTATCGTGAGCAGTACAGTGCTGCAGGCCGCTTCCCCGGTGGCTTCACCAAGCGCGAAGGCAAAGCCAGCGACGAAGAGATCCTCACCTCGCGTCTCGTAGACCGCGCCCTTCGTCCCCTTTTCCCATCAGACTACCATTGCGAAGTTTATGTGCAAGTGATGCTTCTCTCAGCCGACGGCGTAGACCAGCCCGACGCACTGGCCGGCTTTGCCGCCTCGGCAGCCATGGCCTGTTCTGACATTCCCTTCGATTATACCATTTCCGAGGTGCGCGTAGCACGCGTCAACGGCGAATATGTCGTGAACCCCACGTTCCAGCAGATGGCTGAGGCCGACATGGACCTGATGGTCGGTGCCACCAAAGACAACATTATGATGGTGGAAGGTGAGATGAAAGAGGTTTCCGAACTCGACCTCATCGAGGCCCTCAAGGTAGCCCACCAGGCCATCAAGCCCATGTGCGACCTGCAGGACGAGCTGGCCAAGGAGCTCGGTACCGACAAGAAACGCGAATACGAAGATGAGGTGAACGATGAAGACCTGCGCCAGCAGATCAAGGACGAGCTCTACAAGCCCGCCTACGACATCAACCACCAAGCCCTCGAGAAGCACGCCCGCAGCGACGCTTTTGCACAGTTGCTGTCCGATTTCCTTGAGAAATATGACGCTGCCCACAGCGACCTCAGCGAGGAAGAGCTGGAGGAGAAGCACGCCGAAGCCGCCCGCTACTACGACGACGTGATGCGCGATACCATGCGCCGCTGCATCCTCGACGAGGGTCTGCGCCTCGACGGCCGCGCCACCACCGACATCCGCCCCATTTGGTGCGAGGTGTCTCCGCTGCCCATGCCACACGGAAGCGCTATCTTCCAGCGTGGCGAGACCATGTCGCTGGCCACTGCCACCCTGGGCACAAAGCTCGACGAGAAGCTCGTCGACGGCGTGCTCAACCGCAGCTACCAGCGTTTCCTGCTCCACTACAACTTCCCACCGTTCTCTACGGGCGAGGCCAAGGCACAGCGTGCCGTAGGCCGTCGTGAGGTGGGGCACGGCCATCTGGCATGGCGTGGACTGAAAGACCAGATTCCTGCCGACTTCCCCTACACCGTGCGTCTGGTGAGCCAGATCCTCGAGTCGAACGGTTCGTCGTCGATGGCCACCGTGTGCGCAGGCACCCTTGCCCTGATGGACGCCGGCGTGCCTTTGAAGAAACCGGTGGCAGGTATTGCCATGGGTCTCATCAAAAACCCCGGCGAAGATAAGTTTGCCATCCTGAGCGATATCCTCGGCGACGAGGACCACCTGGGCGACATGGACTTCAAGACCACCGGTACCAAGGACGGTCTGACCGCCACCCAGATGGATATCAAGTGCGACGGTCTGTCGTTCGAGATTCTGGAGCAGGCCCTCATGCAGGCCAAGGCCGGTCGCGAGCATATCATGGGCGAGATGATGAAGACCATGTCTGAGCCTCGTGCCGAGATGAAGCCACAGGTACCGCGCATCGTGGCCATCGAGATTCCCAAGGAGTTCATCGGTGCCGTGATTGGCCCGGGCGGAAAAATCATCCAGCAGATGCAGGAAGACACTGGCTCTACCATCACCATTGACGAGGCCGACGGCGTGGGCAAGGTGCAGATTGCCGCTCCCAACAAGGAGAGCATCGATGCTGCCCTGGCCAAGATCAAGGCCATCGTGGCCCTGCCCGAGGTGGGCGAGGTGTACGACGGCACCGTCAAGAGCGTCATGCCCTACGGCTGCTTCGTAGAGATCCTGCCTGGCAAGGAAGGACTGCTGCATATCTCTGAGATTGCCTGGAAGCGTCTGGAGACAGTAGAGGAGGCCGGCATCAAGGAAGGCGACAAGATCAAGGTGAAGCTCCTCGAGATCGACCCCAAGACCGGTAAGTACAAACTCTCTCACCGCGTGCTCGTCGACAAGCCCGAGGGCTATGTGGAGCGTGAGCGCCGTCCGCGCCGCGAAGACCGTGGCGAGCGTGGCGACCGCCGTCCGCGCCGCGAGGCATTCAACGACCGTCAGGACCGTGGCGAGCGTCGTCCGCGCCGCTTCGAGCACCGCGACAACGAGGAGGGACAGCAATCTAGAGACTTCTCTGACCAGCTCGACAACAACTTCGACGTAGAATAATACACCATATTACAACACGTTACATGCTATATCCCTGCAGGCCGAGTGCTTGCAGGGATATTTTTTATTATCGCAGAGACCAGGAAAACTTATTCGGGCCCTAAAGTCTAAGTAATGTTAAAAGTGAAATTTGTACAATATAATTGCCCGAAAAACTTGGATTGAACCCGACTTTTTCTTATCTTTGCATGTACAACATCTTATATTAACTAGTAGCAAAAACATTATGAAGAAAAAATTCATCTGTACCGTTTGCGGTTTCATTTACGAGGGAGCTGAGGCTCCTGCCGAGTGTCCTGTTTGCCATGCCAAGGCCGACCGTTTCAAAGAGTTCAACGCCGCAGCCCTGAAAGGCACCAAGACCGAGAAGAACCTGCAGGCAGCTTTCGCCGGTGAGAGCCAGGCTCACACCAAGTATCAGTATTACGCCTCTAAGGCCAAGAAAGACGGCTTCGAGCAGATTGCCGCTCTCTTCATGGAGACAGCCCTCAACGAGAAAGAGCATGCCAAGTTGTGGTTCAAGTTCCTGCACGACGGCGACGTTCCCACCACCACCACCAACCTTCAGGACGCTGCCAACGGCGAGAACTATGAGTGGACCGACATGTACGCCCAGATGGCCAAGGAAGCTATGGAAGAGGGATTCCCCGAGATTGCTGTGAAGTTCCGTTCTGTGGCTGCCATCGAGAAGCACCACGAGGAGCGTTACCTCAAGCTGTTGGAGAACATCAAGGAGGAGTTGGTATTCTCTCGCGACGGCGACAAGATGTGGAAGTGCCGCAACTGCGGTCACATCGTCATCGGCAAGAATGCTCCCGCTGTTTGCCCCGTATGTAACCACGCCCAGAGCTACTTCGAGATCAACGCCCAGAACTATTAATCGTTTCTGGCGCCTGCCACGATTTACCCCGGCCCCCATGCGGGCCAGCAATATAAAAGCCCTCAGACTGTGTGTCTGGGGGCTTTTCTCGTTGGTTCCATGCGGCTGGCCAGGCTGCCGGCCGGTGGCTGGAGGGCTAGTGCCACTCAGGCTGCCCGCGCTGCATCAATAGGCGTTGGAGTCGTGGATGAAGATCGACTTGGCCGTGAGATACATGATGTGGAGGTCGAGCAGGAAGCTCCAGTGCTCCACATACCAGATGTCGCGCTTCACGCGCTCCTCCATCTGCCAGAGCTCCTTGGTCTCGCCGCGGTAGCCCGTCACCTGCGCCCATCCTGTGATGCCGGGCTGGCAGAAATGACGCACCATATACTTGCTGATGAGCTTGCCATATACCTCCGTGTGGTGCAACATGTGCGGGCGTGGCCCCACGATGCTCATATCGCCCTTGAGCACGTTGAAAAACTGCGGAAACTCGTCGAGGTTGGTCTTGCGCATGAAGTTGCCAAAGGCAAACTTGCGTGGGTCGTCCTCGGTGGCCTGCAGCTTGTCGGCGTCTTTGTTGACGTGCATGGAACGAAACTTATAGCAGAAGAATGTCTTGCCATTGATGCCCGTGCGGGCCTGCTTGAAGAAGATGGGCCCTGGGCTCTGCAGCTTGATGAGCAGTCCCACCACCACCGTGACGGGTATCAAGACCACACAGACGGCCAGCGACACGCAGATGTCGAAGGTGCGCTTGATAAACCGGTTGACCGGCGACTCCAGCGGAGTGCTATGGTTGGTGAACACCGTATAGTCGCCAAAACGCTGCATCCTCAGGTTCAGGTCATAGTCGCCAAAGTCGCGCGGCACATAGTAGAACTTCACCACGTTCTTGTCGCACGACCTCACGATGCGCTCCACTTGCCGCGACTCTGTGTGCGAGATGCTGCAAAACAGCTCGTCGATACCCATCGACACCAGCGGGTCGGCATCCATCTTGTCGAGCATGGCATTGAGGTCGTCCAGGGTGCCCAGAAACTCCAAGCCCTTGGGCGTGTTGACCATGGGCTCTTCGGCATAGTAGCCTTTGACCACATAGCCCACGGCAGGAGTCTGCGTGAGGTCTTTATACAGACGGGTCAGTGAGTTGTCGTTGCCCACAAACAGTACGGTGGAGCTGTTGCGGCCCTTCTTTCGCAGGCTTTTCAGATACGAGAGTTCCAACGGTCGCGACATTAGGATGACCACAAAAAACACGGGGGTGAACACCAGCATGAAGCGGAAGAAGCCGCCACCGTCAGACAGCAGCCTGAGCAAGACGAACATCGTGACCGCCTGCATGGTCACCAGCTTGCCCACATTGCCCACTACCTCGTCGGTGCGAAGCAGTCGTTTGTGGATGATAGTTCGGAAATAATATTCGGAAATCAGCATCGAGAAGTTCATCACCATGACCGTAATCTTGGTGAAACGGTCGAAATACTCGGGCACCCAGCTTCCCATGGTCTCAAGAGCCACCCACATCAGCAGGTTCAGTAGAACGAAGTCGGCGATAAGTACGGTCAGTCTGACATACTCATTTCCCTTAACAATTTTATTTCCTAAAGGTTTTTTATAATCATCCATGCGTATGAGCTGTTCGCTTGTTAAATGTTTGGTGTTGTCTGTGTGCATTAGGTAGCTTGCCACCGGTCCCTGCTGCCAACTAAGGTTATCGCAAAGACCTTGCTTTTGTAAAGTTTCTGGCGTATGATGTCCTCTCTAATCGCAAGCATATATTACATCAAAAAGTGCAATGCAAAATTAGGTGAATTTATCGAGAGTACAAAAAGAAACAAGTAGAATAATTATGCTTGATGCTGCAATTTTACATAAACATGCTAATTTTGCAAATCAAAATAGATTGATGCCCATGACCCTATCGCGACAAAAGAAGGATTTTCTGCGGCAAGAGGCCCTCAGGCACGAGACGGCCGCCTTTCTGGAGGGCGACCCTTCGTGGTTCATGCACCAGGTCAGCGGAGCTGCCAACCAAGAGGTCATGGCCCTGCTGGCCTCGGTGCTGAGCTACGGTTCCCGACCGCTGTTCATGCCCAAGATCAGGCTATTGCTCGAGGCCTCGCAGGGCGAGCCCCACCCCTGGGTGGCCTCGGGGGCCTTCGAAGCCGACATTCCCGACACCCCGCAGTGTTTCTACCGGCTGTATACCTACCACACCATGCACCGCTTTCTGCAGGCCTTGCGCCATCTGCTCCAGCGTCACGGCACGCTGGGAGGCTATCTGCGCCACTGCCGCTGCCACACCGCCACCGAGGCCGTGGAGGCTCTGTGCGGGTGGTTTGCGCCCTACGGCCTCAAGGGCGTCATCCCCCAGAACACCACCTCGAGCTGCAAGCGCGTGTGCATGTTTCTCAGGTGGATGGTGCGCGACGGCAGTGAGGTGGACCTGGGGCTGTGGAGCGACATCATCGACAAGCGCACGCTCATCATCCCCATGGACACCCATGTGGTCCATGTGGCCTTGCGCCTGGGGCTCATCACCAGCCGCTCTACCAGCATGGCCAACGCCCTGCGCCTGTCGGCGGTGTTGCGGCGCGTGTTTCCCGACGACCCGCTCAAGGGCGACTTCGCCCTCTTCGGCACAGGCATCGAGGCGGTCCTCAGTCGGCAGTCTCAGCGGCAATCTGGCCGTTGATCTGCGCCGCGAAGCGCGTGGGGTCTTGTATCCACGAGTAGACGTTGGAGGCCTCGCCCGTGGTGACGATCACCGTGCCGTAGTTGAACATTCGTCCGCCCAGGCTCTGGTCGGTGTTCACGCCCTCGATCTTGCGCAGCACCAGGTCGAGCGACCGGCGACGTATGATGCCCCGCTTGAAGATGATGCGCCGGTTGGTGAGCACATAGCGACGGCCGCCGTGGATGTTGGCCGCCCACACCAGCGCGAAGAGCACGAGCACCACGCCCGGGATGAGCGTCAGCGGCGTGAACACCACGGCCAGCAGGCAGGTCACGCAGCCCACCACGCCCAGTGCCCAGGCCCAGAAATAGATAAGGGGCGACTGCCGGGCCTCGGCCACGACGTGCTCGCCGGGAAGCAGATTGTCTTCGATATATCCCATAATTGTCGGTAATGGTTACTTGTTTTTGCAAAGTAAGCAAATTTTTCTTTACCTGCAAACATTTCTTGCCATTACTTTTGTGCCTTCCTCACATTAGCTTTTGATGTCTCAAAGCTACCATACGTCATGCCCCGCACACCGTTGCGGTATGCGGGGCACAAGGGTTGGGAGCGGTGCTTCGGGTGGAAGCAGGCTGTACTTCGAGTGGAAGCAGACTGTGTTTCCAGTCGAAACAGACCTTGCTTCGAGTCGAAGCAGGCTGTGCTTCCAGTCGAACCATTCTCTCGTAGGGCAGCACAGACCCTGCCGTCTGACTCGTTTGGCACAGGCCGGGCATAGTGATGGGCACCTGCTGCGGGTGCTGTGGCTGTCTGTCTGCAGCCCTGCCCTGCACGTGATGCAGAACAGGTCAGATGGCCACGCTCACGCCGCCATACCAGGTGGCACCGGTGACGGGCGCATACATGAAGGCCGCATTGTCGGTGTGCTTCTCGTCCTGGATGTAGCCCAGGATGTTTCTGCCGCCGGCATAGACGGTGAACATCTTGCTCAGTTTCTTGGCCACGCGGCAGTTGAAGAGCGTGAAGGCATTGGTGTGCTTGATCTTCGTGGGGGTCTCGTCGTCTTTGATATAGTCGATGTACATACGTCCCTGGAGCGAGCCGTAGAGCGAGAATGTCCAGGTGCCGGGGGTGTACTGCAAGTTGAGGTCGCCCGTCATGTCGGGGAATCGCGAGATGTGCTTGCTGTCGTCGGCATACTCGGTGTCCTTCCAGTCGTCGCGCACATGCTTGTAACGGCCCTGGTTGAAGGTCCAGTTGAGTGCGGCGGTGAAGTTGTGGGTGATGTTGACCTTGGCGCCGAGCTCCACGCCCTGCACGTAGGCATCGTCGATGTTCTCCCATTGGTAGGTGTAGCCCAGGTTGCGCACGGCCTCGTCGGCATCGGCAAAGTCGATCTTGTTCTTGAGGTCGGTGCGGAAGATGTTGATGCTGAGCTGGTAGTCGTGACCGTAGTAGTCGGCCGATACGTTGTAGCTCATCGACTTCTCGGCCTTGAGGTCCGACGATTTCCACACGCGCGGCGAGCCGCTGCACAGGTGCAGGTCTTCGGAGAAGCCGTAGGGCGCGCGGAAGCCCGTGCCGAAGTTGGCCCTGAGAATGAGGTCGGGCGTCACGGTGTACTTCACGGCCAGGCGCGGGTCGACGCTGGTCTCGTTGAACTTGGTCTTGGGGAAGGCCGAGTCGAACACCTTCTGGTCGGAGGCATACTCCTCGCCCGAGCGGTGGCTGTCGAGGCGCACGCCGGGCACGAGGGTGAGCTTGGGGGTGACGTTCCACTCGTCCTGCACAAAGAAGCCCAGCTCCGTGGCGTGCTTCTTGCTCTTCGAGGTGTAGGCCTGTCCGAGATAGCTGGATGTGGTGTCGGTGATGCAGTAGAGGCCCGTCTCGCGCAGACGGGTGAACGACCCCTGCGCACCCACCAGCAGGTGGTGGTTGCCCAGCTCGGTGGCGAAGGTCACCGAGGGCGTGAAGGTGTTCTCTTTGGCCAGGTAGGGGCGCATGTCCTCTACGTTGGGCTCCTGTCCGTCGTGGGTGTCCATGTAGCTGGAGAGGAAGGTGTCGTTGGTGGCGTTGCGCTTGTGGTAGACGTATGCCGCCGAGACGTTGAGCTCAGAGGCCTTGCCCAGCGGCAGGGTGTAGACCAGTTCGGAGGAGAGGCGGTTGGTCTTGATGTTCTCGGTGCCCAGCCAGTAGGGGTTGAGGTAGACGTCGTTGGTCATCGTGCCGCCGGCGCGCTCCTCCGACATGCTCTTGCCGCGCAGCACGAGCTTGTCGTTGCGGGTGAAGGGGTGGTAGAAGTAGAGGCCGAATCCGAAGTTGTTGAGTCGGCTCTCCACCCGGTCTGACACGCCGTCGGGATGCTTCACCTCGCTGCGGGTGAGCCCGTCGCCCGTCTTGTCGACGGCATCCTCCTCGGCGCGCTGTGCAAAGACGCTCAGGCCCACATTGTCGTTGCGCATCGAAGCCGAGGCGTTGTACACCTTGTCGCCCCAGCTGCCCATCTGCAGGTCGGCCTTGACCGAGGGCTCGAAGGCCGGCTCCTTGGAGATGAGGTTGATGGCTCCGGCCACGGCGCTGCTGCCGTAGAGGGCCGACCCGGCACCCTTCACCACCTCGATGCGGTCGATGTCGGTGGTGCCCATCTGCTGCAGGCCATACACGCCGGCCAGGCCCGAGTAGACGCTCTCGCCTAAGGAAGACCACTGTGTCATGGAGGCAACAGGCAACTACAG
>CAZBQA010000051.1:0-19124 GCA_964493905.1 uncultured Prevotella sp.
GGTTCCGACAAACTACCGTATCTTTGCATCATAAAACAATAATATGCAAAAAAACTGCCCCATTATGAAACCTGATCGTTTGACCCTCGCAATCGGCTTGATGACCATGCCGACCCTGACATTCGCACAACAACACACCAATGCTGCCGACACGCTCATTCACGACTCGGCACAGATTGCCACCGTGGAAGTGGTGGCACAGAAGCCTGTCGTGAAGATGAAGACCGACCGCATGACTTACGACGTGCAGCAAGACAAGGACGCACAGTCGATGACGGTGCTCGACATCCTGCGCAAGGTGCCCATGGTGACTGTGGACGCACAGGACAATATCACGGTGAACGGCTCGAGCTCGTTCAAGGTGCTGGTAGACGGCAAGCCCAACGTGCAGCTGCAGAACAACGCCAGCCAGATCTTCAAGGTGATGCCGGCCTCGGCGGTGAAGAACATTGAGGTGATCACCAACCCCGGCGCCAAATATGACGCAGAAGGTGTGGGCGGCGTGCTCAACATCACCCTAAACCACCAGACGGGGAAAAACAACGAGCGCATCAACAGCTACGGTGGAGAGGTGAGTGCTCGCGTGAGCAACATCAGCTACGGCGGGTCGGCCTACGTGGGCGGACAGCAGGGCCGACTGAACTACAGTCTCAACAGCTACGGCGGCTACATGGAAAACAAGGGCACGACCTACACCAACGAGATCACACAGGAGCACGGCGACAGCCGCCAGGTGACCACCACCACCGCCAGGGGCAACCGCTACATGCCTTACACGGGCTCTACGCTGAGCCTGGGACTGGAGCTCGACTCGATGAGCAACATCAATGCCTCAATAGGGTTCAACCACTTCAGCCAGCGGCAGGCATCGGAACCCTTGACGACGCTCACCGCCGGCAATGGCGGCAGCTACAGCTATCGCAATCGCAACAGGGTGAAGTCGACGGGAGTGAACGCCAGCGCCGACTACCAGCGTTTTTTCAACGCCGAGCACACCCGAAGCCTGGTGTTGAGCTATCAGTTCAGTTCGAGCCCCAACCGCACCCGCGACTATCGTTACTACAGTATTGCGGCTACGACGCTGCCCTTCACGCTCAACGACAGCTATTCGGATGCCCGCACACGCGCCACCGACCACACCGTGCAGGTGGACTACACCACGCCCATGGGACAAGGACAGACGCTCAACGTGGGTGCCAAATACATCAATCACCTGAACAAGTCGGATGCCAGCTACCAGGAGTACGACGAGGAAGGAGCAACGACACGCACTACTTTGACGCGTTACCACGACCGTCAGCAGATTGTGGCCGGCTATGCCGAGCACACGGCCACCTTTGGCAAATGGAGCAGCCGGGAGGGACTGCGGTATGAGCACACCTGGCAGAAGACCACCTACCCCGACCTGCCAGCCCAGAACTTCAAGAAAGACTACGGCAATCTGGTTCCCTCGGCCACGCTCAGCTACAGCCTGGCCCCAGCCACCAACATCGGACTGACCTACGCCCTGCGCATCGTGAGGCCGGGCATCAGCTACCTCAACCCCTACCGCGACCCCTCTGACCCCACACAGGTGACCTACGGCAACCCCGACCTCGACGTGGAGCGGTCGCACAACATCAGTCTGGTGTTCAACAAATACTCAGCCAAGCTCATGCTCAACGTCACCCTGAGCCAGTCCTTCTGCGGAAACCAGATAGCGCAATATACCTTCACCGATGCCGACCACAGACTTAACACGACCTACGGCAACAACGTGAAGAACCGCTGGACCAACCTCAACGCATGGGCCCGCATGGTGCTGGGCAAGAAAACCTCGGTGATGGTGAACGGCTATGTGGGCTATGGCGACATCCGCTCATCGCAACTCGACGAGCGCAACCACGGCTGGCAGGCCGACGGCATGGTGATGCTCGAACAGACGCTGCCCTGGAGCGTAAAGTGGAACACCGGCTTGCAGGCCAGCGGCAAGAAGTATAACCTGCAGGGCTACACCGGCGGCATGAGTTTTGCCTTCACCACACTCAACAAGGCCTTCTGCAACGAGAGGCTGAACGTATCGCTCTTCTTCATGACACCCCTTGCCGACAAGCTCAACATCGAGATGGAGAGCCGAGGTGCCCAATTCAGCAACCATACGACCATCAAGGTGCCCATCCGCATGGCCCAGCTGTCGGTCACCTGGAAGTTTGGCAACACCAAGCGCCAGTTTGCCCAGTACCAGAGCAAGATCAAGAACGACTACGGCGAACGGAAGGCCGAAAGCGAGACCATCAACAACATGGGCACCGGACAGGGTATGTAGCTGTCACCCCGAATCTCCGGAAGGCGGGAGGAACTCGGCCGTTGCCCGCTTCCCGGAGACTCCTCATACTCTTAGCCAAACAAGAGAATTGATATCTGTATGAAACAGTTTTTCAAGAAACCCGAGGTCGAATTCTTCCTCATCCAGCTATGGCTGTACCTGAGCATGATACTGATGTGGACTATCGTAGTGCTCAAGATAGAGTCTGAGCGCTCGGTGGCGCTGGAGTCGGTGAGCATTACCGCCGGCAGGTTTTTCATACTCTGGCTGTTATTTGCGTTCAACTACTATGTGCTGGTACCCAAGCTGTTTGAGCCTGTCGACCACCGCAAGCTGCGAAGATGGTGTTTCTGGCTGGCCAATCTTGTGCTCATCGTTTTTGTGGACACCCATCGGTTTGCCTCACCCGACGGCAAGGCTGTGGTATGGAACGAACCTGCCCGCATTGGCACCTACCTCTATCTCTGCACATGGGTAGTGGTCTGCTATGCCATGGTGGGAATGGCCATCGGCCGACGCTACTACCTGCAACAAATCAAGACAAAACGGCAACTGGCCGAGCTGAAGCAGCAAAACACCGAGGCGGAACTGGCGTGGCTGAAGAACCAGCTGAACCCGCACTTTCTCTTCAACACGCTCAACAATATCTCGAGCCTCACACAGATTGACGCCGAGAAGGCCCAGGATAAGATTGGGCAGCTCAGCGACCTGCTGCGCTATGCGCTCTACGACACCAAAGGCGACAAGGTGGCATTGACCGACGAGGCCGAGTTTATGACCAACTATATCGATCTGATGAGTATGCGATGCGATGCCCACGTCGATATTCAGACCCATGTAGACATCCACGACACTTCACTCGTGGTGGCTCCCATGCTCTTTATCTCGCCCATTGAGAACGCCTTCAAACATGGCGTGAGCAGCAACAAGCCGAGTTTCATACACATCGCCTTGAGCGGACACGACGGCATCGTCGACTTCTCTTGTGAGAACAGCAACCACCCAAAGGACTGCGGCGACCATAGCGGGTCGGGCATCGGCCAACAAAACACCGCCCGAAGGTTGCAACTGCTCTACCCTGGTCGCTACGAACTGGTGCAAGGACTGAAGGGCGGCACGTATCAAGTAACCATCAGACTATGGATAAGATAACTTGCTCGATCATCGACGATGAGCCACTGTCCATCAAACTGCTGGAAAACTATGTGGGGCGCACGCCCTTCCTGCAACTCATGTCAAGCTATACCGACAGTGTGCAGGCAGCAGCCGACCTGCAGCATACTCCCGTGAACGTCGTCTTTCTGGATATCCAGATGCCCGACCTCAACGGCATGGAACTGTCGCAGATGGTGCCGCCCGGTACCCGTGTGATTTTCACCACGGCATTCAAGCAGTATGCCTTCGACAGCTATGGGGTCAATGCACTGGACTTTCTGCTCAAGCCAATACGCTATAACCACTTCCTGACCGCTGCCGAGAAGGCCCGCCAATGGTTTGAGCTACAGGAAAAAGCAGGCAAAGCCGATGCCGTCAAGGTGGAACCAGCAGACAGAGAGCGACAGGAGAGCCTGTTTGTCAAGGTAGACGGTGTATTGCAAGCCGTGAACCTCGACGACCTGCTCTATGTGATGGGCATGAAAGACTATGTGGTATTCCAAGTCAGAGGACGTGATCAGTATCAGAGCGAGGTGTCACTCATCACCCACATGACCATGGGTGCGGTAGAAGAGGCTCTGCCTCCGACCAGGTTCCTGCGCGTCAACCGCTCATATATCGTAGCCCTCGAACATATCAAGACTGTGGACAAGAACAACTGCATCTGTGTGGGTCGTGAGGTCATCCATGTGACGGAAGCCTACCGCCAACGCTTCGAGGCCTATCTGCAGAAACGAGTGGCCCAGTGACACCCCTATTCGCCAAGGACGCACATTACACCCCGAGAATTAACCAAGATTTTCACTCATTTCACAAATTCCATTCCTGTGTCATTGCATGAGCCTATTGCGGTGACGCGTAGCGGCATGTTCTACGCCGCAGACTTTTGCGGATCAGTCAGACCCCCCGGTTGATATAGTTTCCGAAAACAGTCAGCCATGGCAAATGATTCGCCTGCTTTCAGGCAGCCACCCGACAGTTCTCCTGCCTCCGGAGCGCCGTGATGCCACGAAGGGATGGCCGTCGTGCTGCCGTGCTTCGAGTCGAACCACAATCTACTTCGAGTCGAATCACAATCTACTTCGAGTCGAATCACACTCTCTTTCGGTTCGAACCACACTTCGGGAAGCATGCGCAGCATGTATGTCAGCAACGGTGTCAGGGCATGAAACACATCGAACGGGCTTGCCTGAAGACCGAACGGCCAGAAGAACCGGACACATAGCCCTGTCACCCTCCACGCCCTTCACCAGGCCGTCAAGCCGTTGGCGGCTCAGCACAGCGCGGGCTGAGCGATATACGGTGCTGGCGGTACAGGCTGCCGGAGCGACGGGTGTGGCAAGCGACGGTTCCCACCGGGGGGCCTACTGAGCCGCTTTTGCTCAGCACACAGCGTCAGCCATCACGTTCTTTACGTTTATTGCGAGAGATTTTAGAAGACAAACACTAACAACAAAGGGCAACCAAGGAAGTATGATGAATCTATTTGTGCCTATTGGCTCCTTTTTTATCCTTTTTGTTGTATCTTTGCATTTGCAAACCCATACGTTCAATGCAAACAAGGGCCAGGACGCACTTGTGTGCATTATATCGGGCTTGTGGAGCAATATTTTAGGAAAAATATAGTTAATTGGTTAAGGCCTGAAGAGGAAAGATAAAACTTAGAACAGATACAGCATGAAAAGAATATTCGTTAGCCTGATGTTGTTAGGCATGGCCGTGGCACCTGTCATGGCACAATCGTCTATGACCGACAACCAGGTGGCCGAGTTTGTTCAGAAAGAGGTGGCACGAGGTACGTCGCAGGCACAGATTGTGACCAAACTGATGCAGAACGGCGTAGACATCACCCAGATACGCCGCGTGCGCAAGAAATACCAGCGCCAGATCAACGACAATGGGCTCGGCGAGGTGAACGACAAGACCCAGCGCGACACTCGTCTGCGTACCAACAACGCCAAGGACGAGACTTCCAAGACACAGACGCAGCAGGACAACATGGTTCGCTCGGCATCCACCACTCAGCGCATTCAGGGCAACACCACCTGGCAGAGCGAATACAACGAGAACGATGCCGACTTCGTGCAGATGAGCAACGAACTCGACATGATGACACCCACCGACTCCATCAAATGGCTTAGAAACATTCTTGACCAACAAAAGAAAAACAAACGTAAGGTCTTTGGCCGGGACATCTTCAACAACAAAGACCTGACTTTCGAACCTGCCATGAACATCGCCACGCCGCAGAACTACCGCTTGGGGCCGGGCGATGCCGTCATCATCGACGTGTATGGTGCTTCGCAGAAGACCATCGAGAGCACCGTGTCGCCCGATGGTGACATCGTCGTCGAGAACTTCGGGCCCATCCAGGTGAGCGGGCTTACCGTGGCCCAGGCCAATGCGCGCATCCGCAGCAAGCTGGGTGTTCGCTACCAGAGCAGCAGCATCAAGATATCATTGGGACAGACGCGCACCATCACCATCAACGTCATGGGCGAGGTGAAGACACCGGGCACCTATACCCTATCGGCCTTTGCCAGCGTGTTCCATGCCTTGTATATGGCAGGCGGCACCAACGACCTGGGTACATTGCGCAACATCAAGATATACCGCCACAACCGACTCATCAGCACGGCCGATATATACGACTATATCCTCAACGGCAAGATGACGGGCAACGTCAGACTGACCGACGGCGATGTGATCATCGTGGGACCCTACGACTGTCTGGTCAACATCACCGGCAAGGTGAAACGCCCGATGTTCTACGAGATGAAGAAGAACGAGAGCATTGAGTCGCTGCTCAAATATGCCGGAGGATTCACGGGCGATGCCTACTCGAAGAGCGTGCGCGTGAACCGCAAGACCGGACGCGAGTATGCCGTGTTCAACGTCGAGGAGTTTGACATGAGCAGCTTCCGCGTGGCCGACGGCGACAGCGTGAGCGTAGACTCCATTCTGCCACGCTACAAGAACACCGTGGAGATCAAGGGTGCCGTGTTCCGCCCGGGCATGTATCAGATGGGCGAGAGCATCAATAGCGTGCGTACGCTCATACAGCATGCCGAAGGACTCACCGAGGAGGCGTTCACCAACCGGGCCGTGATGCACCGCATGAAGAGTGACCGCACGCTCGAAGTGGTGAGTGTAGATGTGGCTGGCATCATGAGTGGTAAGGTGGCCGATATCCCACTGAAGGAGAACGATGTGCTCTTCATCCCTTCCAAAGAGGAGACGATGACCGAGCGCACCATCACCATCCACGGCGAGGTGCAGTACCCGGGTGTCTACAAATATGCCGACAACGAGACCATTGAAGACTTTGTGCTCCAGGCCGGCGGACTGAAAGAGACGGCATCGACCGTCAAGGTGGACGTGGCACGACGAGTGAGCAACCCCAAGGCACTGACCACCGACAGCATCATTGCCCGCAACTACAGTCTGTCGCTGAAAGACGGATTTGTGGTTGAAGGAGAACCCGGCTTCGTGCTCATGCCCTTTGACGAGGTTTATGTTCGCAAGAGCCCCGCCTACTCGGAACAACAGAGCGTGAGCATCGAGGGCGAGGTGATGTTTGGCGGAACCTACACCTTGAACAAGCGCAACGCCCGACTGACCGACCTGCTGAAGATGGCCGGTGGCGTGACCGACCAAGCCTACATCAAAGGCGCACGCCTGGAACGTGTGCCCAACGAGGCCGAGCGGGCGCGCATGGAGGCCGCATTCAAGATGCAGCAGGAACAGATACAACAACAGCTGCTGGAACTGGCCGCCAACAGCAACAACAGCGGCAATATCCAACAGATAGGACAGCAAACCACCAACACCCAGCTGCAAAAATTCCAGGTGCCCAACACCTTCCCTGTGGGCATCGAACTTGACAAGGCCATTGCCGACCCCACCAGCGATGCTAACATCGTGCTGCGTGCCGGCGACCGCCTCATCCTGCCTCAGTACACAGCAACAGTGAAGATCAACGGTGCCGTGATGTACCCCAACGCCGTGGCTTACCAGAAAGGCAAGAATGCCAAGTATTACATCAACACGGCCGGCGGATTCTCGCAGAACGCCCGCAAGAACAGTGCCTACATCATCTACATGAACGGCATGGTGGGTAAGGTGAGCCAGGGTGCCAAGATTCTGCCGGGCTGCGAAATTGTGGTGCCTAGCAAGATAAGTCGAAAGATGAGCATCGCAGAGACCATGAGCCTCGGAACGGGCATGGCCAGCATTGCCGCGATGATTGCCACGATAGCCAATGTGACGAAGTAAGAAAAAGAAGAAGACTATGAGATATCCAATAGGAATACAGTCGTTCGAGAAGATACGCATAAAAGGCTATGCCTACGTGGACAAGACGCGGTATGTCTGGGAAATGGCCAACAACGGTGTGTACTACTTTCTCGGTCGCCCACGTCGGTTTGGAAAGAGCCTGCTCATTTCCACGCTCGAAGCCTATTTCTCGGGCCGTAAGGAACTCTTCACCGGACTGGCCATCGACGCCCTGGAGACCGCATGGGACGCATATCCCATCTTGCACATCGACCTGAACACCGCCAACTACAAGGAACCGGGCAGTCTGCAGAAAGTGCTCAACGACACGCTCGCAGAGTGGGAGAAGTGCTACGGCTCACGCCCCACAGAGACTACCCTGCCCTTACGGTTCAAGGGCATCGTGGAGCGGGCGGCCAAGCAAGCCGGCAGGAACGTTGTCATTCTGATTGACGAATATGACAAACCGCTCTTGCAGACCATCGGCGACGATGACATGCAAGAAAACTACCGCAACGAGCTCAAGGCTTTCTACTCGGTGCTCAAGACACAGGACAGGTATATCAAGTTCGCCCTGCTCACGGGCGTGACGAAGTTTGGCAAAGTGAGTGTGTTCAGCGATCTGAACAACCTCAACGACATCTCCATGGACCGGGAGTATGCAGGCATCTGTGGTATCACGGATGAAGAGATCGACAGCTATTTCCCTGAAGCCGTCAGCGAGCTCGCGGAGGCCTGCGGCATGGCATACGACGAAGCCCGCAAGAAGCTGCGGGAGCAATACGATGGGTATCACTTTGAAGTAGACTCTCCAGGCATCTACAATCCCTTCAGCCTGCTCAACACCTTTGCCAAATGTAAGTTCAGCAACTACTGGTTTGAGACAGGTACCCCTACTTTCCTTGTGGAGATGCTCAAGAACTACGATTACAGGTTGCCGGACCTGACACAGGAACAGGTGACAAGTGATGTCATCAACAGCATCGACTCGTCATCGCGCAACCCCATCCCCATGATTTACCAGAGCGGGTATCTCACCATCAAGGGCTACAACGAGCGTTTCCACCGCTACAGGCTGGGCTTCCCCAACAAGGAGGTGGAGGAAGGTTTCCTCAATTTCCTGCTCCCCAACTACGCCGCGGTGGAGCATAAGAGCGACTTCGACATCATACATTTTGTGGAGGACGTGGAGAGTGGAAAGCCACAACAGTTCATGAAACGCCTCCAAGCCCTGCTGGCCGACACAGACTATAAAGTGGTGGGCGACGCAGAGCTCTACTTCCAGAATGTGATGTATCTCATTTTCAAAATCCTTGGGTTCTACATCCAAGTGGAACGCCCCACGAGCGACGGCCGCATCGATGCTGTCATCCAGACTGCCGACTACATCTATATCATCGAATGCAAGCTGGATGCCGATGCCGACACGGCCCTCACGCAGATTGAAGAGAACCATTACGCCGCCCCCTTTGCCATGGACAGCCGCCAGCTCTACAAGATTGGCGTCAGCTTCGACAGCAAAAGCAGAGGGGTGAAGGAGTATATAATAAAATAATAGGTGCAATTTCGATACTTTGAAATAGATAAGCCCTATTGACAAACAAACATACATATTAATGAAACATTTCGACTTATATGGCAATGAACAAAGATAACAAAATAGCTGTAATTGATTTACGACTCATCATTAATAGGATTAGAACAAATAAAAAAATATTTATAATTATTTTGCCAATAGCATTGGTCATTTACTGCATTTTGATTTTAAGTTTACCCCGATATTACGCTACAGACATAAAGTTAGCACCAGAAACAGGTAATGCTTCTACATCTGGCTCCCTTGGCTCTCTGGCCTCATCACTAGGCATAGATATGTCGCAAATTAGAAGCACCGATGCAATTACACCATTATTGTACCCTGAATTGATGGAGGATGATCACTTCATTGTTGGAATTCTTCAGATTCCCATACAAACATCTTCAGGAAACAAATATAGTTATTTCGATTATCTAGCCAATCATCAAAATGTACCATGGTGGACAAATCTCTTCGGCAAAAAAAACAAGCCCATCAATTTAGGAAAAATTTCTCCTTATAAACTAAACAAAGAACAAAGTCGAATAGTTGAGTCTATCAGGAGTGACATATCCTTGAAAGTAGATTCAAAAGACGGTGTAATTACAATTTCCACTATTTCACAAGACCCACTAGTATGTAAAATACTGGCAGATTCGTTAAGTACCAAGCTCAAAGCGTTCATCACGGAATATAGAACGAATAAAGCTCGAAAAGATGTGCTCTTTTACAAAAAAATTTGTTCGGAAACACAAGCGGAATACGAAAAAGCCAGGCAAATTTATGCGGCATATTCCGATGCGAATCAAGATTTGGTACTTCAATCCATACAATCAAAGATTGAAGACCTTGAAAATAACATGCAGTTGAAATACAATGCTTATTCCAACGCCAGAAATCAGTATGATGCCGCAAGAGCCAAACTACAAGAAAAAACACCCGTCTTCACAATACTTAAAGGAGCTTCTGTGCCAATAAAACCAGCAGGTCCAAAGAGAATGCTTTTTGTTTTGGTTATGGAATTACTCACCGTCACCGTATTATTATTATGGTCAGTAAGAAAAGATGTATTAAAGATTTTTGTTTAAATAAATGCAACACTCTATCATAACGACACTAGGAATAGTCCTCAAAAAACTCACCGGCATAAAGGATTTCTCTCTGTTGCGTAAGAACATACACAAGCAGTGGGGAAAACTAGTGTATCATCAGACCTATTCGGCTGATGACCTTGTACGAGTGATGTGTTCACTTGGTATGCAACAAGGAAGTGTGGTTTGTATACATGCCTCCATGAAAGAATTCTATAACTATCAAGGCAGTGCAGAAGAACTCATTGAGAAAATTCAGAACGTAATTACTCCGGAAGGTACACTTTTGATGCCCGCCTATCCAAATCCTGAAATCCAGCAGGATAGTACCTACATCTTTAATGTCACCCGAGACAAGACTGCAGCAGGGTATCTGGCAGAAACATTCAGAAAAAGCAAGAACGTCAAAAGGAGTATTAACGTGCAACATTCTGTCTGTGCATGGGGCAAACATGCTGATTGGCTACTTAATGACCATGCCCACTGCGTAAACTGTTGGGACGAAAACTCGCCTTGGTATAGAATGACGACATTAAACGCCATGGTATTTACCTTAGGACTTGGTGAACACTACATTGGTACATTTGATCATTGTGTAGAAGCTTTACTGTATAAGGAATATCCTTATTGGAAGCAATTTTTTACTAAAAATAAAACTTATAGGTATTACACACCTCAGGGACAAGTGAAAGAATATCAATGCATAGAAGGGGAATTGGAACGCAGAACCCACGAAAGAACCCTTATCCGACATTTTCCTCCCTCAATCTATCGTAAAACCAAACTATCCAACCTGCTTATCAAGGTCTTCGAATCAAAACCTTGTCTTGATATCATGCTGGATTTAGGGCGAAAAGGAATTACCATGTACTACGTACCCTCTCCAATAAAATATAAGTTTTGAGAAACATAATAAAAAAAATTAAGGACAGTTCGCTATTGCTGAATACGATGAAAATATCGAGCAGCAATTTAGTCATGTTTCTACTTCCTATAGTAGTAACACCAATATTGTCACGTTTGTATTTGCCTATAGATTTCGGTGAATGGGGAGTTTTCTCTTCGGTAGCAATGACGCTGACCATTATACTTTTTGGGGGATACGAAAATCTAATTGTCAAAGCCTCTGAAGAAGAATTACCCTATGTATCGACACTTTGTTTCATAATTAGTGCCCTGCTGATTATAGTAACAAATTTTGTTTTCTATTTAGGAAGTTCCAAAGAACTTTCTTTCTTCCGTAGCTTTCCGTCAATTACACTACTCTCTGCTTATATGATAGCCTATTCCGCACATACCGTTTCAAGCAACATCTGCAACCGTTACCAGAAATATACAGCTCTAGCGATGGAGAGTGTTGTGCTTGGTGGATCACAAGCTGTGTTTAGAGTGCTCTTCGGAATAACTGTCATTTCTACTTTCAATGGCCTTATTTTAGGTACAACCATTGCCCAAATAATCACTTTTCTATATCTCTTTTATTGCATAATACAGATTGGAAAAACCAAAAGCCTATGGGCTCTCAATTATCGCAAAATCAGAAAAGTTGCAATAAAATATAAAAACTTTGCATTATACGATGCTCCTTCCAGTCTGTTATGCTATGTAGGATTCAGTATACCTCTGCTTATTTTGGTCGAATATTTTGATAAATCTACAATTGGTTGCTATTCACTAGTGCTTCAATTACTGCTGCTACCTATGAATCTCATAGGATCAGCCATTGGCAGGGTGTATTACGAACAACTCTGTTCTAATAGCAGTTCACAAGATAATTGTAAGATATGCACCTTGCAAGTAGGAAAAGTAGTAGCATTCGTATCCATTCTCCCCATGTTGTTCTTGGCATGCGGTGGAGATAAACTTGTAGTCCTATTTTTAGGGGGAAAATGGAATACTGCAGGAAACATTGCCTTATGTCTGGCCTTTTGGTCTTTTCCGACTATTTTGACACAGCCACTGATTCCCCTTTTCAGGTTTCTGAATAAGCAACGCTTACTTTTCCTTTACAACCTTGCCTATTCTTTGGTTGCCATCGGAAGCATTCTTGGAGGGTGCATCATTAGCCATAATTTATATCACATCTTGACGGTGTACGCTGTTACCAGTTCCCTGATTAATTTATCCATGTACTTCCACATATTACAGTTGAGCAGAATTGGAGTTTTTGCATTCCGGAGATATACTCCATTGTGGTTACTTTCTTCTCTCATGTTGTTTTTTAGAATTTTACAGTTATGAAGAAAGCATTTGGATATTTTTTCTATGCAGACAACATTGTATCACGTTGCGTATGTGCCTTCATTTACGCAATGGTTTATGATTATACCTTCAAGGAATTTGTCTATAAGCTATTCTACTATATGGACATAGACTATATAGACATGGGGCTGGGAAAACTTACGGCTTGGATTATTCTCTCAATAATACCCATTGTCTTTTACAAGGGTTTAAAGAGGGTGTCTTCGTTTTTAACAATATTCTTATACGTTTTTGTCTATATTCCATTTATCCACACATTATTTATTATGTGGAATATTAGCATATTCAATTTGGTTAGTTGTGGACTATGTATGTGTATGCTCTTCTCTCTCTATTTCAGTATAGGTGAAGAGAATACATTTTTAAAAAACATTATAATCAATCCATTAATACCTTTTAAATGGCTTGAACTTATCACATTTGCCTTGACTTTCATTTTGGTTGCAACAAACTTTAGTTCCATGCATTTTGTCAATATATTTACGCAAGCCGATTTAATGTATCAATTACGTGAGGAAAACTCTGAAGGTGGAACATCTATAGCGGCATACATAAAAGGGTGGATGTTTGGCGGTTTCTACCCTTTTTTGCTTGTAAACTATCTTGGAGAGAAAAAATGGGTAAAAGTATTCATAACCATTGGTGCTTATTTCATCTTATTTATGATGGACATGCAGAAACTCACATTCTTCATGCCGTTTGCATTGATACTCCTGTATTTCCTGATTAAGAGAGAGAAAGATGCCATCAGTCAGCGGTTGCACGCCTTCCTCATGTATTTTTTTTCAATAGTAAGTGTCATCATTCTATGCCTAAAGAACGAAGTACTTCAATTGGCCATTGGATTTATCGTAATACTCCGTACTTCTGCTGTAGCAGGCTGGCTCAGCCAGTACTACCTTCGCTTCTTCTTTGTCAATGACAATCCTTTTACCTACTACTCGCATATAAACATTGTCAACATCGTGACCCAAGGATACCCCTATTCGCAGCCACTTGGCAAAGTTGTTGCCTATGGCACACAGAATGCCAATGCCAACTTCTTCCTTACAGACGGGGTGGCAGCAGCTGGTTTAGCAGGGATGCTATTTATAGGCATTGTTTTTTATCTACTTCTTCACTTTATCAATTCCATTTCATACAGATACAAGATTACCGACCTGCTGATTATCTTCATGCCTTCATTGTCGTACATTCTGAACACCTCTCTTTTTACCACCCTCCTGTCCAACGGATTGCTCATTCTCATCCTGATGACAGCAGGTGCTGACTGCCCCATTGACATATACAGAAAAGAAAAATATGAAAACGAACAATAGAATTTGCATTATCACAAACATAGCCCCTCACTATAGGCAACCAATTTTCCAATTGATAGACAAAACATTTGACTGTAGTTTTTATTCGGGAGATAAGATGGAGACTGCCATCAAGACCTTTGATTACAATTGTCTGAAAGGCTACAAACGTACACTCTCCAATATTTTCTTTGGACATTTATATTGGCAGAGGGGGGCAGTTCGTTTGGTCTTTGCCCCTTATCAGTACTATATCCTCGATGGTGAGCCTTTCTGCCTTTCCTCATGGTTTATCCTTATCCTTACCCGATTGATAGGCAAGACAACCATCGCATGGTCGCACGGATGGTATGGAAAGGAACACGGAGTAAAAAAAATAGTCAAGAAAGCATACTACTCGCTTTTTTCCAAACTGATGCTATACAGTGAATATTCAATTCATCTTATGGAGAAAGAAGGATTTGACAGCAAAAAACTTTTCTGCATCGCAAACTCTTTGGACTCAGACCATGAGCAAGAAATAAGGAAAATACTGAAGCCTACCAATATCTACACGGAACACTTCCACAACAGCTATCCCACAATCATCTACTGTGGTAGGATACAGAAAAGAAAAAAGCTACATCTTCTTTTAGATGCGATACGAATATTGAAAGAGCAAGGAAACATGACAAACTTGATTATTGTTGGAACTGATTCTGAAGGAGTCAACTTAATGGACTACGCAAAATTACAGGAATTAGAAAGTCATATTTGGATGTATGGGGCTTGCTACGACGACACCAAACTTAGCGAACTATTTTATAACGCCTCTGTTTGTGTATCACCAGGAAACATTGGCCTGACTGCCATCCATGCCCTTTCGTTTGGATGTCCTGTCATCACACACGATGACTTCCCATATCAAATGCCTGAGTTCGAAGCTATCATTCCAGGAAAGACAGGAGATTTCTTCGCAAAAGACAACGCCAACAGCCTTGCCAAAACTATTCAGAAATGGATTGGGCTATCTGCTGAAGAAAGAGCGCGGACAAGTAAGGCAGCCTTCACAGAAATAGACAGAAAATGGAATATACACCACCAAATACAAGTTCTAAAAAAAGTGCTCAACGATAAATAATATGAGAAATAGAGTTCACCAAAATATTCTTTTCACAATAGGTTTTTCCTATCTTATGCTTTGTGGTTGTGGTAACGCTGACACAGAAGATTTCTCCCACATGAAAATGCAAAATGAATCATACCAATGCTTTTATAAATCATTAGGTGAGAAATTACCCAATGGCCAAGAAGCAAGTAATATATATATAAGTAAGAGCCTAAGTGAAGAAGATAGTAGTTATATGGTAATTTCATTCGGAAATAAACTTCGAACTCCGAATATCTATTTTGACTTAAAAGACATTTTCATTTACTCAAAGAATGACAGTTCAGAGATTTACTCAGATAAAGAGGATAACCACATCTTTGGACACTTAACCGACAACATACTTCCCCTTAGGTTCTACGTAGAGTCTAATGCTGATGGCGACTTGTCTAGTTCTGGACAGATATATTTCACAGGTGGTTTTCATGGGTATAAAAACTCAAGCGAAAGCAATGCAGCCCCCACATTGTTTGAACAGAAGAAATCAGTATTTGTTGACGGGCAACCGCTATCAATCGGACAAAAAGCGACAGGAAACCACATACGTATTGTCACAGAGAACTTATTACAAGCCAGCAACACCGAAAAAAGAGATGGCAAGGGCAGATATGCACTTAAACAAGTGATAATTGTTGACTATGAAAAAGATACGGCATTTGTAAACGTGGAATATACTCCCTTGGAAAACATTCTTGTCTATCAAGTAGACGGGCTGGGATTTTTCAATGATTTGGAGCAAATTCGTTTTATAGGTTCCAAGAGTAAAACAGGAGTATACCCTAACAACATAGTAAACCGAGCTGACCGTTATGTGAATGCGATTCGACAATTCGACGATAAATATTGTTTCGATGTTTTTATTGACAGTTGTTACGGTATAGGGAACTTAGTTTACAACTTTGAAGATTACAATGCACAAACGACAGAAGTTCAGAAATCCTATTTCCATTTGTTAGGTTCAAATGACGATAGAGCTGTTAGCTTTAAGAAGGGCCAAGCATTTCTATTTAGGGGAGGATATACTTTCTTTAACTGTAACAACTAATTTATTATTATTCCCAAAGAAAATATCAACCAAATATAAACCATTTAAATAATATGTTAATAAAGAATAGTTTTACAACAATAAGAGCCTTACTAAGGCATATTACGCTTAATTTACTTGGCACATTCTCAATTCCCAAACCTGGTATTCATATTCTTAACGGGCATCGTATTGTGAACGAAGAAGAACCCGAGACTTTCAGAAATCTGCTCATTAATCTTTCAAAATATGTAACGTTTATTCGCATTGAAGATGCAGTTTCTATGATTGCAGCTCAAAAAAGAGTAGATAAGCCTCTTGTAGCATTCACATTCGATGATGGTTTTATGGAATGTTATAACTACTTTGCACCTGTTCTAGAAGAATTTGGGGTTAATGCCATATTCTTTGTTAACCCAAATTATGTAGAAGGGAATGCTACTTATATCGATAATTTCAATAACAATATCGTAATGACTTCAAATAAACAACCTATGAGATGGGAACAACTAAAAAAACTAAGCAGAAGAGGACATATAATTGCTGCCCATACCATGGATCATTATATGATCAATTCTGATGACGAAAGTATGCTTCAATTTCAAATCAAAAACTGCAAAAAAAAAATTGAACAGAACATTGGACAGCCATGCGATTATTTTGCTTTCCCTTATGGACGTCTTACACAAGCTAATAAGAAATCGATAGACATCGCTTGCGATACCTATAGGTATGTTTTTTCACAATCTGACTATAAACATTACTTCTCATATGATGGTAGAGTCATTAACAGAAGACACTTTGAGCCCTTTTGGCCCCAAAAGCATGTATTCTATTTCTTGAGCTGTGACAAGCAGTATTAAATCTAATGTAATAAAAAATAATGAGAATTCTTCAAATCAACATAACTGCCAACTGGGGATCACATGGAAAAATAGCAGAAAAAATAGGTTTGCTGGCTATGCAAGAAGGTTGGGAAAGCTATATTGCGTATGGACGATGGTGGAATCCCAGTCAATCTCAACTTTATCATATTGGCAGCAATTTTGACGAAGCTGTACATCTGATATCATCCAGAATATTTGACAACCACGGGCTAATGTCAAAACAGGCTACTAAGAAACTTATTGCCTATATTAAAGAGCTCCGCCCAGACATTATCCACCTACACAATATTCACGGCTACTATCTGAACTATCCCCTACTATTCAATTATTTAGCTAGCAGCAGAATTCCTGTGGTCTGGACTCTCCACGACTGTTGGCCATTCACGGGACATTGCGCCCATTTCATGTTTGCAGACTGCCATCAATGGGAAAGCCATTGCCAAAAATGCCCGTTGAAGTCAAACTATCCACGAAGCATGTTTCTTGACCGGTCATTTCATAACTTTGAAAAAAAACGCCAGAGTTTTCTTGCCCTAGACAATCTTGTATTAGTCCCTGTTAGCAAATGGTTGGAAAGTTGTCTACGTAAGTCATTTTTCTCAACTAGGGATATCCAGCTGATATATAATGGTATTGACACATCAGTATTCCGTCCGTCTGAAAACTGTAAAGCAACAAAAGACAAATATAATATTCCACAAGACAATAGAATCATTTTAGGAGTTGCATCCAACTGGTATCGCAAAGGCCTTGACGACTTTATTCAGTTGCATGCACTCTTAGACAGTCACTATTCCATTGTGATTGTAGGCCTTAAGGAAAAAGAAATGAAGCAATTACCTGCAGGAATCATCGGCTTGAAGAGGACCGAGAACCGACAAGAACTAATCGACTTATACTCTTCTGCAAATGTTTACTTTAACCCCACGTGGGAAGATAATTTTCCTACTACAAATCTCGAAGCTCTTGCTTGTGGCACACCTGTCGTTACCTATCACACAGGCGGTAGTCCCGAATCCATAGATTATCAAACAGGATTTGTGGTTGAGAAAGGCGATTTGAAGGCTGCTATCATCTGCATGGAATCAATTTGCCAACGAGGACCCAAATATTATCAGGCGAAATGCCGTCAACGTGTTGTCGACAATTTCAACAATAATCAACGCTTTAATGACTATATACAGCTCTATAAAAAGCTAACAGGTCAAACATAAGATGAGGAATAGCCAATGTATCAACGCTCATTATCTCTTTATTGAATATACCTTTGATTTTATCAAAGTATCATAACCTCACCCCAAATACTTTATATAAGAATTTCATGCATATCATCAAACCATTAGTATAAATGCCATTCTCCCTACAGGCCCTGACATCCTCTTTTACCAATGTCATCCGACTACGCAGGCCTTTGGTGCTCACTCCGCCTGTTCTCATTGTCACAAAGTCCAAAGAAATGTATTTAGCCCTTATATGGTACACTCGAAACAAGCGCACCATCATTTCATAATCGGCCCCTATCTTGTAATCGAGCTTGTACCCCCCAACTTGCCGATAAATCTCCCTGCGGAGGTAGAATGAAGGATGGGCTGGCATGAAACCAAAACGAAGCCAAAAGGGACGGAACCGTTTGGACGAATAATAACGCACACACTTGGATGGGTTTTTATCATGTATGAAATGAATGTCTCCATATACAGCATCCGGCCTTTTATCCTCGAATACAGTGACCATACGAGCTATAACTTCTGGCGAGGTAAAATAGTCGTCAGAGTTGAGGATACCAACTACCTCACCCGTAGCCATACCGATTCCTTTGTTCATGGCATCATAAATACCACGATCTTTCTCAGATTTCCACTTTAGTCTTCCTCCGAATTCTGGCTCAAATGCACGAATAATATCCACAGTTCCGTCCATCGAACCACCGTCAATAATAATATATTCTATGTCATGATAAGTTTGGCTTATCACAGAATTTATCGTGTCTTTCAACGTACCGGCACTGTTGTAAGTTACAGTTATAATAGAAACTTTCATATATCGTTCGCTTTGCTATAAAACAAGCATTCTCAATTATTATTGCCCTATCATGCAATATTTC
>CAZBQA010000052.1:0-18960 GCA_964493905.1 uncultured Prevotella sp.
TCAAGGGCGTGAACATCTTCCCCATACAGATTGAGCAGGTGCTCATGCAGTTTAAGGAACTGGGCAGCAACTACCTCATCACGCTCCATACCGAGGAGAGCAACGATGCCATGACCGTAGAGGTGGAGCTGGCACAGGGTTTCGACGACGACTTTGCCGTGCTGCAACGCCTCACCAAGAACATCGCCCGTGCGCTGCACGACGAGATACTGCTCACGCCCTACGTCAAGCTGCTGCCACAGGGCACCTTGCCCACGAGTGATGGCAAGGCCGTGCGTGTGGTAGACCGACGGGCTTTCCTCGATAATCCCTCGGTACAACTCCCCAACAAATAACCTACCCACCAACAAACCAACAAACCAACAAACCATGGTCTATCAACTCTCTATCTTCCTACAAAACAAAGTGGGCACGCTGGAGACCGTCCTACGACTCTTCAAGCAGTCGCAGATCCAGCTTATCACCACCACCGTGGCCGATACCCAAGACTTCGGCATCTGTCGCATTATCTGCACCGAACCCCAGCGCGCTTACCTCGTGCTGAAGGAGAACGGCATCACCGTCACCCTCTCGCTGGTGCAAGCCATCGAGCTCGACAACACCCCCGGACAGGCGGCCGACGTGCTGCAGATCTTTGCCAGCGACCAACTGGAAATCAGCTACCTGTACTCATTCCTGCTGAAAAACAAGGGCGTGCTCATCTTCAAGACTGCCAACCGCCAGCGTGCCGACGAGCTCATTGCCACCCACCGGCTGCGCTCGCTCACCGATGATGACCTGCTGCGCCTGGCCGAGTAGTGAGGACAACCGGCGAGTGATGAGGAGACTGGGCTACAATCAGCTTCCATGAGACACCGCAACAGCGGCACTCCTGGCTGAAGAGCTGTGACCAAGCGAGACCACCCCTGCCCCTCTATGCTCTTGAAGCAAAAGACATTGCTTAACCTACAACCCGCACCATCTGCAAGATGAAATATTGGAACCAACTACTTCCTAATCCCTACATATTATTTCTACTCAGCCTATCGCACGGCGTTGAAAAAAAAGGAAGTTTTCGTCTTGTTTTCAAAAATATAGTGTACCTTTGCTATTGTAATAATTCTAAATAAAGGAGAAAGACAAATGGAAAATCAAAAGAAAAGTGATATAGGACTCATCGGTCTGGCCGTCATGGGCGAGAACCTGGCGTTGAACATGGCCAACCACGGTTGGATGGTTTCGGTTTACAACCGCACCGTGCCCGGCATCGAGGAGGGCGTTGTAGAAAAATTCGTTAACGGCCGCGCCAAGGGCAAATCGATCGAGGGACATACCGACATCGCCTCTTTCGTGGCCTCCATCGCTCGTCCGCGCAAAATCATGATGATGGTCAGGGCCGGCAAGCCTGTCGACGAACTCATGCAACAGCTCATGCCCCTGCTCGAGCCCGGCGACACGATGATCGACGGCGGCAACTCGAACTATGAGGACACCAACCGACGCGTGGACGAAGCCGAGGCCCGCGGATTCAGGTTTGTGGGCAGCGGCGTATCGGGTGGCGAGGAAGGTGCTCTCAACGGTGCCTCGATCATGCCCGGTGGTTCCAAGGAGGCTTGGGAGGGTGTGAAGCCTATCCTGCAGTCGATTGCGGCCAAGGCCGACGACGGCACACCTTGCTGCCAGTGGGTGGGCCCGCAGGGTGCCGGCCACTTTGTGAAGATGATACACAACGGCATCGAGTATGGCGACATGCAGCTCATTGCCGAGGCCTACTGGATCATGAAGAACGTAGGTGGGATGACCAACGAGGAGATGGCCGATGTCTTCGACGGCTGGAACCAGGGCAAGCTGCGCAGCTACCTGATCGAGATCACGGCACAGATTCTGCGCCACAAGGAGGCTGCGGGCGGCTATCTCATCGACAGCATCCTCGACGCCGCGGGACAGAAAGGCACGGGCAAGTGGTCGGTCATCAATGCCATGGAACTGGGCATGCCCCTGGGCCTCATCGCCACGGCCGTCTTTGAGCGTAGCCTCTCGGCACAGAAAGAGATGCGCGCGCTGGCCGCAGGGCAGTTTGAGCGGCAGGCTCCCCTTGCTGTGGCCGACCGCGAGCAACTGCTGCAGCACGTCTTTGCCGCCCTCTACGCCTCCAAGCTGGTGAGCTATGCCCAGGGTTTCTCGGTGCTGCAGACGGCTTCCGACAAGTTTGGCTGGGACCTCGACATGGCGTCCATCGCACGCATGTGGCGCGGCGGCTGCATCATTCGCAGCGCATTCCTCAACGACATTGCCCAGGCTTACGAGGTGGCCGACAAGCCCCGTCATCTGCTGCTGGCACCCTACTTCGCCCACGAGATGGAGGAACTGCTTGAGGGATGGAAGTCGCTCGTGGCACAATGTGTGCTGGCCGACGTGCCCACACCGGCCTTCTCGTCGGCCCTCAACTACTTCTACTCGCTCACCTCGGCCAACCTGCCCGCCAACATGGTGCAGGCCCAGCGCGACTATTTCGGTGCCCACACCTTTGAGCGCAAGGACACGCCCCGCGGACAATTCTTCCACGAGAACTGGACCGGCCACGGCGGCGACACCAAGTCGGGTACCTATAATGTATAAAGGAAGGAGATTGATACAATGGATAAATTTGCAATGGTCATCTTTGGAGCGTCCGGCGACCTGACCAAGCGTAAGCTCATGCCGGCCCTCTACTCACTCTTCAAGAACCAACGGCTCCACGGCGGCTTCTCTATCCTTGGCGTGGCGCGCACGGCCTATAGCGACGACGAATACCGCACGTACATCCTCGGCGAGCTGCATCGTTTTGTGAAGACCGCCGAGCAGGACGAGGATCTGTTCAATGCCTTTGTGTCGCACCTCTACTACCTGCCCCTCGACCCGGCCAAGGCCGAGGGCTACGGTGGTCTGCGCCAACGGCTGAAAGTGCTCACCCATAGCAACGAGCCCGACAACCTGCTCTACTACCTGGCCACGCCGCCCTCGCTCTACGGTGTGGTGCCCCTCCACCTCAAGGAGGCCGGCCTCAACACCCCTGGGGCGCGTATCATCGTGGAGAAGCCCTTCGGCTACAACCTCGAGTCGGCTCTTGAGCTCAACCGCATCTATGCCTCGGCCTTCGAGGAGCGGCAGGTCTATCGCATAGACCACTTCCTGGGCAAGGAGACGGCACAGAACATCCTGGCCTTCCGCTTTGCCAACGGCATCTTCGAGCCCCTGTGGAACCGCAACTACATCGACTATGTGGAGGTGACGGCTGTGGAGAACCTGGGCATCGAGAACCGCGGTGGATTCTACGATACGGCCGGCGCCCTGCGCGACATGGTGCAGAACCACCTCATACAGCTCGTGGCCCTGACGGCCATGGAGCCGCCATCGGTGTTCAATGCCGACTATTTCCGCAACGAGGTGGTCAAGGTCTACAACGCCCTCAGACCGCTCAACGAGGTCGACTTCGACGAGCATATCGTGCGCGGACAGTATCTGGCCTCGGGCGACAAGAAGGGCTACCGCGAGGAGAAGGGCATTGCCCCCGACTCGCGCACCGAGACCTTCGTGGCCATGAAGCTGCGCATCGACAACTGGCGTTGGGGCGGCGTGCCCTTCTACATCCGCACGGGCAAGCAGATGCCCACGAAGGTGACCGAGATTGTGGTACACTTCAAGGAGGCGCCCCACCAGATGTTCAGCGGTGTGGACGGCGCCCACCCCAAGCCCAACAAGCTCATCCTGCGCATACAGCCCAACGAGGGCATCGTGCTCAAGATTGGCATGAAGGTGCCAGGGGCAGGATTCGACGTGAAACAGGTGACCATGGACTTCAGCTACGACGAGTTGGGCGACGTGCTCATCGACGACGCCTACGCCCGCCTCATCGACGACTGCATACAGGGCGACGCCACGCTCTTCACCCGCAGCGATGCAGTGGAAGCCTCGTGGAAGTTTTTCGACCCTATCTTGCACTACTGGCAGAGCCACGACGACGCCCCACTCTACGGCTATCCCGCAGGCACCTGGGGCCCGCTCGAGAGCGAGAGCCTGATGACTGACCATGGGGTGGAATGGACCAACCCGTGCAAGAACCTCACCAATACCGACTTATATTGCGAGCTATGACAAGACATATCTTATCTACGCCCGCAGAGACGGCCAGAGAACTGGTGCGCTACATTCTGCAGACCGCCAGCCAGGTGGAACGCAACGAGGTGAACATCGCCCTGAGCGGTGGCTCCACCCCCGCGCTCATGTTCGATATCTGGGCCGACGAGTTTGCAGCCCAGACACCTTGGCAGCGTCTGCGCCTGTGGTGGGTCGACGAGCGTTGCGTGGGCCCCGACCATCCTGAGAGCAACTATGGCATGACACGCGAACACCTACTGAGCAAGGTGCCGCTCGACGAAGGTCAGGTGTTCCGCATACATGGTGAGAACGCCCCCGAAGCCGAGGCTGCGCGCTACGCCGCTCTGGTGAAGGAACAGCTGCCGGGCAGCAGCGACGGATATCCCATCTTCGACCTGGTGCAGTTGGGTGCGGGCGATGACGGCCATACCTCCTCGATCTTCCCCGGGCAGGAGCAGCTGCTCACCACCCCCGCGACCTATGCCGTGGGTACCCATCCCACAACAGGGCAGAAGCGTGTGGCACTGACCGGCCAGCCCATCATCCGAGCCAGCCGTGTGGCGTTCCTGATGACGGGCAGCGCCAAAGCTCCCATCCTGCGCGACCTCTGCTCAGAGGTCGACACGGGGCCGGCGGCCTACGTCGCACACCACGCACTGAACGATGTGACGGTGTTTGCCGACGCGGCAGCCGGAAGCCTGGTTGGATAGCCGATGGTTGTGTGTTCAGGTACCCGACAACCCGGGGGACCGAAGCACCATTTGCCCACGATGCTTAGAACGTGTAGCCATAAGTAAGACGCAAGTCGGTCAGCCGCTTGCTCCACATGTCACCGTCCGAAGCCCCAAAGCCGATGTGGGAAGACAGGGCGATGCGATGGTGACGATACAGTTCGACGCCCACCCGCGGCTGGCACAAGAACGAGGCGGGAAGGCCAAAGCCCACACCAGCGCCCACATAAGGGTTGAGGGTGCCGCCTTTGACAAAATGATAATCGAGAATGACCGACAGAGCCACATGGATATCGTCGGTCATTTTGGTGTTCATGGTGGTGATGCTACCCGAGGTGACATACACTTGTTCTTGCTTGCGCACATCGTCGACGCTGAGCTGCACGGCCAATCCTAACGGACTGTTGCCCAGATAGCTGCGCGCTTCCACCGCCGCCGTCCAACCCAATCGTTCATCGCCGAGTGCCCCCTGCCCCACGGGCCATGTGACGCCGCCCGACACCTCATAGCGCAAACCTGTAGACCGCCAGTCGCGCTCTGCTGCCCCTGATGTCTCGTAGCCGTCGGCAGCCATGGCACGGGCTTTCTGCTTGTTCTTGTGCGCACCAACAAACAGCGGGATGCTGGCAAGCGTCAGTGCCGAGGAGGCACCTATCCAGATGCCTCCGAGTGTACCCACCGACGATGAGCCATCCGACTCGGAGCTGCCCACCGCATAGACGAGGCCACACAGAGCCAGTGAGCTGAGCCCCACGCCCAGACTGAGACCACCTGCCAGGTTTTGCACTTTATGGCGCTGCCAGTAGCGGGTGTCTTTGTAAGCCTGCCCCGAGCTTTCGGGCATCGGCAGGACGACCACCGGCCGCAAGGCCTAAGTTGAGTCGGGCATAGCCACACGCTGGGCCTTGACCGCAACAGCTGCGAACAAAAGCATGAGAATCAAAAGGTTCTGTTTCATTGTCTTTGAGTCAGTATGAATGGATTTCTGCCACAAAGATAGAAAAAAAAAGATAAGTCCCAAGTCTGCCAAGTAGAAATGTGCTCTCGGCAGACTTGGGACTAAATGGTTTGTGCCCCGCTCTCGGTCTTACAAGTGAGCCGGCACAGACTTAGTCATGATGCTCAATGGATCTCCTCAGCCTCTGTAGCATGCGACTTGTCGACCGGACGCAAGATAAGGCGCAGGCTCTGCTTGTAGTTGATATAGCTCCACAACCAGTTGAGGAACACTACGGTCTTGTTCTTCACACCCAGGATAGAGCGGAGGTGAACCACCAGCCACAAGAGCCAGGCTGCGATGCCGCCAAACTTGAGGCGCCAGATCTCGGCCACGGCCTTATTGCGACCGATGGTGGCCATGACACCGAGGTTGCGGTAGGCAAAGGGCTTGAAGGGGCGCTCCTGGTGCAGGAGGTTGCCGGCCAGCGTCCTGGCCTGCTGGATAGCCACCTGTGCCAGCTGCGGATGCCCTTGCGGATATTCGTCGTCGCCCTCCACCAGCGACTGGTCGCCTATGGCATAGACCTCATCGAGCCCCTTCACCCTATTGTAGCGGTCGGTGAGGATGCGGCCGCCACGCCCGATGCTCTCGGCGGGTATGCCTTCGATGGTATTGGCCCTGATGCCACTCACCCAGATGACCGTCTCGGCGGGTATCGTGGTGCCGTCTTTGAGCACCACCTGCTTGTCTACATAGTCGGTGACCATGCTTTTGAGCATGATCTTGACACCCAGCTTGGCGAGGTCTTTCTCGGCTCGCGCCGACGATGCGGGGTCCATGCTCTTGAGCAGACGGTCGTCGGCATTAATGAGATAGATGTGCATCTTCGACACGTCGAGGTCGGGATAGTCGCGCGGCACGATGGTGCGCTTCATTTCTGCCAGCACACCCGCAATCTCCACACCCGAGGGTCCACCGCCCACGATAGCGAAGTTCATCAGGGCCTGTTTGCGGTCGGCATTGTCCTCGGTCTCGGCCCGCTCCAGGTTCTGGAAAATGGTGTTGCGCAGCCGCATCGACTCGGTGACGGTCTTCATCGGCATAGCCTGTTCCTCAATGTTTTTGTTGCCAAAGAAATTGGTAGTGGCACCGGCCGCCAGCACCAGATGATCGTAGTGTACAGTGCCAAAAGAGGTCTGTATGGCCTTTTCCTCGGTGTCGACAGACTTCACCTCGCCCATGCGAAAGAAATAATGTTTCATACCCTGAAAGACACGCCTGAAGGGAAAGGAGATGTTGCTCGGCTCAAGGCCTGCCGAAGCCACCTGATAGATGAGGGGCGGAAACTGGTTGTAGTTGTTCTTGTCGACCAGCACCACCTGAAACTCAGACTTGCGCAGCCGCTGTGCCAACTCCAGGCCTCCCAGGCCGCCGCCTACGATAACCACTCGCTCCCTTTCACCTCTTTTTATGTTTGCTCTCATTGCTTGTCATGTATAATTGATGATTTACAATAATTGCAACAAATTGAGTGCCAAAACGTATTCTGGGCACATTTGTTACAAAATAACTTTTTCCCGCTCGGCAGGCATCGACAATTATTACACGAAACAAACTGTGAAGGCCAGCCCAAAAGGGCTTACTGAAGCAAAGAAAAGCAAGTAATCTCATCACTTACAAGTAATGATCAAACGATGGTTCGACTCGAAACAGGATGTGATTCGAGTCGAAGTAGACTGTGCTTCGGGTCGAAGTAGACTGTGCTTCGAGTCGAAGCAGAATGTGGACTGACCCCAAACACGCGACATCAGCATAAGTATCGCACCACGTCAGCGGTCTTCACAAAGGATGAAAACAGGGCTCAGGCTTCAACAACAGAGGCCTACGACAAGTCAAACATGGGCAAAATAATAGAATTGAGTGTTATTGCACTTGCTGATGGAATCTGCCAACAGAATGAGATTGTTAAATCTCACTAAAAGGAAGCCTGGCCAAGAACGAATCTGTAATTTTCTTAGTAATTTTGTATTCTAATCGTATTTAGCGTGAAAATATCAAAAGTGGTGAATGCCCTTGAACAATTCGCGCCTCTGCCTCTGCAGGAAGACTATGACAATGCCGGCTTGCAGATTGGATTGACAGAAGCGGAAGTCTCAGGGGCTTTATTGTGTCTTGACGTGACCGAGCAAGTAGTCGACGAAGCTATCTCACTCGGCTGCAATCTCATTGTATCGCACCATCCGCTTATCTTCCACAAGCTGAGGAGAATCACGGGCGAGGACTATGTACAGCGCACCGTGATGAAGGCCATCGAGAACCATGTGGCCATCGTGTCGATGCACACCAATCTCGACAGCGCACGTGGCGGAGTGAACTATAAGATTGCCGAGAAACTCGGACTCACCAACCTGCGGTTTCTGGGCAAGCAAGCCACTGTGGAGACCAAGGGGAATGACAGCCCTGAGTCGACCGTCATGGTAGACGGCGGCGAAGGGGTGATTGGCGAACTGCCTGAGCCACTGGCAGCCGACGACTTCATCATCCTGCTCAAACAGCAGTTTGGCGTGGAATGTGTGATGGCCAACCAACTGCTCAGACGCAGCATCAGGAAGGTGGCGCTATGCGGTGGCGCTGGTTCGTTCCTCCTGCCCCAGGCCATTGCCCAGGGAGCCGATGCTTTTGTGACAGGCGAGATGCACTATCACGAATACTTCGGACACGACCAGGAACTTCAGATTGCTGTCATCGGTCACTACCAGAGCGAGCAATACACCTGCGAGATTTTCCGTGAGGTGATAGCGCGTGAGTGCCCCGGCGTGAAGTGTTTCATCACATCGGTCAACACCAATCCGATTATCTACTTGTAACATTTAAGAAACAAATATTCAAAAGATTATGGCAAAGAAAGATCCTACAGACTTGACTGTTGAAGAGAAGCTGAAAGCCCTCTACCAACTGCAGACGACATTGTCGGGCATCGACGAGAAGCGCGCCCTGCGCGGTGAGCTCCCCCTTGAGGTGCAAGACCTGGAAGACGAGATCGCCGGCCTGAACACCCGCCTGGACAAGATCGAGAGCGAGATTGCCGATTTCCAGTCGGCCATTGCCCAGAAGCGTAACGAAATCGAGATGGCGCAGCAGAGCGTGGAACGCTACAAGAACCAGCTCGAAGAGGTGAGAAACAATCGCGAGTATGACACGCTGACAAAGGAGATTGAGTTCCAGACGCTGGAAATCGAGCTCTGCAACAAGAAAATCAGAGAGGCCAACCAGAAGGTGGCCGAGCGCAAGGAGGACCTGCAGCGCACGCAGGAGAACATCACCGACCGTCAGCAAGACCTAGAGCACAAGCGCAACGAACTGGAGGAAATCATGCAGGAGACCCGCGAGGAGGAGGAAGAGCTGAAGGCCAAGGCCCGTGAGCTCGAGACCAAGATCGAGCCGCGCCTGCTGGCCAGCTTCAAGCGCATTCGCAAGGGTGCCCGCAACGGTCTTGGCATTGTGTATGTGCAGCGCGATGCCTGCGGCGGCTGCTTCAACAAGATTCCGCCACAGCGACAGCTCGACATCAAGATGCACAAGAAGATCTTGGTATGCGAATATTGTGGCCGCATCCTCATCGATCCCGAGTTGGCCGGTGTGCAGACTGAGGCCGCTGTGGACGACAAGCCCAAGCGCAAGCGCACCACCCGCCGCACCAAGAAGACAGACGACGAGGGCATGGCTGAGGAAGCATAACCCCATAGTGCCTGCCCTTTATGGCCAAAGACGATGGCACAGCACAAAACAATATCATAGAAAAAGGAAGAAGACACCAGTCCTCTTCCTTTTTTTATTATCTTCCACCAACAAACCAACCCACCAACAAACTAACCCACCACTACACCCTCTGCTGCGTCTGGCGGAGCTTAAGCATCTCCTGGGGAACCGACTGGCGGATGCGGTCGATGAGCATATCGCGCAGACTGGTGCGGATGAACGAGGGGGAAGTCATCATGATGATCTCGCGCGTGGGGATGGGCAGGGCAAAGGTCTTGACGAGTGCTTTCTGATTGTCGTCCAGTTGGCGAATGACGAGTTCGGGAATGAAGGTGATGCCCTTTCCCTGCTCCACTATCCTCATGAAGGTCTCGATGCTGCCCAAGCTATAAGCTTTCTTGCTGCGGCTGGCCGACTTGAGATGACAGAATTTGACCAGTTGGTCTCTGAAGCAATGGCCCTCGTCGAGCAGCCACAGCATCTCTCCGGGCAGGTCGGTCGACTTGATATTGTCCTTGCAAAACAGCGGCTCGTCCTTGGCCACGTAGGCATAGAACTGCTCGAAATAAAGCGTCTGCGTGTCAAACTCTTCCAGCCCGTCGACTCTTGCCAGAATGGCAGCATCGATGTCCCCGTGCAGCAACGCCTGTTTCATGTCCTCGGTCTTCATTTCCGTGACTCTGATATCCATCTCGGGGTGGTCGTTCATAAGCTGAGGAAAGAACCCAGGCAGCAGGTAGGGCGCAATGGTGGGCAGCACACCGATGTTGAAGGTGCCGAGCAGCGACTGGCGTTCTTCTTCGACGGTCTCTTTCAGCTTCTTCGCCCGCACCAGCACCTTCCAGGCCTGGTCGATGACCTTCATTCCTACCTGAGTGGGCTGTACGGGCTGTGAGCGACGGTCGAAAATCTTGATGCCCAGTTCTTCTTCCAGCTTCTGGACCATCGAACTGAGGGTGGGCTGCGTCACGTCGCAATGATCGGCGGCCTTGCCAAAATGTCTGAAGCGATAGACCGCCATGACATATTCGAGTTGTTGTAAGGTCATATTTTGAGAGATGTGATGATTCTGTATGGGCAAAATTAACGAAAATAATCGAGAAGGGGGCAACTCTCCCTCGCTTAATTGGGAACGTGGGACCAAAATCATCATTTGTAAGTATTTGAATATTTTACAGAGTAGCCGGAATGCCCATAAACACTAGACTTGAGCACGAGTCATAGAAAAATTCTATCGGCCCATTAATAAAATCTGTTGGCATTTTCTCGGGTGTTTTCTATCTTTGCGTTGTCAATCAGAGTGGTTGACCGACGAGGAAGAAGATGCCTGACATCACGTTCCACGTCAATGGAGATATACATTAACTATTTAAATGAATTTGCACATGGAACCAATCATCAACGCACATGCTCCCGAGTTTAGCGCACAAGCCTTTCAGGACAACGATTTCAGAACTGTCACCAACAAGGACATTGAGGGCAAATGGGCCCTGTTCTTCTTCTATCCCGCCGATTTCACCTTCGTCTGCCCCACCGAGCTCGAAGACCTGGCCGACAAATACGAGCAGCTCAAGGCCATGGGCGTAGAGGTGTTCTCGGTGAGCACCGACACCCATTTCGTCCACAAGGCATGGCACGATGCTTCTGAGACCATCCGAAAGATTAAATATGCCATGCTGGCCGACCCTACGGGTGCCATCAGCCGCGGCTTTGGCGTCTACAAGGAGGATGAGGGCGTGGCCTATCGCGGCACCTTCCTCGTGAACCCCGAGGGACTCATCAAGATTGCTGAGATTCAGGACAACAGCATCGGCCGCAACGCCGAAGAACTGGTGAGAAAGGTGGAGGCCGCCCAGTTTGTGGCTACCCACGACGGCGAGGTTTGTCCCGCCAGATGGAAGAAAGGCGGCAAGACCCTGAAACCGGGCATCGACCTGGTGGGAAAAATCTGATGTCGACCACCAAGAGCCATGGCAATGGCACGATATACCATCAATGACATAGGATAACATCACATGTAATGATCTGAAATCAATTTCCGACATCACTATTCGAAACCAATCGTAAAGAGCGGACAGGCCAGCAATGACCTATCCGCTCTAATTTTTTATAGGTGGGCCCAAGGGTAAAGGGCTACATGCCCCGAGCCTTCCACACCGTCTCCTTGGCGGCATTGATCTCTTGAAACTTCTTCTCGGCAGCCTTACGCACGTCCTCGCCAAGGGCAGCCACCTTGTCGGGATGGTTCTGCAGAGCCAACTTGCGGTAGGCTGCCTTCACCTCATCATCGGTGGCACTGGGCGAAACGCCCAGCACCTTGTAGGCTGCATCAAGACTCGAACCGGCATCCTTGAGGTTGAGCATCGAGTCGACATCGGCATCGCTCAGTCCCAGGCTGCGGGCACATTCTTTCAAAACCACCACCTCGGCGCTCACCACAGCACCATCGGCCTGAGCTATCAGCACCAAGAAGTTGAGCAGTTGCAGGCGCTGCTCATAAGACATGATTTGTCTGAGCTGCACACAACTGCTGAGCACGGCGCTGCGATATTCGGCAGCCCCAAGGCGTTTCTGCTGGTCGAAGAGCTTGCGTAAGATTTCCTCGCCTTCGCCCACAGCAGCCTCGCCAAAGTTGGTGCGAAGCCACTGGCGCACGAGATTCATCTCAGAGTGCATCACCCGGCCGTCGGCGCGAATGATATATGAAGCGAGCACAAGCAGGGAGAAGCGGAAGGTGTTGCGCTGCCCCTCGTACATGCGACCCTCGTCGTAGCCATACTGCTGCCCGTAGCTGGTGTGCTCGGTGCTGTCATCGTCAAACAACCTGCGCCCGGAATCGTCGTCCGAACTGGTGGTGGCATCGAAGGCAGCCCCCAACGCAAACCCTGCCAAGGCCCCCAGTGGGCCGCCATACATGAGTCCGAAGAAGCCACCAATCCATTTACCTAGTTTTACCATACTGATTCATATTGCAATAGACGAGCAAAGTTACGGCTTTTCCCACGAATTGGGGCAGAAGTCTTGCCGATTTACCAATTTTTATGATAGCGCCGTCTATCGTCGACCCTTGCGGTCCCTGCCGTGCCTCAACAGCCTTGCATCAATGGTCGTGACACAACGGTCGCTACGCAATGGTCGTGACGCAATGGTCGTGACGCAATGGCCGTGACGCAATGGCCTCGTCGTAGCAAAACTGTAGTTGTGGCAGATACCAGCCAAGGAAGAGAATGCCACTAAGCCAGACCGAAGGCCCGCTTCCACATTTTATAGTTCTCTTCCTCGAGCGGATGCACCTGTCCGTCAGCCCTGACCACTTCGCCAATGAAGGCATTGATAGCAGCCAGGATGGCCGTCCGCTCCTCGTTGCTAAATCCCTCGAGCAGCCCACGCGTGTCGGCCAACACTTCGTCGAGGGAGTATTTACGGGCCAGGGTGTCAGCTACTTCCTTGCGTAGCCCGTCGTCGAGGTCACCCATCTGCTGCATGCCACTCAAGAAGTCGCCAAGATACTGCTCTTCCTTGTTCGAATAGCAACCGTCGGCATTAGCAAAAAACACACCGGTCTTTGCCATCAGCTTTACCACATCAACTATCTTTTCCATAGCACATCCTCCTTATAGCTTTTTCTTCACCGATCCCGTTGCCAGACCGATGACATTGATCACTCCCTGGGCCAGCCCACCGATGTTTCCACCAGCTGTGGCCTTGCTCAGAATCTCTTCTACATTGCCGCTTTTCAGCTTGTTGCGGGCCATGTCAAGCACCTGCTGGCCGGCCCCGCTGTTCAGAATATTTTCTATGAAACTTGCCATATCTCTCACAATAAATGAATACTTGTTTTTGCAAATATAGGAAAAAAAGAGATTCGTCCAACCGTTTTTTAAAGAAAATTACTAACTTTGCAACAAATTCCAAACATTAGCAACAAAGATGAATATAGCAATCGCATTTGTCCTCTTCCTGATTGTGGCTGTCGTGCTTTGGCGCATCGGCGAACTGAACTACAAAGGCTTCCACTACGAGGAAGACCAGCCGCATCATCCCGACCCCACGGCGCACCATGGCGGCGAATACAAAGAACAGAATATCCGCGACATCATGCGGAGCAACAGCACCAAGGGTTTCAAAGCCGTAGACTGAGAGTGGCCATGATGCCGTCTGAGGTTTGTGTCGCAAAGCCCTCATAGTCTACAACACATTATCCACGAACAGCCCTGCCTTGGCATTGTCAGCTAAGGCAGGGCTGTTGTTTTGAAAAAGTGGGGAACAAAATGATTTGGTTTGTCAAATTTCCTCGTATCTTAGTATATGGTCTAATGCTAAAGTTTTTTTACCTTCATAATCTATTTTGAAACAATGGTGCTCCAAACCGTTCGATACCATGAGGTAGTCGACATGTAACAGCAGATTGTAGGCCATAACCTGGTCGAAGACCTTCTGCGTGAGACTCACGCTCGGCGCCTTATACTCGATGATCACCCGTGGCTGTAGCCGACGGTCGTAAACCACGCTGTCGGCACGCAACTGCTTCTGACCCACCTGCAGGCTCACCTCGTTGGCCAGCAAAGCCGCCGGATAACCCAGATGCTCCACCAGATAATGCACAAAACTCTGCCGCACCCACTCCTCGGGTGTCAGCGCCACATAGCGCCGACGGAGCATGTCGAAGATACGCGGGTGCTCGCGAGAGCCCTGCAATTTTATATCAAACGGGGGTAGGTTTAATGAAATCATTTTATTACCTTTGCAATATATTCACGAATCATTGCAAAGGTAATGAATTGCTTTGAGAATAGGAAACAGAACTATAAATTATGCCGGAAAAGAAGCCTACCCTTACCTTCGACGCCATCATGCGAGAGCTGAAAGCGGGCAACTTCGCACCTATATATATATTGATGGGTGAGGAGTCTTATTTCATCGACCAGATCAGCAACTACATCCAAGAGCACGTACTATCACCCGACCAGCAGGCCTTCGACCAGACTGTGGTCTTCGGCAGCGACATCAATGCCACCCAAGTGGCCGACCTGGCCATGCAATACCCCATGATGTCGCCCCTCAAGGTCATCATCGTCAAAGAAGCGCAAGGGCTCAAGTCGATCGAGAAGCTGGAGAAATATGCCGAGCATCCGCAGCCCAAGACCATTCTGGTCATCTGCTACAAGAACGGAACCATCAATCGCCGCACCAAGCTCATTGCCAATACCGAGAAAGTAGGCGTGGTGTTCGAGAGCAAGAAGCTGCGCGACTATGAGCTGCCAAAATACATCCGCGGATTCCTGTCGAAGAAACAGATAACCATCGACGACAAGAGTGCCTCGATGATTGCCGACAGCATCGGCGCAGACCTCAATCGTCTGCAGTCTGAACTCGACAAGCTACTCATTGCCCTGCCGCAAGACCAACGGGCGGTGACTCCCGAACTCGTAGAGAAGCACATTGGCGTGAGCAAAGACTTCAACGCCTTCGAGCTCAGAAAAGCGATCGTCAACCGAGAGGTACTGAAGGCTAATCAGATTATCAAATATTTTGACAGCAATCCCAAGGCTGGGTCCATCTACTCATTTCTCCCGTTGCTCTTCAGTTATTTCCAGACGCTGATGATTGCCTACTATGCACCCGATAAGAGCAACCCACAAGCCGTGGCCGACTACCTCGACTTGAGAAGTGCATGGGCTGTTCAGGACTACATGATGGGCATGAGAAACTATGCCGGAAAGAAAACATTGCAGATTCTCGACAAACTACGCGAAATAGATGCCAAAAGCAAGGGATTGGACAATCCAAACACCTCCGCAGGTGACCTGATGAAGGAGTTAATATACTTCATTTTGCACTAAAATGGCCCTGAAACAGGGTTTTCTTTGCTAGAATCAAACTTTTAAAATTCACGAAAATCAGGGCTAACTCATACAGAATAGGCGAGTTAGCCCTCTTTTTATGCGCTGAGATTCGCGTATTTGAAACTAACTTATGTGCTGTCCAGAATAAACCCAAAACGCTGATTTTAGAGAGAAATCGAGATACGGCGATTCGCTGTTAACATTTTAAAACATTTGACAAATCAAACTTTGAATATACAAATCACTAATCTTGGCCTAATGTTTCGAATTTACAAATCCAAATAACCAGTATAGTATTATCATATAAATATGCGAATTTAAGATTGAAAATCAAAATTATATTGTTCGGATACTCGAATTAAAGAATATACATTCCTATACGTTATACTATATATGCTTAAAAGCCAGGCTATTACAAAATCACTTTGAAGTTAACTACATCTTTGAATATGCAAAAGCTTAGATGAACATTCAAGATAACAGGGTTTTTAGGCTATCCGTCTGATGATATGATACTAAAAACCAGCTTATTACAATATTCTGATAAAGTGCTAAAATATAAACATTTTGGATTTGATATTTGGATTTTAAAATGTAAATCCTGAATTCCTGTTGATTCTCTTTAGATATTCAAATACTCAAATTAAAATTCAAACATTTAATATCTAAAATTCCAACGGTTGAAGTTGTAAAATTCAAATTTTTGTTTTAACTTTGCAAATTAGAAAGAAATAGCTGGCAAGCTCCTTTTTTGAGGGGTATTTGCCCACTTACCACAAAATACGAGGGGTGTCCCTCCATGGTGTAACCGTCATTTGCAAGGAATATGAAAGATCGAATCAAGAAGATTATGGAGAGTCAACACATGACCCAGAAAGTGTTCGCCCAGTTCACGGGAATCTCTGAGGGATCGCTGAGTGGTGTGTTCAACGACCGTACCCGACCAACCATCCAAATGATCGAGGCCATCCATGCGCACCTGCCCAAGGTGTCAGTAGAATGGATCATGTTTGGCACTGGTCCCATGTATATCGACGACAACAACAGCCAGGCTCAAGACGGCACCGACGAGGCATCGGGCACTGGTCTCGACATGAGTATGTTTGCCGACGAGGCCGCTGCCCCACTCTTTGAGCCGCAGGGCACCCCACAGCAACAGAGTGTGAAGATGACACCAAATAATCTCAATAATACCATAGTTAAATATATTGACAAACCTGAGCGTCATATTACCGAAATCAGAATATTCTACGATGACCAGACCTGGGAATCGTTCACGCCAAAATAACCCGGGCAGACGGTAGCCTTGCCATCCTCTTGACTGACTCTACCCCAGCCGCTCTCGCAACAAAAACGCGATTGGCAGTCGCCACTGCGAAACCCGTCATTCCGCATTGTCATCCCCGGCAATCACCACTTGCATCACCACCGCTCGCAGCAAGGCCACTGGCCACACCCCATCCCACGCCCCAAGCAGTATGAAGTACGCGCACGCGACGCACGTGCCCGAGCCGTGTACCCGAAAGCTATGCACGCGGCACCAACTTTTGCTCCACTCCCTTTCACCTATCCTGAAAAATAGCTATCTTTGCAAACGAATAATCCATCAAAGATAGATATGAAGAAATATTGTCTTGACATGACGCTTCGTTCCAAGGAAGTATTGGGCGACAGGCATGTCCTACTCAGGCTCACCCAAGACTCCCCGCTGCCGAAGATGTTCCCGGGTCAGTTTGTAGAAATCAGGGTCGACCACTCTCCAAGCACCATGCTCCGACGCCCCATCTCCATCAACTACGTAGACGTGGAGCGCAACGAGCTGTGGCTCCTTGTGGCGGCCATCGGCGACGGCACACGCGAGATAGCTGCCCGCCAGCCTGGCGACATCATAAACCTGATATATCCGCTGGGCAACGCCTTCAGTTCACTCAACGACGTCAGCCGCCAGCTGCATGCCACCACCAGACAGCACGCCACCTCCCACCCCTCGCAGCCCCACAAGCCCAAGGTGCTGCTCATCGGCGGCGGTGTGGGCGTGGCACCCTTGCTGTTCCAGGGACGACAGATCGTGGAGGCTGGCGGAGAGCCCCACTTCCTGCTGGGCGCACGCTCGTCAAAAGACCTGCTCGAACTCGATTATTTCAGAAAACTCGGACCGCTCCATATCACCACCGAGGATGCCTCGGCGGGCGAGAAGGGTTTCGTGACCAACCACTCCGTCCTCCGGAACGCGCGGTTCGACTTTATCCAGACTTGCGGCCCCAAGCCCATGATGATGGCCGTGGCCCGCTACGCCCGGGAGGTGGGCATTCCCTGCGAGGCATCGCTCGAGAACCTCATGGCCTGCGGCCTGGGGGCCTGCCTCTGCTGTGTGGAGAAGACCACAGAGGGCAATTTGTGCGTTTGTAAGGAAGGACCGGTGTTTAATATTAAGAAACTATTATGGTAGACCTAAATGTAAAAATAAATCAGCTTCACCTCAGCAACCCCGTGATGACGGCCAGCGGCACCTTCGGCTATGGCCTGGAGTTTCAGGATTTCGTGCCTTTGGAAGAACTCGGGGCAGTCATCGTCAAGGGCACCACGCTCGAACCACGCGAAGGCAACGACTATCCGCGCATGGCCGAGACACCGGCTGGCATGCTCAACTGTGTGGGGCTGCAAAACAAGGGCGTGGATTATTTCTGTGAGCACATCTATCCCCAGATCAAGGACATCAAGACCCACATGATCGTCAACGTGAGCGGCAACTCGCCCGAGAGCTACGCGGCCTGCGCCGCACGCATCGATGCCCTGGAGAGCATCCCCGCCATCGAGCTCAACATCTCGTGCCCCAACGTCAAGGAGGGCGGCATGTCGTTCGGCGTGACCTGCCAGGGCGCGGCCAGCGTGGTGAGAGCCGTGCGCGAGGTCTACCACAAGACGCTCATCGTCAAGCTCTCGCCCAACGTGACCAGCATCGCCGACATTGCGCGTGCCTGCGAGGATGAGGGCGCCGACTCTGTCTCGCTCATCAACACACTCATGGGCATGGCCATCGACATTGAGCGACGCCAGCCCAAGCTCAGCATCCGCACGGGTGGACTGAGCGGTCCGGCAGTAAAGCCCGTGGCCGTGCGGATGGTATGCGAGGTGGCCCATGCCGTCAAGATTCCCGTCATCGGGCTCGGCGGTATCATGAACGCCGAAGATGCCATCGAGTTCTTTATGGCAGGTGCCACAGCCATACAGATCGGCACGGCCAACTTCATCGACCCTGCCGTGACCATGAAGGTGAAGCATGGCATAGTCCAATGGCTCGAGAAACACGGCTGCAAAAGCCTCGAAGAGATCATCGGGGTGGTATAAGCCTACATATATTCATAGTTCCCCATCATACCTCGGAAAACTGTCCCTGCGTAGTTCGGAGGCCTCTCTCCCTGCTTCTCGGGCAGGAGAAGAGTTCCATGCTACAATCCGCAACACCGTCACAAAAGACAAGACTTAGAACGTAACCATTCAATTTCGGCCGTATTTCCCATAAGCTGTAAACTTCCGACCTTTGCCGGAAATTTACAGCATTATGTTC
>CAZBQA010000053.1:0-18892 GCA_964493905.1 uncultured Prevotella sp.
ATAAAATTTGTTGGTTTGTTGGTGGGTTAGTTTGTTGGTTATTTCGTTAGACGATAAGAGATAGCCTGCAACCAATCATCCAACCCACCAATCCACCAACTCACCAGCCCACTGACCCAGTAACCCACCCACCAATGAACAATTACGATGACATTCGTCCCTACGTGGACGCAGAGATTCCCTCGGCCATGCTGAGAATCACAGAGAGTGAGGCCTTCCCCTTATTGGCCTCCTGGATTTTTCCAGAACGCGACCTCGAAGAGGTGCGACAGCTCATGCTCTCGTTTAATACCATCCGAGCGTTCCAGCATCAGGTCATGATGCGGGTCAACGAGCAGGTCATCAGTCGTAGCATCTCCAGTTTTACCTATCGTGGTTTCGAACAACTAGACCCTCAAACCAACTATCTCTTCGTATCCAACCACCGTGACATCATGCTCGATGCCTCTCTCTTGCAGTATCTGCTCGTGAAGCACGGCCGCGATACGTCTGAGATCACCTTTGGGGCCAACCTCATGACCCCCGGTTTGGTGACCGACATCGGCAAGTCGAACAAGATGTTCAGAGTGGAGCGCGGTGGGCGGATGCGCGATTTCTATATGTCGTCACAACACCTGAGCGACTATATTCGCCATACCCTGCTGACCAAGCACGAGAGCGTGTGGATTGCCCAGCGCAATGGCCGCACCAAGGACGGACTAGACAAGACAGACCAGGGCATTATCAAGATGTTTTGTATGAGCCAGCCCGATGATAAAATCTCGGCCCTTGCTGACCTTCATATCGTACCCGTGAGCGTGAGCTACGAGATAGAGAGCTGCGACATCCTCAAGGCCATTGAAATGTACGAGAGTAGGTGCTGCAAATATATCAAGAAGCCGGGCGAAGACCTTAACAGCATCCTTACAGGACTGGTGCAACAAAAGGGGCATGTCGACATCACACTCTGCGAGGAGCTCACGCGCGAAGAACTTATGCAGTTCGACAACTGCACCAACAATGAGTATCACCGTCGTGTGGCCGAACTGCTCGACCGGCGCATCAACGCTGCCTACCAGTTGTCGCCATTCAACTATGTTGCCCACGACCTGCGGTATGGACAGCACGTCATGCGCAGCCATTATACCGAGCAACAGCGACAGGCATTTCTTCAGCGCATGGAATGTCTAGATGAATATGATGTCAGTGAGCCCGATGCGCTCTACGATTGTTTTCTGGCCATCTATGCCAACCCCGTAGTGGCCAAGGCAACACGGAATCGTGGTATGCCGATAGGTTAAAGAATGTAAAAAGTATAATGCTTTTTCACGTTTCTCCTCGAAACATTATACCTTTGCATCGCTTTTCAAAAGCAGGGGTGGTTACCAGAGTGGCCAAATGGGGCAGACTGTAAATCTGCTGGCTCTTGCCTTCGGTGGTTCGAATCCATCACCACCCACTCCTGTCAGTAAGTCATAATTGCCGTTTGCGCAGTTATGACTTTTTCATTGCTACCCTTTTCTTAACCCTCAGGAGCCAAATCTCAAGCTGTTTCCGTTCTAACGACAGCCTGTTTCTACCTGAATGACGTTCTGTTTCCAGTCGAAGTAGGTTCTGTTTCTACTCGAATCACGTTCTGTTTCCAGTCGAAGTAGGTTCTGTTTCTACTCGATTCAGACCCTGATTTAGTTTGAAGCGTGGTACCGGAAAGGTGAGTTGGTTTTGCCCGGGGGCTCTTTTGCATGGTTTTCGGCAGTGGTTTGCTTAGATTTGGGGCGTGGTTCCACATAGTGTTCAGGCATTATCGTATGTGCTGGTGCCAGCATGAAAGGGCAGGTTAGGGGGAGTGTGGGTTGGAACCAAAAAAGAGGTTGGTGCAGGATGCTACCAACCTCGAGGGATGATTTCGCTACAAAAAAAATCGCGAAATCAGCGAAAAACTGAAGCAAATATATGCTTTCTTTCTGAATAATGCAAATATTTATGAAGGAAATTCTATTTTTTAACACTTCCTCTAGGTGGAAATGTCGGGAATATTACTATCTTTGTGGAATAAAAAAATAAGGTAGGGAGCGCTAAGCGTCAGCCCTGCATTGTTTAGTAGTAATGCTGACAGGTCTTGTCTGTGAAGACTGGGGGCCTGTCTTTTTCGACAGACTAATGGCTAAAGAAATCAAAATCATCATTATATTTAATAAGTTATGAGATATCTATCTACCTTGCTGGTGGCGTTGCTACTGCCGCTGCTGGCATCTGCGCAGAGTTGGAACGAGGCTCAGTACAAACAAATTGAACAGAGCATCCGAATGCCCCAATTTGCCGACCGCGAATTTGTGATTACCAAGTTTGGCGCATCCGAGAAAGCCTCGGCTGCCCGCAACCAGAAGGCCATCAATGCCGCTATTGCCGCCTGCTCAAAGAGGGGCGGTGGACGTGTGGTGGTGCCCCGTGGCCTGTGGCTCACGGGAGCCGTGCGCCTGCAGAGTGGCGTGAACCTGGTAATCGAAGAGGGGGCTACGCTGAAGTTTGCTTTTGAGCCCAAGCTCTATCCCTTGGTGAAGACCTCGTGGGAGGGACTGGGTTGCTGGAACTACTCGCCCTGTATCTATGCCTACCAGGCCAAGGACGTGGCACTCACGGGTAAGGGCACTGTCGATGGCAACGGCAGCAACGATACATGGTGGCCATGGTGTGGCGCGCCACGCTTCGGCTTCGTAGAGGGTAAGACCACCGAGTCGCAGAAACTGGGTTCAAGGGCCCGCCTGTTGAAATATGCCGAGGACGATGTGCCTGTGGATGAGCGTAAGTTTGGCATGGGCCACGGCCTCCGTCCGCAGCTGGTCAACTTCAACGAGTGTGATGGTGTGCTTGTGAAAGACGTGCAACTCATCAACTCGCCCTTCTGGGTAATCCACCCCCTGCTGTCTAAAAACATTACCGTGGATGGCGTTTATGTTCAGAACGCCGGTCCCAATGGCGATGGCTGCGACCCTGAGGCTTGTCAGAATGTGCTGATACAGAATAGCACGTTCGACACGGGCGACGACTGTATTGCCATCAAGAGCGGTCGCAACAACGACGGCAGGCTCTGGAACCAGCCCTCAGAGAATATCATCATCCGCAACTGTAAGATGAAGGACGGCCATGGCGGCGTGGTCATCGGCTCGGAGATCTCGGGCGGATGCCGCAACGTGTTTGCCGAAAACTGCTACATGGACTCACCCAACCTCGACCGTGTGCTGCGCATCAAGACCAACAACTGCCGTGGTGGCGTGATCGAGAACATCAACATGCGCAATGTCACCGTGGGACAATGCAATGAGGCCGTGCTACGCATCAACCTCGACTACGAACCCAAAGAGGTGTGCTATCGCGGTTTCGAGCCTACCGTGCGCAAGATCTACATGGAAAATGTGACCAGCAACGAGAGTAAGTATGGCGTGCAGATCATTGGTCTGAACAATATAGAGAATGTGTACGATGTGACGGTGAAAAACTGCCACTTCAACGGTGTGAGCAAGGAGCCGGTGAGCATCACCGGCAAGACACGCAACATCAAGTTTGACAACCTGACGGTGAATGGCTCGCTGGTGCTTGATGAGGCCAGCAGGCCTTATGCCAACTACTCAGAGTGGCTCACGGCATCAGAGATACAACGCGTGCCTAAGAGCTACCTGCTCGACTTCTCGACCAAACCCAAATGGAGCTATGTGATGGGTATTGAGCTCGAAGGAATGCTCGACACCTACCTGCGCTACAAAGACCCCAAGGTCTTGGCTTACCTCAGCGAGTATGCCGACGAGATGATTGACGACAAGGGCAACATCAAAGACTACGACTACAAAGAGTTCAACCTCGACAATGTGCGCACGGCCAAGTTTATCTACCGCATGTATCAGCTTGCACCCAAAGACAACTTGCTGAAGGCCCTCAAGACCCTCTTCAAGCAACTGGAGAACCAACCGCGCACTCAGGAGGGCGTGTGGTGGCACAAGGCCATCTATGCCAACCAGGTGTGGCTCGACGGTATCTTCATGGGTTTGCCTTACTATACCCTGGCCGCCCCTATGCTGAAAGGTCAGAAGAAGGCCGAGAAGAAATACTGGAACGATGCCGTAGACCAGATTGTGAAGACCGACAAACGCACCTTCGATGCGAAGACAGGCCTGTGGAAGCATGCCTGGGACGAGACACACACAGCTTTCTGGGCCGACAAGACCACAGGTCAGAGCCGTCACACCTGGGGCAGGGCCTTGGGATGGTACACCATGGCCATGATCGAGGTGCTCGACGCCTTGCCACACGACTATGCCCGCCGCGGCGAGGTAATAGACCTCTTAAAGAAAGCTATGACACAGGTGGTGAAATACCAAGACAAGGAGACTGGGGTGTGGTATGACGTGATGGACGTCAAAGACCCCAAGAACTACCTGGAGGCCACCTGCTCGTCGATGTTTGCCTATTGCCTGCTCAAAGGCTACCGTCTGGGCTATCTCGACAAGAGTTTCCAGGAGGCTGGCATCAAGGCCTACAACGGCATTCTTAAGCAATTCATCAAGATCAACCCCGACAAGACCATCTCGCTCACCAAATGCTGTTCGGTGAGTGGCCTGGGCCCGGCACCCGGTCCGTATGTCAAGAAGCCCAACTTCAAGCGTGACGGCTCTTTCGAGTACTACATGAGCGAACCCATCCGCGACAACGATGCCAAGGGCGTGGGCCCATTCATCTGGGCCAGTCTGGAGATGGAACAGATGAAATGAAATGTTAAAATGATATTAAAACGATATTTTTTCAAGCAATAAGTTTGCAGAATAAAATAATACGTGTATCTTTGCAATTGAATTAATAAAACAACAACAATGATGAATCAAGTATCTGCATATTGGTGGTGGCGTAACTCAAGATTGAACAAGTCGTGAGTCGAGAAGCCATGTAGATACTTCATGCGAGTAAAGATACAAAGAGGCCTGCCGTTCTTACGACAGGCCTCTTTCCTTTTGCCGACTAACAGAAAATACGATTAAACATACAAGCTTATGGACATTACAGGAATTTTCAATCGTCTCCTCAATCACGAGGAACTGAAACGTGAAGAGACCGAGCAGCTGCTCATCGCCATCACGCATGGCGAACTCTCCGACCCTGAGATTACGGCATTGCTCTCGTGCATACAGATGCGCGGCATTACAGTCGATGAACTGCTTGGCTTTCGCGATGGCATCCTGGAGACCGGAGTGTTCGTGCCACTCGACTGCGACCGCTACATCGACGTGGTGGGAACGGGAGGCGACCGCAAGAACACGTTCAACATCTCTACCACCTCGTGCTTTGTCATCGCCGGAGCGGGATATAAGGTGGCCAAGCACGGCAACTTCTCGGCAACGAGTGTGAGTGGTGCGTCGAACGTCATCAAGAACCATGGGGCTGTGTTCACCGACGATATCGACAAGCTGAACCGTTCGATCAACGAGTGCGGCATCGTCTATCTGCATGCACAACTGTTTGCCAAGGCCATGAAGTTTGTAGGGGCCATACGCCGCGCCCTGCCGTTCCCTACGTTCTTCAACCTGCTGGGGCCCATCATCAACCCCTCACAGCCGCAATGCCAGTTGCTCGGTGTGGCCAATCTCGACCAGATGCGCCTCTACCATCAGGTGTATCAGAAGATCGGTATCGACTTTGGCATAGTGAACAGTATCGACGGCTACGACGAGATTTCACTCACCAGCGATTTCAAGGTGACCACCAATCACTATGAGCGCATCTTCAAGCCTTCAGACCTGGGCTTCGACCTGGCCAAACCCGAGGAGGTGGTGGGAGGTGCCACGGAGGAACAGGCTGCACATATCTTCGATACCGTGCTTGATAACACGGCACTTCCGGCCCAGAAAAACATCGTGCTGGCCAATGCGGCCTTTGGCATCCAGATTCTGGAGAGGGGCAAGAAGTCTATCGAAGAGTGTATAGACATAGCTCGCGAGAGCATCGACAGTGGCAGTGCCCTCAAGACCTTCAAGAAGTTTGTGGAGCTGAACCACTAGGCCACGCCCGACCTCATAGCATACGATTAGCAACTAATGACAAGGACTATGGATATTCTGGAAGAAATCGTTGCGCACAAAAGGGTGGAAATAGACCAGCGCAAGCAGTATGTCTCGCCACTGCGGCTCTACGGAATGGTGGAAGCCCTCATCAAGAACGAGCCGCAGCCACCCGCTTCCATGCGGCAGGCATTGCTCGATTCACCCACAGGCATCATTGCCGAGTTTAAGCGTAGGTCGCCCAGCAAGGGGTGGATCAGACGCGAGGGCAAGGCCGACATCATTCCCCTCAGCTACCAGCAGAATGGGGCATCGGCATTGAGCATTCTCACCGATACCGACTATTTCGGAGGCTACGATGAGTTTGTGCAGCAAGCCAGACTCTCGGGCGTTACAATACCTATATTATATAAGAACTTCGTCATCGATGAATATCAGTTGTTCCAGGCTCGTTTCTGTGGGGCGACGGCTGTGTTGCTCATTGCGGCCGACCTGACTTATGAGGCTTGCGGTACATTGATGCATACGGCCCACCAACTGGGCCTGGAGGTGCTCCTGGAGATGCATGGCGAGCGCGATTTTGAATATGCTCAGCTCGAGCCTGATATGTATGGCATCAACAACCGAAACCTAGGGACATTTGTTACCGATGTGGACAATAGTTTCCGCATGGCAGAGTTATTACCCAAGGGGGTATGTGCCGTCAGCGAGAGTGGCCTCGGCCAGCCCGAGACCGTGAGACAACTGAGGCAGGCAGGATTCAGGGGCTTTCTTATGGGAGAGCATTTCATGAAGGCCGAAGACCCTGGACAGGAACTATCAAAATTTATTGCAGCGTTATGATTGTGAAGGTATGTGGCATGCGCGATGCCGACAATATTCGTGAGGTGGCAGCCTTGGGCGTAGACATGATAGGCTTTATTTTCTGGCCCAAGAGTCCGCGCTGCGTGCAGCTCATCTCCTCACAGGCAGGAATCATCCCCGACTATAGTGAGGAGCGTTATCGGCAGGCTGCCACCGGGCAACAGGCACAGACGGCCGCGACCCAGCCACAGCGGGTGGGAGTGTTTGTCGGTGAGATGCCGCAGACCATCGTGTCGTATGTCTACAACTATGGCTTGGACTATGTGCAGCTGCACGGACAAGAGAAGCCCGTGATGATAGAGAACCTCAAGCACACACTTATACCCGACATTGCACCCCGAATCAAGATCATCAAGGCGCTCAGCATCCGAAACCGTGAGGATGTAAGGCAATACAAAGCCTACGAGGGCGTGGCCGACCTGTTGCTCTTCGATACCAAATGCGAGACGATGGGAGGTAGCGGCGAACAGTTTGCCTGGCAGGTGCTCGATGCCTACGATGGCAACACACCCTTTCTGCTCAGCGGTGGCATAGGCCCTGATGACGTGGAGAAGGTGAAGGCTTTCGCCCATCCCAAATGCTTGGGAGTGGATCTCAACAGCAGGTTCGAGACTGAGCCGGGAAGAAAGGATGTAGAGCGCTTGCGTAACTTCTTGCAACAGATCAGATAACAGACACATGGCGATGGGGTGTGGGGGAGGAGCCATCGGCATGACTTATAATAAAACAAAGAGATGAACAAAATCAATAAACTATTTGCAGAACGGGGCGACCGTAAGCTCTTGTCGCTCTATTTCTGCGCCGGATGTCCGGAACTGGACATGACGGGGGAGGTCATCCTTACGCTCCAACGTAGGGGCATAGACATGATAGAGGTGGGTATTCCCTTCAGCGATCCCCTGGCCGATGGTCCGGTGATCCAGAGTGCGGGTACGAAGGCACTGAAAAATGGCATGACACTTGACAAACTCTTTGCCCAGCTCCAAGCCATCAAAGATGAGGTGACGATTCCATTGGTGATGATGGGTTATCTGAATGTCATCATGCACTACGGGCTCGAACGTTTCTTCGAGCGCTGCGTGGCCTCTGGCGCAAGTGGCTGCATTATCCCCGACCTGCCGTTCAAAGATTATCTGGAGCAAGTCAAGCCACTGGCCGACAAATATGACGTGCGTGTCATCATGATGATCACGCCTGAGACTAGCGAAGAGCGAATCCGATTCATAGACGACCATACCGATGGCTTCGTGTATATGGTCAGCTCGGCCAGCATTACCGGTGCCCAGCGGAGCTTTGATGAGGCCAAAGTGGCCTATTTCGAGCATATCAATGCCATGAATCTGCGTAACCCCCGCATGATAGGCTTCGGCATCAGCAACAAGCAGACCCTGGAGAGCGCACAGAACAACGCCGCAGGGGCTATCATCGGCAGTAAGTTTGTGACGTTGCTCAACGAGACCCATGATGCAGACAAAGCGATTGACGCATTGTATGACGCCTTGAGAAAATAATGACATACTAGAGAGCTAAAACAGAAAGAGAAGACGCGACTATGGATAATCAAGAATTAAGCCCTTCAAAAGAAGGGTTTTACGGACACTTCGGCGGTGCCTACGTGCCGGAGATATTATATAAATGTGTGCATGACCTGCAGGATGCCTATCTGCCTATCATCCAGAGCGAGGCGTTCAAACGTGAATATCAGGCGTTGCTGAAAGACTATGTGGGACGCCCATCGCCACTCTATTTTGCCAAGCGCATGAGTGAGAAGTATGGCTGCCAACTGTATCTCAAACGCGAGGACCTCAATCACACCGGAGCCCACAAAATCAACAATACCGTGGGGCAGATCCTTATGGCCAAGCAGATGGGCAAAACGCGTATCATTGCCGAGACTGGAGCCGGACAACATGGTGTGGCCACTGCCACGGTGTGTGCGCTGATGAACATGAAGTGTGAGATCTTCATGGGTAAGACCGACGTAGAGCGCCAGCATACCAACGTGGAGCGTATGCGCATGCTGGGAGCCACGGTACATCCCGTGACCACGGGAAACATGACGCTGAGCGATGCCTGTTCGGAAGCCATACGCGACTGGTGTTGCCACCCACAGGATACCTTCTACATCGTAGGCTCTACCATGGGGCCGCATCCTTATCCCGACATCGTGGCTAAGATGCAGAGTATTATATCAGAGGAAATCAAGTGGCAGTTGGAGGAGAAAGTGGGCCGCAACTATCCCGACTATCTCATCGCCTGCGTCGGCGGTGGGTCGAATGCTGCCGGTACCATCTATCATTATGTGGACGATGAGAGGGTGAAGATTGTGTTGTCTGAGGCCGCAGGTCATGGTGTGGATACCAACTATACCGCAGCCACCATCCATTGCGGCACGGAAGGTATTCTACATGGGGCGCGCACGCTGGTGATGCAGACAGATGACGGTCAGATTGAAGAGGCATTTACTATTTCTGCCGGCCTTGATTATCCGGGCATAGGCCCCATGCACGCTTATCTGGCTGAGACGAAACGCGAGCAGGTTTTGGCAGTGACCGACGAAGAGGCCATCTATGCGGGATATGAGCTTACCAGAATGGAGGGCATCATCCCGGCCATCGAAAGTGCCCATGCCCTGGCAGCCCTCAAGAAACTGACCTTCAAGCCCGACGACGTGGTGGTGCTCACCGTCTCGGGACGTGGCGACAAGGATGTGCAGACCTATTTGAACAACAAGCAACTGGCAAAGGAATATGGAGACTTTTAAATATCAAACAGCGGTGAAGACCATCCTCGCCGACCTGCACACACCCGTGGGCGTGTATATGAGGTTGCGTGACGTCTACCCGCAGTCGGCTCTGATGGAGAGTTCCGATTATCACGGCACAGATAACGCCCGGTCGTTTATCGGCATCCGCCCCATGGCATCCATTGCTGTGAGTCATGGCAAGGTGATCATGACCTTTCCCGACGGCACAACAAAAGAAGAGGTGTTGCCGGAGTCTGGACCTCGTAAGGGTGAGGCCGCAAAACTTAAGATTGCCGATGCTTTCAACCGTTTTCTAAAAGCGTTTGAGGTTGAGGGCGAATGTGCGGGCTTTTGTGGGCTCTATGGCTTTACGTCCTTCAATGCGGTGAGGTATTTCGAGAACATTGAGGTAAAAGACACCACGATGGAGAAGAACGATGCCCCCGATATCTACTATATCATGTATCGAGATCTCATTGTGTTCGACCACTACAACAACACTGTGACATTGGTCACATTGTCGACTGGTGAGGGCGAGGGAGCAACACAGCTGGCCGAGATGGAAAAGGCCATGAACAAAGGCAATGTGCAACCCTACGGCTTCAAGGCCATTGGTGAGACAACGTCAACCCTTACCGATGAGGAGCACAAGGCCAATATTCGCCAGTGTGTGAAGCATTGTCTACGGGGTGACGTGTTCCAGATTGTCATCTCTCGTCGCTTCGTGCAGAGATATGAGGGCGACGACTTCAAGCTCTACCGGGCATTGCGGTCTATCAACCCTTCACCCTATCTGTTCTATTTCGACTTTGGCGGCTTCCGCATCTTCGGAAGCAGTCCTGAGACACACAACCGCATCGAGGGCGACCAGGCTTTTATCGACCCCATTGCTGGGACAACAAAGCGAACCGGCAACCGGGAGCTCGACAAGAAGCATGCTGAGTTTCTGCGCAACGACCCGAAGGAGAATGCTGAGCATGTGATGCTGGTTGACTTGGCCCGCAACGACTTGAGCCGCAACTGCCATGACGTGAAGGTAGACTTCTACAAGGATATGCAGTTCTATAGCCATGTCATCCACTTGGTGAGCAGGGTGAGCGGTACGCTGGATGCGCATGCCGACCATATCAAGGCCTTTTTCGACACTTTCCCCGCAGGCACACTCTCGGGAGCACCCAAGGTCAGAGCTATGCAGCTCATCACAGAGATGGAGCCGCACAACCGTGGTGCCTATGGTGGCTGTATCGGTTTCATCGGACTGAATGGCAATCTCAACCAGGCCATTGTCATCCGCACGTTCATCAGTCGCAATGGCGAACTGTGGTTCCAGGCTGGGTCGGGTGTAGTGGCCAAGAGTAATGACGTATATGAACTTGAGGAGAGCAACAACAAGCTGGGTGCCCTCGTCAAGGCCATCAAGATAGCAGGACAATTATGAAAATCGTACTTATTGACAATTATGATAGCTTTACCTACAACCTGGCCCATCTGGTGAAGACCTTGGGGGCCGAGGTGGAGGTGTATCGCAACGACCAGTTCACATTGGGGCAGCTGGATCCTTTCGACAAAATCATTCTCAGCCCGGGCCCTGGCATCCCCTCAGAGGCCGGTCTTCTGCTCGATGTAATCAAGACCTATGCCGGTCGTAAGCCTATGCTGGGCGTGTGTCTGGGGCACCAGGCTATCGGTGAGGTGTTTGGGGCTAAGCTGACCAATCTGTCGGATGTTTACCATGGGGTGGCCACCGAGGGTACGCAGTTTGGCAATGATGCTATCTTTGACGGGCTGCCCAAACGACTGATGATGGGCCGCTACCACAGTTGGGTGGTAGACCGTACCGGATTTCCAGCATGTCTGGAGGTGACGGCAGTGTCGGACGATGGACAAATCATGGGACTGAAACACCGCAACTATAACATCCACGGCATCCAGTTCCATCCCGAGAGCGTGCTGACACCACAGGGCAGGAAGATTGTCGAGAACTGGCTTGAGCTATAAAGGCTTGCAGCACCAGCGTGTCACTTTCAGCATGACACCCATGCCGGGAACTTCTTTGAGCAGGTAATATTTCTTGTTTGACCTGACTAATTTTCCCCTCAAGCCCTTCAGTGGACCATGAGTGACGAGGACAGGCGTGCCTACCTTGAGTTTTGCCTGCTCCTCACTCAGGTATTTCTTCATGAGGAGGTCGGGGTTGCACATGGTTTGAAACTCGAACATCTGCCTTCCCGGTATTTCATAGTATTCCATGGAAAAGGCATTCTTGCGGATGACCGACATCTTGTAAGGGATATCAGACAAGAGAGCTCTGATGTTTTTTTCTTCTTTTGTCTTCTTGATAAACAGCAGGTTGCGCACAACGGGGCGCAACACATGTCTGACATGGTGGTTGTGGTCTTCGATATCTGTATACGCCATCGGGACAAAAATCTCTAGCCCCTTGGATTTTAATATCTCTGCCACTTCTTCCTGTCGGGTACTGAACAACCGAAGCGCATACCAAGGTGCCAATTCTTGTACCTGTGTGGCACAGGGTTTGTCATGGGCCTTTTCTGTCATGCTGTCTTGCCCATCGTTGGTGTTGACTGCATGAGCTAAAGCATCTGCCTTGGTCTGCGCTATGGTCATCCTTACTTGCTAAAATTCAGAGGTAAAGTGGAACCTGATGTGCTTGAAGTCTTCCTGCGCCATGCTGAGCACGTAGCCAGAGTCGGCCAGGAACACGTCGCGGCCTTCAATATCTTTGGCCATGTATTGATACTTGCGCTTCTTGAAGCTTTCAAGTTCCTCCTTATCATCGGCTTCAATCCAGCAGGCCTTATACAGATGCACGGGTTCCCATCGACATTTGGCGTTGTACTCATGCTCCAAGCGGTATTGTATCACCTCAAACTGCAACTGTCCCACAGTACCCACTACGCGTCGGTTGTTGAACTGGTTGACGAACAGCTGGGCTACACCTTCGTTCATCAACTGCTCCAGTCCCTTGGCAAATTGTTTTGACTTCATGGGGTCGTCGTTCTCAATATACTTGAACAACTCGGGAGAGAAAGATGGCAAGCCACGGAAATGTAGCTGTTCGCCCTCGGTAAGTGTGTCGCCAATCTTGAAGATGCCGTTGTCGGGCAGACCAACAATGTCACCGGGGTAGGCTTCGTCGACAGTACTCTTACGTTGCGCCATGAACTGGGTGGGGGAGGAGAAGCGCACGGTCTTGCCCAGTCTGACATGATAGTAGGGCTGGTTGCGTACAAACTTTCCTGAGCACACCTTGCAGAAGGCGATGCACGAGCGGTGGTTGGGGTCGATGTTGGCTGTAATCTTAAAGATGAAGCCAGTGAACTTCGAGTCAGTGGGCTCTACGATATGTTCCTCAGCCTGGGTAGGTTTCGGACTGGGGGCAATCTCTACAAAGCAGTTGAGTAGTTCCTGCACACCGAAGTTGTTGAGGGCCGAGCCAAAGAACACCGGTGCCACTTCGGCGCCACGATATTCCTCCACGTCGAATGCTGGGTAGACACCGTCGACCAGTTCAAGCTCTTCGCGCAGACGTGCACCCTCAAGCTCGCCTACATGTCTGTCGAGTTCTTCCGACTGTATGTCAACTGTAACTTTCTCTGTGACACGTTGCTTGTTGGGGGTAAAGAGGTTGAGCTGTTGCTCATAGATATTGTACACACCTTTGAACTTCTGTCCCTGGCCTATGGGCCACGATAGCGGGCGTACTTTGATTTGCAGTTCCTCTTCCAGTTCGTCCAGCACGTCAAAGGGGTCGCGGCCCTCGCGGTCCATCTTGTTGATAAAGATGATTACCGGCGTGTTGCGCATACGGCACACCTCCATGAGCTTACGTGTCTGGGCCTCCACGCCTTTGGCAGAGTCGACAACAATGATAGCCGAGTCGACAGCAGTCAGCGTGCGATAAGTGTCTTCGGCAAAGTCCTGGTGACCTGGCGTGTCGAGGATGTTTACCTTGTAGGGGTCGCCCTCCTCTCCGTCGGGGAGATAGTTAAACTCCATAACCGAGGTCGAAACCGAGATACCACGTTGCTTTTCGATGTCCATCCAGTCGGAGGTGGCAGTCTTGCGGATCTTGTTACTCTTGACGGCCCCTGCCACCTGTATCTGTCCACCGAAGAGCAGGAATTTCTCAGTCAAAGTCGTCTTACCGGCATCGGGGTGGGAGATGATAGCAAACGTTCTTCTTCTTTGTATTTCGTTCATGATGTGATGCTTTGATTGCTGTTGTTGTAATAGGGTTAGCCTTGTGCGAGCAGCGCCAGCTCACATTTCTTCAAGCTATCTACCCAATAGGGGATTTCAAGGCCGAAGGTATGCTTGATCTTAGTCTTGTCGAGCACGCTATAGGCGGGACGTTTCACCGGTGAGGGAAATTCGTCGCTGTGACAGGGCTGTATGTCGCAAGCCGTGTTTCCGGCAATTTCGGCAATCATCTTGGTAAAGTCGTACCATGAGGTCACACCCTCGTTGGAGTAGTGATAGATGCCGCTGTTGCCTTCATACTTGCGGTTTTCGATGATGTCGAAGATGGCCTCAGCGAGGTCTCCGGCGTAGGTCGGCGTGCCACACTGGTCGAATACAACCTTGAGCTGAGGCTTGGTGGCAGTGAGATTGAGCATGGTTTTCACGAAGTTGTGCCCAAACTCAGAGTAAAGCCAGGCCGTGCGGATGATGATATGGTTGGCACCCGAAGCCTGGATGTTTTGCTCGCCATGCAGCTTTGTCAGGCCGTACACACCTGTGGGTGTGCCTTGTTGGTCTTCCTTACAAGGAGTATTATAGGGCTCTGCGCCAAACACATAGTCGGTGGAGATGTGGATGAGCAGTCCGCCCACCTCTTTCATGGCAGCGGCCATGTAGCCGGGGGCCTTGGCATTAAGAGTGTCGACGATGTCTCCGGCTGTCTCGGCTTTGTCGACGTTGGTCCATGCCGCGCAGTTGACGATACATCCAATCTGGTGTTCTTTCACCATCTGTCTGATGGCTTCGCCGTCGGTAATATCGAGTTTCTGGTATCCCTCGCATACATCGGTGAAGATGTAGGTGTCGTTTTTCGATTTCTTGCTGGCAATCTGCATCTCGTTGCCCAGCTGCCCATTGGCCCCTGTCACTAAAATATTCATATCCAAATAGTCAATGTTTCGTTGTAATTATGTTGTGCAGTCCCATTGCGGTTGGTCAATAGCCGTGTGTTGCCAACGCGTATCTGGTGCAACCGTAGTGATTATTCGTCGTCTCCAAAGTCTAATCCCTCATCCCGGTTCTTGATGTAATAGTCGCTGAGCATGCCGATGAAGGTGGTGATTTCCTTGATGGCATGGTTGGTCTCGGGCGTGATCTCCTTTTGTCTCATGCGCAGCAGCATCACGCCATAGAGGGCATCGAGGCAGGTTTCTATCTCGTTGATGTCCTTGTCGCCTTTGTTGCGAAGCTCTACAATGAATGGCAACACCTTGTAATACTCGGCATTGTAGAAAGGAAACTTGTTGGAATTGAGTAGTTGGTTGTGCAGGTCTACCAAGTCCTGCAACACAATCTTATTGATCTGCAGGTGTCCTTTGGCGCGACAACCCTCCTCGTTCATCATTCTGATGAGGTTGCCAAACCAGTCGGTCTCGTCTTCCTTCTGGTCCTCGGCATATTGGAACTTGTCGATATATTGTGCCTTGATTTTGGAGAGCGAACAATCGTAGGCTCTGATTAAGTCTTCCATCTGCCACATGTAGAGCAGATATTCGGCAATCGACTTTTTGCGTAATTCTTGAGCGATAAACATCTTTAAGATTCTTACTATTTCAAAACGTTGGGGTGAATGTATTTTTCTTGTGTGGCTCAGCAGTGACCCGACATAGTTTCAACCGGCTCTCATTCTTATGGGCGATAGCTAGTACTGAAAAGTGTAGAGGTTGAAGATGGTACCAATGAGCACTACAAGTGAGAAGATGATGACCACAGAGCCAATGATCTTGTTGATAATCAGAATGCCGTTGACATCAAACTTGGCCCTTACCTTGTCGACCAGCCACGACAAGCCAAACCACCAGATAAGCGCACCGGTGATGATGCTCATATACCCAAGCGTCATCTCTACCGGACGTGTGGGGATGACAAATGCAAACTGGGCAAAGCTGGCCATGAACAGAAAGATGATGAGAGGATTTGAGAAGGTCACCAGAAAGGCCGTGATGAGATTGTGCGACAGCGACCCCTTGCCTTTCTTTCCTGTCTTACGGATATTGCCCGTGGGGTTACTCCGCCAACAATGGATGCCGAAAAACAAGAGGATGATGCTGCCTGATATCTGCAGCCAGAACTTATTGGTGGGATTGGTGACGAGATCCATGATAAACCTCATGCCCAGTCCTGTAATCATGGCGTATATAATATCACTGATGGCAGCACCGATGCCCGTTACAAACCCATACCAGCGACCTTTGTTCAAGGTGCGCTGGACACACAGGATACCCACAGGACCCATAGGTGCTGATGCGATGATTCCGATTAGCATGCCTTTCAGAATCAGTTCTAGTATATCTATTTGTATTGGAAAAGGCATAATACAGTGTGCAAAGGTACTTATTTTTTGTGACATCAGCTTATGTTTGTGACAAACAATTTCGGCGCATCGCATAAATTAGGCATCCACGCCCTTGTTGAATGGCCTTGCCCGCATTGGCGTGCGGTCTTGCCCAAGCCATTGCCACGAGCCCTATTCGGCCGAAAAGTCAGCCACCATCTGGCGGTAAGTCCTATACATACGTGTGCGGCTGATATAGCCCTGCAATTTGTTATTGATGTCCACCACGGGCAACACATTGGCATTGGTCGTGTCAAACTTGCGCATAACCTCCTCCATCGGTTCGTTGCTATACAGGATGGCGGGCATCGGTGTCATGAGCTGGCTCACCTTGAACTTGTGGTATAGCTCGGTACGGAAGACAATATGCCGTATCTTGGTAATATCGATCTCGCCGAGCAGTCGACCAGCGTTGTCGAGCACGGGGATGAAGTCGTTGTCGCTATTGGTCAGCACATTCACCAGTTTGCCCATAGGCATGTCAGGCCCCACACCAGTCACCTCTTTCTCGATTACCGAGTTCATGCTCATCAACGTGAGCACACTCCGGTCGGTGTGGTGGGTCAACAATTTTCCTTCACGGGCCAGACGCATGGCGTAGATGCTGTGGGGCTCGAAGATACTGATGACCATCACGCTGACTACGGCAACGATGATCAGGGGCACAAACAACTCGTAGCCGCCTGTAATCTCAGCAATGAGGAAGATACCGGTCAAAGGGGCATGCATCACACCCGCCATCACGCCTGCCATACCCATGAGCGTGAAGTTTTTCTCGGGCAGGTACACCCCAATGCGCTCAATGTTCCAGATGCGGGCAAACAAAAATCCTGAGAAGCCACCAACAAACAGCGAGGGGGCGAAGGTTCCGCCACAGCCGCCCGCACCATTGGTCGATGAGGTGGCTATGATCTTGGTGAGCATGACCAGAGCGACATACACCACCAGCAGTTCGGAGTGGCCGTAGAAGAGCGAGCCGTCCATCACCTGACTCCAGTCGGTCTCGGTACTGCCCGATATGAAAATGTTGAGCGAGCTGTATCCCTCACCATAGAGCGAGGGAAAAAGGAAAATGAGCGTACTCAGCACCAAGCCTCCGGCCATCAGTTTCAGGTAGGGATGGTCTTTCATCCGCGAGAACTGTCCTTCGCAGAAGTTCATCATACGCATGAAGTAGAGGCTGATAAGTCCACAGAACACACCCAGCAGGATGGTTGCCGGCACACGGTCTACGTCAAAGGCCGAATCGAGGGTAAAGACGAATAGTGTCGACTTGCCTGTGAAGATAAACGAGAAGATGTCGGCTGTGATGCTGGCAATAAGTATAGGAACCAGCGATGCCATGGTCAGGTCGATCATCAGCACCTCGAGTGTGAACACCAGTCCTGCGATGGGGGCCTTGAAGATGCCCGATATGGCGGCTGCGCAGCCACAGCCCACGAGCAGCATCAGCGTGCGGTTGTCCATCTTGAAGAGCTGCCCCAGGTTGGAGCCGATGGCCGACCCTGTGAGCACGATAGGGGCCTCGGCACCTACCGACCCTCCGAAACCAATGGTGATGGCCGAGGCGATGACCGACGACCAGCAGTTGTGGCTACGAAGTCGCGACTTCTTGGTAGAGATGGCATAGAGCACCCGTGTGATGCCATGCGAGATATTGTCGCGCACCACATATTTTATAAAAAGCGAAGTGATGTAGATACCGATGACAGGGAAGACGAGATACAGCCAGTTGGCCGCATCGGTCAGAAAGTCTTCGGTCAACAGTCGCTGAACCAAGGTGATGAGGGTGTGAAGAATATAAGCTGCCACCGAGGCCAAGATACCGATGACGAAGGCAAGAATCGATGTCATCTGCTTGTCGGTCAGATGGCGCTCTTTCCATGCTATAACATTCTCTATCACGCTTATTTACCTATTGAGAGTTGTGGTTATTGTCTAAGTAATGGGGGAAGATTATTTCCTGATGATGGTCACCTCGCCCGAGGGGCCCAGCTTGATGATCGAGCTTGGTGTGTGGGGCTTGTGCTCCTGTCGGCGCGACCAGCATACATAGTCTACGCTGTCGAGCAGCTCCTGTGAGATGTCACAATAGTTTTGTGCTGCGGGCTCGCCGCTGATGTTGGCGCTGGTGCTTACCAGAGCCTTCTGGAAACGATAACATAGTTCACGCGAGAAATCCTCTTTGGTGATGCGCATGGCAATGCTGCCATCTTCGGCAATGAGGTTGGGAGCCAGGTTCACTGCGCCATCAAGGATGACGGTGGTAGGCTTGTCGGCCACGTCGAGAAGGTCCCAAGCCACCGCAGGCACCTGTCGCACATAGCGTTGCAGACGGGCATCTGAGTCGACAAGGCAAATCAGTGCCTTAGAGTCGTCGCGTCGTTTGATGCGGTACACCTTGGCCACAGCCTCGGCATTTGTTGCATCACATCCAATACCCCATACCGTGTCGGTGGGATAGAGTATTACGCCGCCTTCATTCAATACTTTGACGGCTTTCTTAATGTCTTCTTCTCTGGTCATAACTACATTTTCTCGCAAAGGTAACAATTCTTTCCTTTTTCTACAAGAGTTTTCTATGGTTTTTTGCACACCTGGTGTGGTGACGGTTGCGCATCCGGAGTATGGCTGTCGATGGGAAAGGGGCCGGTAGAGAAG
>CAZBQA010000054.1:0-15489 GCA_964493905.1 uncultured Prevotella sp.
CAAGCGTCAAGGCAAGCGCAGCTGCTGGAATGATATTCTTATATATTGTTTTCATAATAAATATATCCTTTGGGTAAGAATTTAGAAATTAAGACTCAAACCTACCGTTGCCGAGAACGGACGCGGATAGAGATTGTTGTCGATTCCGTTGAACACCTCAGGATCGATGCCATCGTACTTGGTGATGGTGAACACATTGTTCACTGCACCGTACACACGACCGCTGATACCCTTCCAGGTGCCGCTCTTGAACAGGTCGGAGAAGCTGTAACCCAGGGTGATGTTGTCACACTTGAGGAACGAACCGTTCTGCACCCAACGGTCAGAGAGCGTTGCCGTGGTCTCATAGCTCTGCCAATTGTAGGGCAGCACATAGAGCGGACGGTTAGACAGATAGTTGTTGCTGCTGTAGATCTCGCTCACATTGAGGTTCGACCTGCCGGCCATGCCGTCGTTGTAGACATAGTTGCCAATGCTGGCGCGGAGAGAGAAGCCGAAGTCCCAGTTCTTGTACTCCAGACGAGAAGCCAGGCCCATGACGTAAGGAGCAGCGGGACTCTTGTAGAAATACTTGTCGGCATCGGTGATCTGGCCGTCAGCGTTGCGGTCTACAACCACACCCTCGATGGGCATGCCGTCCTTGTCATACACCTGCTGGAACACATAGAACGAGCTGGCGGGATGACCAACGGCGTGGGCCTGCACGTTACCGCCTGTACCGGCAGAGATGCCGCCCGTGGGAACGAAGTAAGAATCGTCGCTACCACCTGTGAGCTTGGTGATTGAGTTGAGGTTGTAGGTGAAGTTGTAGTCGAGGGTCCAGTTCCAGTCTTTGGTGTTCACGGCAAGCCAGTGGATGGCGGTCTCCACACCGGTATTCTTCATGTCACCGATGTTAGAGATCAGCGTGTTCTTAAAGTTAGAACCGGCTGCTACATATACAGTGTTGAGCAGGTCGGTGGTCTTGCGATAGTACCAGTCTACGCTACCGGTAAGGCGCTGGTTGAAAACACCCCAGTCGAGACCGATGTTATAGGTAGTGGTGGTCTCCCAAGTAAGGTCGTGGTTGACGGCAATAGGACGAGCCATGGTGCCGTCACCAGATACTGGATAATAAGAGTCGGCACCCGTATTCATGACATACGAGGGATAATAGCCGAAGTCGGCAATACCTTCCTGCTGACCGGTCTGACCGTAACCGAGACGGAGTTTGAGGTCAGAGAGCCAGTTGATTTCTCTGAACTTGTTCTCGTCTTTGATACGCCATGCAAAGGCGAAAGAGGGGAACACACCCCACTGCTGGTTGTCGTAAGGCTTGAGCCAGTTGAAACGGGTTGAACCGTCGGCACGCACCGTGGCGGTGAGCATGTAGCGGCTGTCCATCAACGACCAGTTGGCACGGCCGAAGAACGAGAGCAGGCGATTTTCGGTCGGATCATAGTAGGGATCGACGGTACCGTCGCCATCATAGTCTTTACCCTTGGCCTTGTAGATGGTGCCAGCGAGTGTCTTGTCGTTGTTGGTCTCGGGATAGTAGCCATAATAATAGTTGTGGGTGCTGCGAACAAAGCGCTGATACTCAGAACCGAGCATAATATCAAAATGATTCATGGCCTTGTCGTTGAAGTCGTGATAATACTGGGCATAACCACTCATGGTATAGCTGTTCTTATCTATCTTCTCCCATCCGTGGTTGCCATAGTAGACACCGTCACGACTAGGATAGGCAGGCGACTCGTCGAGCAACTGCTTACCCGTGGCGATATCGGCACCAGCCGTCACATGAAGACGAAGGTCCTCAAAACCATGAACCTTATAGTCAACGTCGATATTACCCACGAAATCCTTTGAATGTGCACGGTCGTTGTGCAGGTTGAGCAGGGCAACGGGGTTGGCCGTAGCCTGGTTGTTATAGGTATAGGGCCATGTGGGGTCGTTGAGCGAGTTTCCGTCCATGATCCACTCATAATAACCGCCGAAGTTGGTGTACTTACCATCGCTGCTGTAGATAGGCTTGGTGGGATCCATTGCCACAGCGGCACCAATGGCACCCGTATTGGCATACTGGGTGTCAGCGTACATTCCCTTGAGGTTGAGGTTGATGTTCAAGTGGTTGTCGAAGAGACTGGGGCTCAGGCTCACAGAAGCTGTGGTACGCTTAAAGTCAGAGGTCTTGAGAATACCCTGCTGACCGGTGTAGCCCACCGACACACGGTAAGGAAGAATCTCGCCCACCGAACCGGCTACCGTCACACCATGATCCTGCGAGAAAGCAGTGCGGTAGATCTCGTCCTGCCAGTTGGTATTGGCATCGCCAAGTGCTCCAACAGCATCGTCATAGCGGCTGTTGCCCTGATAGAGATTCTTCACAAACTCACGATACTGGTCGCCATCCATGACGTCGATGGTCTTCTTCTTCATACTCACCGTTGCGCTACCGTTGTAGCTCACGCTTACCTTCTGGCCCTTACGACCCTTCTTGGTGGTGATGATGATAACACCATTAGAGCCACGGCTACCATAGATAGCTGTGGCAGAAGCGTCCTTCAAGATGTTGAAGCTCTCAATATCCTGGGGGTTAACGAGTGAAAGAGGATTGGAAAGACCTTTCACACCATTGTTGTCCATAGGTACACCGTCGATAACGATCAACGGGTCGTTGCTGGCATTGAGCGACGAACCGCCACGAATACGGATGGTTGCACCGGCTCCTGGCGCACCACTGTTGCTTGTTACGTTCACACCGGCAATCTTACCACCGATCATGTCTTGGGCGTTCACCACCAGACCCTTATTCTTCGAATCGGGCTTCAGAGCCGTCACCGAACCCGTGAGGTCTGACTTCTTCACGGCACCGTAACCGATAACCACCACTTCGTTGAGTGATTTCTCCGCTCCTTCATGGAGCGTGATGCTCATGTTGGGAGCCACCGTGCCTTTGTAACTCTCGTAACCGATATAGTCAACGGTCACGGTTTCGCCGGCATTGGCATTCAGTGTGAAGTTACCGTCGAGGTCGGTCACCGCACCACCATCCTGTCCGTTTACGCGTACAGTGGCACCGATGACAGGCTCTCCGGTAGCATCCACTACATGTCCTTTCACAACCACCTGCTGTCCAAAAGCAGTAGCTGCAAGGGCGAGCCCACACACCAGGGTGAGTGCTCTACGAGGCATCGTAATCTTTACCTGCTTCATCTTTTTGATCTTTAAGTTAACGTGTATATTAATAATTGTTTCTAGGCTGTTCACATTCCAGAGTATTCTGTTTCTTTTTATGGTGGCAGATCGTCGGTTTAGGAATGGTTAGCAGTGCTATTGCACATGATTTCGTTGCAAAAATAAGGGTATTTTAAATATCCTCCACGTTTTTTAGCGCAAAAACGTCGAATGTTCAATGCAATCGTTTGCATTGATAAATGTCAAGTTTATAAACCCCAATTTGGAGGTTGTACGCCTTTTGCTTATTTTTGCAAGAGTTAAAGATGAAAACCTAAAGAACGACTCATGGAACAATCAGCACCTATCACGATGAAGGATATTGCAGCGGCACTTGGTGTGTCGGTGGCAACGGTGTCGCGTGCGCTCAAAGACAGCCCTCGCATCAGCGAAGAGCAGCGTGACAAAATAAAAAGGTACGCGCGCGAACATAATTATTTCCCTAATGTGCTGGCCGAGAGTCTGCGCAACAGCAAGACCAAGCCTCTGAAGATCATCGGAGTGATTGTGCCGCAGTTTGCACACTTCTACTTCTCATCGGTGCTCAGCGGCATCGAGCAAGAGGCCACCTCACGCGGATACAGCATCATGGTGGGACAGAGTGCCGAGCAATATAACCTGGAGCGCCAGCTCTGTGAGCGCTTCTACGAGCACAAGGTTTGCGGGGTGATTGTCTCGCAGGCCAAGGACACCCAGCAGTATGAACACTTCCAGAAACTGCTCAACCACGGCATGCCGTTAGTCTTTTACGACCGCATTTGTACGGGTATCGACTGCAACCGTGTGGTGGTAGACGACTACCAGGGTGCCTTCAATGCCGTGACACATCTCATCAACACGGGCTGCCGCTGCATTGCCTATTACGGTTCGCCCATGACCCTGGAGATTTCAAAAAACCGATACAACGGTTACCGCGACGCCTTGCTTCGTCAGGGCCTGCAGCCTGAGGATCGCTTCTTCCGCATCTGCGACAATCGTGCCGACGCCGAGGCCATCACGCCCGAACTGCTTTCGCAGGAGGAGATCCCCGACGCTTTCTTCGCCGTGAACGACGACACGGCCATCGGCATTCTCTACACCGCCAAGCGCATGGGCTACCGTGTGCCGCAAGACCTCTCGATCTGTGGGTTTACCAACGGCCAGCGTGCCGTTGCCTGTGACCCGATGCTCACCACCGTGGAGCAGCGCGGCGTACGCGTAGGTGAGGAAGCTGCCAATATATTAATAGGTAAGGTGGAAGGTGAGTCACCCAAAGACAAAATCGAGAAGCGCATCGTCAGAACAAGACTTGTCATTCGAGGAACAACGAGGTAATTCAAAATTCAAAATTCAAAATTCAAAATTAAGCTGCAATGAAGGATTTGAATGAGAATATCGTTGCTGTTAAAAGCATGGATTTTGCAGTCCGGTGCGTAAAACTCGCCAAGTTCTTGCGTGAGAACTATCATGAATACGATTTGGCGAGTCAAATTTTAAAGAGTGGGACAAGCATAGGCGCCAATGTCCGTGAGGCTTTGCGCGGACAAAGCCGTGCAGATTTCCGTGCAAAGATGAATATCTCCTTGCGAGAAGCCAACGAGACGCAGTATTGGATAGAACTGTTGAGACGCGCCGGCTACCTCTCCGAGGGTGAGCACCAGAGCATCTTTAACGATTGCACTTCCTTGTGCAAATTGCTTATGTCTATCGTCAAATCGACATCTCAAAGCATTGAAAATGATAAAAACAAGAAGTCAATCACCAATATACAATTGCCAAAATAGCCGTCAACTACTGGTCGGATAAACGCCAACTACTGGTCAGATAAATGTCAACTACTGGTCAGATAAATGCCAACAACAATTAAAATAACATAAGGCTTCCATTGCGTTAGCCTAATTTTGAATTTTGAATTATGAATTTTAAATGCCAACAACAATTAAAATAACATAAGGCTTCCATCGCGTTAGCCTAATTTTGAATTTTGAATTATGAATTTTGAATCAAAAAAACCTAATTTGTCTTTTTGGGGACTATGGAACCTGAGCTTCGGGTTCTTCGGCGTACAGATTGCCTACGCCTTACAAAGTGCCAACATCTCGCGAATCTTCGCCACCCTTGGCGCCGATCCCCATAGCCTGAGCTATTTCTGGATACTGCCTCCCCTCATGGGCATCATCGTGCAGCCCATCGTCGGCTCGTGCTCCGACCGCACGTGGACTCGTTGGGGCCGACGCATACCCTACCTCTTCCTCGGCGCAGCATTGGCCGTGCTGGTGATGTGCCTGCTGCCCAACGCCGGTTCGTTCGGCATGGCCGTGTCTACCGCCATGATCTTCGGACTCATTGCACTGATGTTCCTCGACACCTCGATCAACATGGCCATGCAACCCTTCAAGATGCTGGTGGGCGATATGGTAAATGAGGAACAGAAGGCCAAGGCCTACTCCATCCAGAGCTTTCTGTGCAATGCCGGTTCGCTGGTGGGCTATGTCTTCCCGTTCTTCTTCGCCTTCCTGGGCATTGCCAACACCGCGCCCAAGGGTGTAGTGCCCGACTCGGTGATCTACAGCTTCTATGTGGGCGCCGCCATCCTCATCCTCTGTGTGGTCTACACCGTCAGCAAGGTCAAGGAATGGCCGCCGCAAGAGTACGAGCAGTATAATGGTGCGCGTGAGGATGTGAAAGAAGACGAGAAAGGCAGCGGCAACTGGTTCGTACTGCTCAAGAATGCCCCCTCCACCTTCTGGAAGGTCGGCGTGGTGCAGTTCTTCTGCTGGTTTGCCTTCATGTATATGTGGACCTACACCAACGGCACCGTGGCCGACAACTGCTGGGGCACCACCGATGTGACGAGCGAAGGCTACCAGACCGCCGGCAACTGGGTGGGCATCCTCTTTGCCGTTCAGGCCATCGGCTCGGTGATCTGGGCCCCCATACTGCCTAAGTTCAGCAACCGGAAGATGGCCTATGCGCTGAGTCTGGTGCTCGGCGGCATCGGCTTCGCAGCCTGTGCGATCATCCACGACCAGTACCTGCTGTTCATTCCCTTCCTGCTCATCGGCTGCGCCTGGGCTGCCATGCTGGCCATGCCCTTCACCTTCGTAACCAATGCCCTGCAGGGCTACGGCCACATGGGTGCTTATCTGGGCTTGTTCAACGGCACCATTTGCATTCCCCAGATTGTAGCCGCCGCCATCGGAGGTGTCATCCTCGGCTTGGTGGGCAGCGTACAGAGCAACATGATGATTGTGGCTGGCGTGGCGCTCATCCTGAGTGCCCTGGCCGTAAGCCTCATCAAGGACGTAAAGGCATAAGACGGCTCACCGCCATCGCTGCCTCCCCCAAAAACATCCTATCCATCCTCCGGGAACGACCGTCATCCGGCCGACCCGGAGGATTTTTCTTTTAGCGCGCAGACAACCTTACGGTGACTTGGCAAATAAACAGTCCCGCAGAAAGAGGATGGGCCGGCGCACATCCCCAGCTGTGTCGTCTTGCGTGTTGTGGTTCAAGGGGCTCCGTGAGAACTATGTACCTGCCACCGTTCGCCGCCCGTTGCCTACACACCAGGCGTAAGTGGCCTGTCGACCGCGCCCAAAAGGCCTTGCCGTGCCCGGAAGGCGGTCATCTGCCGCCAGCCCAGCGCAGCTGGAGTGACGTGGTTCGAGTCGAAGGAGCGTGTAATTCGAGTCGAAGGAGCGTGTGCTTCGAGTCGAAGCAGACCGTGGTTCGAGTCGAAGCTGGATGAGCCGACAATGAGATGGCGTGGCGACAAGCCTCCTCACCCGGCATCATCTCAACGTTGTGCAGGTTAAAAACCAGTCTTTTCCCATGTAAAGCATTGCCACTCCCCACAAATCAACGGAAGATACAGAAACGCGGAAGGCCCACACGATGACACGGAGAATAGGAAAAGCGTTGAACTCTTACAGAGTTCGTACACCAAAACCAAGGCGATGAGTAGTGAAATCGAACGTGCCGGAAGGTAAATTTATGTAATTTGTGAAATTCGTGGTGGACGATGGTACACAACCGAATGCACAGGAACATGGAAGGCCGGTGAAATGACTGCGACCATGAGAAGGCCGACTTAATGCAATCGTTTGCACTTTATTTTTCCCAAATTGTGCAAAACCCACGGACCAAGGCATCATATTTTTCGTAACTTTGGGCAAAAATATAAATAGCCTAAATTCTATGAACTTACTTTTTAATGTGGATTATCAGACCAAGTTCGGAGAAGAACTCGTGCTCAATCTGGAGATTGAGGGGTCTGCATCGCTATACCGCATGTTTACCCGCGACGGTCAGAGGTGGACCTACGAACTCAACCTGCCCCCCACGGTGCAGGAGGTGGACTACTTCTATCATCTCGACTGCAACGGCAATGAGGTGCGCAACGAGTGGACAACCGTGGAGCACCGTCTGGAGCTCAACAGCGCCAAAGGCACCTCCTACACCATGTACGACCGCTGGAACGACATCCCCGAAGACTCGTATCTCTACAGTTCGGCCTTCACCGAATGCATCAACCACCGCGACCTGCACTCCTTGGCCCCCTCCCCCTACAGCAAGACCGTGCGACTGGTGGTGCGTGCTCCTCAACTGCGCGCACAGGAGCGACTGGTGATCATCGGCAAAGACGACGTACTGGGCCAGTGGGACAGCACCAAATCGCTTGCACTCACCGAGCACAACATCAACGAATGGGTCATCGACCTCAACGCCGAGGCCTTCCCCGAGGGTGAGATGGAATTTAAGTTTGCCGCCCAGGATTCGCGTCGCGACATCGCCCCTGCCTGGGAGACGGGCCTCAACCGTACCATCCAACTGCCCGAGATGAAAGACGGCGACGTGGTGGTGTATCATCTTGACCAGGCTTTCATGCCCTTCTACAACACCAAGCTGGCCGGTACCCTCGTGCCGGTGTTCTCGCTGCGCTCGCATGACAGCTTTGGCGTGGGCGACTTCGGCGACCTGAAGAAGATGGTCGACCTGGTGGAGCAGACCGGACAGCGCGTGCTGCAGATCCTGCCCATCAACGACACCACCATCACCCATACCTGGACCGACTCCTACCCCTACAGCTGCATCAGCGTCTTTGCGCTGCATCCGCAGTATGCTGACCTCACCCAGCTGCCCGAGCTCAAGGATGAGGAGCAGCGCAAGAAGTTTGAGGCCCTGCGCCGCGAGCTCAATGCCCTGCCACAGATCGACTACGAGCGTGTGAACCAGGCCAAGAACGAATATCTCCGCCTCGTCTACGAGCAGGAGGGCAAGCAGATCATGGGCTCAGAAGACTTCAAGCAGTTCTTCGCCGACACCGAGCAGTGGCTCGTGCCCTACGCCCAGTACTCTTCGCTGAGAGACAAGTTTGGCACAGCCGACTTCTCGCAGTGGCCCGACCACCGCGTGTGGGACGAGGCCGAGCGCAAGACGCTCTCCAACCCGCGCAACAAGGCTTACAAGGAAGTGGAATACTGGTACTTTGTGCAATATGTGCTCAGCACCCAGCTGCATGCCGTTCACAAGTATGCCCGCCAGCACCACGTCATCCTCAAGGGCGACATCCCCATCGGCGTCAACCGCTACAGCTGCGACGTATGGATGGAACCCAAATACTTCAATCTCAACGGCCAGGCCGGTGCCCCGCCCGACGACTTCTCGGTGAACGGACAGAACTGGGGATTCCCCACCTACAACTGGGAAGAGATGATCAAGGACGGCTGCCAGTGGTGGGTGCGCCGCTTCCAAAACATGGCCAAGTTCTTCGATGCCTACCGCATCGACCATGTGCTGGGCTTCTTCCGCATCTGGGAGATTCCCGTCGATGCCGTGCATGGCCTGCTCGGACAGTTCCAGCCCGCCCTCGGCATGTCGCGTGAGGAGATTGAAGGCTACGGCCTCCACTTCCTCGAGGATCAGTTCTGCAAGCCGTTCATCGCCGACTGGGTGCTCGACCGCGTCTTCGGCACCCGTGCCGAAGAGGTGAAGACCAAGTATCTGGTACACAGCCACGACGACATCTGGGAGATGAAACCCGAATACGACACCCAGCGCAAGGTTGAGCAAGCCTTCGCCGGCGTGACCAACCAAGACGAGCTCAACCTGCGCGACGGTTTGTATGCCCTGATCTCAGACGTGCTCTTCCTGCGCGACAGCAAGGACCCCAACAAGTTCCACCCGCGCATCTCTGCCCAGTTCGACTTCACCTACGAGGCGCTCTACGACATCGACAAGGCTGCCTTCAACCGCCTATACAACGACTACTTCTACCGTCGCAACAACCAGTTCTGGTATCGCGAGGCCATGAAGAAGCTGCCCAAGCTGGTGCAGGCCACCCGCATGCTGGTGTGTGCCGAAGACCTGGGCATGGTGCCCGACTGCGTGCCATGGGTGATCAACGAGCTACGCATCCTCTCGCTCGAGATCCAGTCGATGCCCAAAGACCCGCATGTGCGCTTCGGCCACCTCTCGCGCAACCCTTATCGCTCGGTTTGCACATTCTCTACGCACGACATGGCCACCCTGCGCCAGTGGTGGGACGAGAACTACGAGCGCACGCAGGACTACTACAACTCCATGCTCTACCGTGAGGGACCGGCCCCTCACCCGCTGCCCGAATGGCTCGGTCGCGACATCATCTCGCGTCAGCTTACCTCGCCCAGCATGCTCTGCGTGCTGAGCATCCAGGACTGGCTGGCCATGGACGAGCGCCTGCGTCTGGCCGATGCCGATGCCGAGCGCATCAACATCCCGGCCAACCCGCGTCACTACTGGCGTTACCGCATGCACCTCAACATCGAGGACCTGGCCGCCGACAAGGCCTTCATGCACAACATCAAGGAACTGCTCTATCAGAGCGGGAGAGGGTGAACAATTCATAATTCAAAATTCAAGATTCAAAATTCAAGATTCAAAATTCAAGATTCAAGATTCAAGATTGAAAATGGGGGGCGGTGCAATGGGTACCAAGCCAAGGAGCCGAGCCCCCATCAGCGACATCCGTCGTGAAGATGAACACAGAATTGGGAAATTGAATATAGAAGACACCACTCTACTATCAACAACACACCTAGGAACGCGAGGCTATCCGGCTCAAAGGATGGACTAGCGTTTCTAGGTTTAAGAAAATCTAGAGGGACAGAGCCCCCAGACCCTCAACAAAAGACTGGAGGCACAAGCGCATCGCCCACTCACTCCGTGCCTACAGCAACTATAACATCAGAGGCACACACACCATCAATTTCAAGTTTCTACAAATAATTAAAAATAAACTTTTAAGCGTAATGATCAAGATCCGAAACAACAGGTTCAGCGTTCAGGCCTTGCTGCTTGCCCTGCTCCTCCCATTATCGGCCATGGCACAAGAAGTGGCCTCGCCCAACGGCAATGTACGTGTGAAATTCTCGCTTGCCGAAGGTGGCGTACCCACCTACGAGATGAGCTACAAAGGCCGTGCCGTGGTGAAGCCCTCGCGCCTGGGCCTCGAGCTCGCCAAAGACAAGCACGCCACCAAGGGTCTGCGCGAGACCAGCCTGATGGACGGCTTCCGCCAGACCGATGCCAAGACATCGACCTTCGACGAGACATGGAAACCCGTGTGGGGCGAGGTGGCTGCCATACGCAACCACTACAACGAGCTGGCCGTCGCCCTCGACCAGCCCGACACCAAGCGCACGATGATTATCCGCTTCCGCGTCTACGACGAGGGCATGGGACTGCGCTATGAGTTCCCACAGCAAGACTCGCTGGTCTACTTCACCATCAAAGACGAGCACACCCAGTTTGCCATGGCCGGCGACCATACGGCCTGGTGGCTGCCGGGCGACTACGACACCCAGGAGCAGGAGACCCAGGAGTCGCGCCTGTCGGAAATCAGGGCCCGTTTCCACGATGCCGTCAACTGGGACAACTCGTCGGTGTCGGTCTTCTCGCCCACCGGTGTGCAGACGGCCCTGCAGATGAAGAGCACCGACGGCCTCTACATCAACATCCACGAGGCGGCCTGCGTAGACTACGCCACCATGCACCTCAACCTCGACGACAAGACGATGGTCTTCGAGTCGTGGCTCACACCCGATGCCACAGGCATGAAGGGCTACATGCAGACACCCTGTCAGAGTCCCTGGCGCACGGTGATGGTGAGCGACGACGCCCGTGACATGCTGTCGTCGCACCTCATCCTCAACCTCAACGAGCCTTGCAAGATCGAGGACACCAGCTGGATCCACCCCACCAAGTACTGCGGTGTGTGGTGGGAGATGATCGTGGGCAAGAGCTCATGGAGCTACACCGATGAGTTCTCGTCGGTGAAGCTGGGTCAGATCGATTGGTCGAAGGCCAAGCCCAACGGCCGCCACGCCGCCAACACAGAGAACGTGAAGAAATATATCGACTTCGCTGCCAAGAACGGTCTGCAGCAAGTGCTGGTAGAAGGCTGGAACGTAGGCTGGGAAGACTGGATCGGACACTGGAAGCAGGATGTGTTCGACTTCGTGACACCCTACCCCGACTTCGACATCAAGGCCCTCAACGAGTATGCCCACAGCAAGGGCGTGAAGCTGATGATGCACCACGAGACCTCGGCAAGCGTACAAAACTACGAGCGCCACATGGAGAAGGCTTTCAACCTCATGAACAAGTATGGCTACGATGCCGTGAAGACCGGCTACGTGGGCGACATCATCCCCAGGGGCGACCACCACTACTCGCAGTCGATGAACAACCACTACCTCTACAACGTCATGGAGGCGGCCAAGCACCATATCATGGTCAACGGCCATGAGGCCGTGCGCCCCACAGGCCTGTGCCGCACCTGGCCCAACCTGGTGGGCAACGAGAGTGCCCGCGGCACCGAGTACGAAGCCTTCGGCGGCAGCCGCCCCGACCACACCGTGGTGCTGCCCTTCACCCGCCTGCAGGGCGGCCCGATGGACTATACCCCGGGCATCCTCGAGACCCAGCTCAACACCTGGAGCGACAACCCCAACTACATCCATACCACCCTCGTGGGTCAGCTCGCCCTCTACCTCACCATGTACAGTCCGCTGCAGATGGCTGCCGACCTGCCTGAGAACTATGCCAAATACGACGATGCCTTCCAGTTCATCCGCGACGTGGCCTGCGACTGGGACGACTCGCGCTACCTCGAGGCCGAGCCCGGCGACTATGTGACCGTGGCCCGCAAGGCCAAGGGCACCGACAACTGGTTCATCGGCGGCAAGTGCGATGAGAACGGCCACAAGAGCGTGGTGAAGCTCGACTTCCTCGACAAGGGCCGCAAGTATGTCTGCACCATCTATGCCGACGCCAAGAACGCCGACTACGAGAAAAACCCGAAAGCCTACACCATCACCCGCAAGACCGTGAAACGTGGCGATGTGCTCAAGCTCACCATGGCCCGCGGCGGCGGCTTCGCCGTGTCGCTCATGGCCCAGTAATCACCCCCATATCAAGCCTATGTCTATGACAAAGATTCCTTTTATCGCAACGCTTCTCGTTGCACTGAGCCTGTCGCAGCCGATGAATGCACAGCAATACAACTTCAATGAGGTGAGTTATACACCGCAGTCCACCACCTTCCGCCTCGTTGCCCCCTCGGCAGCCAAGCGGGTGGTGGTGCGGGTGTACGACCACGACTACACCACCGCCGGGCAGAAGCCCAAAGCCCGCAAGATGAAGCTCACCGGCACCGACAGCTGGGCGCTCACCCTCAAGGGCGACCTCAAGGGCAAATACTATACTTTTGAGGTGACTACCAAAGAGGCCTCCAAGGTGCAGCAGGCTGCCGGCAAGGCCACCAGGGGTGCCATCGCCCACGGCGAGACACCCGGTGTGTTTGCCAAGGCTGTGGGAGTGAACGGCAGGCGCGGCGCCATCGTCGACCTCAGAGCCACCGACCCCGAGGGCTGGCAGCACGACCGACGGCCGCAGGGCGTCACCACCGGCAACCTGGTGATCTACGAGATGCACCACCGCGACTTCTCCATCGACGCCTCGTCGGGCCTCAACCATAAGGGTAAGTTCCTGGCCCTCACCGAGCCTAAGGCCATCGCCTACCTCAAAGACCTCGGCATCACGGCCGTACACATCCTGCCCTCGTTCGACTATGCCTCGGTAGACGAGACACGCCTCAACGAGCCGCAGTACAACTGGGGCTACGATCCGCTCAACTACAACGTGCCCGAGGGCTCGTATGCCACCGACCCCTACAACTCCACGGCGCGCATCCGCGAGTTCAAGCAGATGGTGCAGGCGTTGCACAAGGCCGGCATCAAGGTGTTCCTCGACGTGGTCTACAACCACACCTTCGACATCGACGGCAGCGCCTTCCAGCGCACCTACCCCGATGCCTACTACCGTTTCAAGGCCGACGGCAAGCCCAGCGACGGCACGGCCTGCGGCAACGAGACGGCCTCTGAGCAACCCATCATGCGCCAGTTTATGCTCGAGAGCATGAAATACTGGGTGGACGAATACCACATCGACGGATTCCGCGTAGACCTCATGGGGGTACACGACATCGAGACCATGAACCTCCTGCGCGCCGAGATGAACCGCATCGATCCCTCGATCTTCATCTACGGCGAGGGCTGGAGCGCCGGACAGTGTGCCTACCCCACTGAGAAACTGGCCGTGAAGGCCAACGTGCCGCAGTTGCCGGGCATCGCCGCCTTCAGCGACGACATGCGCGACGCGTTGCGCGGACCCTTCAGCGACGATACCAAGGGGGCCTTCCTGGCCGGACTGCCTGGCGAGGAGGAGAGCCTCAAGTATGGCATCACGGGTGGCATCTCCCATCCGCAGGTCGACATGAGCAAGGTGAACTACAGCAAGGCACCGTGGACAGTCGAGCCCACGCAGCAGATCAGCTACGTGAGCTGCCACGACGACATGTGTCTCACCGACCGCCTGCGCGCATCGATACCGGGCATCAGCGAGGCTGAGCTCATCCGCCTCGACCTGCTGGCCCAGACCGCTGTCTTCACCTCGCAGGGCGTGCCGTTCATCCTCAGCGGTGAGGAGATGCTGCGCGACAAGAAAGGTGTACACAACAGCTATAAGTCGCCCGACGAGGTAAACCACCTCGACTGGGACAACCTCAAGCGCTATCCGCAGGTCTACAGCTATTACAAGAACCTCATCGCCCTCCACAAAAACCATCCTGCCTTCCATCTGGGCAGCGCCGACAAGGTGCGCCGTCACCTGCGCTTCCTCGACACCAAGCCGTGCACGGTGGCCTTTGCACTCGAGAACCTCGAAGGCATCGACACCTGGAGCAACATCATCGTGGTGCTCAACGGCAACAAGGAGGCCACCACCCTGACAATCCCCGAGGGGCAGTACACCGTGGTGTGCTGCGACGGCCAGATCAACGAGCAGGGCATGGAGACCATGGCAGGTGGCACGGTGACGGTGAACGGCCAGTCGGCCCTCATCCTGCACCGCTGAACCACGGATTTTCCGATGAATACCGAGTCTTTTTTAAACACGGAAGACACGGAATTTTCGGAAATTAAGCCCACCACTTGACACAGCGGAGGGGGCGCTTCGGCCCCACGGAAGACACGGAAATAGCAACAGAAGAGCATAAATAAGCAACCATAAAATAAGTAACCATAAATATAGATCAAACCTTATGAGTTTACTTTATGAAGACCTGACCTACCAGCTCAACGGAGCGGCTATAGATGTGAATAAGGCATTAGGCTGCGGCTTCCTTGAGAAGGTGTACCAAGAAGCCTTTGCCATCGCACTGGCTATACGCGGAATCAAGTTCCAACGAGAGAAAAAGATTCCCATTTCCTTCCATGGCCACGAACTGAGCACACCATACATTTGCGACTTCATGGTAGAGGACAAAATCATCGTAGAACTGAAAGCCGTGAAGTCTATAGAGGATATTCACAAAGCGCAACTACTCAATTACCTGCGGGCCGCTAAGCTTAAACTGGGGCTACTTTACAACTTCAACGATCTCATCGTCCGCCCCGAGCGGGTGCTTAACAGTTAGCAACATCATGTCAGAGTAACACACATAAATAAAATATGAGTTGCTCTTTCCGTGACTTCCGTGGGGCCGAAGCGTCCCCTCCGTTGTATCAAAGGGTATTGCACGAGTTCCGATAATTCCGTGTCTTCCGTGTTAAAAAATAATCAGCCGTATGGCATACGAGTATAAAATAATCAACCGTGTGGTCATAACAGGGCACCAACAAGTAAGAAGACTGTGCTCTTTCCGTGACTTCCGTGGGGCCGAAGCGTCCCCTCCGTTGTATCAAAGGG
>CAZBQA010000054.1:15589-18442 GCA_964493905.1 uncultured Prevotella sp.
TATTGCACGAGTTCCGATAATTCCGTGTCTTCCGTGTTAAAAAAAACAATCAACTGTATGGCATCCGTATTAAGAAAGAATATCTCAGTGGTTAACAAGAGTTTATTCTGTGGTTAACAAAGCCACCATCTCACTAAACCGCTATATATAACCCCATCTAAACAACCCTTTATGAAAAAGTTTCTATTGGCATTAACGCTCATGGCACAAGTATTCCAAGCCAACGCGCAAGTAAAAATCAATAAGATTGACCCCACCGACTGGTATGTGGGCATGAAAGACCCGACGCTCCAGCTCATGGTCTACGGCCAGGGCATCTGCGATGCCGAGGTCTCCACCGACTATCCCGGCGTCAAGGTCGACTCCCTGGTACGCCTCGACTCACCCAACTACCTGCTTGTCTACCTCAACCTCGACGGTGCCAAGGCCGGACAGCTGCCCCTCACCTTCACCCTCAAGGGCAAGAAGAAAAAGATGAACTACACGCTCAAAGACCGTGAGATGAGCGGCGAGCAGCGCATGGGATTCACCAACCGCGACGTACTCTACATGCTCATGCCCGACCGCTTCGCCAACGGCAACGTCAAGAACGATGCCTTCAAGACCATGCAGGATGCCACGTGCGACCGCCAGGCTCCCAGCCTGCGCCACGGCGGCGACCTCGAGGGCATACGCCAGCACCTCGACTATTTCAACGAACTGGGTGTCACCGCCCTCTGGCTCACGCCCGTGCTCGAGAACGACCGCCCCGCCGACAACGGCAAATACAGCACCTACCACGGCTATGCCACCACCGACTACTACCGCGTAGACCCGCGCTTCGGCACTAATGCCGACTACCGCAACCTCGTGGGCGAGGCCCACGCCAAGGGACTGAAGGTGGTGATGGACATGATCTTCAACCACTGCGGCGACTACCATCCTTGGAACAAGGATATGCCGTCAGCCGACTGGTTCAACCATCCCCACTACGGCCTGCAGACCAGCTACAAGCTCACGCCGGTGCTCGACCCCTATGCCTCGAAGATCGACATGGCCGAGACCGTGGACGGATGGTTCGTATCGTCGATGCCCGACCTCAACCAGCGCAACCCGCACGTCATGACATACCTCATCCAAAACTCCAAGTGGTGGATCGAGACCGTGGGCATCGACGGCATACGCATGGACACCTACCCCTACGCCGACCGCGAGGCCATGGCCCGGTGGATGAAGGCCCTCGACACCGAGTATCCCAACTTCAACACCGTGGGTGAGACATGGGTCACCGAGCCCGCCTACACCGCCGCATGGCAGAAAGACTCGAAGCTGTCCGAGACCAACAGCTACCTCAAGACGGTGATGGACTTCGCCTTCTTCGACCGCATCAACATGGCCAAGAACGAAGACACCGACGACTGGTGGAAAGGCATGAACCGCATCTACAACGTGCTCTGCTACGACTACCTGTATGAGAACCCACGCAGCGTGATGGTTTTCATCGACAACCACGACACCGACCGATTCCTGGGCGACGGACAAGACACCGATGCCCTGAAGCAGGCCCTCGCCCTGCTGCTCACCATCGACCGCATACCGCAGCTCTACTACGGCACCGAGATCCTGATGAACGGCACCAAGGCGGTGACCGACGGCAACGTGCGCAAGGACTTCCCCGGCGGATTCCCCGGCGACGCCCATAACGCCTTCACGGCAGCCGGACGCAGCGCCGAGCAGAATGCCATGTTCGAGTGGCTGAGCCGTCTGCTGCACTGGCGCCAGACGAGCGACGTCATCGCCCAAGGCACGCAGGTGCAGTTTATACCCTGGCAGGGCGTGTATGTCATTGCCCGCCAGCACCAGGGCCGCACGGTGCTCACCGTCATCAACGGCAAGAAGGCCGAGGCCACGATGACCGTGAAGCGTTATGCCGAGGTCATCGGCAGTCATGCCACAGGCCGTGACGTCATCACCGGAGCCTCGGTAGACCTGACCAAAGACGTGAAGCTGGCACCACGCCAGGCACTCATCATAGAGTTTTAGAAAACTTGTTATCAACCCGCCTTGCACCGCAAGGCACTCGCGATGTGAGCGTGCGCAGCCCCCGGGCCTGGCGCACGCTCCTGCGTTTATAGGCTTCCTGCCGGTGCCGGAACATAGCCTGCCTGGTACCACCACTGCCCTGACGTGCCACGACAGCACCGCTGACGAGGGGTGATTCGGCTCGAACCACGGTCTGCTTCGAGTCGAAGCACACGATACTTCAAGTCGAAGTAAGCTGTACTTCGAGTCGAAGCATGCGATGCTTCCACCCGAACGACACCACGACAGCATCCTCGCCACACCACGGAAACGGTGCATCGAGGGCAGCAAACGGCCGTCAGACACGGGACAAGGCTTCGCTTTAGCCATGCGAAACGCATTTAGGGCGGAGAAGAAGGGTACATGGAGGCGATGGCCTTACGGCGTTAGTTGTGATACACAACAAGAAAGATTTTGACCGTTACTTCCAAGATGTAAGTAACGGTCTATCCGTTATGGAATATTGTTTGACAAGGTGTTCAAGGGCATAGTCCCAAGAGGAGAATGATAGGCATAAGGCGAGTAACCATTCAGCGAATATATCTCACACAGAGTCACGGAGTACACGGAGATTTTATTCTCTCTGAAATATTAGTTCACACAGAGGCGCAGAGTACACGGAGACTTTATTCACATGGAGTTTTTTTTCACACAGAGGCCCGGAGGGCACAGAGTGGCAACTCGTTGAGCCAGGGAATGATGAGCTTTTGTTAGCATCTTTGGAATAATTCTCTGTGTGGTGAATTCAACAAGCAAGTGCAAATTTAGGGAATTATTTCATAAAAGCATTGT
>CAZBQA010000055.1:0-11030 GCA_964493905.1 uncultured Prevotella sp.
CAACAAACCATCCCACCAACAAACCATCCCACCAACAAACCATCCCACCAACAAATTATCCCACCAACAAACCATTCCACCAACAAACCATCCCACCAACAAACTAAAAAAGCGGCTTGACCCTGTTTCAGAGTCAAGCCGCTTGGCGGATATCATGTTCCCCGAGGGGTGGCTGGCGGAGGATTTCAGATGCTTCGGCGAGCCACTTGGGGTTGTGATGTCAGAGATTAGAGCTGGGGACCAGCTGCTACGAGAGCCTTACCAGCCTCGTTGCCTTCGTACTTCTTGAAGTTCTTGATGAAGCGGGCAGCCAGATCCTTGGCCTTCTCGTCCCACTGAGCAGCGTCAGCATAGGTGTCGCGAGGATCGAGGATGTTGGTGTCTACGCCTTCGAGAACTGTAGGAACAGCGAAGTTGAAGTAGGGGATGTTCTTGGTGGGAGCCTCGTTGATGGCGCCGCTCAGGATGCCGTCGATGATGCCACGGGTGTCGCGGATAGAGATACGCTTGCCAGTGCCGTTCCAACCGGTGTTCACCAGATAAGCCTTGGCACCGTTCTTCTCCATCTTCTTCACCAGCTCCTCAGCATACTTGGTAGGATGCAGCTCGAGGAAGGCCTGGCCGAAGCAAGCAGAGAAGGTGGGAGTGGGCTCTGTGATGCCACGCTCTGTACCAGCCAGCTTGGCGGTGAAGCCAGAGAGGAAGTAGTACTTGGTCTGCTCGGGAGTCAGGATAGACACGGGAGGCAGCACACCGAAAGCGTCGGCAGACAGGAAGATCACCTGCTTGGCGGCGGGACCTGCTGAGATGGGCTTCACGATGTTGGTGATGTGGTTGATGGGGTAAGACACACGAGTGTTCTCTGTGGTGCTGCCATCGGTGAAGTCGATCTTACCGTCAGCGGCTACAGTCACGTTCTCGAGCAGAGCGTCGCGGCGGATAGCGTTGTAGATATCGGGCTCAGACTCCTTGTCGAGGTTGATCACCTTGGCATAGCAGCCACCCTCGAAGTTGAACACGCCGTTGTCGTCCCAGCCGTGCTCGTCGTCGCCGATGAGCAGACGCTTCGGGTCGGTAGACAGTGTGGTCTTACCTGTACCAGACAGACCGAAGAAGATGGCGGTGTTCTCGCCGTTGAGGTCGGTGTTGGCAGAGCAGTGCATAGAAGCGATGCCCTTCAGAGGCAGGTAGTAGTTCATCATAGAGAACATACCCTTCTTCATCTCACCGCCGTACCAGGTGTTGAGGATAACCTGCTCCTTGGTGGTCACGTTGAAGACAACGGCTGTCTCAGAGTTCAGGCCGAGCTCCTTGTAGTTCTCCACCTTGGCCTTAGAGGCGTTGTACACGATGAAGTCGGGCTCCTGGTCGAGCTCTTCCTGGCTAACGGGCTTGATGAACATGTTGGTCACGAAGTGAGCCTGCCATGCCACCTCCACGATGAAGCGGATCTTCATGCGGCTGTCTTTGTTGGCACCGCAGAAACCGTCCACCACGAACAGGCGCTTGTTGGAGAGCTCTTTCTTGGCAAGAGCGTTGACAACGGCCCAAGCCTCCTTGGAAACCTTCTTGTTGTCGTTCTTATACTCGTCAGAAGTCCACCATACGGTATCATGAGAGTTCTCATCATCAACGATGAACTTATCCTTAGGAGAACGGCCGGTGTAGATACCGGTCATCACGTTAACAGCGCCGAGCTCAGTTACCTGGCCCTTCTCGAAACCCTCGAGACCAGCTTTGGTCTCCTCTTCGAACAGCACCTCGTAAGAGGGGTTGTAAACTACTTCTGTGGTACCTGTGATACCGTACTTTTCCAGTACTGACTTGTCAAACTTTGCCATTTTTCTAAATGTATTTAAGTTGGAAAATGAAATCTTTCTTATACGGTGCAAAGGTAGCAAAAAGTGTGTACGTGAACAAAAGGACTTCTGCCAATTTTGCTTTATTAATTGGTTTTTTAGGTTAAAGAATACAAAAACAAATTTCGCTTTGATATATTTGTAACTTTCACTTTGCAAAAATAAAACACTTTTCTTACCTTTGCAGACGGCTTTGTCCGGAGGTTGTCGGGCAGCCTGATTAGCAAGTATTTAACTAAGATATGGAAATCATAAACCTGTCAGAGCATAACAGCATCATCGGTCAGTATCTGGCTGAGATTCGGGATGTTGAGTATCAGAGAAACCGTCTCCTGTTTCGCAACAATATCATGCGTATCGGAGAGCTCGAAGCGTATGAAATTTCAAAGACGCTGAACTATGAGGGGCGCGACGTGGCCACGCCGTTGGGCATCTCGCGCGTCAACGTACCTTCCGACCGTGTGGTGCTGGCCACCATCTTCCGTGCCGGTCTGCCTTTTCACAATGGCTTTCTCAATATCTTCGACCATGCGGGCAACGCCTTCGTGAGCGCGTACCGCGAGTATAAGGACGAGGAGCATACCAAGGTGGGCATCCACGTGGAGTATCTGGCCACGCCGAGCATCGACGAGAAGACGCTCGTCATTGCCGACCCTATGCTGGCCACCGGCGGCAGCATGGAGCTGGGCTACAAGGCCTTTCTCACCAAGGGCACGCCTAAGCGCATACATGTGGCCTGCGTCATTGCCAGTCCTGAGGGCATCGACCATATCAAGAACACCTTTCCCGACGACAAGACCACCATTTGGTGCGCGGCCATCGACCCGGGCATGAACGAGCACAAATATATTGTGCCGGGATTCGGCGATGCCGGCGACTTGTGCTACGGCGACAAGGTGTAAGATAGGGTCATAGTGGGTTTGTTGCGGGCGCCGGGCCGGAGCCGTGACGAACGTATGAAAAGAAGTTCTCCCCTGACGTACTTCCTCGATGGAAGACGTCAGGGGAGAACTTGTTTGATGGGTGTGCCTGTGTTATTTCACTTCCCAGATGTCGTTGGTTTCCAGCAGTTCGGCGAAGTTGTGGTAATTCTTCTTCTGCTTCACCTCTTCGATTTGCTGGCTGATGGCCCCGCCGAAGGTGGGTGCCTCCACGTCGCGTATGACACCCAGGGCTACGGGGAACCCATGCTCGTTGTCCATCATGGCGAGTTTGAGCTGCAGGGTGTCGTCCTCGCAGTGGCTGTCGTGGACGAGGATGTCGTCTATGGTATAGCCGTCTTTGCCAATCTCCACCACTTTCAAACCGAAACCTTGCTGCACCAGTCCGAACTCATGGTTTTCGCCGAAGACCAATGGTTTGCCGTGCTCCACATAGATGGCATTTTTCTTGCGCCCTCCGCTGGTGTACACCGAATCGTACACGCCATTGTTGAAGATGATGCAGTTTTGCAGGATCTCGCATACCGATGCCCCCTGGTGGTGGTAGGCGGCCTTGAGCATCTCGATGGTATGGGCACCATCAGAGGCGATGGCGCGGGCGAAGAACTTGCCGCGAGCGCCGAAGCACAGCTCGGCGGGGCGGAACGGGTCTTCCACCGTGCCATAGGGACTCGACTTGGAGATGAAGCCGCGCGGACTCGTGGGTGAGTATTGTCCCTTGGTGAGGCCATAGATGCGGTTGTTGAGCAGGATCATGTTCAGGTTTACGTTCCGCCGCATGGTGTGGATGAAGTGGTTGCCGCCGATGGCCAGTCCGTCGCCGTCGCCGCTCACCTGCCATACGGTGAGCTTGGGGTTCACCACCTTCACGCCGGTGGCAATGGCTGCCGCCCGGCCGTGGATGGTCTGCATGGCGTAAGCGTTGACATAGTAGGGCAGTCGGCTCGAGCATCCGATGCCCGAGATGACCACCGTCTCGTGTGGTGGCACGCCGAGCTCGGCCAAGGCCTTCTGCAGGCTGTTGAGGAATGCGTGGTCGCCGCATCCGGGACACCATCGGGGCTGTCCCTTCTTGAAATCGGCGGCTGTATAGGTAATGGTCTTGACCTGCTCTGTGGCGGTCTCCGACGGGTTGATTTCTTCCTTCATACTTTCTGATTTAAAGGGTTCCATAAGTGTTACTGTAGGATGCGTGTCTCGAAGTAGCGGCCGATGTCGTGGTCGTCGTGGTCGCCGATGAGCGACTCGAAGGCCTGCACCAGTTCGCTCACGACAAAGGGCTGGCCCTTCACCTGGTTGTACTGGTAGGGTACGAAGTTGTTGATGCGTATGCGCAGCAGCGCGGCCAGCTGTCCGAGGTTTTGCTCGGCCACCACCACCTTATTATATTTCATCAGTATCTTGGCCGTGTTCTTGGGCAGTGGGTTGATGTATTTGAAGTGGGCCAGGGCCACCTTATGTCCTTTCTGCCGCATCTGGTTCATGGCCGAGAACAGGTGTCCGTAGGTCGACCCAAAGCCCACGATGAGCAGTTCGGCGTCGCGCTTGTCGCCCTCGACCTCCAGGTCGGGCACCTCGATGGAGGCCACCTTGTCGTAGCGCAGGTGGTCCATCTTTTGATGGTTCTCCGGGTCGCTGGATATGGCACCCGTCTCACCGTCCTTCTCCAGTCCGCCGAGGATGTGCGTGTAGCCTTCGGTGCCTGGGATGGCCCAGTAGCGCACCAGGTTGCTGGCATCTCGCTGGTAGGGGCTGTATTTGTATTTCTGTGCCTTGGTGGCATAGTGTGGATGAATCTCGGGCAGGGCGTTGATGTCGGGCAGCAGCCAGGCTCCCGAGCCGTTGGCGGCAAAGGCGTCGCTGAGCATCACCACGGGGGTGAGGTGCTCCAGCGCAATCTTCGCAGCCATGTAGGCCGTGTCGAAACAGTCGGTGGGACTCTTGGCGGCGATGACCGGCATGGGGCTCTCGCCATTGCGGCCGTAGAGCACCTGCAGCAGGTCGGTCTGCTCGCTCTTGGTGGGCAGTCCCGTGGAGGGGCCGCCGCGCTGCACGTCGATGACCACCAGTGGCAGCTCGTCGATGACGGCGAGGTTCAGGGCCTCGCTCTTGAGGCAGATGCCCGGGCCCGAGGTCGATGTGGCGGCCAGTGCGCCGGCAAACGAGGCACCGATGGCACTGGCGCAGGCGCTGATCTCGTCTTCGCCCTGCACGGTGATGACCCCCATCGATTTGTGCTTCGACAGCTCGTGCAGAATGTCGGTGGCCGGCGTGATAGGGTAGGAGGCGAGGTAGAGCTGCAGGCCGGCCTTCTCGGCGGCCGCCATGAGTCCATAGGCCGTGGCCTTGTTGCCCGTGATGTCCATATAGCGGCCCGGCTTCTTGTGCTTGGTCTCTATGCGATAAGCGTTGGGTACCGAGGCGTGGGTGTTGGCACCGTAGTTGTATCCGGCGTTCACCACCTTGATGTTGGCCTCGGCCACGGCGGGCTTGCGGGCAAACTTCTTCGTGAGAAAGTCGGCGATGAGCTGCTGGTCGCGGCTGAAGAGCCAGCATACCAAGCCCAAGGCAAACATGTTGCGACATTTCAGCTTGTCCTTCATCTCCATATCGGTGTCGGCCAGACAGTCTTTCACCATGCGGGTGATGGGGCAGGCCACCACGTGGTCGGGGTCGATATTCATCTCGCGCAGGTAGTCGTCGCTCTTAAACTCGGCCTTCTTCAGGTCGGTGGGCCCGAAGCTGTCGGTGTCGATGATGACGGTTGCCCCTTGTTTGGCAAACTTATATTGTGTCTTCAGGGCAGCGGCATTCATGGCCACCAGCACGTCGCATTGGTCGCCGGGAGTGTAAACGGTGTCCTCGCCCACATGTATCTGGAATCCCGACACACCCGTCAGCGACCCTTGCGGGGCGCGGATGTCGGCCGGATAGTCAGGAAAAGTGGAAATGCTGTTGCCTACGGTCGCAGAGACCGTAGAGAAAATGTTTCCGGCGAGCTGCATGCCATCTCCGGAATCACCAGAGAATCGTACAACCACGTCCTCCAGTTCTTTTACCTCAAGTTCATCTGCCATAGTATTTTCTAATTAATGGTTTAGGTTTGACTTTGGCAAAGGTAATGGAAGTTTAGGTCATGCCCAAGGAAAACACGAGAATATTTTATCCAGTGTGCGTTATTTTTTATAAATACTACAACATGCTGTCTTTCTGGCCTGATGGCTTGGTGGGCAGAGAGACAAAACCTCGCCTATGCGACGGGCGTTGGCTGAGCTGCCGGGGCTGTTGGCTGAAGAAAACGCGGACGTGGCTGAAACGAGGCGTTTGGCGGTTAAACAAAACATTTTGGTCCTCGTCCAAGAGACATAGAACCAGTTAAAACAATAAGAAAAATGAAAAGAATGGTGATGATCATAGCCATGGTGACCACGATAGTGGCATCGGCTTCAGCCATGAGCCTGAGCAAGGCGCGCACGGAAGCGCTGTTCCTCTCCGACAAGATGGCTTATGTGCTCAACCTCACCGACGACCAGTACAACGCCGTATATGAGATCAATCTTGATTATATCCTACAAGTGGGTAGCCGTGACGACATCTTCGGAGCTTACTGGCAGCAGCGCAACGATAACCTGCGGTATGTGCTCACCGATGCACAGTATGCCACGTTTCTGGCCACCGAGTATTTCTACCGGCCGCTGAACTGGAGCGGCAGTCAGCTGGTGTATGTCATCCACAGTCGTTATCCGCAGAACCGCTATTATCGTTCGGCGCCGCGCAACTACAAGACTTACAGCAGTGGCAACCGCAGCTACAGCTACAGTGCCTACCAGGGGCGTACCTACAGCAAGGACCGTAGCGTGCAGCCCAGGCAGCAGGCTTCGCAACAACCCACCATGAAGCGCTCGCAGGCCATACGGCAGTCGTCTAACCAAGGCCAGCGCAGCTTTGGCAATGGCACACAGAGCCAGCGGCAGTCCACCAAGAATAGCCAAGGCAACAACGGCAGCGGGCAGGGTAAGACCCAGCAGAACAGCCAGAGCCGCAGTTTCGGAAATCGTTAGAAGTGAGGCCGAGGCCAGATAAAATAAACATAAGATTAAACCATAAATACATATAGAAGATGAAGACATTCAAGACATTCGCATTCTTAATGGTTGCCGCATGGGTGGCCGTAAGTGCAACCGCCAAGACCGGTGTAGACGACAGGAGTATGAACGAGGTCGGCTATCAGAAAGCCGCCACTGCGCCCGACAGGAGTGTGGAAGGGAAGACTGCCAGCTATGCTGCTGCCAAGAAAGCCAAAGTGCAGTCGCCCCAGACTGTGACAAAGGCCAAGGCCAGTAACGTCAAGAGCACAAAAAAGGCTCCTGCAAAGAAAAAGGCAACAGCCAAGAAGAAGACTGCTGTGAAGAAGACTACCGCCAAGAAGGCTGTTGTCAAGGCACCTGCCAAGAAGGTTGAGCAGGCCCGATAATATTTCAGGATATCCACCAACAGCATGGCAGAGGTCTGGGCCTCTGCCATGCTGTTGGTGGATTGGTTTGTTGGTGGGTTGGTTTGTTGTTGGTCTCCTTAAACCATAGCTTTGTGCCCCACCAACCGTTGCCCCGGGGGCAACAACCCATGGCTTTGTGCCCCGCAAGCCATCAATACTTGAACGAGCTGCCGCCGAGAAACTCGCGCAGGAGGCTCGTGGGCGGAATGTCGCGGTTGGGAATGGGCTGGAGGTAGCCCAGAAACTTGCTCAGTCGGTAGGCCTCAGAGTGCTCCTCGCAGTTCTCGGGCACAAGGTCGAGCAGGGGCTCGGCCTGCTGCTTGATGACGGCGAGCTCGAAGAGCATGGCTGTGTTGAACACCGCGTCGGCATTCTCCTGGAAGGGGAATATCCATTTGTTCTCGCCAGCCCGCACCGACGGCCAACGGCGGATGGTCTCCTGGGCGCTCACGCCCCGGTATTTGTAGTCGCGGATGATGCGGCGCAGCAGTCGGTTGTCGGTAGTGGGGATGTAGTTGTGGTCGTCGAGCAGGATGGTGGTGAGGGCCGAGGCGTAGACCCTGTACTTCTGCCGTTCGGGAATTTGGGCCGTGAGTTCGGGGTTGAGGGCATGTATACCCTCGACGATGAGCACGTTGTGCTCGTCCATCTTCAGCTTGCGCCCACTGTTCTCACTCTTTCCGGTCTGGAAATTATACTTGGGCAACTCCACCTCCTCGCCATTGAAGAGCGCCGTAAACTGCTCATTGATGAGCGGTAGGTTGAGCGCATAGATGCTCTCGTAGTCGTATTCGCCGCTTTCGTCGCGTGGCGTGTGCTCGCGGTCAACAAAATAGTCGTCGAGCGAGATCTGCAGCGGCTTGATGCCATTGGCCAGCAGGTGGATGCTCAGGCGCTTGCAGGTGGTGGTCTTTCCCGACGACGAGGGCCCGGCCAGCAGCACCAGTTTCACGCCTTTGCGGCCTGCGATTTCATCGGCAATCTGCGCGATTTTCTTCTCCTGCAGGGCCTCCGACACATTGATGAGGTCGTTGGCGGCTCCCGATTTCACCACCTCGTTGAAGTCGCCCACGGTGCGCACGCCCATGATCTTCTGCCAGCGGTGGTGCTCTTGGAATATCTCAAACATCTTGTCCTGATGCGTCATCTCGGGCAGCACGCCCGGGTTTTTCAGGTCGGGGATACGCAGCAGCAACCCGTCAAAGTATTTCTCTAGCCCGAAGAGATAGATCTTCGATGTGTTGGTGAGCAGCGAGCCATAGTAGTAGTCCACGTAGTCGTCTATCTGATAGTAGGTGGTGTACAACGCCCCCGCGCTGCGCAAGAGTTTCACTTTGGCCTCGTCGCCTTTCTCCTCGAACATGCGCACGGCGTCCTCGGTGGGCACCTCGTGGCGGGTGACGGGTATCTTGGCGTCGATGATCTCCTGCATGCGTCGGCGAATGTTGTCTACATCCTCCAATGTCACGGCGTGCCCAATCTGCAGGTCCACATAGTAGCCATTGCTCACGGGTATGTCGATCACCACCTCACTCTTGGGATAGAGGTCGTGTACGGCCTTACACAGAATGAAGAACAGCGTGCGCGTGTAGTTGCGCGAGCCCGAGCCCGAGTGCATGTCGAGAAACTCCACGTCCTTGTTGTGGTACAACCTGAAGTGCATGCCTTCCACCTTATTATTAACCTTGGCACAGATGGGCCCGTAGGGCATTTCGAGATTCATTTCGTGGAAAACCTCAGAAAGAGTGCTTCCGATAGCTACGTCTAGATTTTTTTTATTATTTTTGCAACGGATTTGTATCATCTGTTTCATTATGGTGACAAAGGCGTTGATGTGACAACGCCATGCCAAAGATAGAAAATGTTTTGCAATCCGCCAACAAAGTGACATTACAAATAAAATAATTTATGTCTATTTGTCCTTTCCCTAGCCTGACAGCCGGTTTCTTGGGGCCGTCAGCTTTCTTTTCCAACGACGACAACCTACCCCGGGTTGTCGGCCATACCACATTTTACTCCCACCTGCCGTCAACATCCGGGGCCGCTTACGCCCAGCAGTGTGTCAGTGGGTACCCAGCGGTTCATAGCTTGCTTATTCACCATTAAATCCATATTCCTTATGCATGGAAACTATGTTGTCATCTTCTTGCAGATCTTAGGCTCGTTGGCCCTTCTCATCTATGGTATGAAAGTGATGAGTGAGGCCTTGCAGAAGATGGCCGGTTCGCAACTGCGCCACATCCTGGGCGCCATGACCACCAATCGTTTCACCGGACTGGTCACCGGTATGTTTATCACCTGCGCCGTGCAGTCGTCGTCGGCCACCACCGTGATGACGGTGAGCTTCGTCAACGCCGGTCTGCTCACCCTGGCCCAGGCCATCTCGGTCATCATGGGTGCCAACATCGGTACCACGCTCACCGCCTGGATCATGTCGCTGGGCTACAATGTCGACCTCACCATGGCCGTCTTCCCGGCCTTCTTCATCGGCATCATCCTCATCTACACCAAGCGCAGCCGTTATGTGGGCGACTTCCTATTTGGCATTGCCTTCCTGTTCTTCTCGCTGGTGCTGCTGAGCAACGCAGGCAAGGCCCTCGACCTGGGCCACAACGCCGATGCCATCAGTTTCTTCTTGTCGTTCGACACCAAGAGCCATTTCACCATCCTCATCTTCCTGCTCATCGGCACCCTCATCACTTGCATCGTGCAGAGCTCGGCGGCCGTGATGGCCATCACCATCATGCTCTGCTCCACGGGTGTGCTGCCCATCTACCTGGGCATCGCGCTGGTGATGGGCGAGAATATCGGCACCACGGCCACGGCCAACCTGGCTGCCCTGGGAGCCAACACGCAGGCCCGGCGGGCGGCCTTCGCCCACCTGCTGTTCAATGTCTTCGGCGTCATCTGGGTCATGCTGTTGTTCTATCCCTTCGTCGGCATGGTGTGCCGGCTGGTGGGCTACGACCCCGAGGGCACCGGCTACACCGTGGCACAGGGCGCCACCATCCTGCCCATCGTGCTCGCGGCGTTCCATACGTGCTTCAATGTCACCAACACCTTCGTGCTCATCTGGTTCATCCCGCAGATGGAGAAGGTGGTGTGCGCCATTATCCGTGGCAAGGCCAAGGGCGACGAGGACGAGTTCCGCCTGCGCTTCATCCAGGTGGGCATCATGAAGACCCCTGAACTCTCGGTGCTCGAGGCACAAAAGGAAGTACAGAGCTTTGCCGAGCGCATGAAACGCATGTTCGGCATGGTGACCGACCTGCTCGCTGAGAAGGAGAGCGGCAAGCAAAACAAGCTCTACGAGCGCATAGAGAAATACGAGGACATCGCCGACAACATGGAGATCGAGATTGCCAAATATCTCGACTCGGTGAGCAACGCCCACCTCAGCGACGACACCAAGGGCAAGATACGGTCGATGCTTCGCGAGATCACCGAGATAGAGAGCATTGGCGATGCCTGCAACAACATCGCCCATATCCTCAGGCGCAAACAGTCGCACAAGGAGGACTTCACCGAGCAGCAGTATGCCAACCTCCAGCAGATGTTTGCCCTCACCGATGCCGCCCTCACGCAGATGGTGGCCCTGTTGGTGGGCTACCGCGACCAGCTCGACGCGCGCCAGTCGTTCAGCATCGAGAACGACATCAACAACCTGCGCAACCAGCTGCGCGCGCAGAACATCAACGACATCGACAACCGCCTCTATACCTACGCCATCGGCAC
>CAZBQA010000055.1:11130-16389 GCA_964493905.1 uncultured Prevotella sp.
GAGACGATGGAATGCATGGACCGCGACCAGTTGCGTGAGGTCCAAGGCAGACGTTTGAAGAAGATGGTGGACTATGTCTACCACAACACCCCCTTTTACCGTAAGAAATTTCAGGAGATGGGCCTGCTGCCCGACGATATCCAGGGCATCGACGATATCGTCAAGCTGCCGTTTACCAACAAGCTCGACCTGCGCGACAACTATCCCTTTGGGTTCGCCGCCGTGCCGATGAGCCAGATAGTGCGCATCCACGCCTCGTCGGGCACCACCGGTAAGCCGGTCGTGGCCCTCTATACCCGCAACGACCTGGCCCAGTGGACCGAGGCCCTGTCGAGGGCCTTCAGCGCTTACGGGGCCGACCGCAACGACATCTTCCAGATTGCCTACGGCTACGGTCTCTTCACCGGAGGCCTCGGAGCCCACTATGGCGCCACCAACATCGGCGCCAGCGTCATCCCCATCTCATCGGGCAACACGCAGAAACAAATCACCCTCATGCACGACTTCGGGGCTACGGCCTTGTGCTGCACACCCTCCTACGCTCTCTTCCTGGGCGAGGCCATGAAAGAGTCGCCCTGGGCCAAGGACGACTTCAAGCTGCGCATCGGAGCCTTCGGTGCCGAGCCCTGGACCGAGAACATGCGCCATAAGCTGCAAGACGCCCTGGGCATCAAGGCCTACGACATCTACGGACTGAGCGAGATCGCCGGACCGGGCGTGGGCTACGAGTGCGAGTGCCAGCACGGCACCCACCTCAACGAAGACTATTACTATCCCGAGATTGTAGACCCCGACACCGGCGAGCCGCTGCCCGAGGGTACGCTGGGCGAGCTCTGCTTCACCCACCTCACCAAGGAGGGCATGCCGCTGCTGCGCTACCGCACCCACGACCTCACCGCCTTGCACTACGACAAGTGCTCCTGCGGCCGCACCTTCGTGCGCATGGACCGCATCCTGGGCCGCTGCGACGACATGCTCATCATCCGTGGCGTAAACGTGTTCCCCACCCAGATCGAGGCCGTCATCCTGAGTCTGAAGGAGTTCGAGCCCCACTACCTGCTCACCGTCGACCGCGAGAACAACACCGACACCGTCGAACTGAAGGTCGAGGTCAAGGAAGAGTATTTCTGCGACGAGATGGCCCAGCTGGTGCGACTGCAGAAGAAACTCGAGGGCGAGTTGCGCAGCGTCATCGGACTTGGGTTCAAGGTGAAGCTCGTAGAGCCCAAGAGTATCGAGCGCAGCACCGGAAAGATGAAGCACGTCACCGACAACCGCGTGCTGTAGCCACCCCCCACCGTGTCAGCCCACGGGCGGCACGGCTGCCCCGGGGCATCACATCACTCGAACATCAACCTCATTAATGCCTTATGTTAGCAAAGCAATTGTCTATTTTTCTGGAAAACAAGTCGGGTAGGCTCACCCAGGTCACCGAGGTGCTGGGTGCCGCAGGCGTCAACCTCAGCGCCATGAGTATTGCCGACAACAGCGACTTCGGCATCCTCAGGTGCATCGTCTCCGACCCCGAGAAAGGCTGCCAGGTGCTGCGCGATGCCGGTTTCACGGTCAAGATCACCGATGTCATCGGCATGACCATGCCCAACACGCCGGGGGCGCTGAGCGTCATCCTCAAATATCTCTCCGACAGCGGCATCTTCATCGAGTACCTCTATTCGTTTGCCAATGGCGACGGCGCCAATGTCGTCATCCGTCCCAGCGACCTCGAGGCCTGCCAGAAGATACTGGCCGAAAAAAAGGTCGACCTGCTGGCAGCAAGCGACCTCTATCGGCTGTAGCCCCACTGGGGCACATGGCTATGGGTGTGCAGGGCGGCGGTCAGGCTTGCTGGCCCGTCGGTTGCCACACCAGGCTCTCCTCACGCTCCAGCTCCCCCAGCTTCTGCCAGATGCTGAGGAAGGTGGGGTGGTCTACCTTCTTGTCATATCTCACCACCACGCCGGCGTCGTGCAGCACGTCGTAGGCCTGCTGCGAGATGACCTCGGCATACACCTCGGCCACGCCGCCATCCACCATCATGCGGGCGGCAGAGCGCCCCACGGCCTTGGCGGCCAGCTTGGCGTCGAGCAGCAGTTCTGGCTCTTCGTTGAGGATGTTGTACAGTCGGCGCACGCCGTGGCCGTGGAAGGTACGGATGTTTCCCTCGTGCAGCACGGCCAGGAAACATTGTTCTATCTGTAGGGTGTCAATCAGTTCTTGCATCATAAGACTCATGGTGTTTAGGTTCTACTGCAAAAATAATGGTTTTTTGTAGAAAGCATGTCACGGAATACGAAAAATTTCAACTTACTTGGTGATTTGAAGTAGTCCAGCGGGAATAACGCTGGATGGTGTGTCTGCGTCTGCAGATGTCGTTCTTTCTGTCGCCGCGTGGCGGTTCCGTGCTGTTGCGCTTGATTTCTATTTCATTTCTTTCTTCCATTGTTCATCTTTCGCTCTCTACGTTGAGGCTGTCGTTGTGACGGGTAACGGTCACGGCGGTGTTGGGCCCCACTGTCACCCGCAGCGGCGTGCAGCCCGGAGAGTCCACGGTGACCGTGCGGCGGCGCGATGCCGTGAGCCTGAGCCGGTCGTCCTGCGCGCTGGCCGTCACGCCGCTGCCCGTGACAAAGAAGCGCAGGGGCTGCGCCACCGAATGGTTCTCTTCTACTGCAAAGGTGGCCCTTGAGCCACGTCGTCCGACGGTGGTCGTCGTGCCAAACACCGGTGCGCCCTGTGGGGTGGCGATGTCGGTGAGCGTGGCGCGGCCCTCGCCACCGAAGCGCGACAGCAGCAGGTAGCGTGTGCCGTCGGGGTCGGCAGCGATGACGCCGTTCCATCCTTCGGGCAGGTGCGGCAGCAGGGGGATGAGTTGCTGGCTGAGCAGCCGCGTGCTGTCGGCCGTGACGTTGCTATAATATATAAGGTGGCGGGCATCCACCGTCTGTCCCTTGGTCACGCTGCGGCTGCCGTCGGCGTAGGCGGCGTAGAGCTTCGAGGTCATCACCGAGTTGTTGTCGGCGCGGTCGCCGAAGGCCATCGCCTTACCCGAGGTGCCCACTACGCCGAGCACGTTGTCGATGTTCACCCATGGGGTGGCTAGCGTGGTGAGCGAGGTACCGTCGAGACGCTCACTTGTCGTGCCGCTACCGTCGGCTGTCTCATGGTAGAGGGTGCGGGTTTCGCGCGTGAAGGGATCGGTGGAGATGGCCGTCAGGCCACCCTGCTCGCGCGTGAGGGTGACGTCGGCGCGGGCTGTCACGCGGTCGAGGTAGACCACGGCGTTGCCCGGCGTGGAGTAGATGGCAAAGCGGTGGTCGAGCGTGCTGTCGTTGGTGAGCAGCGCGCCGTTCACGGCCCAGCCTGCGCCGTCGAGCAGGTAGTTGCCGCTCACCACGGGCACGGCATTGGTGCGGCGGCCCTCCACGGTGTACCAGCCCAGCAGGTTGCCGGTGTTGTTAGCCTTGAAGGGCACAATGATGTTGTTCTCCGAGGGCGAGTCGACGGCGATGTAGCCTGTGTAGCTCTTGATGCCCGGTGCCCAGCCGAAGGTGGTGAAGCGCTGCGGCGTGTAGCCCCGCACGATGTTCTGGCTCTCAAACACCTTGGCTGCGGCGTGACGGCGGCGGAAGTCGTCGAAGGTCGTGGGCTGCATGCTGGCCGTGGAGCGCAGCGCGTGCATCAGCCAGGTCATCATCACGCGGTGGGCCTGCACGCCCATGCGCCGCGCGCCGATGTCAGAGCGGAGCAGCCACGAGCCGTCGGCGGTGGTGGCCTGCCGTGCCTTGATCATCTTGTAGGCCCGGTTTTCGAGCATCAGCGCGTCGGCGTCGCGCAGAAACACCGCATTGGTGGTATAGCTCGTGAGCTGATCGTAGAGAAACAGGCTCCAGTCGTTGCCGTTGGGCATGGCCAGCTCGCCGTCGGCCAGCGCCAGCCAGTTGAGCACCTCGCGCTGCACGGCCAGGTTGTTGTGCATCAGGGCGCGGGTGTGCCATCGCTGCGTGCCGTGCAGCTGCCGCTGAAACAGCTCCAGGGCCAGCGCGGCCTCGCCCAGCTCCTGGATGACCACGTTCTGATAGGAAGTATGGAAGAAGTCGTGGTTCTGCAGCGTGTAGTCGGGATAGAGGTTGGCCCCGCGGTAGAGGTCGCGCACGGTCGCGCGGTCGTAGTGCGGGTCTACGACGGTGGTGTCGTTGGCATCGTCGGGATGCGAGTAGCTGTTGATGGCGAAGAGTCGCAGCCGCTCGAACCATCGCGGTGCCAGCTCGTCATTGGGAAACATTCCCAGCGTGGCCGCCAGCACGCAGGCCTCCCAGCCGTTCTCCTCGGCCTTGGTGTCGCCCCGGTAGCCGGTGGGGATGTCGCGCTCGAGCTCGTAGTTGCACTCGGCCTTCAGCATCCGCTCGATGCAGGTGCGCTGCGCGCCCGACAGCCAGTCCCACTGGAAGAAGGCCGAGTAGGCCACGCTCATGGCCCACAGGCTGCTCTCCCATTGGTGGTCGGTGGCCGAGGTGGAGCCCCAGTAGCGGTTGCCTTGGCAGCTCTTCAGGCGGTTGGCCTTGTGGGTGGAATAGGCATACACCAGGCTGCGCATGGCCATCTGCTCCAGGTCGCTCCAGGCCACGCCCTCGGGCAGCGTCACCTTGTCGCGGGCATAGCGGCAGAGGAAGGCCGCCACCATGCCCAGGTCGGCATTGGTGCGCACGCCGTCCTCGTTGGCCTTCAGGGTGTTGTGGCTGCGGAAGGTGCCGCAGGGCTCACCTGCTGCATTGGTCTCGCCGAGGTCTTGGTAGTCGTTTTTGAGGTAGGTGGCAAAGGTGGCGAGCATCTGCAGCAGGTCGTGCTGCATGTCGGCCTCGCCGGCGAAGGTGCCGAGGTCTGGGGCGGCGGGGCGCACGTCGGCACCCTGCACAGGCATAGCCAGGCAGCACGACAGCGCGAGGGCAAGCAGGAAGTGGTTTCTGGGCATGATGGCGATTGATTAGACGATTGCAAAGATAGCGAAAATTCGCCGCACACGAATGCTCCATGCGCATATTTCTATTCGCGTTGTTGGCCTATGGCATCCATGCAAAGGCCCCCTTTCATGTGCCAGACATGGTGTCTGGTGGCATGAAAGGGGGCTTGTCGTAGGGGCTCCAGCCTTTGCAGCCGCGATGGTAGAGGCCGGGGCGTGTTCTGCTTCGAGTCGAAGCAGGTTCTGTTTCGAGTCGAATCAGATTGTACTTCGAGTCGAATCAGATTGTACTTCGAGTCGAA
>CAZBQA010000055.1:16489-17754 GCA_964493905.1 uncultured Prevotella sp.
TTCGAGTCGAATCAGATTGTACTTCGAGTCGAATCAGATTGTACTTCGAGTCGAAGCACGCGACGTGGAAGGGTGTTTCGTCGTGCCAAAACATTGTTCATGCACCGTCCCGACGGCCTTTCCGCCTCTCGGGACGGCTGTTGCCGCAGGCTTATTTGATATAGCTGCGCAGGGCATCCACGTAGTCTTCGAAGGCCTTTCGTCCGGTGTCGGTCATGCGGCAGATGGTGGCAGGCCGCTTGCCGCGGAAAGTCTTCTCCACTGCGATGTAGTTCGCCTTCTCCAGTTTGTCTATCTGCACGCTCAGGTTGCCCGCCGTGGCCCCGGTCTGCTCGCGCAGATAGGGGAAGTCGGCCTCTTCGACGCTGATGAGTATCGACATCACCGCCAGCCTGAGCTCGCTGTGCAGCAGCGGATCGAGAGGTTTGAACATGGTCACCCCTCCTTCATTTTGATGACCAGTGCCGGTACGATGAGGCCCAAGACAGCCACGCCTGCCATGACCACCATCTCAAGCGGACCGGCATAGACGAGTGCCAGAATGCTGCCGAGAAGTCCCGAGACGAAGCAGGCCACGGTGATGACACGGCTCTTGAGAATGCGGCCGGTAATCATGCCGGCTATGCCCATGAGCAGTATAATGAGCGATGTGATAGACACGTGTGTGAGGCCGCGCAGATAATCATCGCTCATGAACGTTGGCAGGGCGACCTTGACATTCAGCATGGCGAGCATTCCCATGCCGAAACCGATGGTGCCGGCCATGATGCCGAAGCTGCTCCATATCTGCGAGAGGGTCTTGCTCACAAAGGTCTCAGGCAGTTTGGGCCGCGGCGTAAGCACCTTATAGTCGATGAGGTAGGTAATGCCCAATAGGCCCCAGAGGCCGTTGGCGGCGGGACCTATGCCGTGTGCCCAAAAGTGTCCCACCACCAAGGCGATGACCACCACGCTGATGCCCCAGAGCATCATGCTCTTCCAGCTGCCCTGAGTGATGCGGCGGCGACTCTCCTCAATGTTTTTGCGGATGATTTCCAGACTGCGTTCGGCAGTCATTTCATTGTTTGTTGTTTCCATGATGTGTTGTTTTTTTTACGTTGTAAGTGATGTTGTTGTACCTGTGTATTGGTGTTTTCACTCGTCCTTGAGGTGGGATCCGCACCCCCGGAAGGATGATTACGTTGCAAATATAAATAGGTTTATAATATAAACCAAATAATTTTATGAATTTCTTTTGCCCGCCCCGAAGATTTAACATTTGGTGC
>CAZBQA010000056.1:0-17669 GCA_964493905.1 uncultured Prevotella sp.
TTCTTACCGCTGCCGCAGGGACATGGGTCGTTGGGACGGGGCATCTTCTCGCGGATGATAGGCTCATGGTGAGGGCGATTGGCACCCTCACGGGTATCGTGGCTGGCAGCCGCACGCTGGGCCTCGTCGCCGCTGCTGAGATCTGCTTTTTGCTCGTTGTAGCGTTGGGCATGCTGCTCGGGGGCAGCCTCCTGCACCTGTTGCTGTTGTACCTGCACGGGAATCTGGCCACGCATGAGGAAGTTGGCGATACGTGTGTTCATATCGTCAATCATATTGTCCCAGAGCTTGGCACTCTCGAGCTTGAAGATCAGCAGTGGGTCCTTCTGTTCGTAAGAGGCGTTCTGTACGCTGTGACGTAGCTCGTCGAGCTGACGCAGATTCTCTTTCCAGTCGTCGTCGATGATGTGAAGCATCACAAACTTCTCGAACTCTTTGACGATATTTTTGCCCTCGGTTTCGTAGGCTTCCTTCAGGTTGACGCGTAGCTGCACCACCTGCCTGCCGTCTGTAATGGGTACGACGATAAACTGGTAGACCTCGCCCTGAGTTTCGTAAACGTTTTTAATCACAGGGAAAGCATCGCTCTGGATACGGTCGGTCTTGCGCTTAAAGGCAGCCATGGCGCTCTGGAAGGCGCGCTCTTCCAAGTCTTCCCTCTTGCTGTTCTCAAATTCATCCTCGGTAAAAGGAATCTCCATGGAGAGCACCTCGAAGAACCGTTCTTTGGCATCTGCGTAGCCGTTGTTCTCGATGATATTGACCACGCGGTCCCAGATAACATTCGAGATATCCATGCCGATGCGCTCTCCCATAAGGGCGTGGCGGCGCTTCTCGTAGATGACAGTACGCTGTTTGTTCATTACGTCATCATATTCGAGCAGGTGCTTACGAATACCAAAGTTGTTTTCCTCGACCTTCTTCTGTGCGCGCTCGATGCTTTTCGAAATCATCGAACTCTCAATACGTTCTCCATCTTCAAAGCCCAGACGGTCCATCACCTTGGCAATACGCTCGCTGCCGAACTTACGCATCAAGTCATCTTCCAGCGATACGTAGAAGACAGACGAACCTGGGTCGCCCTGTCGGCCGGCACGACCACGCAACTGGCGGTCTACACGGCGACTCTCATGACGGGTGGTACCGATAATGGCCAGACCACCGGCCTCTTTCACCTCAGGGGAGAGCTTGATGTCGGTACCACGGCCAGCCATGTTCGTGGCGATGGTCACGGCACCCAGACCGTCTGTCGAGCGACCGGCCTCGGCCACAATCTGTGCCTCTTTCTGGTGCAACTTGGCATTGAGCACCTGATGGGGAATCTTGCGCATAGTGAGCATCTTGGACAGCAACTCAGAGATTTCCACCGAGGTGGTACCCACGAGGCTTGGACGTCCCTGCTTGCGCATCTCCTCAATCTCTTCAATTACTGCACGATACTTCTCACGGTTGGTCTTGTAGACACGATCCTCCAAATCGTGGCGGGCGATGGGCTTGTTGGTGGGAATTTCCACCACATCGAGCTTGTAGATATCCCAGAACTCGCCTGCCTCGGTGCTTGCGGTACCAGTCATACCGGCAAGTTTGTGATACATACGGAAGTAGTTCTGGAGCGTGATGGTGGCAAAAGTCTGAGTGGCAGCTTCTACCCGCACATGCTCTTTTGCCTCAATAGCCTGGTGCAAGCCGTCGCTCCAACGTCGACCTTCCATGATACGACCAGTCTGCTCGTCTACAATCTTCACCTCGCCGTCCATGACCACATACTCATCGTCCTTGTTGAACATCGTATAGGCTTTGAGCAGTTGACGAAGGGTATGCACGCGCTCGCTCTGGATGGCATAGTGGTTCAGCAAGTCGTCTTTCTTGTCAAGACGCTCTTGGTCTGTAATGTTCTTCTCATTCTCAAGGGCCGAAAGCTCAGAAGCGATATCGGGGAGTACAAAGAGGTCGTGGTCGTTGACCTGCTTGGCCAGCCAGTCGGTACCCTTGTCGGTGAGTTCGGCGCTGTTCAGCTTCTCGTCGACGACGAAGTAGAGGGGCTCTACCGCCTCGGGCATACGACGATTGTTGTTCTCCATATAAATCTCCTCGGTCTTTTGCAAGCCCGACTTGATACCTTCTTCAGAGAGATACTTGATCAAAGCCTTGTTTTTGGGCAAAGCCTTGTATGAGCGGAAGAGGCTTAGGAAACCTTCGTCGGTCATGGCCTGGTCGTTCTTCTCACGACCCTCGACAATCTTCTGACGGGCATCGGCGAGCAGCTCTGTGGCCTGTTTGCGCTGTACCTCATAGATGCGTTCTACCAAGGGCTGGTATTCCTCGTACATCTGGTCGTCTCCCTTGGGTATCGGTCCCGAGATGATGAGCGGGGTGCGGGCGTCGTCAATAAGCACAGAGTCGACCTCATCGACGATGGCGAAGTTGTGACGGCGCTGTACCAGGTCGCCGGGGGCAAGAGCCATGTTGTCGCGCAGATAGTCGAAGCCAAACTCATTGTTTGTACCGAAGGTAATGTCGGCCTGATAAGCCTTACGACGTGCCTCAGAATTGGGCTGGTGCTTGTCGATACAGTCGACCGAAAGGCCATGGAACTGGTATAGCGGCCCCATCCATTCAGAGTCACGCTTGGCCAGATAGTCGTTGACGGTCACCATGTGAACACCATTACCGGTCAGGGCGTTGAGGAATACGGGTAAGGTTGCCACAAGGGTCTTACCTTCACCTGTGGCCATTTCGGCAATCTTACCTTGGTGCAGCGCTATACCACCAAAGATCTGTACGTCATAGTGTACCATCTCCCACTTGATGCGGCTGCCACCAGCGGTCCATTCGTTATGGTAGATGGCCTTGTCACCGTCGATGGTGATAAAGTCGTTGGCAGGGTTGGCTGCCAGCTCACGGTCGAAATCGTTGGCGGTTACAACGGTTTCCTCGTTTTCTTTGAAGCGACGTGCGGTATCCTTCACAATGCTGTAGGCTACCGGCATCACATCGTTGAGCGCCTTCTCCAGGGCCTCGAGCATCTCTTTGTCGAGCTTGTCAATCTCATCGAAGATGGGCTCACGCTCATCGATGGGAGTGTCCTCAATCTTTGCCTTCAACTCATCGATTTTCTCAAGGAAAGGTTTGGCAGCATCTTGCACATAGGTTTGTATTTCCTTGGTTTTGGCACGCAGTTCGTCATTGCTTAGTTTCTGAATGTCAGGATATGCCGCCTTAGCCTTCTCAACAAGAGGCTGTATCAACTTCATATCTCTGCTTGACTTGTCACCAAACATTGACTTTAAAAAATTATTGAAGTTCATATATGCTTATTTTATTTTGTTGCTATATTGAATGTATGCAAAATTACGAAAAAGATTTCGTAATCTGCTTTTTTTGAATGATTTAATTAAAAAACGCTAAAAGAGGGGTGCAGAATTGCATGCGTTGGGAGCTCTGATGCGAATGGCCTTAGCTACTGTTGGAGCAATTTGGTCGACAGTAACCGGAGTGGAGATGCGACGGGGAGTGATGTCTTTACCCATGAAGATGATAGGAAAAGGCACAAATCCCGCGCGACTGGTATAGGTTTCTTGGGTATTCTCGTTGAGCAATTTCCAGCCGGGTGCTACTTCTATAATGATATCGCCGCTGACCGAAGGGTTAAACCCATTTCTGATTTTGGCTATCTCGTAGTTGCCTGCCAGTAGCCTGTCGCTGGTGTAAACGTCTGCAACACCTTCATTTTGAATTAGAAAAGCCTGGCAACGCCCCAGAACCTCAGACATGGCAGCACGCTTTTGCTCTAGCAGCTTGTGATTGAGATATATTTGGCTGCCAAATGTTTGCTCTACATACCTCCCTTGGCCGTAGACGGCACCCAGATAGATGTTCAGCAGGTTGGCGGTGCGGTTGATGTAGAAAGTACCTGTGGGCACGCGATATTTTGCCAGATTGGTACCATTTTCCTCTGCATAACCAGTCGATGTGACCACGAACAGTACTTGGTCGAGGCCAATTTGCTTTTCCACACCAGAGATGAGTTTGTTGAGCGTATTGTCTAATTGCATATACACACTCTCCATCTCGGTCTGCCAATGCGTCACAGGTAAACCATCGGGCTTAGAGGCAGAAAGGGTGATGTAAACCATGTCTGAAACATCATCTTGACCCAGTTTGGTGTTGGCAATAGCGTCGAGTGCGACGTCAACGACATGGTCATTGGTAAGTCCTTTTTTTACTGATGTTTGACGTTTGTTGCTATTATAAGACTTTAACCATTCGGGCACTACAATACCATAGTAAGTGGAGCCTATCCATTTTCCACTGTGATCCAGCCAATAGGCACCATCGCCAGCATGTCCCGCTGACAGGATGGCCGACTCACGGTCTGACGCAAAGGAATAGACCAGTGCCGTTCCATTGGAATTGATTTTCAGCTCGTCGCTAATGGTTGAGGTCTTGAGACGTTTGGGTGAGGCATAATAGTTGGCGTCATCCACACAGAATACGGGTTGTAACGTCTCGCGGTCGAGCCATTTGGTGGCGATAATGCCGTTATAGTAGGGGGTAGTCCCTGTAGTCAGTGTAGCAACTGCCGACGATCGTTCGATAGGGGAGAATGGATAGCTGGCTGCATCGTACACAAGGCCGTCACGTAGCAGGCGCCTGAATCCATTGGAAGTGTAGAGCGGTGAGAAGGCCTCCATATAGTCGGTACGCAACTGATCGATGGTGACATTAACCACGAGCCGTGGTGCAAGCTGAAATGCTTGCATTTCGGCGGAAGTGATGGCTGCCAGTATGAACGCTAGATACCTCATTTACCTTTGCTGATGTTTGCTTGATGATTCCACAAATTGCTATATACCCGTATGAGCAAACTGAATGCCAAAAAATACATTCCTTCGGCATAGTCTTGGAGCAGGCCGCCTGCAAAGAATAGCAGGATGCAAACAAGTAACACTTTCCAATACCAATGCCTGTTGCCTGCAATCTGCTGTCTTGCAACAGAATAAACAAATATGATAGATAAAGGGTTGAGGATGAGAATCTGCAGGTTCAGACTCACCGTGGGATGTTGAGAAAACACCATAGCAAATAGTACAACACCTGCCAAACCGTCGAGGGTAAGCAGCACAAGGTCAACAATCCAGTAGACCCTTCTTCTGTACTTTTCCCATATTGTTACCAATAAGACCAACACAAATAAAGTAACCATCACCATCGTCGGAGTAATCTTGTCCCACACACTCGACTGCGATTTGATGTTATCGGTGTTGATCTTGATTACCTCGAATGTTGAGTCCACCAAGGCATGTTTGCGACCATTGTAGTCGATCACGATGGCATGGGCAAAATCCTCGCGGAGCGAATCGGGTAAGAACTGTTGGGCAATATAGTCAGTCGGGGCATCAGCTTTCACGCCCAGCAGCAAGTCGTTGCCAAACCGTGCCCAGCGATGGTACTCGTTCCATTGGTGGGTCATCTTCCGATATGAGCTGGTAACAGATGGGTTAACACTATATTCCACCTTTCCGTTGAGATGGTTCACCAAAATATTTCGGGCACGGGTAGTGCAGTTGTCATAGAAATAGTTATACCTGTAAACGCGGTTGGCAGGCTCATAGTTTTGGTAGATGGCCTGGGCAATGGCCATCTTCTCCTCACGCGTCAGGTTGAGACGTTGCTCTACTACGCCACGTCCTTGGGAGGCATAGTCGACGAGGAACATCGGAAAAGGCACGATACCCATCTCATAGTCTGTCAATCCAAAGACAAAGCGCAATACGAAAAAACGCTTGTGAAAGCTGAACATACCATAGTTGATGGCCAAGTCTTGGTTGTTGTGTGGATCGCGGAAACGTATGGCGGTATGCCCGTAGAGACTCCAAATCTCATTTCCGGGTGAACAAGTTAGCAATCCAATCTCAACGCTATCCATCTGCTGAAGCATTGAGAGCTTGGAGCCTTGTGCCTTACTTGCTGCTGTTAAGAAAATGAAAACAGAAAGACAAAGTAATCTGAAAATATAATCTAAACGTTTCACGATGCAAAAATACCTTATTATTTCCACTTATCGTGCTTTTGTTTCGTTTTTTTTCAATACTTTTGCAGTTGACTTTTAAAAATAAATGTCGGAAGAAGATTAGAAACGATATATTGATTTATGAAGAATAGATACTTTGCTGCAGCCTTTCTGTTGGCCTCAGCCACCCAAGTGTCAGTTGCTCAAAGCGGAACCAACTCTCCGTATAGTCAGTTTGCCCTCGGTGTCCTGTCGGATCAGGCGTCTGGTTTCAATCGAGGGATGAACGGTCTCAGCCTTGGTTTCCGTGAGCACAATCAGGTCAATTTCCAGAATCCGGCTTCATATTCATCGATCGACAGTCTCTCTTTTATCTTTGATGCAGGAATTTCGGGCCAAGTGTCCAACTTCAAAGAAGGCAACAAAAAACTCAATGCCAATAACTCTAACTTCGAATATATTGTAGCTGGCTTCCGTGCGTTCAAGCATGTCGGGGTCAGTTTCGGCTTGTTGCCCTACACCAATGTGGGCTACTCGTATTCTACGACACAAGACGTGAACGACAACAGCAACACCGTGGCCACCAATAGTTATGATGGTACTGGCGGTCTTCATCAATTCTTCCTGGGTGTCGGTTGGGAACCCTTACGTGGTCTGTCTGTGGGTGTTAACGGTGGCTATCTCTATGGCGGTTACACCCGGACGGTGGTCAACAGTTTCAGCGACAGCTATGCCAATACCCTTACGAAGCAGTATACCTCAGATGTCAGGAACTACAAAGTCGACTTTGGTGTACAATATGTTGCACAACTGGCCAAGAAAGACCAGCTCACGCTCGGACTCACTTACGGCTTAGGCCATAAGATTGGTGGAGACCCTGCGTTGAACCTAATCTCCAACAACAGTCAGACCGGTGTGGCCGACACCACCGTGTTTGCTTCCAGTAGTCTGAAACTGGAAATCCCCACAACCATCGGCGTCGGTCTGATGTATAATCGCAATAACGTCTTGAAGGTGGGTGTTGACTATAGTCTGCAACAATGGGGTAAGGTAGATGCCCCTGACTATCGGATGGATGGTAGTGGGAACGCTACATATGTCATGCAATCAGGCCTATACAAAGACCGGCACAAGGTGACCATCGGTACCGACTATTGTCCGGCCGAGTATGGCCGTAGCTTTGTAAAGCGTGTGCACTATCGTGCCGGTGTGTCGTATGCTACACCTTATTATTATATAAATGGTCAAGACGGTCCTAAGGAGATTAGTGCTTCGCTAGGCTTCGGTATTCCCATCGTCAACAGTTGGAACAACCGCTCCTATCTGAATATTAGTGCACAGTGGGTTCGTCAGTCAACCAAGAATTTCATTACCGACAATACTTTCCGCATCAATATCGGCTTGACGTTCAATGAGCGTTGGTTTGCCAAGTGGAAGGTTGATTAAATCTGTCCTAAAGGTTATTGTGCGATGTCTTTCGCGGTCTCTAACATAAGATATTATCTGCAGGCATTAGTGCTGGGATTGGCTGTATCTTCCTGTCAGGAACAGGTGGAGCACACGGCTGCTGCCATTCATGACCGCGACTCGGTTGCTGTGATGACGACCTGGGGAGTCAACACCCTTATTTCCGATTCTGGCGTGATCAAATATCGTATCGTTACAGAGCGTTGGGAGGTCAATCAGAACAAGAAACCGTCGCGTTGGATCTTTGACAAAGGACTGTTTCTTGAGCAGTTTGACGAAAAATTCCATATCCAGGCCTATATCCAGTGCGACTCGGCCTATTATTATGACCAGCAGAACCTCTGGGAACTGCGCTCTCGTGTTCGCATCCTGACCAAAGACGGGTTGCGGTTTTCAAGCGAACAGTTGTTTTGGGATGAGCGGAAACATGAGTTGTACTCGCATGTCTTCTCTCGCCTGGTCACCCCTGAACGAACATTGCAGGGCAGCTATTTCCGTTCGGACGAGAAGATGACTCGCTACTTTGTCTCCAATTCCAAGGGCTCTTTCGAGCGATCCGACTTCGATGGCTCTAGCCAGGAGTCTGACTCTGCGCGCACCGCACAGGACAGCATCCAGAAGAGCCAGCGCGGAAAGGCGTTACCCTCACGAAACAATTAATATTGACAGCTTTGGAACAAGTTGATACATTACTGGTTATAGAGATTTTCATCGCGATGGTTCTCAGTGCCTTTTTCTCGGGTATGGAGATAGCTTTTGTCTCTAGCAACAGAATGCTGGCTGAGATGGACAAAGAGAAAAACGGGGTTTCACCACGCCTCATCGCATTCTTTTACCGTCATCCCAACGGTTTTGTCTCGACGATGCTTGTGGGCAACAATATTGTATTGGTGGTCTATGGTATTCTCTTTGCCAAATTGTTCGATAACACAGTCTTTCGAGGGTTGGATCCGGGGTTTACTGTGCCAGCTGATACAATTATCTCTACGCTCATTGTTTTGTTCACCGGTGAGTTTCTGCCTAAGACGCTGTTCAAGAGCAGCCCCAACAAATTGCTAACGTTCTTTTCGCCGTTGGCCTTCTGTTTTTATGTCATCCTCTGGCCTATCAGTAAGTTTGCGACGTTCTTGTCTCGTGTATTGCTTCGCGTAATAGGTATAAGGCTTGACAAGGAGGCTGATGATGAAGGCTTTACTAAGGTAGACCTAGACTATCTGGTACAGTCGTCAATCGACAACGCACCCAATGAGGAGGCTGTGGGTGACGAGGTTAAAATTTTTCAGAATGCCTTGGAGTTTCCCGACACAAAAGTGAGAGATTGTATGATCCCTCGTACTGAGATATGTGCGGTGGACATGGAGGACTGTAGCCTTGAACAGCTTATGCAGATGTTTGTTGAAAGTGGAAAGTCGAAGATTATAGTTTACAAAGACGATATAGACCATATCATCGGCTACATTCATAGCTCCGAATTGTTTCACAAACCTGAGCGATGGCAAGACCATGTTCGCACGTTGCCTTTTGTTCCCGAAACCATGGCAGCCCAGAAGCTTATGCGCACCTTCCTGCAGCAGAAGAAAAGCATAGGTGTGGTGGTCGATGAGTTTGGTGGAACCAGTGGCATCGTTTCACTTGAAGACTTGGTGGAAGAGATCTTTGGCGACATTCAGGATGAGCATGATAGCGATAACTATATTGCCAGGAAGACCGATAATGGCGACTTTATTCTCTCTGCTCGTCTGGAGATTGACAAAGTGAATGCCATGTTCGATCTTGATCTGCCCGAGAGTGATGAATATATGACAGTCGGAGGGTTGATTTTGCACGACTTCCAGAGCTTTCCGAAGCTCAACGAAATCGTGTCGATCGGGAAATATCACTTCAAGATTATCAAGAACACGATGACTAAGATTGAACTTGTGAGATTGCATGTTGACAAATGAATATAAGAAGGGTCATCTCAAAAAACCTTTAACGATTTGAGATTATACTAACTTTCATGTTTTTTTCTTATCTAAAAATTCCCTTGTTTGCTATTAATTTAGTAAATTTGTACGCTTTTTGTAATATATGAGCACCCGACAAATCCAAGAAAATAAACAATAAACAATAAATAACTTTTAAATCAATGGCAGCATTAGGAAAAATCAGAAGCAGAGGCATCACGCTGATCATCATCATCAGCTTGGGTCTTTTTGCTTTTATTGCCGAGGAGGCCTTCCGTTCTTGCGAGTCAACTCGCAACAACCAGCGCCAGCAGGTCGGTGAGGTGTTAGGTAACAAAATTAGTTATGAAGATTTTGCAAAACTCGTTGACGAGGCCCAAGAGGCAATGAAGGTCATGGGGCAGGAGAATCTCAACGACGATCAGTTGAACCAGCTTCGTGACCAAGTATGGCAGAATTATGTGCAGTATGAGATTATCAAGAACGAGTGTGACAAACTTGGGCTCACAGTTACCAACAATGAGATACAGAATGTGCTCAATGAGGGAACCAACCAGATGCTCCTCTCTACGCCGTTTGTCAATCAGCAGACTGGTCGCTTTGATGCCAACCAGCTGAAGCAGTTCCTTGCTCAGTACAACAGCGTCAAGAATACCAATCCGCAAGCTGCCGAGCAGTACCAGAGCATCTACAAATATTGGACTTATGTGGAGAAGTCTCTCCGTCAGCAGCTGCTGATCCAGAAGTACAACGGCCTGCTGGCCCATTGCTTCCTGTCAAACCCCGTAGAGGCCAAGATGAGCTTCAACGAGGAGAGCCTGGAGAGCCAGATTCAGTTGGCCGCTTATCCTTACTCCAGCATTCAGGACGACAAGGTAACGATCACCGAGTCTGACCTTAAGGCCAAGTACGATGAGCTCAAGCCGCGTTTCCAGCAGTTTGTGGAGAGTCGTGACATCAAGTACGTCAGTGTGCCCATCAATGCTTCTGCTGCCGATCGTGCTGCCCTGATGAAGGAAATGAGTGGCTATGCCAAGGATCTGGCCGCCGCCGCCGATCCTACAGAGGTGGTTCGCAAGAGCACGTCCAGCGTACCTTACCTCGGCATCCCCGTCGGTAAGGAGGCGTTCCCCACTGACATTGCAGCTAAGATCGACTCTATGGCTGTCGGCCAGACACTCGGCCCTGTGGAGAACATGCAAGACAATACCCTTAATGTGGTGAAGCTTGTTGCCAAGCAGCAGTTGCCCGACTCTGTGCAGTTCCGTGGCATCCAGGTGGGCGGTGCTACTCCCGACGAGGCTCACAAGCGAGCCGACTCTATCTATACAGCCCTCAAGGGTGGTGCCGACTTCGCAACCATCGCTAAGAAGTATGGACAGGATGGTAAGGAGCAGTGGCTCACTACACGAATGTATGAGTATTCGCCTTCGATGGACAAAGACACCAAGGGTTATCTCTATGACTTGTTGACCATGGGTACCAACGAGGTAAAGAATATTTCGCTTACCCAAGGCAACATCGTTGTGCAGGTGCTCGACCGTAAGAATATGGTTGAGAAATATACAGCAGCCATCGTGAAGAAAACCATCGATTATTCGAAAGCAACACGTGGAACTATCTTCAATAAGTTCAGTTCTTTTGCCAGCGCTAACAAGACTGCAGAGGCCATCGAGAAAAATGCTGCAAAGAGTGGCTACCGTGTGATGGAGGCAAAGGATGTTACCACGAGCCAACATTATCTGGCCGGCATCCATTCTACACGTGATGCCATGAAGTGGCTGTTCAATGCCGATGAGGGCGAGGTATCACAGATGTACGAGTGTGGTGATAACGGTAACAATCTGCTCATCGTCATCTGCGAGAAAATCCATCCCATAGGTTATCGTGACCTCAGCGACGCTCAGGTGAAAGAGATTATCAAGCAGGAGGTGCTTCGCGACAAGAAGGCTGAGCAGCTCATTGCCAAGGCCAAGGGGGCAACAAGCATCAGCGCAGCCAAGGCCAAGGGTGCCAACATCACCACCATCAACCAGGTCACTTTCGCTGCGCCTGTCTTTGTTCAGGCCACCGGTGCCAGTGAGGCTGCGCTGAGCGGTGCCGTGTATGCCACCAAGCAGGGTGCTTTTAGCGCACATCCTGTGAAAGGTCAGGCTGGTGTTTATCAGTTCCAGGTGGTGAAGCGTTCAAAGAATGCCGCTAAGTTTGACGAGAAACAGCAGGAGGCCAAACTCCGCCAGAAGTCAATGCAGTATGCTGGCAACTACATGAACGAGCTCTTTACCAAGGCGAAGGTTGTCGATAACCGCTACTTGTTCTTCTAAACGGACAATCCTACAGATTCGTATTATATAAGAAAGCTGCCTGCAACTTGCAGGCAGCTTTCTTTGTTCCTAAGCGTTCAAGGTGCTTTATGACCTTGTTGAACTTAGGTGTATGTACCCAGATGCTACATTACACAGCCATGGTTCACTGTGGTGAAGTGGCTTGGAGGCGGCATACCGCTTTGTAATGTTCATCATCTACTGTTCTATTCCATGCGCCCATACTTCATCTCGTCACCGTTCTTGTCATACTGCTTACGCTTGCCGGTGGGTGAAGCCGTGAGGGTAATCCGCACGACAGCGGTACGTGAGAGACTCTGTTCGATGCTTTGGTCGAAGGCATCCATGTGTTGTGGTAGAAAACGTTCGCTGATGAGACGCAAGCCTTCGATTTTCTCGGCATCGGTCTCGACGAACTCTGCATGTCCGAAGGCAATGGCCGACTTATACTGCAAGGTGAACGTACCATCCTTCGGTCCGACGGTGGGGCGGCATTGGGTGACGGCCGAAAGACACACCTCGGGATGGGTCTTGATGGCATCAAGTTTGTCGCCTTCGAGTGCGCAATGGAAATACCAGGTGTTGTCGTCCTTGGCGGCGAGCGACAAGGGAAGCCCGTAGGCGCTGCCGTCGGGACGGGTAAAGCTGACGGTGATGTAGGGAGCCTTGCGCATGATTTCCAAAGCCCATTCGCTGCTCATGGCTCTTGATTCTTTTCTCATTTTCTTATAGTAACTATTTTGGTTTGGTTTCGGTGGTAATTAATAGAACCCACCTTTAGAATAAAGTCATCCAGTCATCGAAATCCTTGTTATGAAAGGCATGCATGCCGTTTCGCTCTGCAGCTTGGCAGTTCACCATCAGGTCATCGATGAATAGTGTCTCTGTTGGACAGATGCCGGTTTCGCGTATGACTTCTTGGAATATGTCGTCGTTAGGCTTTTTCATGTGCATCTCCTGTGAGACAAAGGTGCGCTCGAAATAGTCGTCCACACTGTATGGACCCATGGCGAACAGGTTTTCGCAACAGTAGCGCCAATGCAGGTCGATAGTGTTGCTGAGGAGGAAGGTACGGTAGCCCGCCTTGCGCAGGTCTATTAGTTTCTGCTTCTTGGCATCGGGTATATAGCGCAGCATAGCGTTGGTGGCGTTGGCAATTTGCTCGTCAGTCAGATCTTCACGTGCCATACGACGGAAGGCTGTGAAGTACTCCTCGTTGCTGATGAGTCCCAATCCCATGCCTTGAAACAGTTTGAGTGTTTCTGGGTTATCGCGGACATGGTCAAACTTACCCAGGCCCAGTTGTTCGAAGGCCTGCATGGTGGCACTCTCATCGAGCCTGACAATCACATTGCCTAAGTCGAAAATGATATTTTTATAGGTCATAGCATATATATTTACATTCTGTAATCTTGTAATGAAGGTTCTGGCTGACAAAGGCAAGCTACACGTTAACCTGATCTTCGAACAACAGTTGCTTGATAGCAACACCGGAACCTTGCTGGGATGGGCAATCACCACCAGACTGTTTTTTGGGGAGATAAAAACAACGATCGTTATACACAAAACTAGCCTCCCCCTCCTTGCAAAACAAGTGCAGGCAATAGTCCTCCAAATCGGCTGTCTCCAGTAGCTTCACATCCTCGGAAAACACAAAATTCAGTGATTCTTCGTTGCTCATGATGCAAATATAATTGTTTTTTTTCTTGTCACAAGAACGATTTCTGGAAAAACTGAAAATAACCGATGATGATGTGAAACCATAACTATCGGATGAAGAGCTGACACCATAACTATAGCCTTTCATTGGACCTACTAAAAAAAGCCTACAGCAATCATGCACTAAATATAGCTATAAGCTGTTGATAGATAAGGATAAAGATGTAGAAACTACATGAGTAGGGATGAAGGTTCAAGAAAAAACCTTTATTAAACTTTATTCTGTTTCATTCTTTTTATCTAATTTTGCCATCAGTTTACAAAGTGTAGACCAAGGGGTGCCCGATTTTTTCGAGCTGAGATGATACCCAGAACCTGATCCGGATAATGCCGGCGTAGGAAAAGAAACCTGGTGATGCCCCTTTTGTATATGTTATTATTCAAAAGGTATTTATGAATAAGAATTATTTTTTGCTCGGTGTAGCCCTCTGTGGGGCTGCCAGTGCCTTGGGAGCTCATCCCAAGGGTGAGAAGTTGGATACGCTGCACACCTATATGTTGCAGGATGTTCAGGTGACATCGACACGTGCTTCCGAAAAAACGCCCATGGCGTTCAAGAATATCAGTCAGCAACAGATACGTGCCGTGAACTTCGGACAGGACATTCCTTATCTCTTGTCGCTCACGCCATCTGTTACCACCACCTCGGATGCAGGTAATGGCATCGGATATACGTCTATCAGGGTTCGCGGTGTTGACCCCTCACGCATCAACATCACTGCCAATGGCATTCCGATGAACGATGCCGAAAGCTCGCAAGTGTATTGGGTGAACATGGGCGACTTTGCATCGAGTCTGCAGAGCATGCAGATCCAGCGAGGGGCAGGTACCTCGACCAATGGTGCCGGTGCCTTCGGTGCTACGCTGAACATGCAGACTGAGAATATCGGTGCCACGCCGTATCTGGCCCTGGACCTTGCCGCAGGCAGCTATTATTCGCACAAAGAGACGTTGCGTTTCGGCACAGGCCTCCTCGGTGGGCATTGGGGCATTCAAGGCCGACTGTCGAATATCGGGTCGAAGGGCTATCTCGACAGGGCGTCGACCAAACTCAATTCCTATTTCCTGCAAGGAGGCTACTTCTCTGACCGTACCATGGTGAAGTTCATCACCTTCAATGGCAACGAGGAAACCTATCATGCCTGGAACTATGCGTCGAAATATGAGCAGAGTTTGTATGGACGTCGTTACAATTCGTGTGGCGAATACTACGATGCCGATGGCAATGTACACTACTATGACAACCAGACCGACAACTATCATCAGCAAAACTACCAGTTGCTGTGGGACCAGATTGTCAACGACAACTGGAACTTTAACGTAGCAATGCACTATACCAAAGGACAGGGCTACTACGAGGAGTACAAGAGCGAACGCACTTGGGCGCAGTATCTGCTTACCACAGACTGGAATGTCAAAGGCGACTTGGTACGCCAAAAGAAGATGGACAATGACTTCTATGGCTTTATTGCCAGCTTGAATTATAATAACAAGAACGGCTTGACAGCTAATCTAGGCGGTGGATGGAACAAATACGATGGCGACCATTTCGGAAAGGTTATCTGGACAGGCACGCCTTACTTGCCTGCCGTTGATAATGAAGGCAATGAGACCATCGTAGCAACCACCTCACCCGCAGGCATTCTGCCCGACTTTGAGTATTATCGCAACAACGCCAAAAAGACCGACGGTAACGTCTATGCTAAGGTGAACTGGGAGTTTTACAAGGGGCTCAGCGCATACGTTGACCTTCAGTACCGCCATATCAGCTACAAGATGAATGGCCCTACCGACCAATGGGACAAAACGAAGCAGGTGAGCTATGCCATGAAAGACCAGTTCGACTTCTTCAATCCTAAGTTCGGACTCAACTATGAGCTCAATGCCCAGCATCGTCTGTATGCCTCGTATGCCATTGCCCATAAAGAACCCACCCGCAACGACTACGAAAACAATATCGGCGTGAACATGAAGGCTGAGCGTCTCAACGACCTTGAGGTGGGCTATCAGTTCCACAGCACTGCGTTCACGGCTGGTCTTAACCTTTATTATATGGATTACCGCAACCAATTTGTGCTCACCGGTGAGCTCAATGACATTGGTGAGATGATTGCCAGCAACGACAACAGCGGCAAGAGCTACCGTATGGGTGTGGAATTGGAAGCTGCCTGGAAACCTGTCAATTGGTTCAGATGGGATGCCAATGCCACTTGGAGCCGTAATAGGGCCAAAGATTGGACGGTGACCATAGACGACAGTCCGGTGAATCTTGGTGATACGCCGTTGAGCTTCTCGCCCGATATCATCTTCAACAATTTCTTCACCTTCAACTATAAAGGCTTCACGGCGAGTGTCCAGAGCCAATATGTGGGTGAGCAATACCTTACCAATACCGGTTTCAAGGATTACCTCACACAGGATGACAATGGCAATGACGTGAGGGTGGGCATGATGCTCGACGACTATTTCACCACCAACCTCAACCTGGCTTACCGCCTCAAACTCCCCAATGTGGGCATCAAGGAGGCTACCGTGGGTGTGACGCTGTATAATCTGTTCAGCGCCAAGTATGACAACAACGGGTGGGCATCACCCAAATTCAAGAAAGATGATACGGGCAAGGTGATTGCATATAACAACCACGACCAGTATGAGGCAGGCTTCGCGCCCTCGGCACCTTTCAACTGGATGGCACATCTGTCCATCAGCTTCTAAGCATGACAACATTATCGACCTTTTTGTCAGCCCATTGGCTGGACATCTTCACCACGGTACTCGGGTTAGTGTATATCTATCTCGAGTACCGTGCGCATATCGCCTTGTGGATAGTGGGCATCGTGATGCCGGCTTTCGATGTGATGCTCTACTGGGAGGCAGGCTTGTATGGTGATGCCGGCATGGCTGTGTATTACACGCTGGCGGCCATCTACGGCTATGCCGTGTGGAAATTTGGGCGCAAGCGGCATCAGCAAGTCCATCAGCCCATGCCTATCACCCACATGCCGTTGCGGTTATATTTACCGGCGGCGTTGTTCTTTGCGGCCTCTTGGGTGGTCATCTATTGGGTGTTGGTGGCTTTTACCAACAGCGATGTACCCGTGCTCGACAGCTTTACCAATGCGCTCAGCTTTGTAGGACTGTGGACGCTGGCCCGAAAATATGTCGAGCAATGGCTCTTCTGGATTGGGGTCGACCTGGTGAGCAGCATGCTCTATGTCTATAAGGGCATACCCTTCAAGGCTGGGCTTTATGCCCTGTATGTGGTGATTGCCGTCATGGGATATTATCGTTGGAAACGAATGATGAAGGAGGCGGTCAATGATTGACTTTCCGTTGCTTACCACCGATACGCCTGTCGATGGCGTTATTCTGGGTGATGGCGATTATCCTTGTCATCCACTCGCCTTGTCGTTGTTGCATCGTGCTCCCTACATCTGCTGTTGCGATGGGGCCGGGGCACAGCTCATTGCCCATGGAGGACGTCCCGATGCCATCGTGGGCGATGGCGATTCGCTCAGCATGGAGTTTCAGCAACGATTCGCCGATATCTTGCATCTGGTAGACGAACAAGACGACAACGACCTGACCAAAGCCACGCGACATTGCATCAGGCAGGGGCTACGCCGACTCGCCTATCTGGGGGCTACGGGCAAGCGCGAAGACCATACACTAGGTAATATCTCACTCTTGGCACGCTATGCCCTTGAGATGGACGTAGAGGGAATGATGATTACCGATTACGGATATTTCGTGGCTGCCCAAGGTCGCCACACCTTTAGTACCTTTGCCCGTCAGCAGGTCAGCATCTTCAATTTAGGCTGTTCGCATCTTTCGGGCAAGGGGTTCAGATGGCAGCCCTACAGTTATACCAGCTTGTGGCAGGGTACACTCAATGAAGCCGTAGGAAACGAAGTGGTGCTCGATGGCGATGGTTCTTACCTTGTATTCAGGACCTTCGATGCCAAGAAGGCTGACTGAAGGCTTTAAGGTGCGTTCTATTCATGTGGTAATGAATAGAACTCGCCTTAACCGCAACAGCATGGCCTCCCTATAGTGATGTCTGAAAGGGCGTGGTGGAAAAGGGGGGATTATCGGAGATACCCGTCTGCAGGGCGTGAGGTGGTTTTCCTGTGAAAGGCCTGTATTCTGGTGAAATCGGAGCAAGCCCACCCACTTGGAGACGGTGAAAACCATTCACTA
>CAZBQA010000057.1:0-16980 GCA_964493905.1 uncultured Prevotella sp.
GGGGAAAAATTGCGGATTTTTCTCAAAGTTTTTAAAAATATTGACAAAACAAGAGAAAACAAATGGCTGCATCATTATTATATTAAGCAAAAAAAACAAAGGACAAGGAAGAGAAAGGAGAAAGAAAAGGAAGGGAGGAAGAAAAGGAAGGGAGGAAGAAGGGTACCCAAAGGTTAAAAGAGGCCTACGACTGAAAGACTTAAGAAGTGGGTGGACTGACAACAATCAGCCCAGCCGCTTCTTGACGACAGCTGGATTGCCGGCGGCCATCGTATCGTCGGGGATATCGCGAATGACCACCGAGCCTGCGGCGATGATGCAGCGCTTGCCGATTTTAACACCCGGACAAACGATCACTCCCCCACCCAACCAGGTGTCGTCACCAATTTCTACAGGATATGAGGTCTCGCATGTGCCGCGACGAGCCTCATAGCCGATGGGATGCTGGGGCGTGAGCAACTGACAGTTGGGTCCAATCTTCACATCGTTGCCGATGATGACACGAGCCCCGTCAAGAATCACGCAGCCATAGTTGAGAAAAGAACGCTCGCCGATGGTGATACCGTTGCCGTGGTCGCAATAGAACGGCGGACAGATACTTGTGCTGTCGGGGATGCCTGGCACCACGTCGCGCAGGGCCTCACGATAGCCGGGCGAACTGATGGTCAACTGGTTGAGTCGCAGGCAAGCCTCCTTGGCATGCACCAGACTGGCATGGATCTCGGGGTCGGAGAAGTCGTAGAGCTCCTCAGACCGCATCTTCTGGAATTCTGTTTTCATCGGATGCAAAGATAACGAAAAAGGAGCTTACCCACAAGAGATACCCCATGAGAAATAAGGGTACATCTCTTTGGCAAGCTCCTTTTTGCAACGGCCGTACCGATGACGCCCTGATGTTATAAGGCCACCTTCACCCCTATGGCCTGCAGGTCGGCCAGCAGTTTGTCGGCCTGCGTCTCGTCGGTAAAATAGGTTATGGCCAGCCTACCCTTCTGATTGTTGTAGACAGCATCCTCCACCCCTTTCACCGCCAGCACCTCGTCCAGCGCCACAAGGGCAGAGCCTGTTGCCAACCGATAGACCGCATAGGCCACCTTAGGACCGGTGTAATAGTTGGTCGGCGTGAATCCAGCCTCCAGCAGTAGCCTTTTGATTTCAGCCTTGCTCGTGCGGTTGGCATCGTAACGCACAAAGAGATAGTGCTTGTCAAGATGAGGAGCCAGACTGTCTACCCCCATCTGTCCTTGCAATGCCGTGGTAGCACGCAGGGCATCGTTATCAGCTTGCATCTCCTCCATGCGCAAGCCGAAGCCCCGCAGGATGGTGTCGGCAGGTGAATAGTCGGTGGGATTGTACCGCGTGCCGCGCAAGGGTGTCAGAATCGCGTCAGGAGAGGTCGCAACGGGGTCGTAACTCACCGTCGCCGTGCGGCGTTCGATGTTGAACCAGATATCATTTACGCCTTTGTTCTCCATGACCTTGGTCATAACCTTATGTGCACACTCGTCGCACTTCATCCCTTTGATACGCACAGTGATGGTGTCTGCTGTCTGCGCCGCAGCCTCTCCGACGAGGGCCAGAAGCAGGATGATGATGGTTGTGATGTTCTTCTTCATTGTTGTAGAATGGGGAAATAATGTTGATGATAGAGATTGTCTCCTATTTAATTGAACATACCTACGGCGATGCCCACTGTGTTGCGGTCCATGCTATGCTGCGCACGCACCGTCTCTCCGTAGGCCCTGACATACCACAGACTACGGTAGCCCTTGACCGTCAGCGGGAAGTGATAGGTGACAGATGCCTCAGCCTTCCAGTAGTTGGCATCATAATAGCCGAGGTCGGGCACAAGCACCGACTGTGCGTATGCCGTGGCGGCATCGGCCAGGCTGAGCGAAGCCTTCGATGCAAGGTGGTAGCCTCCACCCAGGGTGAGCCACAGCCGTCGGTGAGCCAGAAGCGACTGACCGTATTCGCCCCCCAGGTCCACCGTCGTGACGTCGAAGCGCGACTCTGGCAACAAATGTTTCTGATTGAGTTGGGAGAGGGCCGCCCTCACACCCACATAACTCTTCACCGCCTCAGCCTGGTGGTCGGTGAAGTTGAGCCGGTAATGCGTCTCCAGGTCGAGTCCCCGCAACTGATAGCGCTTGCGGTAGGTGAGCAGGTTGTCGTAGCGCTGCGAAGTGTAGCCGTGTACCGAGTCGGTGGCGATGATCAGCGTGGGACGATACTCGTCGGCATAGGCCTGCTGCCACGCAGCCGAGAGATCTATCTGATGGATCATGGCCGGAGTGACGATACGGTTCTGCGACTGTAACTTATACAGGTAAGTGTAATACCTCCCTGGCTGCCGTTTGTATTGTTCGAGCACTTGCTCCGTGCCACGACCAAAGGCCACGCTGTTGACACTGCGAAAGCCTGCCGTCTGGTAGCCCAGCTGCAGCTCACCCCCGAACTCATGGTTGACATATTCGCGCGAGAAGCCGTTGTACCCGCCTATGGTGCCTGTCACCGCCTCCAGTCCCGACATCTGGTAATAGTAGAGCGAGGGATTGTTCTGCACGGTGGTGATGTTGGGGATCTTCTCCTTGTAACGATGATACCATGCCGCCACACCCAGCGTGGTGCGCCCCAGGGTGTAGCTCACCGAGGGTGTGAGCTGGTAGTCGAGCAGACGCGACCGCGACCGTGGGTCGCGCAACCTGCTGAGGTCGCCCACCTTATAGTCGAGGCCGAGACCCAGCCGCCATGCCCCCAGGGCCACGGTACCCACGCGGGCCTGGAGGTCGAAGTTCTGAAAGTCGTATCTCCCCGGCACCGAGGAGCCCGAGATGAAGGGATTGCTGCCGTAGCTACGCATCACGTCACTCCATGCGCGGTTGCGCGTGCGGCCGTTGTCAAACTCGAAGCGCCCATAGCCATAGAGATAACGCCCTATGTGCTGATAACGCTCGGTCAGGAAGGTGAGGCCATTGGTCTGCGAGCCTTCCTGCACACGGTGGTAGCTGCCCGACCTATGTTGCAGCCTCATCTCTGCGAAGCCGCGGCTACGGGTAGAGTCGATGGTCAGTCCGGCAGCGTTCTGCGTGCCTCTCCATAGCTGCAGTGCGTCGTCGTAGTGGTAGGCATCCTCGCCCTGCAGGGCTTTCGCCTGTGCCGTCGGCACCGTGGCCGACAGTTCTGTCTGCTGTGCCATCATCGTGGCAGGCAAGAGCAGTAGTGTTGCTGAGAGGATATGCTTAGTCGTCATATTCGCGTGGTTGGATAGTGGTGGAAACTTGGAAATCGTGACTGCTGTTGTTGGTGTCCATCAGGATGCGGTGCCCGTCAGCGGCCCGCCGCAGCGTCTTACGGTAGACGGTCTCGCCGTTCCATCCCGTGGCCGAGTGGATATAGGTGTACCCAGCATCGATATTATCGTAGAGACGCTTGGTCGAGACGTCGATGCCCGAGGTCTTGTTGGCCAGCGCCTCCATGCCGTCGAGCACCAGGCGTCGCGGACAGAGCACCCATTGCGACCCCGAGGTCTTGCCGTACTTGTAGACCTTGGGCCATGCCGTCACATCCTCCGAAGTGCGGAAGATCACTACGCCCACCGGACCGCCCTGCAGCATATTGATGACACTCGTGCCGTTGTAGATCTGGTAGATCATCTCCATGGCAGGTGTGGCGGGGTTGTTCTGATACTTGCCGGTGACATCCTTCACCTCGTAGTCGGCATCGAGGAGGTTGTGCTCCAGCATATCGTTGGCCGTGTGGTCTACGGCACTATTGCAGATGACCACCGTGGCTCCTGGCGCCACCATGCGTGGCTCTGTGGCCGGAATGCGGTAGACCTGCTTGAGCAGCACCACCGAGTCGGCAAAGGCATCGTGCAGGTTGGTCAGGGTGTAGGCCGGCGTGCTCTCGGCCTCCACCAGTCCGACATACAGTCCGCTGATGTCCACACTGTCGTCGCTCTGGTTGTAGAGCTCGATGTATTTGCCTGCCACGTAGGTGCGGTTGTTGTTGTCGCGCGACCCGGCAAAGTAGACCTTGCCAATAACGATGTCACGGTCGGCCGATGCATGGGTGGCCAGACTGAAGGTCTGCGCGCCGCTGATGAGCTGGCTGTTGAGCGAGCCCGACACCGTGGCGCCCATGACGGCCTCGTCGGTGCCCGTGGCATCGACATACTCTTCGGCCGTGATGCTCCACGAGGTGGAGATGTCATATACATCGGGCACGATGCCCGTAAAGGTAGCTACCCCACCGGCATCGGTGAGGGCCGAGGTCGACTGACTGCCGAGCCTGAGCACGACGGTCTTGCCACTGAGGTCTACGTCCTTGGCAAACTCGCTGGGCCGCAGCAACTGTACAGTCACCGACGTGGCCTGCGTGGCATCGTCAAAGTCGACACACGAGGTAAGGATGCTCGCAGGCAGTACCAGCGAGAGCAGTGCCAGGGTCTTCATAGAGAAGCGAGCTATGTATTTGTTGTTGTTCATCTGATGTGTATTGGTGGTTGAATCCCGCAACCGGCACCCTGCCCGCAGGCCATGGTGCCCTCGCGGCTACAGGTTGACAAAGAGCTCGGCACCGAAGCCGAAGCTGCTGGTGTTGCGCTGCGAGAGCGTCGAGGTGTTGTTGCCCTTGAGATAGGGTTCGTAATAAAGGCTGTTGTTGACATAGAACGACAGGCCCCCGAAACGGCCCAGCTGCTTGATGAGCCGTGCCATCATGTTCCAGGTCACCGGACTCTTCGACGGGTTGCTGTCGGTATAGCTGTTGGCCAGGTCGCTGATGAGCATGCTGGCCCCTTCGGGCTTGGTGGCCGAGTAGTTGCCATTCATGTCAAGGTAGCCGTTCAGCATATCGGGTGTGATGGTGTGCTGCACCAGGTCGTAGCCTATCCACCCAATAGGTGTCTCGTCGGCCTTGAAGCTGCGCGACCAGTCGTACCAGATGGCCTGTGCGGTGAACGAGGCCACCATCTTCAGTTCGGGGATGTTGGTCACCACGCGCAGCGTGTTGAGGAACCGGCGGTAGGCCGAGTAGTCGCGTGCCGAGGGGTAGACCACTCTGAAGGGCGTCAAGCCGTAGGCAGCATATTCGGCAGGCAGCAGGGCCGACCGCACGGCAGCCGTGTTGAGGTCGGTGCTCCAGGTCTTGGTCTCCTGGTAGGCGCCGCTGAGGTAGAACGTGGTGTGCAGGGGCTTGATCTCACCGAGGTCGAAGTCCATCTCCACGCCTTTGTTCACCGTGGTATTGGTGTTGCCCACGCGCCCGGTGGTCATCATCACCACAAAGCTCTTATAGGGCTGGCTATAGTCAATGGTCGTGGCCTGTCCGGGCACGATGTTCAGGCCTTGTTCGGCGGTGTAGAGCCCATACCGGTAAGTGGTATATTCGGAGTAGCTGCCAAAGCCGTTGGGGGTCTTGTCGTGGTAAGCCAGCAGGCTGAGCTTACCTCCCCACGGCAGTCGCACGTCGATGCCGGCCTCCACCTTGGTGGTGGTGGCGTTCTTGAGGTTCTCCGATTTCTTCACCTCATACACCTGGGTGTGGTACACCAGCAGTTGTGCGGCAGCATCGTCCTGGGGCATGTAGTTGGCTGCCACGCGGTCGTCATATTTCTTGTCGGGATAGAGGTAGTCGAGACCGGGCATCTTGCTGTTGAGTCCGATGCCGGCCCTGAGGTCGAGCCATCGTGTGGCGGCGAACGAGACGTTGAGACGCGGACTCAGCGCCGTGCCGGCCACGTCGGCAAAGGGCTGCAGGGCGGTGAAGCGCAGACCGAAGTTCACACGCAACTGGTTCACGCGGTTGAAGCGCCACTGCAGGTTGTCTTCGGCGTATGCCGCCAGCTGATGCAGTCCGGGAACGTCAGAGAAGGCGCGCGGCCGGCCGTTGCTGTTGGGTTGGTAGGGCTGCGAGTCATCGGCGTTGTAGTAGCCCCTGCCGCTGTTCCAGTCGTACTTATACTCTGCTCCCAACTTGAAGCTCTGCCTGATGCTGCCTGTGCGAAAGAAGAACGCATCGCTGACCTTGGCATAGAGGTTGCCCGGCCGCGTCTTGGTGATGCCCGTAGCGAGATACGAGGTGGTCATCCAGGGCACCGCGTAGTAGCCCGTCTCGGTGGCGGTGATGATGGGCAGCAGACCCGTGGGGTTGCTCACATACGAGGTGGCGCGGCTGGTGCCAGACCCAAGCGACAGTCCGAGGGTGTAGCTCAGGGTACGCATCAGCGTGCGGTTCACCGATACGCGACCGTTGTGGGTGAGCGACACGGTGGTGTTGCGGTTACTGGTCGAGGTGCCGTCGTCAACGGCATCGGGGTCGTTGCCCGACCAGTCGCGCGCCTGCATGAACCGCAGCTTGGTGTCGGTGTGCCAGCGACGACTGATGTCGTAGGCATAGCCGAGGTTGAGGTTGTAACGGTTGTACGACCGCGTCTTGGCCCGCGGGTCGCCCCAGGCCTTGGCATAGTCGAGCGAGACGTTCACAATGCCGGCATTCTGCAGCCCGAAACCCTTGCCCAGCGAGTAGTTCTGCAGCTCGGGTGTGACCTTGGCCTTGAACTGCCACGGTGTGACTCCCACCTTCGACCTCACCACCACCAGTCCGCTGGTAAGGTCGCCATACTCGGCCGAGGGTATGCCGCGGATCACCTCCACGTTGTCGATATCGTCAGCCGCCACCTGTCGCAGGTCGGTGCCGGTGAAGGCGGTGGCCGAGAATGTGCCCTGCGACAGCACGCCATTGTTAGACATGGGCATGCCGTCGACCACGATACTCGATCCGAAAGCGCTGGTATTGTTGTTGACCAGCGTGCGCAGCTGCAGGTTGGTCTGGCTCGTCAGGTCTTTGTTGCCCATGAGCTCTCCGGGCAGCAGCTGCATGATGTCGGCCAGCGAGGAGGCCTGCAGGTGGTCGATGGCCTGCCGGCCGATGACACTGGTGGTCGAGGCGCCGTTACTGCGCTGTCGGGCCACGACGTTGACCTCCTTCAAGGCCAGCGAGGTCTCGGTGAGCCCATAGCGCAGGCTGACGTCGCCCTGCACGTCGAGATGAGCCTCCAGGGGCTCGTAGCCCACATAGCGGATGGTGAGCGTGTAGCTGCTCTCGGGCACGTTGCCGATATGGGCCACGCCGTCGGCATCGGTCACGGCAATGGCCCCTGTGTGTTGAGCACGCAGGTGGCCATGGTGATGGGCGTTCGGCTCGACTTGTCTATAACAATGATTGTCACCCCGTATGTCTTCTTTTCTGCGGCAACACTGTCAACCAGACTGCCGGTGATGAGAAGACACATCAATAGGATTCTGTTGAAGAATGAACTCATAAATTTCTCTCTCTCAGTTTGTTTGGGGCCGCAAAGTTACGACATATTCGCCGAATGACAATGTTTCGTTACCTCATTAATTGTAAAATTACCATCTTTTAGGTAGGATATTGCTGGCAGAATACTCAAAAAGAAGTAAAGAAACCACCTTATGTTTAAAAACCATCAAGGCAGATGGTAGGGTATAAAAAAATGTGTAATTTTGCCCGCAACAAGATCTCAGACCATCGCCCTATGCAAAAGTTATCTCTCTTCATCCTGTCTATGCTGCTCACGGCCGCCACCATGCGGGCCCAGCTGCATGGCTACGACACCAACTTCAACTATTCGCTGCGCCACTTTGTCGACACCATCCCCATCGAGGTCGACCACGGACAGATCTACGTCACCGTGGAAATGAATGGCCGTCAGCATCGCTTCAACCTCGACACGGGGTCGAGCCAGGGCGTCGTGCAACAGGGCGCGCCCCTGGGCAGCTGGCGCGAGCTGGGCAATGTGGTGAGCCGCGATGCCGCCGGACACCTCGACACGGTGCGCGTCATCCAACTGCCACCTTTCAGGATGGGGCGCCTCACCGTGTCCGACTATGTGGCCTCGGTGTTCAGAGGCCCATACCATCGGGGCGACTATGACGCCATACTGGGCTTCGACCTATTCAACAAAGGACTGTGCTGCAAGATCGATGCCCGCCGGGGCATCATGGTGGTGACCGACCGTCGCGACTTCTTCGACGGCGAGCCGGGCTACGGCCTGCGCTACAAGCTCAAGTGGTTTGTGCCCTACGTGCTGGTGAGTCCCTTCAAGCGCCATGTCGACGAGGTGCTCTTCGACACCGGCTCTCGGCAGCTCTTCGCCATGAACAAGCAGAGCTTCGACACCCATGCCTATAAGAGCAAGAACGTAGGCAGCCAGGTGGAGGGGCGCGCCACGGGCTCGTTTGCCATCGGGCATATCGGGGCCGAGGCGCGCGACGAGGTGGTGTTTCTCAAGCTCGACCGTCTGAAATGGGATGAGTTTGCCTTCACCGACGTGCGTGCCATGACCACGCAGGGGGCCAGCCGCATCGGGGCCAAGATCTTCGACTACGGCACAGTGACCATCAATGGCTTCCGCCGCAAGATCACCTTCCAGCCTTATGACGACAACGACAGCGTGGCGGTGAACAACCGTCTGCCCCACATCGCCTACGTGCCGCGTCACGGGCGCCCCACCGTGGGCCTCATCCTCGAAGACTGCGACGAATACCGGGCCGGGCTACGTCAGGGCGACACCATCGTGAGCATCGACGGAAAAACCGTCAACACCTTCGATGATTTCCTGAGCTATCCATTCATCGAAGGCCGCACCCACCGCATGGTGGTGCGGAGCCTGGATGGCAAACAAAAGGCTGTGGCTTACACCCGCAAGTCGTAGCCCTCATGGCCCACCACCCACCATCGCCCAGACACCATCCCCAGCAGGCCACATTCACTTGATGCGGCGCCGGGCATCGTCTATCATGACCTTGAGACTGTCTGTGGGCTCGCTCACCTTGGCAGCCATTGTCAAGAAGGTGTTGAACTGGCGGACGGCCTCGCGCCGGTTGCCCGATGCCTCCTGACAGATACCCAGAAAATAATACGAGGTGAGCGACGTGGCATCGTAGCGCAGGGCCTCGTGGAAGGCATAGGCCGCCTCACGGTATTGCCGCCGCGCATAGTGGCTCTCGGCCATGCCCCGGTAGCAGACGAACATCTGCAGGTTGTCGGGCGTGAGCACTTGCAGGGCCTTCTCGAAGCACGCCTGAGCCGCCGTGGGCTCGCCCAGCGCATTGAGCACCGCCCCCTGGTGGTAGAGGGCACCGGCGATGGCCGAGTCGGAACGGGCGATGGCCTCGCTGAAACAGGCCCTGGCCTGCTCGGGGCGGTCGAGCCGTTCGTGGCACACGCCGAGGTTGAAGAGTACGTGATAGGTGCTGTCGCCGGCCGCCAGCAACCCGGCATAGAGGTCGCCGGCCATCACAAACTCACGGTTCACAAAGTGGGCATCGGCCAGCACGCCGCTCACCGCTGCATGATGGGCATCCACCAACCAGTATTTCGTACATACCGCTATGGCCTTGTAGACCATGTTGGTAAGCAGGTACACCGTACCCAACTCGGCCACCATCTCGCCGTCCATGGGATAGCGGCCGACGATGGTGCGCGCCCAGTATTCCTGACTGCCTTGGTCGCCGAGTTCCTTGAAACTGTAATACACACGCCGCATGGCCTCGTGGCTGAGCGAGTCGTCGGGCACGGGCTTGAGCACCTGTATGCACTTGGCATAGTCGTGGCGGCGGTAGTGGCACTCGGCCAGGCGCATGCGCACCCCGGCATCGTCGCGCCGGGCAAGGGCGGCCTCATAGTGCTGTAGGGCATGGAAGAGGTCGAAGCGTGCCATGCACGAGTCACCGAGCTCCACCTCCCTAAGATTGTCTGCACCCGCACGGGCACAGGCAACCCATAGGAAGTAGAGAAACATCATCCACTTCTTCATTTGAGAGGGAATTTATGTGATTCGAAATACCTTATTAGTTATTACCCACTCGATAGAGCCCGCTATCAAGACTGACAGCTGGCGGGGGAAGCCCCTTCGGGCCTACTTCTTCATCGTAACGATAATGGCCCCCTCTTTGGCTTTCTCTCCGTAAAGCGCCACAGCCTTGTCGCCCTTCAGCACATTGATCGACTCGATGCGGTCGGGCGCGAGGGTGTTGAGCTGGTCATGAGATATTTCCTTGCCGTCTACCACAACCAGCGCCTGCGCTAATGGGACGGCCTTAGGCCCCTCGCCCTTGGGTTCAGCCTTGTCATTGCCGCCAGAGAGTTTAAACGTCAAGGGCACGTTGTACTTCACCCGCACGGCCTTGCCTTTTTGTTTGCCAGGCGTCCACTTGGGCATGCTATTGATCACCCGCAGGGCCTCGGCATCGAGCAGCGGGTCGACGGCCCTGACGACGTGGGCATCGGTGATAGAACCATCGGTATCGACGACAAACTGCACAATCACCCGCCCCTGGATGCCTTTCTCGTGGCACTCCTTGGGATATTTCACGTTGCTGGCGAGATAACTCATGAGAGCGCTTGGACCGCCAGGGAACGACGGCATCTTTTCGACCACATCAAACACCTTGTTGCCTTTGTTCTTCTGTTGCTGGTCCAAGTCATCAGCGGCTGTCAGCGTGGTGCTCCCAGGAGCCGCAGAGGCCTCGGCCAGGGTAGCCGTCTGTGACTGCAAGGCGGCAGTCTGGGGCACAGTCCCAGCAATGCCTGGCTGCGCTTCGTGACGGGCGATGCCAGCCAGCGCAGGCACATCCTCGCCCACGGTGCGGGCAATCATCTCGATGTTGCTCACGGCCAGAAGTCCTGCAGCCAGTGGCACAAAAAGCAGATACTTGGCTTTTCCTATTTCCTTTGTACGATTCTTGTTCATCATTTGAATACGATTTTTAAGTGGTAAGACATTGAAGTTATTGGTCAGGTCACGCCTTGCGGGGTGATAGGCCAGGCCAAGCAGGTGGTACTGATAGGTTTTGCGCGCATTTCCCCTGTCGAGTACGGCCTCGTCGGCCAGATATTCCAGATTGAGACGAATCTCGTGTTTCATGAGGTAACAGAACGGATTGAACCAGTTGAACACACAGAAAAGCTCGGATATCAGGATGTCGAGCGAGTGGCATTGTGCCACGTGGGTCTGTTCGTGAACCATGATCTCGCGGAGTTGCTCGGTGGTATGGTCTTCGGGGCAGACGAAGATCCAGCCGAAGAACGAGAACGGACTGCTGTCTTTCACCAGCCTATGCACCCTCACGCCGTCTACCTCGGTCACCGCGGTCTGCATGGCCTGCCTCACGATGCTGCCCAGTTGCACCACGAAGCGCAGAGCCAGCACAGCCACTCCCACCCAATAGACCATCGCCACGCCATCCATCCAGGTGAACTTGGGCGAGGAGGCATATACCGGCACCACGGGCAGCACATAGTCGGCATAGACAGTGGCCATGCCCACCGCCGTGGTGTTGTGTTGCAGCAGGGGCTGCAGGTCGAGCAATGGGACGACCATACTCACCAGCAGGATGGCCAGGAGAGCCACCCGGCGATACCCGAAGAACGTGTCTCGGGCCATGACCAGCCGATAGAAGCCATAGAGCATCATCAGGGCGAAATTGAGTTTCAGGAGATACACTGCCATAGGACGTATGATGTTTAGGTGGATGACATGTTGCAGGCCGTCAGCCGTTTTGCTCGATCTCTTTGATGATGTCTCTGAGGTCTTGCTCGGTCAGCTGCTCATTGCGGGCAAAGAAACTCACCATCTCTTTGAACGAACTGCGGAAATAGTCGCGTACAAAGCCTTTCATGAAGCGGCGCTTGTAGTCGTTCTCGGCAATGGCAGGCTCGTAGACGTAGGCCTTGCCGTCCTTGGCCTGCGCCACATACTGCTTGCGCTTGAGCTTGCTCACCACCGAGGCCACGGTGGTGTAAGGGGGCTGGGGAGGGGGCAGCAGGTCTACAATATCCTTGATGCCGCAGGTGCCCAGACGCCAGATGACTTGCATCACCTCCTCTTCTTGTTTTGTCAGTTTTTCCATCTTGTAATGTTTAGCTGCCACAAATCTACGAAAATTTCGTAGAGAAAACAACGACCAATGGGTTAAATAATGTAAAACAAACTATAATTTAACTTTTTACGAACTATTCGTAGATATAACAACAACTCACTTTATTCCTATCCCTGCGGACACAACCTTGTGTTCCCAGACTGGCCGTGAGGCCTCCCACATGTGGCTGCGGTGACCAAAGGCCTGCCCTTTGAGGCTACATAAAAAACCAAAAATCGTTGTAGGCACCAAATTATTGGCGTATCTTTGCAATGTCATTGCAAACCAAGGACATCAAGGACTATGGACATCAAAGCACTTTTTTTCGATATTGACGGCACCCTTGTCAGCTTCAACACACACCTCATCCCCCAGTCGACCATCGACAGCCTGCGACTTGCCAAGCAGCAAGGCATCAAGGTCTATATCTCCACAGGACGCCCCCTACCCTTCATCGTCAACCTCGGACAGATTGCCGACCTCATCGACGGCTACATCACCGCTACCGGTGCCATGTGTATGGTGGGCAACGAGGTGGTGAGCTGCCACAGCATCGAGGCCGGCGATGTGGAGAAGGTGCTCGAGGCCTGCGACCGTTGGCAGCTGCCCTGCATCGTGGTAGGCGCGCAACATATCGGTGTGTACCGCCACAACGCCCTCGTAGACGAGATTTTCAGCAAGGGACTGGGGCTGCACGACTTTGTCTATACCCCTCTCGACAGCGTGCTGAAGGAGCCTATCATCCAGCTCACCCCATTTATCACGACCGAACAAGAGCGGGAGCTTCTCGCTCAGCTCCATGCCTGCAACAGCGGCCGCTGGACAGCGGCCTTCACCGACATCACTCACGCCGATGCCGACAAGGGCAAGGGACTGCTGGCCATGGCGGCTCACGAACACCTCGACGTGGCCCAGACCATAGCCTTCGGCGACGGCGGCAACGACATCACCATCCTGCGTCAGGCGGGCATCGGCGTGGCCATGGGCAACGCCGTGGAGGAGGTAAAGCAAAATGCCGACTTCATCACGACCAGCGTTGATGAAGACGGCATCAGGAATGCACTTAGCCAATTGATCGGTATCGGAGCCTGACGGTGAGGCCGCAGCGCCACGATGACGTGACAAAAAAGGCATTATGACGTGAAGAAGGGCTACACTAAGACATAACAGAGGCAGCACTATGACGTGACGGAAGCGGATGACGGGCCTTGCAATGGTGCCGACGCATCCGGCTTGCTGCGGCGCATGTCGTCGTCGAGCAGGCTGAAGGTAAACTCCAGGCCGCCTTTGGGATGGTTGCGAACGGCGATGCGACCGCCATGCAGCAGTACGGCATTCTTCACGATGGCCAGCCCCAGGCCCGTGCCACCCATCTTGCGACTGCGACCCTTGTCTACGCGGTAGAACCGCTCGAAGAGCCGGGGCAGATGCTTATCGTCGACCCCCGTGCCGTTGTCACGAAACACAAACTTCCACTCGCCGTCCTCTTTCTCGCCCCAGAGCGATATGGTGGTGCCAATGCCGGCATAGGCAATGGCATTGTCGGTGAGGTTGCGGAAGATGCTGTAGAGCAGCGACCGGTTGCCCTGTAGCTTCAAGACGTCTGGCAGATGATTCTCGAAGGTCATCTCGCGCTCCTGCAACTGCAGTGCCGTCTCGCGCTCGATGTTGTGTACCAGTTCGGCAATGTTCACCTCTTCAAACTGGTGCAGGTCGGGCGCGTCGTCGAGCTTATTGAGCGTGGAGATGTCGCGCAAGAGCGAGGCCAGCCGCTCACTCTGGGCGTAGCAGCGCTGCAAGAACTGCTGTTTCGACTGTTCGTCGATGCGAGGGTTGTCGAGGATAGTCTCCAGATAGCCCTGTATGCTCGCCACGGGCGTCTTGAGCTCGTGTGCGATGTTCTGCGTGAGCTGTCGCTTCAGAATGCCCTGCTCCTGGCGTGTCGACTGCAGGCGCTTGTAGATCTTGATGATTCGTTCGGCAATCTCGCCCAGTTCATCGTCGGGGAAGGCCATGAGGTCCTCGGTTTCAAGACTCTCATTGTGGTCGGCACGTGAGGCAAATATCTTCAGTTTGGTGATGTTGGTGCCTAGCCGATGAGTGAACCGGTAGAGCACGATGGTGAGGATGACCACAGCCACGAGGGCAAACCAGATGAAATGGAGGTCGGTTTGCAGGCTTCGCGCCAAGTCGTTGTTATAGGGCAAGGCCGTGCGGATGACAATTTGCTCGCGTGGGAAATAGGTGGCGGCATAGAAATAGTCGACCTTCAACGTGCGGCTCCTGCGTTCTACCGACGAGCCCTGTCCGCCCTTTATAGCCTCCAATACCTCCGGGCGGTTGCGATGGTTAGAGAAACTGCTATAGTTTTTATAGATGTTATCGTAGATAACCTTGCCGTCGGGCCTGATGAGCGTCACACGTATGCCCTTCAGCGGATGGCTCTTGACATAGGTGTCGATGGTCGCCTCACTGGTGTTGCCCAGATAATAAAGGGCCTCGTCCATGCGCCCATTGAAGTCCTGGAGTTTGTTTTCCAGCAGACTGTTCTTATATTGCTTCTCTCTATATTGCTGGAAAACGATGAAGGCCACGGCATAAAGCAGAAAAATGCCCAAGACACTCAGATAGAGCCGTTGTCCTACAGATACCTTTTTCATCAGGCATCAAAATAATAACCGAAACCCAGACGGGTGACGATGCACTTGGAGAAACGCCCGATCTTCTTGCGCAGACGCGTGATATTGACATCGACGGTGCGGTCGAGCACCATCACGTCGCGCGGCCAGACCTTCTCGAGAAGTTCCTGACGCGAGAACACACGTCCTTTCTCACTGAGGAGAAGGCGGAGGAGTTCAAACTCGGTCTTGGTGAAGGCGATGTCTTCGCCATCGATCGCCACGGTCTTGCGGTCGAGATTGATGACCAGGCCCTGGTAACTCAGCGTGGAAGAATGGATGGCCCGCCGCTCGTCGGTACGCCTGATGACCGCCCGCACACGCACCAGCACCTCGCGGATGGAGAAGGGTTTGGAGATATAATCGTCGGCTCCGAGGTTGAAACCCGTCACGGTGTCGTTCTCGGTGTCGCGTGCCGTCAGGAAGACAATGGGTATATGGGCGGTTTCGGGATTGGCCTTCACCTGCTTGGCCATCGCAAATCCCGACATCCCGTCCATCATGACATCGAGGAGCATCAGGTTGAAATGAGTGAGGTCGAGCCTCAACGCCTCTTCGGCCGAGTTTGCCGTGGTTACTTGATAGCCTTCTGTTTCAAGGTTAAACCTGAGGATCTCGCAAAGATCGTCTTCATCGTCAACTACCAGGATACTGTACTTCGTTACTTCTGACATAAGTTTTCTCGCTTTGTTGTTTGCAAAGTTAGGAAATAATTGGCACAAAACGATGAGGGTTGCGTTACAATGTTATTAAAAAAGAATTGAGAAACCATAACACCGCAACGCCCTGAACACAAGCGCCTAAGAAGCACGAATGCTTTAGGTGGAGTGGCTGAAACGCGGCTTTGTGGCCCGATACGCCATCAACCGAAAGACCCCGGGGCAGGGTGCAAGGCACCCCTTCCCGGAGTCTTTTAGGCCATAAAAAAGCCCTGACAGCACCCATGGGGCAACTGACAGGGACTAATAAGCATCTTTAATAGTCGGTGTTCTCAGGGTCGAAGTTGGTCCAACCGCTCAGCCAGTTGTCGCCGGCATTGAAGGCACCGATGTAGGGCACCTGGATGAACCAGCCGTCGAGGCCGGTGAAAAGGGCTGCGGTGAGCAGGGCGCTGCCAGCCGAAGGCATGTATCCATTGGCTGCCATGCCCAGGTCGGCGATGTTGGCCAGCACCTTATTGCCGCTCTGGGCGGTGAACCAAGTGCTTGAGAAACTCTTCTGGGTGGTATCGTAGATGGGCTTGCTGCTAGAGTCGTAACCCGTCACAAGCACATCGTCGTAGCTCTTGTTGGCATCCGAACCCGTCACGTCCATGCCGGCAAACCATACGTTGTTGATCTTCAGCGTGCCGGCCTTGGCAGCTCCCTGGGTGTCACCCTTCTGGTTGTCGAGTATCAGACCGATGGGATAGCCCAAGGCTACCGAGTTGAAGCAGTTGAGGCGCGAGTTGCGGCGGATCTGCATGGCAGCCTGGAACTTGCCCAGGGCGGAGCCGTTGTTGGGATTCATCGATCCACCGGTGATGTAGTCGACGGTGTTCTTGAAGTTGGCATCGAGCTTCGGGCCTACGAAGGTAATGTTAGAGAAGGTGGCGGTGGTATAGGGCGACACTGCCGAACCGTCGGCACTGTTATCGCTCTCGAAGCCGTTGCTCTGTGAGGTATCGGCAATCTTCGAGTCGCGTACCACAAGACCAAACTGCACCTTGCCCGAGTATCCATTGTCGGTATCAAAGTCGTCGTCCCAGCCCTTGTAGGCTATCATATACTTACAGTTTACCTGGCCGCCGAACCACTCGTAAGAGTCGTCGTTGGAATACGACACCTGTACGTGGTCTACCTGCGTGCCCGAGCCCACCGAGCCAAAGGTCAGGCCGTTGATCTCCTTGTCTTTCTCGAAGGGATAACCGGCAAACTCGATGCGCACATAGCTCAGGGCACCCGAGTTGTCGGCATTGTCGTTGCCACCGTGCTTGGTGCGGGGGCCACCCTCGATCTGCATCTCGGTCTGGTTGTTCTGAGCCTTACCGCAGAGAATCACGCCACCCCAGTCGCCCGGCTTGCGGCTGCCCTTGGGCTGTTCGGATGTAAAGACGATAGGTGCCGTGGCCGTACCCTTGGCAAAGAGCTTGCCACCGCGCTCCACGATGAGTGCTGCCTTGGTATCTTTGTCGCCCTTGATGATAGTGCCGGGCTCAATGGTGAGCTCTGCGCCATTGGCCACATAAACCCACCCCTTCAGCAAGTAGGTGCCCTTCTTGAGCGTCTGTTTGCCTGTGAAAACAAACTCCTGGTCGCCATTTCCAATTATTGCTGTCCGATAAAACTGGGAAAACCCTATTTCTCATCTGTAAC
>CAZBQA010000058.1:0-16914 GCA_964493905.1 uncultured Prevotella sp.
TTCCCGGACGCAGGCTTCCAGCCACTCGGGGTCTCTCAGTTCGCTGTGATACTCCTCTTGTTTTTGAAGAATAGCCCTGAGCTCATCTTTATAATAGTTGCGCTCGATGGTCCTGACATATTTGCCCCTGATTTTATCGGAGGGTTCTTTCAGCAGATGGTCATAGATAAAGGCGCCGACGGTTTTCCCCGAGTCTTCCAACAGATGCTCGGTGCGTTTCTTGCGCAGTGTCCAGTCGTTCTCATCGGGTACTCTGAACGACCGTTTCACCTGTCCATCCTTATCTTTTTTGAGGGTCTTGCCATCTTTCTCATATTCGGTCGTGACGATGAAAGCCTTGGTTTTGCCCACCGAGTCATCGAGAGAAATCTTGCTCGAACGACGATATATCCATCCGTTCTCAAGAACTACATTGTACCATCTGTCGCTACCCCTTCTCTCTTCTGTCGCTTCCACGCGCACCACCTTCAGCTCGTGGTATTCCTTGACCTGTGTCGGATTCTCCTCTTCTTCCTCGCCTCGCAGCTGGTAATACCCTCTTTTCTGGTTGAAATTCAACAGTATCCAAGCTAATTCTTCTTTGGAGATAGCGGCGGTCAACGCTTTTTTCCGAAGATAATACAATGTCCAGTCCATGGGAATCTTCTTGCCGTTGGCAACCAACTCTGGCTGGTTTATTTCGAAGTCGTGCAGCATCTCTTCAAAGGAGTCGTTGAAAAGAAACCTCATTTTTCCCTCCGCGTCGCGAGCCCATGCCAGTTTAGGCTCTCCGTGATTCAGAAATTTGCCGTATGTTGTGGGTATTGTTCGGTCCCAACCGATGGCTTGGTCGTAATGTTCTGGAAGAAATCCCAACACATGAAGCACTCTGTGCATTCTCTCCCTACGCAGCAACACGCGTTCCCAAAGCCTTCGTGCGCCGCGGTATCCTGTTCGCGCTTTCGTCTGCGATTCGGTTACTCCTGCGTCAAAACTACTCATAACATCCTGACTCATCGGGATTATTCTACTCCCTAAACGAATGTCTTTGATGAATGAATCCTCATCGTCGACAGAGACTTTAGCCCAACCAATGCTATTGGGTCCCAAGTCCAATCCTAAAATTATTCTCATATTTTCGCAATATTGTTTGGTAGTTATGATAAAAGTTTCTATATTTGTAGCAATAATTTTTCAAGCAAATCACAATAAGGATTATTCCGTTGTGAAAACATTTTAGGCGGGGCAACTCGCCTAGATGTTTTTTATAGCCACAAATATATTACATTCTCTTGAAGAGTCCAAACTTTTTCCTTATTTTTTGGCTTCACGAGAGATGATAGGGATTGAAGGGTTCTATCTCAGACATTAATTATGATTGTTTTTTGAGCCAAATGATGGCTCAGTATGAGAAGGGGCAGACTTAAGGTGATTCACTTCATTAGCTTTGTCGGGTTTCGATACCCTCTTCAAGGCGAGATACAATGGTGTTGACATGAGAAATACTTCTGTGAGATATGTTGCCTCGTCTTGTTTCACAGCGAGAATGTGCTCTGCGTTGATTGGGTGTGAAGTCATCTCTGGCTGTTGTGTTTTGCATGGTCGGCTCTGTAGGAAAGTAGACGGGGTGACTCTTCGTTGCCTTTTGTCCGTAATGTTGGGAGAGGCAGCGAGGTGGCTCTTCTCCGTCCTCACCTCCACCTCCAGTGTTTCACCACACGGTGTCCCAAAAGATTGACGAAGGCGAAGACACGGTGTGGGGAGAGACGCTGGCCCAGGACGATGATGACGACCGAGGCGAGGATGAGGGCGATGCCCACCGACAGCCTTGGTGTGAGCACCTCGCCAAACACCGTCATGCCGATGACCACCGCCGTGAGCGGCTCGAGGGCACCCATGATGGCTGTTGGCGTGCTGCCGATATGCTTCACCGCAACGGCCATGGTCACCAGCGAGACCACGGTGGGGAAGAGGCCCAGTGATATGGCACTCACCCACGCCCGCAGGGTGGGCAGCGACTGCAGGCCTCCGGCTGGACTGAGAGAGGCTGACACCACGTTGGCTGCGATACATACGAGCATGACGTAGAAGGTGAGTTTCACCGACGACATTCGCACCCTCGACCTGTTGAGCAGCACGATATAGAGTGCATAGGTCAGGGCTGAGACGATGACGAGCACCATCCCGGTGAGGCTCAGCGTCTGCGTGCCGTCACCACGATAGAGCAATGCGATGCCGCCCAGCGCCAGCACGATGGCCATCACCGTGGCGGCGTGTACCTTCTCGCCGAAGAATACGGCCATGATGACGGCCACCATCACGGGGTAGAAGAAGAGAATGGTGGAGGCTAGTCCTGCCGCCATGAACTGAAAGCTATAATAATAGGTGAGCGACGAGGCTGCGAAGAGCATGCCCAGGGCCAACAGCACCTTGCCTTCGTTGCGGCTGATGGCCAGCGACTTGCCACGCAAGGCCATGAGTAAGGCCAGCAGCAGGGCTGCGAAGCTGAACCGATAGAAAAGCACTGAGGCGGGGCGCAGTCCGTCTTCATACAGGAAAAGGGCACCGAGCGGGTTGGTGCCATACGACACGGCGGCGATGATGCCGCAGAGATATCCTTTAAACTTGTTATCCATCATGTTGTTTTTTTTGCAGGCTGACAGGTGTGCCGGCTTACTGCATACAAAAGTACAACATCTTGGTCGTAGACCGAATGGTTATGGAGAAATTTTTTTAGGTGGGTGCACTTGATTACCACCTAAACAAAAAGATTAAATCATGGGGTATGTTTTGCCAACTTGCCGCTTCCCTTCGGCTCAACTTGCCAGTTATCCTGCGGCTGAAGTTCGGCTGCGCTCGGTCAAACGAGCAAGCTCGATGATACTCGCTGGCACGAACATTCGCTCAGTCGTTATGCCCGCACAACTCTTTTGTTCACTTACAATTTGGCGTCGAAGATAGTCTCGAAATCTGACAAAGCTAATTAATAGAACCCACCTATAGATTGTCTTTCAGTTTCTCAGCTTTCTGTGCAGCTTTTAGTGCTTTCTGCTGAGCCTTGTTGGCTTTGGCCTCCAGCTTTAACAGCTTACCGTGTTCCATGTTGCTTTCGCGTGCCAGTCGTGCTTTCTCGACGGCTTTCTCGGCATCTCTTTGTGCCTTCTCTGCTTTCTCTGCAGCTCTTTCGGCATTCTTTTTTGCCTTCTCTTTCTTATCCAAGGCGCGTTGCTTCTTGCGAGCCTCCTTCTGCTTTTTTTCAGCAGCTTTCTGCTCCTTCTTGAGCTTCTTCTGGGCCTCTTTCATCTCTTTGGCCTGCAGCTCGGCCATCTTCTGCTGCTCGAGGGCCTGCCGTTGAGCTGTTGCTGCGTCAATTTGTAGATTCTTAGCCTCTTGTGCATTACCGACAACTGTTTGAGCGTGCATGACACTTGTGCTGAAGAAGAGCATCGCTGCCAGAGAGAATAATCTTGTAATACTACTCATAAATTGAATTTTGGATATTATATTTTGTTTGTGTTGTTTACAAAGTTACAATTTTATGCTGTATTTATTCCAGTTGTTTACAGATCTTTGTTGGGTTTAATGTTAATTAACATGGAGTCGCAGGGGGCTCACTAGTGCCTATGTCAACCAGCAACCACGCTGTGGCCATGATGTTAGGGTGGCTATGCAGACCGCTGAAGATTTTAGGGACGAGCGGTATGGCAACGGTTCTGTTGTAGGATGATTACGGGTAAATAGACGTATAGAAACATTCAGAATGAGACATCATGAAACATTCAGAAACGTGAATGAAACAACGTGTAACATGAGATAAACAAAAATAATCTAACTTTGCCACAAGATCCTGAGAGCCTAAACCGCATCAGATGAAATATACCTAACCAATAAACAATATTCAAACAACTATCAAATAACAACAACTGCATGAAACGCACTAAAAATGTCATGAAGTACGTCTTCACGCTGATGACCATGCTGCTCTTGCCCTTGGGTGCGATGGCACAGAATCAGACGGTGAAAGGTACAGTCACCGACCGGGAGGGTCCCGTAATCGGTGTAACAGTGAAAGTGAAAGGTTCATCCACGGGTACGGTTACCGACTTAGACGGCAACTACACCATCAGTGTACCGCGCGGAGCCAGCCTCGAGTTCTCGTATGTGGGCTACAACCCACAGACCGTGAAGGTAGGCACCAACGCGCGCATCGACATCACCATGACCGAGAACGCCGAACAGCTCAGCGAGGTTGTGGTGGTGGGCTATGGCACGATGAAACGTTCCGACCTCACCGGCGCCGTGACGTCGGTGGGCGATAAGGCCATAGCCAAGTCGATACCCACGAGCATCGACCAGGTGCTCTCGGGTCGTGCCGCCGGTGTGCAGGTACAGGCCAACACGGGTACGCCGGGCGGCTCGTCGACCATCCGCATCCGTGGTACCAACTCGCTCAACGCCACCTCGCAGCCCATCTTCGTCATCGACGGTGTGATCATCGACTCGTCGGCCGGCGACAACGGCGACTCCAACCCCCTGGCCTCGATCAACCCCAGCGACATCGTATCGATGGACATCCTCAAGGATGCCTCCGCCACGGCCATCTATGGCTCGCGTGCCTCCAACGGTGTGATCATGATCACCACCAAGAAGGGGCAGGCCGGTGAGGCCACCGTGACCTACGACGGTTATGTGGGTTGGCAGCAGATGCCCAAGAAGCTCGAGGTGATGAACCTGCGCGAGTATGCCGAGCACAACAACGCCATTGCCGATGCCCAGATCAAGAATGCCAGCAGCATCTATGTGCGCCCCGACCTCCTGGGCGAGGGCACCGACTGGCAGGACGAGCTCTTCCGCAACGCTCTGATGACCAGCCACAACCTCTCGATGAACGGTGGCAACAACGCCGTGACCTACGCCTTCAGTGCCGGATACCTCAACCAGGACGGTATCGCCATCGGGTCGGGCTATCGCCGTCAGACGCTGCGCGGCAGCACCGACGCCCAGATCAAGAAGTGGCTCAAGGGCGGCTTCAGCTTCTCGCTGGCCGACAGCAAGCAGACCACACTCTCCAACTCGTACAGCATCATCCTCACAGCCCTGCGCTCACAGCCTACGGTGGCCGTGAAGAGCCCTGACGGCTCATACGACGGTCCCGACGACCAGTGGATGCCCGAGAACCCCGTGGCACTGGCCGAGATTACTGACAACTACAACAAGAAGCAGAACTTCCGTGTGAACGGATACCTCGAGGCCACCCTGATGAAGGGCCTCACCTATAAGACAGAACTTTCGGCAGACTACAACAACAATAAATACTATTATTACATGCCCGACTACAAGTTCGGCATCAAGACCAGCGACACCCGCACGTCGAGCTGGACGGCCACCAACGGCAAGTATTGGTCGTGGCGCAACATCCTCACCTACGACAGCAAGTTCGGTCGCCATGCCGTCAACGCCATGGTGGGTCAGGAGATGAGCCACAACCACTACGAGACCCAGGTGACCAGCGCCACGGGCTTCCCCTCGAACACCGCCACCGACCCCTCGGCCGGCAGCAACGACAGCTCCTCGCCCGTGGGCTACCAGGACAACAGTTCGCTGTTCTCCTACTTCGGTCGCGCCTTCTACAGCTACGACGACCGCTACCTGGCCACCTTCACGCTGCGCCGCGACGGCTCGAGCAACTTCGCCGACGGCCACCGCTGGGGATGGTTCCCCTCGGCCGCACTGGCCTGGCGTGTGTCGCAGGAAGACTTCCTCAAGGACAATCACACCGTCAACAACCTCAAGCTGCGACTGGGATGGGGTGCCACGGGTAACCAGAACGTAGAGAACTGGGCCTACATGGCCATGCTCACCACCTACAACACCCCGTGGGGCGTGGGTGTGCTCAACGGCAACAACGCCAACCCCGACCTGAAGTGGGAGACCACCTATTCTTATAACGCCGGCTTCGACCTCAGCCTCTTCGACAGTCGCGTGGACATCGTCTTCGACTGGTACTACAAGAAGACCAACGACCTGCTCATGCGTCTCGACCTCCCGGCCTTCCTCGGCTCGGGTGCCGGCAGCAACTACGGTGTGGCCAGCAACCCCTGGGGTAACGTAGGCAGCCTGCGCAACACCGGTATCGAGTTTACCGTCAACACGGTGAACATCATGAGCAAGAGCTTCCAGTGGACCACCAACCTCGTCTTCTCGCTCAACCGCAACAAGGTGCTCTCGCTCGACACCGAGACCGGCACGCTGCCCCGCAGCTTCCAGGTAGGCTCAGAGACCGCCACCGTGACCAACAGCGTGGTGGGCCAGCCCATGGCACAGTTCTGGGGCTATAAGGTCATCGGACGGTTCGACAAGGCCGAAGACTTCTACTACAAGGACGCCGCAGGCAATGTCAAGCAGGTGGCCCTGCCCACCGGCACCTCTATCGGCCGCAACGGCGTGTGGCTCGGCGACTACCGTTTTGCCGACCTCAACGACGACGGCGTGATCGACAACAACGACCAGACCTTCATCGGCAACCCCGAGCCCAAGTTCACCTTCGGCTTCGGCAACACCTTCTCCTACAAGGGCTTCGACCTCACGCTGCAGTTCACGGGCTCGTATGGCAACAAGGTGCTCAACTACAACCGCCGCCAGCTGGAGATCACCGGTTCGACGTCGAACCTGCTCACCACCGTGCTCAACTACGCCCGCGTGGAGCGCATCGACCCCAACGGTCCCGACGACTTCCGCAACTACTACGTGTCGAACGCCTCCAGCACCACCATGCCCAGGCTCTACACCGACAGCTATGCCAACAACAACCAGCGCGTGAGCGACAACTACATCGAGGACGGGTCGTATATCCGCCTGCAGAACCTCTCGTTCAGCTACACCTTCCCACGCCAGTGGGTGCGCAAGCTCTACCTCTCGAACGTGAAGCTCTACATGAACATCCAGAACCTCTTCACCATCACCAAGTATTCGGGTTATGACCCCGAGGTGGGCTCACTCTGGGGCGACGCCTTGAAGAATGGCATCGACTACAACCGCTATCCTTCTCCGCGCATCTACACGTTTGGTATCAATGTATCCTTCTAACTCAGCAAGTCATGAAAACAAGAATATTATATATAGGTGCACTGGTTGCCGCAGGGCTCTCGCTGGCCTCCTGCGCTGACGATTTCCTCGAGCAGACCAACAGCCACCAACTCTCCCAGGGCACTTTCTTCGACTCCGACGCCGCCGTGGAGAAGGCCGTATGGCCCCTCTACAGCTATGTGTGGTACGACTTCAACGACAAGTTCTACTACGGCATGGGCGACGGTCGCGCCAACAACATCACCGCACAATACTCCAACTACATCTATCCCTACACCAACTTCACCGAGACCTCGCTCTCGCAGGGCCTCACCGAGGCCTGGGGCTCGTTGTACAGCGTGGTGTCGCAGGCCAACAACTCCATCAACAACATCAGGAACTACTCCACCTCGGCTGTCTCGGAGAGTGCCAAGGCCAGCGCCATCGCCGAGGCCCGCTTCATGCGCGGCACGGCCTACTGGTACATCGCCTCGCTGTGGGGATGCGGCATCATCTACGAGAACACCGCTGACCTGGTGAACAACTATGTGGTGCCCGCCAACAACCAGACCGACGTGCTGGAGTTTGCCATCCGCGACCTGGAGTATGCCGCCAAGTATCTGCCCAAGTCGCAGACCGGCGCCGGCCGCGTGAACCGCTATTCGGCCTTCGGCATGCTCAGCCGTATGTACCTCTCGATGGCCGGCCTCACCACCTCGGGACAGTATAACGGCAGCAACATCAAGTCGGCCACCGACATGAACAGCGGTGCCCGCAACAGCTACTACCTCGACCTGGCCCGCAAGGCCGCCAAGAAGGTCATCGACGAGAGCGGCGCCAAGCTGCTGGCCAACTACAGCGAGCTCTTTGCCGCCTCGACCATCGACAACAACGCTGAGTCGCTCTTCCAGTTGCAGTTCCTCCCCGGTACCGGCGTGGGTGGCGCAGCACAGAGCATGACGCGCTTCCTGGCCTGGTCGACGATGGTGGCCGACCAGAACGCATGGGGTGGGGCCACCTACTGCTCATACGACCTGTACAACGAGTTCACCAACTACAACGACAAGACGCTGGGCACGAAGGTCGACGACAAGATACGCCGTCACAACAGCGTGGCATCGTATGGCGAGTCGTACCCCGAGCTCAGCACCGACGCCTCCAACCCCTACGTCTACGGCGTGACCGAGAGTCCCAGCAGTCAGGGTGGCAACATCAAGAAGTATGTCATCGGCGTGAAGAAGGTCAACGGCTTCTCTGAGCCCAACAACTCGGGCATCAACACCTACATGCTACGCCTGGCAGAGGTCTACCTCAACTATGTGGAGGCCGTGATGGGCGACAACGACCAGACCACCGACGCCGAGGCCCTCAGGCTCTTCAATGCCGTGCGCAGTCGTGCCCGCATGGCCGAGAAGAGTGTGGTGACCTACGAGGACCTGCGCCACGAGTTCCGCATGGAGTTTGCCTTCGAGGGACTCTACTGGTACCAGCTCCTGCGCCGCAGCTACTCGCACCAGCAGGAAGTGGTGAACTATCTCAACAACCAGAACCGCAACGCCAGCTACTTCGAAGAGAGCACCAATACCTACAAGCTCAGCGACACGTACACCGCACCCGGCCCCGACGTCGACATCGCCACGGCGGCCGACCTGACGCTGCCCATGAGCGACACCGACCAGACCAAGAACCCCAACCTCAAGCCCGACAGCAACGGCAAGATCGCCACGGTGGCCTACACCTTCGGCGAGCGTGAGGTCGACGAGGCCACTTTGTTTAACGAATAACCCATCAACACTATCCTAAGCGTAAAAATATGAAGACTGCAATATTCAATCCAATAGCACGGGCGGCACGCCGCCTGCTGCCCCTGGGCGTGCTGGCCGTCGTGGCGCTCCTCACCGCTTGCAGCGACGACGACAACGGCAGCGGAGCACCGCTGGCCATCAACAAGGTGTACCTCGAGGATGTCAACGCCCCCGACTCGGTCTACGACCGTGAGGTGACCTTCGCCCGGCTCGGACAGCTCATCCGCATCGAGGGCTCGGGCTTCACCGGTCTGAAAAAGATCTACATCAACGGCTACGACACCTATTTTAATAATGCCCTGCTCACCGACAACAACGTGTGGGTGACGCTCAACGCCAAGACGCCGGTCGACAAGGCCGAGGAGAGCGTGCGCAACACCATCACGCTGGTGAAGGACAACGGCCAGCTCACCTACAGCTTCACCGTGCGTGCCGCCTCGCCCAGCGTGACGAGTGTCGACAACACGCTGCCGCAGCCCGGCGAGACGGTGACCGTCTACGGCGCCAACCTGCAGGAGACCTCCAAGGTCACGCTGCCCGGAGGCACCGAGGTGACCACCGGCATCACCAACGACCCCGACGGCGAGTGGTATAGCTTCACCATGCCCGCAGGCATCACCGCCAGCGGCTCCATCACCAGCGAGGGGGCCAACGGCACCGCCGTGACACCGGCCTACTTCAACAACAACGACTGCTTCGTCATCAACTTCGACGGCAAGGGCGAGCAGGGCTCGTGGAGCGCCACCTTCAGCGCCGACGACCTTGTGGACGATCCCCTGGGCAGTGGGCGCGGCAAGGTGTGCATGGTGCTGCCACAGAGCGTGCTCGATGCCGGCGGACTGCTCGCCGGTGCCAATGCCAAAGGCTTCTGGACGGCAGGCAACGGCAATGCCAACGACGACTGGAACCGTATGACGACCTTCATCCCCGGCAGAACGCCCGTCGACTCGGTGGCCCTGCAGTTCGACGTCTATGTGCCCGAAGACTGGAACGGCAGCGGACAGCTCGAGATCACCCTGCAGAACAACCTCGCCAACTATGGCTATGGCTCGGCAGGCACCACCTACAGCTCGAGCTACCTCAACCAAGCCTATGCCTGGGTGCCGTGGCTCGACCGCACTACCGGCGCCGCCGCGCCTTACAACACCGGCGGGCACTGGAAGACGGTGACGCTCCCGCTCTCGCTCTTTGGCAACTATACCGACAGCAGCACGGCATGGACCTTTCAGAATGTCATCGACGACCGCAACGCAGGCAGCTACCGCAACTTCGGCTTCCTGTTTGTCAACCCCGACCTGACCTTCGACGAGACCCATGTCTATGCGGCCCAGGACTTCAAGCAGAAGATCTATGTCGACAACTTCCGCATCGTGCCGTGTACGGCCATTACGGTGTCTGACTATTAACCTTATCAAATGGATAGAACGATGAAAATCAACAAGATATTCTTACCGGTGATGGCATCAGCGATGCTCCTCACCGCTTGCGACGACCAGATCATGGAGTGGGGGAGGCCCGCCGGACAGCAGCCGGTGACCACGGCCGACATCCCCCTGGCTGTGAAGGAGGTGCTGGCCAACTACGACCCCATCAAGGTCTATGCACAGCAGTTTACGCCCAACATGCTGGTGGGTATCGGCATGAGCGCCGCCATGTATAACTCCTCGGCCAAGGATGCCACAGCCTACAAGACGCTCTGCGACGAGAACTTTCAGCTCTTCACCACGGGCAACGCCATGAAGATGGATGCCCTCGTGGGCAACAGCGGCGCGCTCAACTTTGCCATCATCGACGAGATGTTCGCCAACATGCCCTCCGACACGAAGCTCTACGGCCACAACTTCATCTGGTACCAGCAACAGCAGCAGACCTACCTCAAGAGTCTCATAGCACCGACGATGGTCATCAAGACCGACGGCGACATCGCCAGCATCCTCAAGAACGGCTCGTTCGATGCCGACCTCGACGGCTGGATAGGATGGGGCAACAGCTCTACCCGCGAGTGGAGTGCCACGGGCGGCGAAGACGGCTCGGGCTGCGCGCATCTCACCAACCCCAGCGATGCCAGCGAGTATTCGGCACAGTTCTGCCAGGACCTCGAACCCGCGCTCACCGTGGGCACTACCTATACCCTGCGCTTCAAGGCCAGGAGTTCGGTGGCCGCAGGCGTCATACAGTTTGCCGTGCAAAACAGCACCACCTACAGCGGCGAGGGCTATCACAGCTTCGACGTGGGCACGGCATGGCAGACCTACGAGCTGGAGTTCACACCCACACAGGAGAACATGAACCGCCTCTGCCTGAACTTTGGAAAGGTGAAGGCTGAATATTGGATCGACAACGTGGAGTTTGGCCAGAAGCAGGCCGACCCGATGGAGAATATCCTCACCGGCGACGCCTCCGACTTCGAGGGCGGCACCACCGGCGGCTGGAGCTCATGGGGCTCGGGCAAGGTGAGCGGCGAGGTGCAGCAGGGCATGGGCAAGGACGGTTCCTACGGTCTGGTGCTCACCGCCAAGGACGGCAACTTCTGGGAGGCACAGAACGCCTATACCTTCAGCGACTACCTCGACAACACCAAGAAGTATATGATACAGTTCTGGGCAAAGAGCAGCACGGCTGCCGGCACGCTGCAGTTCCAGTACCAGAACGGCACGACCTACGGCTCACAGGGTGGCTACACCTCGTTCAACGTGGGCACCGAATGGACGCTCTGCGAGGCGACCTTCACGCCGGGCTATGCCGATGTGAACCGCATCCTCATCAACTTCGGCCAGGTGGGCGGCACCTACCAGATCGACAACATCAAGTTCGGCGTGGCCAAAGACCAGGGCTCGGCGGCTGGGGCCAAGCAGTTTGTCTTTGCCAACACACGCGCCGGCAAGCGTCGCGCCACCACCATCACCTACACCCTCAAGACCGCCGAGGAGAAGCGCACGGCACTGCTCAACGCCATGGACGCATGGATCAAGGGCGTGGCCGACCACCTCGCCGAAAAGCAGGTGGTGCCCTATGGCTATGATGTCATCAACGAGCCCATCACCGACGGCACCAACAAGGTGCGCGGCATCGACGAAGGGGCCTTCGGAGGGTCGACCACCGACGACGACGGCAACACCACCTACGACAGCGCACCCACCGAGAGCGAAGCCGAGGGACTGAATCTCAACTGGGGCAGCAACCGCTTCTACTGGGGCTACTACGTCAAAGACTATGCCGTGCAGGCCTTCCAGAAGGCACGTAAGTACCTGCCCGCCGAGACCAAGCTCTTTGTCAACGACTACAACCTTGAGGTGAGCCCCGGCAAGCTCTCGGCACTCATCAACTTTGCCAAGGCCATCGATGAGGCCAACGGCTCGCCCATCGTCGACGGACTGGGCTCGCAGGTACACTTCGACCTCTCGGCGGCCACCGACGATGTGGCCACCAACGACTCGCTCATCAAGGTGCTCAAGACGCGCGTCGACGCGATGTTCAAGACCATGGCCGCCACGGGCAAGCTGGTGCGTGTCACCGAGCTCGATGTCAAGCTCGGCACGGGCAGTCCGTCGGCCGCACAGTATAAGTGCCAGAGCGACTGCTACCGGATGATCTTCGAGAGTTACAAGGAGAACATACCCGCAGCACAGCAGAGTGGTATCACCATCTGGTCGCTGTCCGACAATCCCGACGAGCACGAGTACTGGCTCAACGGCGACGTGCCCAACCTCTACGATGCCAACTACCTGCGCAAGTGGGCCTACAAGGGTGTGTGCGACGGCATCGCCGGCGAGGACCTCGGCCTGAAATATGGTGGCGACGACTACAAGGCCTACTACGAGAAGCAGAACGTCTCCTCTACGGTAGCCGAATGATGCTCATTTATGAAAATAACTTGAGTCAGCCAAACCTTTCTGCAGCGTGAAAAGTGCCATCACCGCTATTGTGATGGGCATCACGCTGCCTGTCGGTCACGCTGTTTGCTTGACTTGAAAAGTTTCATGCGGGAAACCCGGTGGCAGCCGTTGCTTGCACCACCGGTCTCCAACAGCCTGTACCGCCAGAACCGTATTTTCCTCCCCCCGCTATGCTGAGCCGCCAACGGCTTGACGGCATGGTGGGGGGGAGTTGTGTTATGTGTTTTCGGCCATTCCGTCTCCTGGCAAGCCCATTCGGGGTGTTTCATGCCACGGCACCATTACAGACGTACATGCAGCGTATGGTTTCCGAAGTGTGGTTCGAGTCGAAGCAGACTGTGATTTGAGTCGAAGCAGACCGTGATTTGAGTCGAAGCAGACTGTGGTTCGAGTCAAAACATGATGGCCCGACGGCAATTACGGCGTGCCATCACGGTGCCCCGGAGACAGGAGCTCTGTCGTGTAGCTGCACGAAAGCGTGAAAATCGGTTGTCATGGCCGTCCCTTTGCGAAAACTGTACCGACTGGAGTTTCTGACATATCTCATGTAGGATGCAATTAACGTTTGGGTTGTTGGTTGGGTTCAGTCCCCCTTGGCTTAAAGGCTGTAATGCTTATTGCAAGGAGACTCATGAGCTGGTGCCGGGGCTTACGATTATTCGGGTGTAGATGTATCAAATGATACATAAAATGCTTATCTTTGCATGACAGAAACGAAAAACCTTAAATATATGGCAACCATCAGCCCTTTTGCACATCCGATGTATATCATGCTCAAGCCCGCCGGCTCACTTTGCAACCTGCGGTGTAGGTATTGCTATTATCTGGAGAAGAACAAACTCTATCAGGAACAGAAAAACCATGTCATTACAAACGAACTGCTCGAGAAGTTTACTAAAGACTATATCGAGGCCCAGACCACGCCGCAGGTGCTCTTCACCTGGCATGGGGGCGAGACGCTCATGCGCCCGATCGCATTCTACAGGCGTGCCCTGGAGCTGCAGCGCATCTACGGCCGCGGACGGCAGATCGACAACTGCATCCAGACCAACGGCACGCTGCTTACCGATGATTGGTGCGAGTTTTTCAAGGCCAACAATTTCCTGGTGGGGGTCTCCATCGACGGGCCGCAGGAGTTCCACGACGAATACCGCAAGACAGCTACCGGGCGCCCCACCTTTCGCAAGGTGATGGAGGGCATCAACCTGCTGAACAAGCACGGCGTGGAGTGGAACGCACTGGCCGTGGTCAACGACTTCAATGCCGACTATCCCCTCGACTTCTACCATTTCTTCAAGGACATAGGGTGCCATTACATTCAGTTCACGCCCGTGGTGGAGCGCATGGTGCAGCGTCCCGACCGGCTGACGCTGGCGCCGGGCATGCAGGAGGGTGGCGAGCTGACCGACTTCTCTGTCACGGCCGAACAGTGGGGCTCTTTTCTTTGCACCATCTTCGACGAGTGGGTGCATCATGATGTGGGCGACTATTACATCCAGTTGTTCGACGCTACGCTGGCCAACTGGGTGGGGCAAGCACCGGGCGTGTGTACCATGGCCAAGGAGTGTGGCCATGCGGGGGTGATGGAATTCAACGGCGACGTCTATTCGTGCGACCACTTTGTCTACCCTGAGCATCTGTTGGGCAACCTGCACACGCAGACCATCTTCGAGATGATGAACAGCCCGCGGCAGAAGGCATTCGCAAGGATGAAGCACGAGCTGTTGCCCCGGCAGTGCAAGGAGTGCAGGTTCCAGTTTGCATGTCACGGTGAATGTCCGAAGAATAGGTTCATCAGAGACAAATATGGCAATCCCGGCCTGAACTATCTCTGCAAGGGTTACCTGCAGTTTTTCGAGCATGTGGCACCTTACATGGACTTCATGAAGAACGAGCTCGACAACCATTGTGCCCCGGCCAATGTGATGAACCACGTCTTTACCGATGCCCACAGGGGCAGATAGAGGTTTTGTAAGACCTCGTTCCTAACGCTTCGCCTATCTAGGCAAGTGATGAAAATAGAGCTGTTGCATCACTTGCCGACTTTTCCCCCGCCATAACGTCTGGCGGAAGGGGGCGTGGGGTTGTGCGTCCCCACTACTGTCACTGCTCTTTTATCTTTTCTAAGCAGAATTGAAACCAGGTTATCACATCTTTACAACATGGGTGGGCTACCTTTGCCGTGGATTGAGCGGACGGCGGTCTCCGGTCTGACGACGAGCATGTTGAACCCAAAATAAGTGATATGAAGAATGTTTTATTCACCTTGTTTCTGTTGCTCATCAGCAATCTGTTTGTGACCTCACACCATGTCTTCACCCTCACAGGACGTGTGGTCAATGACTACGGTGAGGGCATCGCGGGCGTGGTGGTCAACGATGGTGTGAACTTCACCACCACCGACAATGACGGGCGCTGGACGCTGACTACCGACAGCGTGGACAGCAAGTTTGTGGCCATCTCTACCCCCGCCGGCTATCAGCTGCCGAACGACGCCGGGCTGGCCCGTTTCTACATCCCCGTGGGCGAGGCAGTGTATCAAGACGAGAATGTGTTTGTACTTACTAAAAGAACTTAACATACCAGGCGTTTCTCCTATATCGCCATCGGCGACCCGCAAGTGCTGAACAAGAGCGACTTGTCGAGGTGGAGAAGCGAAACCGTGAAAGACATCCGCCGCACAGTAGACTCTTTGAGACGGCGGGGCGAGGTCATCGGCATGACGCTCGGTGACCTCGTTTTTGATCAGCAGCAACTCTTCGATGTCTATGCAGCCTTATGCCGCGAGATGGGCATGACGGTGTTTCAGACCATAGGCAACCACGATATGAACCATAGGTTTGCCGACCGTAACCATAGTGGCGACCAGGGTGCGGGCTATGCGGAGATGAACTATGAGGCAGCCTTCGGACCCACCGACTATTCGTTCAACATCGGCAGGGTGCATGTGGTGACGATGAAGAACATCGACTACCGGGGCAAGTGGAGCTATGCCGAGGCCATGAGCGACCGACAGCTGGCATGGCTGGAGCGCGACCTGAGCTATGTGCCCAAGGGGTCGACGGTGTTTCTCAATATTCACGCGCCGGCATGGAACAAGGTGTCGAGGGCCGGCAACATGGCTGGCGCCGACCGGCTGGCCGCGGTGCTCAAAGACTATGTGGTGCATGTGTTCTGCGGACATACACACTTTCATCAGAATGTGATGGTGAGCGACCACCTCTACCAGCACAACGTGGGCACGGCCTGCGGGGCTTGGTGGGCGGGGCAGGTAGCCCAGGACGGCACGCCCAACGGATATCTCATCGTCAACGTGGATGGCAGCAAGGTGCGCTGGCACTACAAGCCTACGGCGGGCAGCACCTCCGAGCAGATGTGCCTGTACCCACCCCGTGCTTTCCGCAAGTCGCCCGGCTACCTCGTGGCCAACGTGTGGGACTATGACCCGCAGTGCCGTGTGGAGTGGTACGAAGACGGCAAGCCGCGGGGGGCTATGACACGCTTCATCTCGCTCGACGAGCGTTTCTTGCGCGAGAAGCTGCCGCGACTGGGCAACGAGCCTAACCGCCTCACCGGCCATCTCTTCCGTTGCCACCCGGCGCCCGGCACCCGTACCGTCACCGTGGTGTTTACCAATCATTTCGGCGAGAAGTACAACGAGCGCATCTCATTATGAGCCCGACGATTTTCTACCACAGATGAAAACAATAAAACAATAATAGCTAGTTTTATTTCTCACCACTTATCCGTGGTTGAATGGTTTCTCATGGTTTTCACCTGTGGCAAAATTCTGGTTTAGAAATAGAAAGGTGGGGAGTATCTAGTCAAAGTCGCAAGTTTTTGTGTAATCCCTTCCCATGTCAGCCCATTGCGTTTATGCGCGAAACCCATCGCGCCAGCCTCACCCGCCCCTTGGGGAGGGCCGGGGAGGGGCCCCTTCCCACGGGGAGGACCGGGGGAGGATCCCCTATTTTTTTTAACACGGAAGACACGGATCTCACAGAAAACCATCCGGCACATTTCGACAACACGGATGCCGCGTCGCGGCAACTGATGACACGGAACCTGCGCACCCACATCACTAGTCTCTACGAGTTCCCCACCGCGCGAGCCTCACCCGCCCCTTGGGGAGGGTTGGGGAGGGGCCTCTTCCCTTGGGGAGGGTTGGG
>CAZBQA010000059.1:0-16481 GCA_964493905.1 uncultured Prevotella sp.
CGGTACTCGTCGATGCGCTCCACATTGATGCGCAGCTGCTCCTCGAGGATGTCGATCTTGTCGTCGAGGGTGAGCGGGAGGGCTGGTGGGTTGGTGGGCTGGTGGGTGCGTAGCAGTTCGTCCTTTACCTCCTTGAAGATCCAGGGTCGGCCGAAGGTGGCCCTGCCAATCATCACCGCATCCACGCCATAGCGGTCGAAGGCCTGGCGCGCCTCTTCGGGCGTGGTGATGTCGCCGTTGCCGATGATGGGGATGTGCATGCGGGGGTTGTTCTTCACCTCACCGATGAGGGTCCAGTCGGCCTCGCCGGTGTACATCTGCGAGCGGGTGCGCCCATGGATGGTGAGGGCCTGTATGCCGCAGTCTTGCAGCTGCTCGGCCAGCTCGGTGATGATGAGGTTGTCGTGGTCCCAGCCCAGTCGTGTCTTGGCGGTGACGGGAGTCTTCACGGCGTTGACCACGGCACGGGTGATGTCGAGCATCAACGGCACGTTGCGCAGCATGCCGGCCCCGGCGCCCTTGCCGGCCACCTTCTTCACGGGGCAGCCGAAGTTCAGGTCGATGATGTCGGGATGAGCCTGTTCCACAATCTTGGCGGCCTCGACCATCGAGTCAACGTCGCGCCCGTAGATCTGTATGCCCACGGGTCGCTCGTCGTCGTCGATCTTCATCTTCTCCATGGTCGACCTGATGTTGCGCACGATGGCCTCGGCGGCCACAAACTCCGTGTACATCATGTCGGCGCCGTAGCGTTTGCACAACTTGCGGAACCCGATGTCGGTCACGTCCTCCATGGGTGCGAGGAACAGTGGGTAGGGTCCGAATTCGATATTTGAAATCTTCATGTCCTTGTTTATTACTTGATTAAATGGTAGGTGCCCCCGGCAAAGGCCTTCACCACGCCCTTCATCTCAAGGGTAAAGAGTAGCGAGGTCACCGTGCCTACAGGCAGGGCACACTTCACGCTGATGATGTTGAGCTGCAGGTCGTTGTTTTTCTGCAGCACGTCGACGACCTTCTGCTCGTCTGCCGACAAGTCGGGGAAGAGCTGCCGCTCGATGCCTTGCCGCCGGGCTTGTGCCAGCAGGGCGTCCTGTTCCCAGCCCATGGCCCTGACGAGGTCTTCGGCCGAGGTGATGAGGGCAGCGCCGTTGTCGCGTATCAGGCGGTTGCAGCCCTCGCTGTAGGGTGCTCCCACCGGACCGGGAAAGGCAAAGACGTCGCGGTTGTAGTCTTTCGAGATGCGGGTGGTGATGAGGCCTCCGCCCTTGGCCGCACTCTCCACGAGCACGCAGGCATCGGAGATGCCCGCCGTGATGCGGTTGCGTCGCACGAAGTTGAGCTTGTCGGCATTGGTGCGCGTCATAAACTCGGTGAGCAGTCCGCCCTGTGCCACCATCCGGTTGGCGGTGTCGCGGTGGGCCGTGGGGTAGAGGTCGTCGAGACCGTGGGCCAGCACGCCGATGGTCGCCAGTCCGTTGTCGAGGGCCTGGCGGTGGGCACAGATGTCGATGCCGTAGGCCAGTCCGCTCACGATGAGCACATCGGGGCAGAGCGTGCGCAGGTCGGCCACAAACCGCCTGACGAGGTCTTGGCCGTAGGGCGTGCTGTGGCGCGTGCCCACAATGTTGATGATGTGGGTGGCGTTGAGGTCGGCCGTGCCCTTGTAGAAGAGCATCAGCGGTGCGTCGTCACACTCCTTCAACCGGCGCGGATAGCCGTCGTCGAGGGGTGTGAGCACCGTGATGGCGTGCCGCTCGGCATATTCCAGTTCCTCCTCGGCGCGCTTCCTCACGGCGTCGATGTCGGACAGGGCCTCGCTGATCTTGCGTGGCAAACCGGGAAACAGCGTGCGCAGTTCCTTGCGTTGCTCCACGATGGCCGTGGCCGAACCCAGCTGCCGGTACAGCTCTGCCATCGTGTTGAGATGGTAGTAGCTCAGACGCGTGAGGATGGCGGTGTTGAGAATCTCTTGCGAAAACACGGAGTAAAGGGAGGAGTGAAGCGTGAGAAGTGAGGTGGGAAGAGAGCGGAGGGCGGGGAAGCCGTTGAGGCTTACTCCTCATAGAAAGGCTTGAAGGCCTTGTCGTAATCCTCGCTCAGCGCCAACTTGCCGTTGACGAGCGTCACCAGCTCGGCCTCGGCATGGAAGCAGATCTTCTCGTCGGAGGCACGGTAGATGTCGTGGATGAAGACAAAGCGTATGCCCTCCTTGCGCAGTCCCATGCGCGAGATCATCTCGTCGTCTGAGCGCAGCGGGGTCTTGAAGGCCAGCTGCATGCGGGCCACCACGGCGTCGACGCCCTGCTCGTGGAGCTTTGCGAAGCTCAGACCCAGCGAACGCAGGAAGCGGTGACGGGTGTGTTCGGTATAATGCAGATAGTTGGCATTGTTGACAATGCCCTCGATGTCGCATTCATAGTCGCGCACATCCATACGGGTCTCGAAGATGTAACGGGTCTTTTTCATTCTCACAAAAATACATAAAAACCACGGACGATGGAGGAAATGGTTTTTATTTTTAAGAGATTTTAGCCTATGCGACTGAGCTGCGCTGACCACCAATGGGTGGCGCGACCCTTATCGAAAAATCCGATAACAGCGTTCACAACAAGCCATAATGACCATTGGGCACATCGTGGGAGAATGATTACCTTTGCATGCAGAAAGACAAACAAAGGTAAACAAGATTATGGATACAACATCACTCTACATGGTATTGGAGGTCTGCGTCTGTATTCTACTGACGGTAGGCATCGTAAAATGGAACGAGAAGCACTAAGGTGCTTCTCGTTTCGGTTTGTTGGTGGGCTGTTTTGTCGGTTTGTTGGTGGGCCCACATTTTCCTTTCATTTTAGTATATCCTCGAGCAGGGTCTTGGTATAGACGGTTGTCGACTGGGTGAGCATGCGGATAAACTCCTGTGCGGCATGCTTCACGTAGCTGTCTCTGAGGATGTGGATGCACCCCTCCATCTTGTTGTCGGCCGAGGCGATGGGCACAGCCTGCAGCCCCTCCTCGTGTACGACGGTCGACTCAGAGAGCACCGTCACATAGTGGGTGCGGTGCAGCAGTTCGAGGATGATGTCGACATGGTTGACCTCCACCTTGATGTTGAAGTTGTAGTCTTGGTCGGCCACCAGCTTGTCGAAGGCATTGCGGGCCTGCAGTCCGCGGGTGGGCAGCACCAGATCGTAGCGCTCGAGGTCGTGCAGGTCGACCTGCGCCTCGCGGGCCAGCGGGTGGTCGGCCTTGACGATGGCCGCCAGACGGTTGGTGAAGATCACGCAACTCTCGATGTCCTTGTCTTTCTTCAGCGGTCGGAAGGCGAGCACGAAGTCGAGCTCGCGCTTCTTGAGCATCATCATCAGTTCCTCCATCGTGCGGTAGTGGATGTTGAGGCGCACGCCCGGATAGGTCTTCATGAAGTCGACGAGGGTCTCCGACATGATGGTGCTGAACGAGTAGGTCACCCCGATGTTGAGTTCGCCGGTGAGCATCTTCTTCAGGTCTTCGATATGGTCCATACACGAGTCGGTGGCCACCACGGCGCGCTGGGCATAGGGCAACAGTTCTTTGCCGGCACCGGTGAGATACACCTCGTGGCTGTTGCGCTCGAAGAGGGGCAGTCCGATCTCCTGTTCCAGGTGGCTGATCTGTTGCGACAGCGTGCTCTGGGTGATGAAGAGACGACGGCTGGCCTCTGAGAAGTTGAGGGTCTCGGCGACCTTCAAGAAGTATTTGAGTTGTCTGATTTCCATAAACTGTTGGTGTCTTTGTGCTGACAAATATACGTATTATTTTCTGTTATCCATCTTTTTTTTGTCCTAAAAATACCCGCTTGGCACAGGGCCTGCCGTGTCTCACCGCTGGTTGCGGCGAGCTACGAGCAGGTCGTAGTAGTGCAGTTTGCGTCGGCTCTCGAGCATGCGCCGCACAAAGATGTTGGGTATGGCCACGCCCAGGGCGATGCATAGGATGGCCAGCGAGGCCCTGATGAGGTTGTGCATGCCCACCGTCACCTCGCCCACCACGCCGTGCATGTCGATGAAGGCAAAGAGGGCGCGGTACATCAGCACGCCGGGCACCATGGGGATGACGCTGGGTATCGACAGACACTGATGGGGCGTGTGTACCCAGTGCGAGGCCATGGTGGCCACCAGACTCACGAGTATCGAGCCGGCCAGCGACCCGATGATGAGTCCTTGGTCGAGTCCGATGTTGCCGGTGCTGGGGCCCAGGTTCACAAAGTTGCGGTTGCATACGGCGATGATACCGCCCAGGGCCACCACGGGCAGCAGGTGGCGCGGTGTGTTGAAGATCATCGAGAAGCCCATGGCCGAGATGGCCGCGGCGATGGCAAACTCGATGTACGTATGGTGGGGCACCATGGTGAGGTCGGTCACAAAGTTGTCGATGCCGCACACGCTGATGGCGAAGGCGATGCCAAAGGCCATGGCCAGCACCATGAGCAGGGTGTTGACGGCGCGTGTGATGCCCGTGCGCACATATCCGTCGAGCATGTCGTTCACGAAGTTGATGAGCGGCACCCCCGGCACGATAAACAGGGCGCAGGCCATGAGCGGATGCCAGGGCGTGTCTGAGATCATCCAGCTGGGCAGCGCGGAGGCGATGGCCGGGGTGAGCGAGATGAGCGACTCGAGCCAGGCCAGCAGGGTGGCCACGAAGGCGGCCACGCCGATACAGATGAGGTGGTTGGCCCCTTTCTCCACCAGATAGGTGCGCAGGCGCAGGCCCAGGATGGCGGCCGCCGAGGCGTAGAAGAAGGCAGGCCAGTCGCAGCCAAACTGTATGCAGAATCCGCCGCAGGCCAGTCCGCCGCCCATGGCCACCTGCCACGGCGTGTAGTTGCGTGGCGTGGCGGCGATGGTCTCCAGCCGCTGCTCATAGCGGTCGAGGCTGTAGTTGTCGCGTATGGCCTCCCAGCTGAGGTGGCTGATGCCCGAGATGGCCGTCATGTTGATGCCGTGGTGCGTGCAGCAGCGGAACTTGGTGTACGAGTGGAGGTCGTCGCCATAGTTCACCATGAGCATGTCGTAGTCGACATAGATATGCAGCTTGTCGGCCTCCAGGCCCAGAAAGTCGGCCGTGCGCCGCAGGTTGCGGTTGATACGCGTGGTGTCGGCCGCACATTCCATGAGCAGGCATCCGGTGCGCAGCAGTAGCTCGAGCCTGCGGTTGAGGTCGGCCGCCATGTCGTCGGTATGTCCGAGGCTGTTGTCTATGGGGTTGATTGTTGCTGTCGTCATGGCTTATCCCAGTGCAAAGATCATGATCTGTATGGTGACGATACGCAGGAACATGGCGAAGGGGTACACCGTGGCGTAGCCCACGGCGGGCGAGTCGCTCTGCGTCAGGTCGTTGGCGTAGGCCAGCGCGGGCGAGTTGGTGTTGGCACCGGCCAGCACACCCAGCAGGGTGAAGTAGTTGATGTGGAATACCAGTCGTCCGATCAGGCCACCGATGAGGATGGGAATCATGGTGATGGCCAGTCCATAGCCTATCCATTGCAGGCCCTGGGGCGTGGCGAGCGAGGTCACGAAGTCTTTGCCCGTGCCCAGACCGATGCAGGCCAAGAAGAGGTAGAGGCCCACCTCGCGCAGCATGAGGTTGGCACTCATGGTGCTATAGTTGACGAAGTTGTATTTCGGACCAAAATAACCGATGAGCATGGCGATGACGAGCGGGCCGCCGGTGAGTCCCAGGCGCAGCGTCTCAGAGATGCCCGGCAGCATGAAGGGCACGTTGGCCAGCACGCAGCCCAGCACCAGTCCCAGGAAGATGGGGATGAGGTTGGGGTCGCTGTAGCGCTTGGCCGAGGTGCCGAGCATCTTCTCCACATGGCTGATGCCCAGCTCGCTGCCCACCACGGTGACGTTGTCGCCCATCTGCAGCTTCAGGTCCGGCGTGGCCATGAGGTCGACGCCCGAGCGGTGGACGCTGGTGATGTTGACGCCGAAGCTGCTGCGGATGTTGAGCTGGGCAATGCTCTTGCCCTGCACCGACGAGCGCGTGAGCAGCACGCGACGGGTGATGAGGTTGTTGCCAAACTGTTCCCAGTCCATCTCGGTGAGCGTACCCAGCAGGGCGCAGAGGGCATCTTGGTCGGCAGGGCGTGCCACCATGAGCACCTTGTCGCCCACATGCAGCACAGTATGTCCGTTGACAGTCTCCTGGTGTTCCTCGCGCCCGGTGCGGCAGATGCGCGAGATGGTGAAGTCGCGCTTGGCCAGTTCGTGTACGTGCTTCACGGTCTGGCCGTCGATCATGGCATTGTCGATGGTCACCGAGAAGGTGTTGACGGTCATGGCCTCCAGGTGTCCGCGTCCGCGCTGTGCCTCAGCATCCTCCTCGTGGCGGTTGATGCGCAGGGCGAAGCGCAGGATGACGAACGACAGCAGCACGCCGAGCACACCCATGGGGTAGGTCACGGCATAGCCCGTGGCGATGGTGGGGTCGTCGATGTGGCGCAGGTCGCTGAAAGCCTGCTGGGCGGCACCCAGTCCGGGGGTGTTGGTCACGGCACCCGAGAGCATGCCGGCGATGGTGGCGATGGGCGTGCCCGTGGTGTAGAAGATGGTCAGGGCCGTAGCCACGCTGATGGCGATGATGATGGCCACCAGCGAGTTGAGCACCTTGCCGCCGTTTCTGAACGACAGCACGAAGCCCGGCGCAATCTCCATACCGATGGAGTAGACAAAGAGGATGAGACCCAGCTCCTTCATGAAGTGGAGCAGGTGCTGGTCGAGGTTAAAATAGAAATAGCCGAAGATGAGGCCGATGAACAGGATCCAGGCGCGGCCCAGCGACACGCCCCTCACTTTCAGTTTGCCCAGGGCCAGGCCCAAGGTGATGACTAACGACAGAATCATGACCGAGTGGGCGACACCGCCGCCCCACAGATCGGGGAAGCCCCGGAACAGGTTTTCGAGAATATTCATAACTTGCTATTTGAAATATCGTTTGCAAAATTATTGATAATCCCGATAGCCACCCAGTCTTGGCCTTTGATTCTGCCGATTCCTGCTATTGGTGCTGACTATATCCGCCAGGTCATGTCGCGGTACCTTCTTTATTAATAAGGTGTTGTGCGGCACCCGCCAAAGTCTGGTGAGGATGTCAAAAAAATGTGAGGTCGACACCCAACGCCGCTCCTGGCTCACCGACCGGGCCCATTGGTCAGGGCTGTGGCGGAGCCACGGGTATGACGTGCGAGTCTTTGATCTCGCCGATGACGAAGACGCTGTGCAGGCTTCCGATGCAGTCGATGTTGCCCAGGGTGTTGAGCATGAAGTCCTGGTAAGCCTTCATGTCGCGTGCAAAGACCTTGATCTGGAAATCGAAGTCGCCGCTGGTGTTGTAGCACTCGGTGATCTGCTCTATGCCCTGCACGGTGTCCATAAACTGCTGAATGAGCTCGTGGGTGTGCTGCTTGAGCCGTATGTTGCACAGCACGATGACGTGGTTGCCCAGCTTGTGATGGTCGGCCACGGCCACATAGCGCTGGATGTAGCCCTCGCGCTCGAGCCTCTTCTGTCGCTCGAAGGTGGGCGAGGGCGAGAGGTTGACGCGGGCGGCCAGTTCCTTGACCGTGAGACGGGCGTTCTGCTGCAGGGCCCGTAGGATGCGGATGTCGGTGGCATCCAGCTTTTCGGTGTTTGTCATTTGCTTGAATCGCTTATTTTGAAGAATAATATCCTGCCTGTAGGGGATATTTTCTGCAAAAGTAGAATAATTTTCCGGAATGAGAAGAATATTTGTTGTTGAATTGTTTCTGCCTTAACTTTGCAAGCACAAAAAGGAACTAACAAATATATTATACATCATGAGCAAAGCATCACAGCAGGCACCCTTCCGTGCCGATTACGTCGGGAGTTTCCTCCGCCCCGCAGAACTCAAGGAGGCTCGCATACAGTTTGCCGCAGGCTACATCACCGCCGAGGAGCTCAAGGCCATCGAAGACCGGCTCATCACGCGCCTGGTAGAACAGCAGAAAGCCCTGGGGTTCGAGGTCATCACCGATGGTGAGTTCAGACGTGCCTACTGGCATCTCGACTTCATGTGGGGCCTGCAGGGCGTGGAGCACATCGAGCTGGAGCATGGCTACCAGTTTGTGGGCGAGGAGACCACCAAGGGGTCGCTGCGCCTCACGGGCAAGATCTCGGGCGAGCATCATCCCTTTGTGGAGCATTACAAGTTTGTCAAGCAGTTTGAGGAGCCCGGCGTCATCGCCCGGCAGACCATCCCCGCCCCGGCGCAGTTTCTGGCCGAGCTCTTCCGTGGCGACAACGGCAGCAACACGGTGGCCGTCTACCCCGACTTCGACGAGCTGGTGAGCGACATCGCCGGGGCCTACCGCACCGTCATCCGCGACCTCTACGAGGCCGGCTGCCGCAACCTGCAGTTTGACGACTGCACCTGGGGCATGATCGTAGACGACGACTTCTGGAAATCGATGGCCGGCACGGGGTTCACCCTCGAGAGCGAGGCCGGTAAGTATCTGCGCGTCAACAACCTGGCCCTGGAGGGCCGCCCCGCCGATCTGGTGGTCACCACCCATGTGTGTCGCGGCAACTACCACTCCACCTACGCCACGCGCGGCAGTTACGACCCGGTGGCCCCGTGGCTCTTCGCCCACGAGAACGTCGATGCCTTCTACCTCGAATACGACGACGAGCGGTCGGGCAGCTTCGAGCCGCTGGCCTTCATCCCCGCCGACAAGAAGGTGGTGCTCGGCCTTGTCACCACCAAGTCGCCCGTGCTCGAAGACCGTCAGGCCGTCATCGCCCGCATCCGCGAGGCCGAGCGGTATGTGCCCCTCGAGCGGCTCTACCTCAGTCCGCAGTGTGGCTTCGCCTCGTGCGAGATTGGCAACAAGCTCACCGAGGACGACCAGTGGGCCAAGCTCCGCCTGGTGCAGGGCATCGCACGCGAAGTATGGGGATAGTCGGCGCTTCACCCTCGGTGCTGCCAAGATACAGCAAGAATGACGTTTTTGGTCTATTCTTTGGCATCTTAGTGGCAATACTTTTGCCCGAAAAAGCATATCTTTGTACATATTCATCCAATTGTCATCTCATCTCCCGCTTGCTCTTGCCCCGTTGGCGGGGAGAAGACAAAGCCAGTGAAGCATACCAATGTACAAACCTATGCCCCACCGCCATACCCTTCGCCAGTGCCTCTTAGGCCTGACCTTCCTGCTGCTGTGCCTGCCTTCGGCTGCGCAGCAGCAACTTTCGTTCGACCATGTTGATACCCAAGGCTACACCGTGTTCTGCGTCTGTCGGGCCAACGACGGCATGATATGGCTTGGCACTTCAAATGGACTCACGACGCTGGCCGAGCTCACGGGCAGCAAGCCCTTCAGCTACGTGCGCCATAGCGGACTCGACCAGATCATCGTCAACATCGACCAGGACGCGCTGGGGCGGCTGTGGCTCATGACCCAGACCAATAAATACATGGTCTACGATCCCCGCAACAACAGTCTTGTCAGAGACATGGAGCAGTATCTGCGCCGTCGGGGCATGGATGTAACCTACGATTTCAGGCTGAAAATCGATCCCTACGGCCGACTGTGGGTACATAAAGCCAACCGACTCTACCTGCACGACTTCAAATTGCAGCGCACTCGATGCTTTCTGCTGCCATGCTCGGCAGGTAGCATCATCGGTATCAGCACCGGAAGCAAAGAGGTGATGGCAGTCACGCCAAACAGCATCTATCGTGTCGACTACCGCAGCCTGCAGGCGCGTCGCTATGCCCGCACACCGCTGACCTTGCCCAACCAGTATCTCTTCGTAGCCCGCAACAGCCATGGCAACCTGTGGCTGGCCTCGTCAAATCTTTTGTTTCGTTATCACGAGCCCACCCGCAGGTGGCACCGTTACCAAGGGGTGCGGTCGGATATCAGAAGCCTGTTGCTCATGCCCGACCAGACGGCCTACGTGGCTACCACCAACCACGGCCTCTACCGCTTCGATGCCGAGGGACGCGAAGAGACGCATCTCATGCAATCGGACATGGACCCACAGGGGCTGACCAACAACCACATCAACAATCTCTACTATGACCGCCACGGCAAGGCGTTGTGGGTACTCTACCACAAGCACGACTTCTCTGTCTACGCTTACGGACGGCAAGACTTCCGCAAGCGTGGCATCCCGTTGCCCGGAAAGGGTTATAATATCTATGATGTCATCAGTTTCTGCAAGGGAACTCCTGGCTCTTTCTGGCTCGGCACCGAGGACAATGGCGCCTTCCAGCTCACCGATGACGGCAGCGAGCGGTTGCTCAGCCACCTTTACAATGGTGATGCCGTCACGGCCCTGCTTGTCGACCGCAGTGGCAGGATGTGGGCCGGCCTCTACCGCAACGGTCTGGCTTGCGACGACGGCAGGCGTTTCTTCCTGACCAAGTCGCCATACGCCATCATCGAGGGCGACGACGGCATGCTCTATGTTGCGCTCAACGGCGACGGTATCTGGAAACTCGACCCTGCCACCGGCATCGAGCAGCGCATACCCACCGAGAACCCCTGGATCATGAGCATGGCCTACCGCAAGGGAAAGCTGTATGCCGCCTCGCCCAAATATCTCTATGTCATCGACACCCGAACAGGCAAGACACGACTCCTGCCCGGCACCATCTTCAAGGTTTCAAACTTCGACACAGGCAACAAGATGCTGATTGTCGACAGTCGCGACTGGGTGTGGCTCGTCAATTACAAGAACTCGGGCAACGTCGATGTCTACGATACCCGCCGACAGCGGACGTTCAAGGTGCGTGCTCCGCACAACTATGCTGTCAACGCCATTGCCGAAGACCGCGACGGCAACATCTGGTATGCCACCGGCCGCGGGCTGGTGCGCGTGAAGATTACCGATAGCCGCACGCCCAGGTACCAGTATTTCTGCTTCGATGCCAGCAACGACAGCCGAAGCACTTTCTACAATCTGCGTGCCCTGCTCTGCCTCGACAACGACATGTTGCTGGCCGGAACCACCGCGGGCTACGAGATGGTGAACACCAAGACCGTCGACAAGTCGTTTGGCGGCACCGGCCGCGACAACCCGCTGGTGCTCACCTCGCTGGTGGTCAACGACAACTATATCTCGCCGGGGGTGCCCTACGGTGGCCGGGCCATCATCAGCAGCGACCTGCCCTATGTAGAGAAGGTGGCGTTGCGGTACAACGAAAACAACCTCACGCTGGAATATCGGCCCAGAGACAAGGTAAGCGACGTGAACAACACCTTCTCGTATCGCCTTGAGGACAGTGACGGCGGATGGCTTCAGATGAACGACTACAACGTGACGCTCTCCAACCTCGCCCCGGGCAGCCACCGGCTGCTCATCATGAGGAGCAATGCCGGTACCGGCGAGCGCAGGGTGTTCCGGGCCCTGGCCATAGATGTCAGTCCGCCGTGGTGGCGCACCTGGGTGGCCTTTGCGGCTTATGCGCTGCTTGCCCTGCTGCTGGTGGGCGGCCTGATGGTCTTTGTCTATCAGCGGCAGGCGTTCCGTCTGCGGATGCGACACATGGAGATGGAGAAGGAGCAACAACGCAAGCTGAGCGAGATGAAGCTGCGTTTCTTCACCAATATCAGCCATGACCTGCGCACACCGTTGTCGCTCATCATCTCTCCCGTTGAAGAACTGCTGGCAGGCGGGGTCGAGGGTTCGGTGCGCGAGATGCTCACCGTCGTCAACCGCAATGCCCGGCAGCTCTACCACCTCGTCAACCAGTTGCTCGACTTCCGCAAACTCGACCAGGCCGACGTGGAGCTGCACGCCACCTCGGGCAGCCTCACAGACTGTGTGGCCGCAGCCTGTGGCGCCTTCGAGCATGCGGCCCACAGCCGCGGGGTGGCACTGGCGCTGCATCTGCCACCTGAGCCGGTGACGATGAGCTTCGACCGTGACAAGATGGACAAGGTGATGACCAACGTGCTGTCTAACGCCATGAAGTTCACGCCGCGGGGCGGACGGGTGGAGGTGCGGGTCGCCGTTGGAGAGGGTCAGGTGGTGATCATCGTGGCCGACACTGGGGTGGGAATACCCGACGAGGACAAGGTGCGCGTGTTCGACCGATACCGCCAATCGGCCCACACACCGTCCAGCGAACAGGGCAGTGGCATAGGGCTGCACATCGTCAAGTCGCTGGTAGAGCTGCACAAGGGTACCGTGACATTGGCCGACAACCCACCACAGGGAACCCTCGTGCGTATCGTGCTGCCCTTCATCGGTGAGAACGCATCAGGGAGTGAGGAACGGGTGGACGACAAGCCACGGCTTGTGGAGGCAGTGCCCGTGATCGAGCAGCACGACAAGACGGTGCTACTCGTCGAAGACAATACCGACCTCGTCAAGTATCTCCACGACGTGCTGGCCAGAGAGTACGAGGTGCTCATTGCAACCAATGGAACGATGGCCCTCGACGTGCTGCACCACAGCAAGGTCGACGTCATTGTGAGCGACATCATGATGGACGGCATGGACGGCCTCACGCTCTGCAAGACGGTGAAGCAGGACATCGAGACCTCGCACATCCCCCTGCTGCTGCTTACGGCGAAGGTCATGGCCGAGGACGAGCTGCTGGGACTGCAGCTCGGAGCCGACGACTACATCACCAAACCCGTGAACATGGGTGTGCTGAGGCTGCGCATACGCAACGTGCTGGACAGGACCGAGCAGGCACATGCCAGGTTTGGCAGGGGCGTCGACGTATCGCCCTCAGAGATTACCGTCTCTTCGGTCGACGAGCAGTTCATTGCTGATGCCATCGCCGTTGTGGAACGTCACATGGCCGACCCGGCCTTCACCGTCGAGATGCTGGGCACGGAGCTGGGCATGCACCGCACCAACCTCTACAAGAAGCTGACCTTCATCACCGGCCGCACGCCGCTGCAGTTTATCCGCCTGCTGCGGCTCAAACGCGCCCGACAGTTGCTAGAGCAGCAGCAGGGCTATGTGGCCGACGTGGCATACGCCGTGGGATTCAACTCGCCCAAGAAGTTTGCCCGCTATTTCCATGACGAGTTCGGCATCTATCCCAGCGAGCTGACCCGCAAGTCGGGCGGCACAGCCTCCGCTGACGAAGCACCTTGACGCGGGCAATCGCCTGCTTTTCCGCGAGGCGGGGTATCGATATGTTTCAGATAGGGGTCCGGTTTTTCCGGATCTCTTTTTTGTGCCTGATTGACAACCACTTTCACAGATTGAAACTCTAATTTTGCATCGGTTTTCGGCAAGGGGTGTCAGGCTGTGGGCATACCCTGCCGTGCCCCAAGTAATGATAATACGAACCCCAACAACAGTGAGTAGCCACGTATGACGATGGCTTTCATGTGGAAATGTCTTTCTATTAAACAACAGAGTTATGATCAGAATCAATCCAAGACTATTGTTACTATGCTTCTGCATGCCATTCTTCAAGGTGGGCCATGCCGACATCACCGTGTCTTCGTCAGGCGGTTTCACGGTGCTGACCATCGGTGCAGGAACCACGATGGGCCACTGGACGGCCCTCGACGCGGCCACCAAGACGGCCACGGCCGTCAAGGTGGTGACCCAGACCGGATACGCCCTCACCTCCGACGACATGACGGCTATCTGCGGCGACTGGAGCAACGCCTCGGTGTTTACGGCTGTGACAAGGCTCGACCTCGAAGATGCCGACGTGGCCACTGCCTCCAGCACCGACACCAACACCAACGACTTATGGAAACTTAACCGACTGGCAACGCTCCGGGAGGTGACCTTTCCCAAGCGGGCGGCCTATATCCCCGAGCGGTGCCTGCAAAGCAACAGCACCGTGAACAAGATCATACTGCCAAACAACGACCCCGTAGGTAAGATGACGCTGCTCACGCAGTGCTTCAGCCAGATGACGGCCCTGAAGAGCATCGTCGTGGGCAGTGCCGTGGGCAGCTTCGGTACGCAGGCCTTCCAAGGCACCACGAGTCTGGAGAATGTAGCGTTTGAGGTGGGCGTGACCACCATAGGGCAGGGGGCCTTCCAGGGCTGCACCGGCATCAGGAACATCGTGCTGCCCGAGAGCGTGACGAGCATTGAGGCACAGGCTTTCGAGAACACCAATATCGAGTCGATACGACTGCCCAACACGCTGAAGACCATCGGCGAACTGGCATTCGACGCTTGTCCTTCGCTCAGGTCGATCACGATCCCCCCGGGCGTGGAGAGCATAGCTTCGCGCGCTTTTCAAGCCGACAAGAGCCTGACGGATGTCTATGTACTGGGCACCGACACCAAGTGTGCCGCCGATGCCTTCGAACCGGCCACGACATACAACACCCTGGTTGCGGCAACGGCCGATGAGCGTCAGGGAGCTAAGGTCAACCGTACATGGTTCAAAAGCGAGAATAGTGACTATCCGTCGCCTACCATGCTTCACTATCCCGCCGCGGCCAGGAGCAAATATGTCAACCAGGCGTTCAGCACGTATTCAGAATGGACGCTGGTGGACGATGCCGGCAACGTGTGGCCCAATCCCGAGAATATCAAGAATCTGGTAGACTATTTTGCCCACCCCGATAAACTGGCGGGCAACCAGAAGGACTACTACGGCTGGAACAACTTCATGCTGGCCACATCGGGCGTCGAAGAAGAGGTATGGAACGAGACACGCATCACCGACGACCGCTGGTACTCGATGGTGTTTCCCTTTGCCATGACCAAGGCCCAGATCGAAGGTGCCTTTGGTGCGGGTACCGAGGTGTGCGAGTTTACCAAGGCAGAGACTACTACTTCCAACGAAGGGGGAACCCCGGTGACGAGCATCACGCTCTACTTCAACACTGACGTGTCAGCCACCCAGCCCCACCATCCCTACATGATCCATCCCTCGGTGAAGACCACGGCGCGCGATGCCAGCGGAAAGCTCATCGGAAACTTCATCGCAGGCATCGACATTGCGGAGGCACAGGCCAGCGAGGCTGGTGCCGCGATGGTGACGGTGATCCGCGACCGCTATACTTTCAAGGGCAGCTATGGCGTGACCGAGGCCACATACATTCCGCAGTATGCCTACTACCTGGGCGGCGGCGAAGGCACTGGCTACACTCTGGGCTTCTATCGCATGACCAGCGCCGACCAGAGCCGCGACTGGGGCTATTGGACCAAATATACAGCCATCGTCGTGCTCGACAACGCCAGTGCTGCATCGGCAAAGATGCTGAGCCTGAGTTTCCTCGGCAACGTTGACGCCACAACCGACATCAAGGTGGTGGCTGGCGCAGATACCGCCGCCCAACGACAGACAGGCACGCCCGCTGCCCAAGGGGTCTACACCCTGCAGGGGCAACTGGTACGCCAGGGCTCAGGCTCGCTCGACGGCCTTGGACGGGGAATATATATCGTGAACGGAAAGAAATATGTAGTACGCTAAAACAATAACATGACAATGAAAAAGAAATATGTGGCTCCCCACACACAAGTGATCGTTGTAGACCAGCCCTGTGCCCTGCTGGCCGGGTCGGGTGGGGCCAACACCAACAGATATGCGACGGTAGGAGCCGACGGCAATGTCTTTCAAGACGATTACAACAACGGTGAGATATCAATCGTGGGAGACGTTATTGACAACGGCCCCAGTTCATCAGCCAAACGCTATGGATTTACTGACAGCTTTGAATAGATGCTTGACATATACTCAGACCATGATAGGAGATACATTCATGATAGAAGTCTCTCTTGATGATTACTAAATGTAACATTTATATGTGATACGTTAGGTTAGATTGTTTCGGGATACATTGATCGAGTAGAACTCGCCCCATGATACCTGCCGGTGATGGTTGGTTCATGCCAAGCGAGTTTGTACCTTAAAGGTTCGACTACCATGAACAGCCACAAGGGCTGTGCCACTATGTCTGGCGCAGCCCTTTTCGGCATGATGATACGTAAGCGGTAGATGAGGCTTTATTGCTGTCACGTTATATGTAACTTACGTTACGAAATGAAAAGTAGAGAAAGCAAATTGTGAGACTAAATTGATAACTATATGAAAAAACGTTAAAAAGAAAGCGTAACGGCATAATTTACAATGTGTTTAATGATTGGTGAATTGAATAAATGCCTAAATTTGCTGGCAGATGAAACTTTCGGTGCGAAAGTCGCACTTTCAATTCGTTTATTAAATATCCTAAAAGTCGAAAGCTATGCAGTGGTTTAAATTAAAAACGAGAATTGGCAAGTTCGATTCATTTGCTGAGTTTGCAAAGGAATACAACCTGGGTGGGGATGATTTGGTGATTACCAACGAGTTTCTGTACAAGCCTTTCATGGAACAGCTCGATCTGCAATCGCATTTTGTGATGCAGGAAAAGTATGGTCTGGGCGAGCCCTCAGATGAGATGATGAACAGCATCATCGCCGACCTGAAGGGCGTGTCATTCCGTCGGGTGGTCGCCGTAGGTGGCGGTACGGTAATCGACATCT
>CAZBQA010000060.1:0-15247 GCA_964493905.1 uncultured Prevotella sp.
TGATGCCAACCGAGAGGATGGCTGCCGTCACGATGGTTATCTTGTTGATTTTCATATTGTCTTCTTAGTGCTTGTTTACCGTTTTGAGGACCTCCTCATTTACGGTCACCTTATACTTCTTGCGCAACTGGTCCACCCATTGCTTCTCCAGGTATTCCTGATAGTCGGCTACCACCAGTGCTCTCACATCGCCCATCTCGGCAGGTGCCTTGAGCTTCTTGCCGTAGACGGCGTTGAAGGGGTAGTCTTTCACCGGTGCAGGTATGGTGTCGACCTTAAAGATTTCCCTGTCCACCATGGCGTTGTCACCTTTCTTGAAGATGCCCTTCTCCACGCGAATGCGCAGCACAGAGTCGGCATTGAAAGTCTTGCGCAACTTGTCGGGCCACTGGTCGAATGCCAGGCCCTTCACAGCGTTCTGCACACGCTTGATGTCGTCGGCATCACGTGTGCAGTAGGCGATGCCCTTGAAGCGCGGCTCCTGCCATTTGTATTTCTTTTTGTTCTTTCTGAAGAACTGGTTGAGCGCTGCCTCATCCTTCTGTGCCTTGTCCCATACTGTCCTGTTGCTGATCTCATAGAGCAGCAGTCCGTCATGATATTCCTGAATAAGATATCTCAGAGCGGGATCGTTGGCCTCCATCTCCACACGCTTGGCCTCAAGCAACGCGGCCGGTGTGGTGTGCTCCTGCCTGGCCAGGGTGTCGAGCTTGGCCGTCGCAATCTGGTCGCGCAGACCACGCTGGTCGATATATCTCAAGATATCCTCCCGCTGACTCTCATAGCTGAAGAAGTTCTGGTGTCCTTTCTTCAGCACGATATGCCAACCGGCCGGAGAGAGGAACGGCTTGCTCAGCTCACCATCCTTCAGGGCCCATGCCTGGTCTTCAAACTCTTTCAGCGTCTGTCCTTTAGCTATCAGGGGCAACTCACCGCCTTTTGAGGCAGAGCCTGGGTCTTGCGACACCTTCTTGGCCAGTTCGGCAAAGTCGGCACCTTTCTGCAGGGCCTGGTAGATAGAATCGGCGCGCACCTTCGCCGCCTTCTGTTGGTCGGCCGTGGCCTTCTGGTTGACCAGCACCAGGATGTGTGCCACCTTCACCAGTCCACCGTTGCCATCGACCTGCTGCTGGGCCTGGGTATAAATCTTGCGGGCCTCGGCCTCCACATCGGCATCGGTGACCATGGCCGGCCTGATCTGCTGGTCGCGATAGCCGGCAAACTCGGTCTGGAAAGACGACATCGTATCGAGGCGAGCGGCTTTGGCAGCCTCCACCTTCAACTTGTAATTGATGAAGAGGTCTACATAATCGGCCACGCTCTTCTTGTCGATGACGCCTTCAGCGTTGTTCTTGTTATACGAATATTCGAATTCCGACCGGGGGACGGCAGTACCGTTGATGGTCATAATCACAGGGTCTGAGGTCTGTGCATACGACAGGGTACAACACATGAGCATGGTGCCCAACAACAGATTTGCTTTCATTCTTACTTTATCTATGAGATAGTTATTGGGTGAGAGATGCCACTATAGCACCTGTCACCCAACATTCATTGTCATTACTTGGTTACTCAGGCCTAGAGTAGTTAGGCGCTTCACTGGTGATGGCGATGTCGTGGGGATGGCTCTCCAGCACACCGGCATTGGTGATACGCGCAAACTTGGCATTGTGCAGACGGTCGATGGAGTCGGCGCCGCAGTAGCCCATACCCGAGCGCAGACCGCCAGTGAGCTGATAGATCACCTCCTGCACGGTGCCTTTGTAGGGCACGCGTCCGGCGATACCCTCGGGCACCAGTTTCTTGGCATCCACGGTGTCGCCCTGGAAGTAACGGTCCTTAGAACCATTCTTCTGACCCATAGCCTCGAGCGAGCCCATGCCACGGTAGCTCTTGAACTTACGTCCGTTGTAGATAATGGTCTCGCCGGGGCTCTCCTCGGTGCCTGCCACGAGCGAACCGATCATCACGCTGCTGCCACCGGCAGCCAGCGCCTTGACGATGTCGCCCGAGTAGCGCAGTCCACCATCGGCAATCAGAGGCACCCCTGTGCCCTTCAGGGCAGAGTAGACGTCGTACACAGCACTCAGCTGGGGCACGCCCACACCGGCCACCACGCGGGTGGTGCAGATGGACCCCGGACCGATACCCACCTTCACGGCGTCGGCACCATGGTCGACGAGATATTTGGCAGCCTCGCCCGTGGCGATATTGCCCACCACCACATCGAGGTTGGGGAAGGCAGCCTTCACAGCCTGCAGCTTACCAACCACACCCTTCGAATGACCGTGGGCCGTGTCGATAACGATGGCGTCGACACCAGCCTCTACCAGTGCTTGGGCACGGTCGAGCGTGTCGGCGGTGACACCTACGCCGGCTGCCACACGCAGACGGCCTTTCTCGTCCTTACAAGCCATAGGTTTGTCCTTGGCCTTGGTAATATCCTTGTATGTAATCAGACCCACAATATGGTTTCCGGCATCCACCACCGGCAGCTTCTCAATCTTGTTCTCCTGGAGGATCTGCGCAGCATCGAAGAGGTTGGTCTGCTGATGCGTCGTCACCAGGTTCTCACTTGTCATCACGTCATCAATGAGCTTGTCCATGTGGCGCTCGAACCGCAGGTCGCGGTTGGTCACGATACCCACCAGGTGATTCTCTTCGTCTACAACGGGGATACCACCGATGTGGTAGTCGCGCATCATGTCGAGAGCATCCTTCACGGTGCGGCCACGACGGATGGTCACGGGGTCGTAGATCATGCCGTTCTCGGCACGCTTGACGATGGCCACCTGACGGGCCTGCTCCTCGATGGACATATTCTTGTGAATCACACCAATGCCGCCCTCACGAGCAATGGCGATAGCCATCGACGACTCGGTAACAGTGTCCATGGCTGCCGTGACGAAGGGTACGTTCAGTTCTATGTGACGCGAAAACTTGGTTTTCAATTCCACCTCTTTGGGCAGCACTTCTGAATAAGCCGGAATAAGAAGGACGTCGTCAAAGGTAAATCCGTCCATCACAATTTTATCTGCAACAAATGATGACATAAAATGTAACTTTTAAAATTTATTGCGTGCAAATTTAGCAATAAATTCCCACATACACACCCACTTCGGGGCTTTTTCTTTGTGCTTTAATGCTATTTAACGCGGTATGGCACAGACAGAAAAAGCCCCGAAAACATGGAGGTTCTAGACGAATGCCGACACGCTATCTCACCACCTTGACAGTCCTGACGGTGCCGTCGGCCATCTGCTGTCGCACCAACGTCACCCCACTGTCGAGCAAGCGGACTACCTGCCGACCGCCGAGATCGAAGTAATCGGTCTTGACCACCTGCTGTTCGCCGTTGGGCCGGAGTCCGGCCACAGCGGTAACGGCGGTCTTGCCGTCGTTGCTGAGAAACACGTCGCCGATGTAGAGCGGTCCTTCCCCACTCGACCAGAATCCGGCGATATAGATATGACTGGGGTCCACCGCCCCACCTTTTTCGGCCACCATGCCATGCAGGTCGACGACCACCTCCTGTTTGCCGGTGAAGTCATAGACAGCCGGTGAGGTCCAATAGCTGTTCTGGTCGAAGAGCCTGAACGAGGAATACACCCCTGCCGCCTGCCGCATCCGCACCACCAGGTAGTTGTAGGCGCTGATGTCGAGGGGGGCGGCATACTGCCATCCGCCAAATCCCCACTGCCCCGTCTTGAGGTAGCCGTCGCTGCTCCTGAACTCGCCCGTAGTCCAGATGCTGGGGTTGAACTTACCCTCGACCAGCGGGAAGGGTGTCACCTTGACGGCGACCTCCAGCGTGCGGGCGTTGCCAAACACATCGGCATACGATACGCCGATGGTGGTGCTCCCCGCTGTTCCCCCGGCCACCACGGCACCGCCCTCTACGCGTGCCACCTCGGGGTTGGTGCTGGTGAAGGTGCAACTGCCCACCACGTTGGTCTTGAGTCCCGACTCCGAGACGAGTGTCACCCCGAGCATCTGGCGCTCGTTGGGCAGCAGCGTCATGCTGGCGGCCGACACCTCAAGGCCGGCCAGCGTAAGGTCGGCCTTGCTATACTGCTTCAGCGTGCCGGGAGCATAATAGTCCTCCTCGGTGAAGTCAGGTTCGGTGGAGAACCAGTCGATGTCGACATGGCCGCCATTGGCCTTCGTGGCCTGGTTGAAGAGGTAGAACCTGTTGCCCACAAACACCTTGAGCGTGTAGCGCATCTTCAGCACCGGCCCGAAGGCATGCCATGTGGCGTTGTCGGTGCTGTAGTAGAACGTCGCCGTCGAACTGCCGAAGTTGGCACGGGCACGCAGGTACACCACCTCGCTGTCGAGGTAGGGGCCCTCCTGTCGTTCGGCCTCCATCGTCCGCCCATTGTCGTCGTAGGCCGAGCGCAGGGCCACCAGTCGGCATCTGCCGTTCTCCCGGCTCACGCCGATGTAGGCGTAGGGGTCTTGGAAGACCGCCAGTCCGGCCACATCGCCGTCGGCCATGCCACTCACGTCCATCTTCACCGTGCCGTAGCTGTCGGGCACCTTGTCGGCTGCCGTGCCCGCCGGGGCATAGCCCAGGATGCGCGTGGTGAGCGAGTTGCGGGCCTGTGTCAGGTCGCTGGCCGTGCCCGTGGTGCTGAGCCGCAGCCATCCCGGACGGTCGAACAGGCTCCAGGCTGCAGCGTCGGCGTTGTGGTTCCACTGCCACATCTTGTCGAGCACGGCCCCGGTAAAGGTGTCGTTGGACGTAAGCGTGGCGGCCGGATAAGCCTTCCCCACGTTGGGCTTGCGATAGGGTGTGCCGTCTTTCGACACGTCGATGCCGTCGTTGCCGATCACGGGCCAGCCGTCTTTCCATACCACGGGCTCCAGATAGGGCACACGACCGATGGCCCCGTCGTCTTTGAAGAGCACCGTCCACCACTCGCCGGTCTGCGTCTCTACCAACGCTCCCTGGTGGATGTGCTGGTTGGCGAACACGCGCGTGGGATGCTCCTCGTAGGGCCCCATGGGACTCTTGGCGCGGAAGATGGTCTGCGAGCCCTCGGTGCCGCCGTAGGTGGCGTAGATATAGTAGTAGTCGCCGATGTGATACATGTGACTGCCCTCGCAGCCGTTGCCTACGCTGATGACCTGCTGGCTCTCCAAGGCCTTGAAGTCGGCCGAGAGCCGCGTGACGGTGATGTCGCCGATACCGCTGGCCACGTAGATATTGCCGTCGCCCGACGGACCGTCGTCGAAGAGCAAGCCGGAGTCGTAGTAGAACCCCTCGAGCTTCTGCATCTCCCACTCGCCCTCGGGGTCGGTGGCCGTGAGCATGAAGTCGCCGCCGTCGTCGCCGAAAGCAATGAAGTTGAGGTAGAACTTGCCATCGTGGTAGCGCAGGCTCGGTGCCCACTGCCCCTTGCTGTAGTGGTTCTGTCCGTTGAGCAGGTTGTAGGCGTCACTGCTGTTGATCTGCAGCAGCGGGTTGGCACAGTACTGCCAGTTCACGAGGTCATACGACTTGAGCAGGGTGATGCCGGGGAAGTGGAACATCGTCGTAGAGGCGTAGTAGTAGGTGTCGCCCACGCGGATGACGTCGGGGTCGGGGAAGTCGGCGTTGACGATGGGGTTGACAAAGGTGCCGTCGCCCCGGTCGGCCGTGTAGCCCCTGCTGTAGGCGGGCATGGGATAGTCTTTGGCGGCATAGTCGCGATACCACTTGAAACACGCCTCGCCACAGGCCTCGGCGACGCCCGGGAAGGCAGGCTGCACCTTGCCGCTGGCCACATAGCTGTCGATGTCGATGTAGCACCCCGTGCCCGAGAGCGTCATGGAGATGTTGCCGAAGTGGTCGAGCATGTCTTTGTAGGCCTGTCCCCAGCGCGACGTCGTGGCCGTGGCCCAGGTGCCGTAGTTGGAGGGCACCCAGTCGCCGTGCTCGTTGTAATGCCCCGCCCCGGGTTTCTCCGGACTCCAGTCCACCTCGGTGATGATGATAGGATTGGTGTCTACCACGGGCACGGCATCGCTAAACTGCTTGATCTTGTTCTGTGCGTCGGCCTGGCTGTCACTGGTGCCATACCATCCCGGATAGTCGTGTACAGCATAGCCGATGTTGTACCCACGGATGGGATAGGTGGCGAAGCCGCGGTAGTTGCTCTGCCAGCCGCTGCCCGCCACCCAGATGATGCCGGTGAAGCCGTTGGCGCGTATCTTGTCGACGATGGGCTGGAAGAACTGGTGCAAAGCCTTCGGCGTCTCCTGTCCGGTGCTGTCAAGTACCTGCACAGGCTCGTTGGCCAGTTCGAGCGAGAGCTGGCCGGCATACTTGCGCACCGAGTCGTTGCGCGACACGATGTCCCACACGGTCATGAGGTATTGCTGGTATTCGCCACCGGCCTGCACCGTCTTGGGGCACACGCCCGGCGGGCGCATCACCACGTACATGCCGTGGGCCAGGGCTCTGCGGGCCAAGGGGAAGTAAAGGGTGCGGAGATACTTGTCGAGCCGGTCGGCACTGAAACGGCTGATGTCGGCCTCGCCCGACTCCTTGCCGTCGCTCACCTTGGCGGGGTCGTTGGTCCAGCAGGGGTCGAGGTGCAGGCGGAAGACGTTGGCAAAGGCACCCTGCGTGGTGTCGGTGATGGCGGTAAAGAGCTTTTCGAAATAGCCCATGCAGGCATCGATGCGATCGTCGGTGGCATTGTAACCCCACCGCCAGCCGTTGAAGTAAGGGTTGGGGGTGTCCATCACACCATGCAGCACTACGCGGTTGCCATGCGGGTCGCACAACTGGTTGCCCTCGACGTGCAAGGGTGGCGTGTGGCCGAAAGGCACCTGTGCTGATGAGGCAGTGGTAAGGAAAAGGAAAAGAAGGGTAAAGATCGTTTGTCTCATACTACGCGATTTGGTTTTCGATACTGCAAAATTACGGTATCTCCCCCAAAGTCACTTTGCCAGACATTACAGAAACTTTGCGGCAGGTTACGGGTTGGCGGGCTGGAGAGTTGGTGGGCTGGAGAAAATGCTCCTTATAAACGCCGTCAATATTTTATCTTTGAAGTAGTCGAGCATCGCCTTGTATTCATCTTGGGCTGCGAGGCATGTGTCTATCAGGTACCCCCTTGCGTTACTCCACTCCCGTAAACCACGATAATAGATCTTCCCCACAAGGACGGCACCGGCCAATTTTCCTTCCTTGCAATAATTCCTTACCGTTCTCTCCGAGAGGTCATGCAACTGAGCAAATTGTGAGACCGACAACATACCAGATTCGTTTAATTTTCCTACATCGGCAAACTTCACCTGCCTATTTCTGTGCAAATATAGCCATTATTGCCGACACAGGCAACCTTTTGTTTTACTAATGTACATTCTTGCCGATAGTTTTCCATGGTGGTTTGGTGGGTTAGCAAGCCCATGGTTAAGAACAAAAGAGGGTATTAATGTCTCAGAAACCCAATGCGACGACAGAGGCCGCAGCGGAGCCAGACCCTAAGGTCGCTGTTTGCGAAGCGAGGAAAGCTATGGGCCGGGGGAGACTCCAGCCTATTGTTCAGCCCCCACCCTAACTTATGGAGCAAAGCAAACCAACAAACCATCTCACCAACAAACTAATTCGCCTCGTCAGACAAGAACTTGATGAGCACCAGGCGGGCCTTCTGCTCGGCCGTGAGTCCCTCGTCCTCGTCGTAGATGTCGACCTCGTCGATGGCCTTGTCGATATCGTCGGTCTCGCTCTCACGGAAATAGTCGTAGATATCGCTCACCTCGTCGGGGTCGATGACGTCCTCGTCGTTGAGATAATAGTCGATATTGACCTTCATGCCGCTGTTGACAATCGACTCGATGTCGTCGAGCAGGTCGTCGAACTCGCAGCCCTGGGTCTTGGCAATCTCGTCGATTGGTATGCGCTTGTCGATGAGTTCGATGATCTTGAGTTTCTTCTTCGACTTGTTAGGCAAGCTGATGATCCGCATCATATCGGTGCGCTGTATGTCGTTCTCCTCGCAATAGCGCTTGATGAGGTCTACAAACGGCTGTCCGAACTTCTTGGCCTTACCCTGTCCCACGCCCTGTATCTGCTGAAGTTCTTCGAGCGTCACGGGGTAGTTGGTGGCCATCTGCGTCATCGAGATTTCCTGGAAGATGACGTATGGCGGCAGATTGTGCTTGCGGGCCACGTCCTTACGCAGGCCTTTGAGCAGACCATAGAGCTCCTCGTCGAGGGCACTGGCACCGCCTTCGGCGCAGTCGTCGCTCTCGTCGAACTCCCTGTCGGGCACCACGCTGAAGGGCTGCGGTTCGTTGATATATTGCTTGCCCGCAGCGGTGAGCTTGAGCAATCCGTATTTCTCCACGTCCTTACGGATGTAACCCGCAATCATGGCCTGCCGCACCACCGGGTTCCAGATGTTCGAGTCTTCCTCGTTGATCTTGATGCCTGACCCAAACTCGGGCAGCTTGTTGTGCCCGTGGCGCACGATGTTGTCGGTGGCTCTGCCCCTGGCCACGTCGATGACGTAGGCCTGGTCGAAGCCCTCTTTCACGGCCTTGATGACGTTGAGCACCACGAGCAGCGCCTCCTGCGCGTCCTTCGGCTTCTGCGGATGGCGGCAGTTGTCGCAGTTGCCGCAGTTGCAGGCCGTGTACTCCTCGCCGAAGTAGTGCAGCAACAACTTGCGGCGACATACCAGCGAGGTGACGTAGGCCTTGGTCTCTTCCAGCAGCTGCCGCCCGATCTCCTTCTCGGCCTCGCCCTTGTTCTCCATAAACTTCTCGAGCTTCTTGAGGTCCTTGGGCGAATAGAAGGCGATGCACTGTCCCTCGCCGCCGTCGCGCCCGGCACGTCCCGTCTCCTGGTAGTAGCCCTCCAGACTCTTGGGGATGTCGTAGTGGATCACGAAGCGCACGTCGGGCTTATCAATACCCATGCCAAAGGCGATGGTGGCCACGATGATATCAATCTCTTCCTTGAGAAAGTCGTCCTGTGTCTTGGTGCGCAGCTCGGTGTCGAGACCGGCATGATAAGGCGCGGCCTTGAAACCGTTGAGCTGCAGCTTCTTCGACAGTTCCTCCACCGTCTTGCGCGAGAGGCAATAGATGATGCCGCTCTTGCCGGGGTGCTGCTTCAAGAACCTGATGATCTGGCTGTCGGTGTCGTCCTCGCTCACCTTCTGCCGCACTTCGTAGTAGAGGTTGGGACGATTGAACGAGCTCTTGAACTCGGCCGCATCGACGATGCCCAGACTCTTCTTAATGTCCGACCGCACCTTGTCGGTGGCCGTGGCCGTGAGGGCGATGACCGGCACGCGGTCGACCTGCTGGGCCTTGGCTATCTTCTCGATGGTGGGGCGAATGTTGCGATACTCGGGCCTGAAGTCGTGGCCCCACTCCGATATGCAGTGGGCCTCGTCGATGGCATAGAACGAGATTTTGAACGACTCGAAAAACTCCAGGTTGTCTTCCTTGTTGAGCGACTCGGGCGCCACATACAACAGCTTGGTCTTGCCCGACCGCACGTCGTTCTCCACCTGCGTGATGGCCGACTTGTTGAGCGAGGAGTTGAGGAAGTGGGCCACACAGTCCTCCTCGGTCAACCCATTGATGACATCCACCTGATTCTTCATCAGCGCAATCAAGGGCGAGATGACGATGGCCGTGCCGTCCATGATCAGCGAGGGCAGCTGGTAGCACAAGCTCTTGCCGCCCCCGGTCGGCATGAGCACGAAGGTGTCGTTGCCGGCCATGAGATTACGGATGATGGCCTCTTGGTCGCCCTTAAACTTGTCGAAACCAAAATAGCGCTTCAGCTGTTCGTTCAGGTTCATGTCCTTGGTCATATAACGGATATCATCATTTTTTAGAATATTGCAATGTCAGCTCAGGCCGACTCGAGTTTCTGCAGGTGAGCCTTGTCGAGCTGGGCCTGTGCATAGTCGAGGGTCACCTCAAACTTCTTGACACGCTTGGAGGGGATGTCGAACATGGCGTCCATCATCACCGCCTCGACGATCGACCGCAGTCCGCGGGCGCCGAGCTTATACTCCACGGCCTTGTCGACAATATAGTCGAGCGACTCCTCGGTGAACGTGAGCGCAATCTTGTCCATCTCGAAGAGCTTGATATACTGCTTGACGATAGAGTTCTTGGGCTCCACCAGGATGCGGCGCAGGGCAGCGCGGTCGAGGGGGTTGAGATAGGTGAGCACGGGCACGCGGCCGATGAGCTCGGGGATGAGCCCGAACGACTTGAGGTCTTGCGGCACGATATACTTCATGAGGTCGCTCTTGTCGATGTTGCGAGCGTTCTGCACCGAGTTGTAGCCCACCACGTGGGTGTTGAGGCGCTGCGCAATCTTACGCTCGATGCCGTCGAAGGCACCGCCGCAGATGAAGAGGATGTTCTTCGTGTCTACATGGATATACTCCTGGTCGGGGTGCTTGCGGCCACCCTGCGGCGGCACGTTCACCATGGTGCCCTCCAAGAGCTTGAGCAGCCCCTGCTGCACACCCTCGCCGCTCACGTCGCGGGTGATGCTGGGGTTGTCGCCCTTGCGTGCAATCTTGTCGATCTCGTCGATGAACACGATGCCGCGCTCGGCAGCCGCCACGTCGTAGTTGGCCACCTGCAGCAGTCGGCTCAGGATGCTCTCCACGTCCTCGCCCACATAGCCGGCCTCGGTGAACACCGTGGCATCGACGATGGTGAAGGGCACGTCGAGCAGCTTGGCGATGGTGCGGGCCAGCAGGGTCTTGCCCGTGCCGGTGGAGCCCACCATCACGATGTTGCTCTTCTCAATCTCCACGCCGTCCTCGTCGGCCGGCTGCTGCAACCGCTTGTAGTGGTTGTAGACCGACACGGCCAGGTAGCGCTTGGCCTCGTCCTGGCCGATGATATACTCGTCCAGATAGTCCTTGATTTCCTTAGGCTTGGGAATCTTCTTCTTGGGCTTGAACGCCACAGCCTCTGTGGCAGGCTCCTCGACCTCGATGATACCGGTCTGCTGCACAATCTTGTAGGCCTGAGCCGCGCAGTCTTCGCAGATGTATCCGTTGAGACCGGTGATGAGCAGCTTGACCTGATCTTCAGACCTGCCGCAGAAACTACATTTCTTTTTAGGCATCTTCTTTCTTACTCCTGATTCTTACGTGTCAACACCGCATCTATCATGCCATACTCCTTGGCCTCCTCGGCCGTCATCCAGTAGTTGCGGTCGCTGTCTTGCCATACCTTGTCATACGACTGGTGGGCATGGGTAGAGATGATGGTATAGAGTTCTTTCTTGAATTTCTGTATCTCGCGTGCCTCGATCTCGATGTCTGAGGCCTGACCCTGCACGCCGCCCAGCGGCTGATGGATCATCACCCTACCGTGGGGCAACGCCGAGCGCTTGCCCTCGGCACCGGCCACGAGCAGCACGGCGGCCATCGAGGCGGCCATGCCTGTACAGATGGTGGCCACATCGCTGGTGATAAACTGCATGGTGTCGTAGATACCCAGTCCGGCCGTCACGCTGCCGCCGGGCGAGTTGATGTAGATAGAGATGTCCTTGCCGTTGTCCACCGAGTCGAGGTACAGCAACTGTGCCTGCAGGGTGTTGGCCGTATAGTCGTCGATCTCGGTACCCAGGAAGATGATGCGGTCCATCATCAGACGCGAGAACACGTCCATCTGGGTAACATTGAGCTGACGCTCCTCAAGAATATAGGGGTTGAGATACCGTGCCTGTGCAGACACCACATCGTCAAGCACCATGCCACTCATGCCTAAATGCTTGGTGGCGAATTTTCTGAAATCGTTGTTCATTTTTTCCTTTCTTTATAACAACAAAAAGAAGTTATCCACTCTTTTTATCTAGATTATAACACAAAGATATAAAAAAAGTTCGATACCAAATTGATTCTTGCGTTTATTTTTCTTAAAAAAACTTTCCCACCACGAGTGCGGGCCTCGCCGCTATATAGCACGCACGGCTCCCAGCCTAGCGAGAAGGCCTGGCTTGCCAGCACCATCGGGCCCAGAACAACAGGTTTCCAGGCAGTTGACGTCATGCGCATCGGCAGGCCGCATGCCATGATTCGAGTGGAAACAGACTCTGCTTCGAGTGGAAACAAAACCTGCTTCGAGTGGAAACAGACTCTGCTTCGAGTGGAAATAAAACCGGCTTCGACTGGAAGCAGGGTATGACCCATGTAGAATGAGCATACGGTTGGGGTGGCTGGAGCCTGCGCCAGGCATGGACCGAGCCTGCGGCAGGTGCCACCCCGCGTGTCTATACCTACGCCAGCCCCTCACCCAACCACCTTTGCCGCCTCCCAGTAACGACTTAGGGGAGGACACGCCATTGCCATCTGGTGAAGACGACTCAGGACGGGGTATGACTTCGGGCAGAGTAACGACGCACGCTGGCAAGTAGTTCAGCGTGGGGATGACGGTTCATGAACCTGCTTATCATCTACGGGGAAACTTGTCTATGGTGTCGTAAGCTCCACCTTCCCCTACTGAGTCCCCAACCCTCTTACCCGCTGCGTTACGGCACAAAAAAAGTCAAGGAGCCGAGACCCTCGCCACACCTTCAGGAAATATCATCCCTAAGGCTGGAGGTCTCTACTCCTTGACTCCTATCGTTGTTGGTCTGACAGAGCGATGATTACTCGCCCATCAGCTTGTTGAAATCGTCGAGCGAAATATCCTTCTTGTTCAGCTTCACCACGCTCTTGAGGGCGGCGATGAGCTTCACGTCGATGGCACGGTCTACGAAGTTCTGCACCGTCTCCTGCTTCTTCAGCAGCTCGTCGGCGTAGTTGTCAACATACTCGTCGGGCACATTGTTCATGCCATACTGGGCAAACTGTGCGCGGGCAGCCTCGCGGGCGGCGTTCTTCACGTCGGCATCCTCGATCTTGACCTGTGCCTGCTCGGTGAGCTTGTTGCGAATGAGGCTCCAGCTCAGCTCCTTGAGGCTGGGCTCGTAGTTCTTGTCGATGAACTCCTGATCCTTGTCTTTATTGTTCTGCTGCATGATACGCTTGAGCAGCGAGTCGGGGTAAGTGAGCTGTCCCACCTTCTCCTCGGCATACTTGCGCACGTCCTGCAGGAACTTGAAGTCGCTGTCTACGGCGAGCTGGCTCTTCAGGCCCTCGCTGATCTTCTGGCGGAACTCCTCCTCGCTCTTGACATTGCCCTCGCCGAAGGTCTGGTCGAAGAGCTCCTGGTCTACGGCGTGCTTGGCATAGCGCTGTACAGAGGTCACCTGGTAGCTGAAGTCGCCCTCGTGCTGTGCCACCTCTTCCTTGCTGATCTTCAGCAGGGCAGCCAGCTCGGTATCGCCCTCGGCGTAGGCCTTGCGGGGATTGAAGGTGAGCACGTCGCCCAGCTTGGCACCGTTGAAGATGGCCTTCTGGTCGTCGGCCTTGATATAGCTTGGCATCACCAGGGCAGCCTCTACGGTGAGTCCGTCCTCCTTGGTGTTGCCCTTGGCATCGAGCTCGCGCAGGTCGCCACGCAGCATGTCGCCATCCTCGTAGCTCTCCACATCATCGTATTTGCCCATGCGCGAAGTGAACATCTCCACCTGGCGGTCGATGAGGGCGTCGTCGACGGTGATGTCGTAGTAGTCGATCTTATCCTTGCCGGTGAGCTCGATATTGATCTCGGGAGCCACGGCGATATCAAACATGAAAGTATAGGGAGCGGGCTTCTCCAGGTCCTGCGGCTCCTGCTTCTCTGATGCCAAAGGCTCGCCGAGCATCTGTACCTTGTTCTCGGTGATGTACTTCTGCAGCTCGGTACCCACCAGCTTGTTTACGGCATCCATCTTGGCTGAGGCCCCAAACTGGCGCTTGACCAGTCCCATGGGCACCTGGCCCGGACGGAATCCAGGAATATTGGCACGCTTGCGGTAGTCCTTCAACGTCTTCTCGACATCGTTCTTGTAGTCTTCTTCTTCGACTGTAATGGTCATCAGGCCATTGATCTTGTCGGGATTTTCAAATGAAACTTTCATCTTTTGATTCTTTTTCTATATTATTGTTTTTGAAATCAAAGGGGTATTATTGCAATTTCGGACGGCAAAATTACTCATAATCCACGAATATACCTAATATATAAAGCAAAAATTTGTTTTTTTAACGATGGCACGGCGGGCCCTGCACCCACGTCCTGCACGCCGGAAAGCTGCCCCGATGCGCTGCCGCCACGCACCCTCTACCGTCACTCGGCGGCAGGGCTGTCGGCCAAGGGAGCCACCGCAGCCGCCGACATCTGTGCCTCGGCGAAGGCACGGTCTTCTTCGTTCGACTGAAACTTGCGGTAGACGAAGTTCTCGCTCAGGTAGTTTTTGCGCACAATCTTGTTGGAGGCCAGGTCCTCGGGGGCTCCCTGGAAGAGGATGCGGCCCTCGAAGAGCAGGTAGGCACGGTCGGTGATCGAGAGCGTCTCCTGCACGTTGTGGTCGGTGATGAGGATGCCGATGTTGCGGTATTTCAGGCGCCAGACAATGTGTTGGATGTCTTCCACGGCAATGGGGTCTACACCGGCGAAGGGCTCGTCGAGCATGATAAACTTAGGGTCGATGGCCAGACAGCGTGCGATCTCGGTGCGGCGGCGCTCACCGCCCGAGAGGCGGTCGCCCTTGTTCTTGCGCACCTTGTCGAGACGGAACTCACGGATGAGGCTTTCCAACTTGTCGAGCTGCTCCTGGTGTGAGAGCTTGGTCATCTCGAGCACAGACATGATGTTGTCTTCGACACTCAGCTTGCGAAACACGCTCGCCTCCTGGGGCAGGTAGCCAATGCCGGCACGCGCACGCTTGTAGACGGGGAAGTCGGTAATCTCCTGGTCGTCGATATACACATGTCCTTCGTTGGGGATGACCAGTCCGGTGGTCATATAGAACGACGTGGTCTTGCCGGCGCCGTTGGGACCGAGCAGTCCCACAATCTCGCCCTGCTTCACGTCGAAGGTCACATGGTCGGCCACGGTGCGCTTGCCGTAGCGTTTCACCAGTCCCTCGGTGCGGAGGGTGGTCTGTTTCTTTTCTTCCATAAGCTCATGCTTTTGGCTGCAAAAGTACAAAAATTAGATTATAATAGCGAAAGAAACACGCCGTTTTAAGTTTTTTCTACCCCCACCCCCGCCCTTTGCCCAGACGTGGCGACCAGGGCCATGGTGCCCACCCCACCCATGAGGGAATGGAGCGCAGGGCTAAAAAAACGCAAAAACTATCGAGGGGATAGCAGTTTATCAATACTTTTTGATTACT
>CAZBQA010000061.1:0-15192 GCA_964493905.1 uncultured Prevotella sp.
CATACCATGCCGTACTTCATATATAATAGATGTTAATAGCGAGAAAATATATGACCAATAAGGCGGTATTTCAGTATTTTTCATTACCTTTGCACCCGATTTAATACATCACTTGTTTCTGTTCTGGAAACAATTTTATTTCAATAACATTCATTATACAATTATATGTATAGCAAAGACGAACTTTTATCTAAAAGTATCTCTGACCTCGGAGATATTGCCAGTAACCTTGGTCTTACCATGCAAAGTGACGCCTCACACGATGAGCTGATGTACGCTATTCTAGACAAACAAGCAGAAGATGAGGGCAACAAGAACCCACTAGGTGCCACAAAACACAAACGCACACGTATTGTCAGAAAAGATACCGATAGAGTTTATTCGGTAAAGGGAAAAGACGGCGAGAACTTCGACACCAAAAAGTCGATGCAGGCCGCCGAGCACCCCCAACTCTTCAAAGATATGCCCAAGCTGGCACCACAGGACGAACAGCAGCAACCTGCCGAAGAGACTGCCCCCGACGTGGAGGCACTGGTCAAGGAACTGATGTCGCTGCCCAAGCACCGCGGTCCCAAGACCAAGCGCGAGCGTGAACTCATCACTGAGATCGAGGCCATCAAAGGCCCCAACTACCTGCAGGAATTGCAGGAGGCTGCTGACGCAGAGGCAGAACCCGTAGCCGACCGGGCCGAGACGGCGGCTCCCGAGGATGAGAAGGCCGAGGATGCCGACGCTGGCATCGACTTCATACCCGAAGCAACATTTGCCGTTGGCAATGACGGCGGTGAGCCTCAGGCCGACAACGAGCTGCTCGCCCGTCTGCAGGCTAAGATCAACGCCCATAACGAGAGCGCCAACGAGGGGCAGGGCGAGCCCGAAATGCTTGCCGACGGCATCTGGGCCGGCGACCCGGGCGATGGCACCGACTTCATCCCAGTGATTGACCTTCCCATAGAAGACCGTGGGGTGACGCCCAACTACGACATGTTCGACAACCCCACCACCCCATTCCCCCAGCCCATGGCTCCCACCTACCAGCATCAGCCTGCGCAGGTGCAGACCAGCAACGCACCCGTCATCGAGTTCAACGATATCATCTCGGCCAATGGCGTGCTCGAAATCATGCCCGACGGATATGGATTCCTGCGCTCGAGCGACTACAACTACCTCTCCTCGCCCGACGACATCTACGTGTCGAGCAACCAGATCAAGCACTATGGTCTGAAGACCGGCGATGTGGTGCAGTGCTTTGTGCGCCCGCCGCACGAGGGTGAGAAGTATTTCCCCCTGACCAGCATCGACAAGATCAACGGCTGCACGCCGTCAGAGATACGCGACCGTGTGCCCTTCGAGCACCTCACGCCACTCTTCCCCGAAGAGAAGTTCTCGCTCTGCGACGACCGCGCCACCACCAACCTTTCCACCCGCATCGTCGACCTGTTCTCGCCCATCGGCAAGGGACAGCGTGCGCTCATCGTAGCACAGCCCAAGACGGGTAAGACCATCTTGATGAAGAACATCGCCAACGCCATCGCCGCCAACCATCCCGAGGCTTATCTCATGATGCTGCTCATCGACGAGCGTCCTGAGGAGGTGACCGACATGGCACGCACGGTGAATGCCGAGGTCATCGCCTCGACCTTCGACGAGCCTGCCGAACGCCATGTCAAGATTGCCGGCATCGTGCTCGAGAAGGCCAAGCGTATGGTGGAGTGCGGGCACGACGTGGTGATCTTCCTCGACTCCATCACCCGTCTGGCACGTGCCTACAACACCGTGTCGCCCGCCAGCGGCAAGGTGCTCACCGGTGGTATCGATGCCAACGCCCTGCAGAAACCCAAACGCTTCTTCGGTGCTGCGCGCAACATCGAGGGAGGGGGCTCGCTCACCATCATCGCCACGGCCCTCATCGACACCGGCAGCAAGATGGACGAGGTGATCTTCGAGGAGTTCAAGGGTACGGGTAACATGGAGTTGCAGCTCGACCGCTCGCTCAGCAACAAGCGCATCTTCCCGGCCGTCAACCTGGTATCGTCGAGCACCCGTCGCGACGACTTGCTGCAAGACAAGACCACGCTCGACCGCATGTGGATCCTGCGCAAGTATATCGCTGACATGAACCCCATCGAGGCCATGAACACCGTGCACGGTCGCATGGAGAGCACACGCGACAATGCCGAGTTCCTGCTCTCGATGAACGGATAATATTCCTATACTTTCCCTGTGCTCAGGCACGGGGAAGACCATCGTTCTGCCACGAGGCAGTACGACCCCAAAATGGCAAGAGGATGCCGGCCATGATGGCCGGCATCCTCTTGCCATTTTCTATATAACTGCTTCTGCCTCACCCATGTATCACGCTTCACCATGAATAATGAGCTTGAAGTGAGGCCTCTTGACTTCCAACAAGCCTCATCATGAGTACATGGCATACGGTTTTGCCATCACAGGAACTTCTGCCAGCCAACAACCCAACCGGGACGGAAGCTGCCGGTTCGCCCACCGTACCATCAGACCTGCTGGGACATTCCCCACTGCCCTATTTTTTGCAACAGTGTGATTGCTAGTCCTCCCAGATATCCCAGGTTGCCACAGACTTAGCACCAGAAACACCAGGCCCTCCCGTAGAGATATCGTCCTGAATCACCTCATTCTGACTACCCGATGCGCCATACGATGCCTTATCATTCGATCCGGCACAAAAGAGGTGGTCGTATTCTACTTTGATAATGGCAGTCTCCGGAACAATGTATGTATGTTTCGTCTTCTTTTGTTCACTATTTGTTTTCATGTCTTATCTTACTATATGTTTTTTCCCATTGATGATATATATCCCCTTAGGCAACCCTTGCAAATCTGTTGCATCTTCACGAACCACCTGTCCATTCAATGTCATTACGTTGCCTTGTGAAAAGAGGTTAGCCTCATGACCTCTTACAACTATTGATTCAATGCCGGTAGCATTCTCTTCCGCCTCATCATAAAACATCATGGCAGCTTTGGAGTTTGCCCCATTGTCTCTGTCCATAAGCACACAGGCAGTGTAAGGTGTCCATGTTCCACCTGAAGGGGCAATCCATTTATAGAACCCATTGGGCCACTGACTGACATCATCTTTCGAGTAATAATAATAGGAGTACTGCTTGAGGTATGTCCCGCTGGCATAGCTACCCACAAAGGTGTATACGATACCGTCGGATGCAGTGATAACCACCTGCTCTTTGCTGAGGCTCTCAGCCGTTTCCGCCTGTCTGGCAATTCCTGTGATGGTGGTTTTTATGCCAGTGATGGTACCAGAGTGAATAGATGGGTGAATCATATAAGGATGGTGTGCCTTGGTAGTCGATACAGGATTTTTGAATTTCAGAAGTATCGTCTTGGCCCCTGCAGCATCCACGAGTGATATCAACACCAGAAAACTCAACCACCTCCACTGTCGCGCCGTATGCACTCTTCAACTGTTCGGCAGTCATGTCAAAGGGTAAACACATGGTGTACCACTTGTCACGAATACGGGTGTCATCAACATGGATCTCAGATTCTAGTTTGCCGTCCACCAGCATAAAGTTTTTCCAACCCGCATAGTCGCCTGACGTACCTTCAAAATAACTGGAGTGATCGACCGGCAGTTTGTTGCCTTTGGCATCAAACACCCAGTGGTTGAGCTCCAGATGGTCTTTATAGGGTGACGTGTAGTAGGCCGAAGTGCCGATTACTTTAATATAATCGTTAATATAACTATTGTAGGCTGTTGATAAACAATGCAATACGGTGCGGGTCTTCATGTTGTCATTCTCAATCTTATAGCTAGAGATTGACACATTCTGCTGACCATCAGTATACGATTCGAGACGATAGCTATAAGCCACGTTGTCGGTGAAAGCGCCTTCGGCACACTTGATCGCCGTGCCCAGCACATAGACATCACTCAGGTTGTAGTTGTTCTCAAAGGCTGCCGTCTCTATTTGCAGAACATTCTCTGGAATAGTAATAGTCTTGAGCTGTGAGCATCCCGCGAAGGCTTTGGTACGGATGTATCTCAACGAATTGGGAAGACGGATGGACTGTACGCCGGAACTAAGAAAGGCACCAGTGCCTATTTCTGTCACGCCTTCGGGAAGTACGATATTGGCGAGTGCGGGCGTATAGGAGAACGCCTGATCGCCGATCACGATATTCAACGTCCCATATCTGAAGTCTACGGTGGTGAGGTTAGTGTCTCCTTGGAAACAAAGGCTTCCTACCGTTATAGACGTTCGTGCACCAATCGTGATTTTTTTCAGCGATGTGGTGTGAAACGCCTGACTGCCCAGGGTCAGACTGATATTTGGGTTGTCGGGTATGGTCACTTCCTCTATTCTACATTTTGAGTTTTCTACAAACGTGGCATCGGGTATTGTTGTGGTTGAACTGGGAAAGGTGATATTCTTCAAGGAAGTAAGGTACCCGAAATTTTTTAAGTCCAACTGGTTTGCAACATCAGCCTCCGACAAATCCAGGTGGGTCAGCTTGGTGAAATGCTGGTAATTGCCCCCATTCTCACCGCAAAGACGCGTAACGTCGGCTGTGTTCATGGTGACACCGCTTTGCGTGACCACTTTGATGTGGGTTGCCGTAGTCATCACCTCAGAAAGCACAGAGCCACTCTTCAAAGCAGCTGTGCCATCTGTACCCAAAAATTCGGCATCAACGTCTCCCGTGGCATTAAGGGTTAATACTATTGTACCATCAGCAAGCGCCGATACTGCTAGCTTCGCATCTATTGACAACCAGGCCAATAGGCACATCAATGATAATAATAATCGCTTCATCTAACTTTATAATTTATGAATCTTTCCAAAATGAAACCGTCAACCTTAGCTTAATGGCAATCTAGTTGGATTTTCGGATGCAAAATTATAGGATTAGAGTGACTTAGTAGTTTCCAAAAGTTTGTCAATAGTTGTCATTCTTCCAATGACACACTTATTGCCACGCAAATATGAAAAGAGCATAACACAAACAGGGCTGTCCGACACCTATAGCTGGAGAAAGCTCTTATTGTGTTGGGTAAAAAAAAGATGACTACCTCGGCGACAGCCTGCTGCGATAATCGTTTGCTGTCATCCCCTCCATGCGCTTGAAGAACTTACAGAATGCACTTAATGATTCAAAACCGAAATCATGCGATATACTCTTCAAGCCATTATTTGTGTATTTGAGTTAAAACTTGATATTATTGATCAATGAACGGTCAATCCACGATTTCACGGTCTCTCCAGTCTCTCGTTTGACACTCGTGCACAAGTAGTTGCACGATACAAATAGCTGGCTTGCATAATAATCGATATTATTTTTGCGTTGCTTATTGTCGCATACCATCAACAGAAATGCATCCACTAGTCGCACCTCAGCTTTTATCTCACTACCAGCATCGGGATGCTTGTCTCCTCTCTGTGAGTCTATGAAATATAATAAAGAGGAAAAAAGACTTTTATAAATGTTAGATTCTGGGTTATGGGCAAGTCTCGACAGCCGGATAAAACCTTTTAGATAATAGTCAATGGCTTCAACATCCTCTAATGCAAGTGTGAGACTGAATGACAGACGTGGATTTTTTATGAACTGCGGAATCTGGTCTGCCAAGTTCGTTCGTACATAGTCTTCAGAAAGGACAAAACCTCTCACGACTGCCGCCTCCTCATGATTAAGCAATTCAATGATTGATCCCCAGTTCAGAAATATCAAATCTCCTGCTTTGACGGTATATTCCTTCATGTTGACTACAAGATTCAAGTATCCGGAAGTAACGATACCTACACGCAAGCAGTTACTCCTGATGGGTATGGCAGTCTGTCCATCGCCATGACCAAAGAAATGACTTTCCATAGAAACGATGAACTTAGAGTTCAAATAAATGTTCTTGCCATCACTGCGGTCAAAAAAAGTTAAGTGCTCTACCAGATCCTCATAGCTGATGAACCTGATAGTTGGTTCTTCGATAGTATCCATAGGCTTACATTTATTCTGAGAATAGCATTCACCAGACCATTTTTGTTTATTATCACACTGCCACAATCTGAGAACGAGTCAACCAAGTGGGAACCGGCTTACATCTCAAATCGTTGCGATAAAAGGAACACACTTCTGTCTCCATATCATCATGGTACATGCTGACTGATTCCCAGAAGTTAGCAATGAATAATAATGGGAAAGCGTGGGAACTATTGCCATTATCGGAACTGAGGTTGTGGAAGGTACCTGCCAACTGATAATAAAGCAATAGCCCACGCAGTTGGATATATCATGCCCTCGCAAAAGGGTATAATAATCACATGCGTGGACGTCATTGCCATCATCCCAGTTGGCTAGAAACTTCCACATTTCAGTTCCAGGATAAATGTCAAACGCTCTTACGTCAAGTCCTTTGTAACGCCAATCTCCTATGAGACGACTTGGACTCAATGGCAAATATAAGCAAAAAAAGCGAAATACACAACATAAAGCAAAAAAAAGAATATCAGGTTGGTAAAAAATGCCTACATCACATGTGGGGATGTTTTAAGGTGGGTTCTATTAATTAGCTTTGTCAGATTTCGAGACTATCTTCGAGATCAAATTGCAAGTGAACGAAGAAGTTATGCGGGCATAACGACTGAGTGAACTGGCAATTTGAGCCGAAGAGAGTCCGAAAGATGGCAAAACGTAACCCATGATTTCATATTTTTGTTTCGGTGGTAATTAATAGAACCCACCTTAAGGTGCCCTCTATTAACAAGTTAATCGAAATCACGGGGTCTACCATCCTGGGCAGGATGAAAATGATTTATTGACTGAGCCTAAAAACCATTGCTACAAGTGTAACAATGAGGGCATCTGGGCGCAGACTATCTGTAGCCAGCAATCAGTTTCTCGATAGAAGGAATCTCGACCATGCCTCTACTGAGGCGGAGCAGGTGGGCCGACTGCATGGCATTGAGGGCACGAGAGACGTAGAGGCGGTTATCATTCACTTCAGCGGCAAGGCGCACCATCTTGATTTTAAACATCTTTCGTCCGCCTGGGTGCATGCAATGCGAGACGAAGAAGCGGCAGATGCGCTGGTTTAGGTCGTGCGGTACACTGTGCCAGGCATCGCGCTGCCGTTTCTGCAAGGCGGTGGAGATAAGGTTGAGGAGGTTCAGCCGGAAAATCAGCGAGTCGCTGGTCAGGCGCAACGTCTCGTTCTTGTCGATATGAATGAGGTTGCATGCGCTCTGCGCGATAAACGTATGATTGAATCGCTGTGTCAGTCCGAAGGCACATTCGGGCTGCAGCACCAGGGGTGCGGTCGCCGTCTCGTGCACCGCGTATCCCCTGTCGTCGGCCTGGGTCTCGATGGCTATCTCTCCGTCTACCAGCAGTATCAGTCGGCCACAAGGCTCTCCCTCGCGGGCGATGACCTCCTCGGGCATGTATTTACGAAAGTCGAACTTCGTCACAGCCACCACCTGATGCAGCTCCTCACGGCTCATGCCCACGAAGAGAGGCAGGCCAGCCAGCTTGCCATATAGTCCGAGGTTCTCCACCATGTGGCACGACAGTTTTACTGGTTCAGGATCTTGCCCTTCATCGAGGGCGAGTACCACACCTGATTGTGCCCTTTGTCGTCGGCATAGATAAAGTAGACCATGAGCTCGGGATGCTTCTCCAGAATCTTCTTGGCACCGGCTAGGCCGGTTACCATGAACGACGTGGCGTAGGCGTCGGCCGTGGCACAGTCGTTGGCAATGACGGTCGACGAGAGGATGTTATGCTGCACAGGATATCCCGTCTTAGGGTCGATAGTATGCGCATATTTCTTTCCACCTTTATAATAGAAGTTACGGTAGTTGCCACTTGTGGCCATGGCCTTGTTGGTGACATTGAGCACCGTCTGCAGCTCTTGGTCCTGTTGCAGTGAGTCGTCGAGCGGCTTGGTCACTCCGATCTTCCACGGCAATCGGCTCTCGCTCACGCCGCAGGTCACCACCTCGCCTCCAATCTCGACCATGAAGTTCTTGACGCCCTGTCGCCTGAGGTAGTTGGCCACCACATCCACGCCATAGCCCTTGGCAATGGCCGAGCAGTCGAGCATGGTGCGCGGATCATCCTTGACGATGCGGTTGGCCTGGAGCCTCACCTTCTGATAGCCCACCAAGGCCTTGAGTGAGTCGATGACCGCCTTGGAGGGTGTCGTGCCACTCTTGAAGCCAAAGCCCCATACGTTGACCATCGGGGCCACCGTGATGTCGAAGGCTCCCTCTGTCTCTTTGGAGATACGTTCGGCAAGCGTAAAGACGTCGACAAACATATCGTTGAGCTTCACCGCCTCGTTGCGGTTTACCCGCGAGATGACCGACTGCTTGTTGAATGTCGACAAGGCATCGTCCACCTTCTGCATCTCGGCCTCGATGCCCTTCTGCAGGTTCTCGTCACTCTGGTAGGTGACATGATACACCGTGCCGAACACAAAACCCGTGTCGTGCTGGTAAGGCAGACTGCGTTGCTGCCTGATAATCAATATTGTGCCGATGATGAGCAGTGCCAGAAACGGCACCTGCCAGAGCAGTCTCTTCTTCTTTTTCTCTTCCATATCAGAATTCTAAAATAATATCAAAGGTGCCGCCCAGTCGCGATGACCCTTGTTTGCCGTAGCCCGGCACATACCATACGTTGCCCAGACTGCCGTTGTCGTATTTCACCCGACGTTTGTACCGGGCGCTCCATCCCAGGTGCAGCGGTCCCCACACCTTAGCGTCGACGCTGGCCAGCAGCTCCATCCAATGGTAGTTGGCCTTGATGTCGTGTCCAAAGAAGGGCGTTGCCCCACCCCACACGGGGTCGAGCATCTCGGCATGGTCTACGTCAAACTTGAAAGAGGTGTAGGCATATCTCACACCCAGATAGAACCGGTAGATGTCGTGTTTGTTTTTCAGAATATTGAAGTCGACACCGATCTTTCCGTAGGGGGCCGACGTCTTGTATGAGGTCTGGGTGATGTCGTCTTGGTGGTCGGCCTCGCCGAGGCCCAGTTCCACCACCGGGAAATATTTGTCTTTGAGGTTCACCCGCACACCGGCCTCATACTGCCCGTAGCTCGACACTCCCTTCTGTACCAGTCCCACCAGGTCGGCCTTGACCTGGAAGCCGCGGTAGAAGGGTATGGAGTCGTCAATCTGTTTGAGGCGCAGCTTCTCCTGCATGGCCTTGCGATTCGATATCTGTGCGCTCGCCCCTGCCACCATTGTCAGGAGCAGCAGACTAGAAGCGATACTCCTTAAAATAAATGTAGAAATGCTGCTTGGAGACATCATAGTTTACCTCTTTGTTTTTGATGACGATAGAGTCGATGGCATTGCGCGTATAGCGCACGCCCCGAAGGGTGTGGAAATAGTTGAGTCCACAGTCCACCGACTCGAAATGGGGCTCGTTGGTCTTGCTCACCCACACCGTGTCGCGCAATGAGTTGGTATGGAAATAGAGCTCGTCGACCTCCTGTCCGAAGCTCACGGGCAGCGAGAAGCTGTCGGTGTTGACCTGCTGGTTGATGAGCACCGTGTCAAAGCCGTTCTGCCGTGTGGTGAGGATGGTGAGTGTGTCGGTAAGGGTGGTGACCTTACCCATGAGCTTGTAGTTGGTGTAGACCGTGTTGTTGAGCGAACAGTCGACGCTCGAGCAGGCCGCCAGCAGCGCCATCATTGCCAGCATACAGACCAGCAGTCGGTTATGTCGCTTGTTGTGGTTCATATCAGTCGATTTCCTTTTCAATATGGTAATCGTTGCGTGTGGGGTTCTGGCGGCTGAGCAGGTCGCCGATAAATCCTGCCAAGAAGAACTGCGAGCCTACGATGAGGGCGGTGAGGGCCACGAAGAACGAGGCATGGTCGGAGAGCAGGTCGCCATACACCTGGTTGCTCAGGTTGATGGCCTTCTCTATGCAGAGCCAGCACAAGGCCACAAAACCGATAAAGAAGACCACACTGCCGAGAAAGCCGAAGACATGCATGGGTTTCTTACCGAAGTTGGTAAGAAACCAGAGTGTTAGTAGGTCGAGGTAGCCGTTGACGAACCGGTTGACGCCAAACTTTGAACTGCCGTATTTGCGGGCCTGATGGTGCACCACCTTCTCTCCAATCTTGTTGAACCCGGCATTTTTGGCCAGATAGGGTATGTAGCGGTGCATCTCACCATACACCTCAATGCTCTTCACCACATCCCTGCGGTAAGCCTTCAGTCCGCAGTTGAAGTCGTGCAGGTTGTGTATGCCCGAAATCTTGCGCGCCGTGGCATTGAAGAGCTTGGTGGGCAGCGTCTTGGTGATGGGGTCGTAGCGTTTCTGCTTGTACCCCGACACTAGGTCGTAATGGTCTTGGGTAATCATCCTGTACAACTCAGGAATCTCGTCGGGCGAGTCCTGAAGGTCGGCATCCATGGTGATGACCACGTTGCCCTGGGCTTTGTTGAATCCGCAATAGAGTCCGGAACTCTTGCCATAGTTGCGGCGAAACTTGATGCCTTTCACACATGGGTCTTGCTTGGCCAACTGTTCGATGACCTCCCATGAGTGGTCGGTAGAGCCATCGCTGACGAAAATAATCTCGTAGGTGAAGTGGTGTTCGTTCATCACACGCTGTATCCAAGCGTGCAGCTCTGGCAAAGACTCTTCCTCGTTAAACAGAGGTACAACAACTGATATATCCATATTTTTCATTAAATCATTGTTATTGTCAATTCACCGACTGTCCTACCCGCCAACTATTGTTTGCCGAATCCCGCCGATGAACTGCTGCGCCGGCACACCAGTGCAATGGGGACAGACAGTATTACTCCGAACAACAGGTTCTGCATCATGAATACCAAAGCCAGTTCGATGGGCGACAGCTGCTGAATGGCAGCCACTCCCATGTCGAGTTCTTGTTTCGACATGCCATTGGCCGTATAGACGGGCTCGAGGATATTCACGCTGCTGAGCAGCATGTTCATCATCGTGCCATGGTCGAGGTAGCGGAAGTAAACATATTGGAAAACGGCGAAGATAAGCGAGGCATAGAAAAAGGTATACACCGAGAGGGCCAGTCCGCGCCTGAACGAGATTATGCCATCGAGGGCGTAGTTACGAAAACGAATAAGCAGATAACCCACCAGAAAGGGTGTCGCCATGGCCAACAGGTTGCCCAACGGTGTGCCGGGCATGAGCATGATTGACAAGAAGCTGGCTATCCATAGTCCTGCCAGAATCAGACCATATTGGCGTGCAAAAGCCTTGACTTGTATAAGGGGCGTAATATTCCACATAATTAGATGCAAAGTTACACATTTTTAAATGATAATCGCGAAATGCCACTTGTTTTTTAATAACCTTAAACACCCATACGGGTGAGTTGTATTCCAATCTTGCCATTCTGTCTTACCCGGCTACTGCGTGGAAACAGACCGCGGGTGAGGCAATGTCAAAGCAGCGTATTGGACTAATGGGACAAGCTTCGGCACAACACAAACACGGTATCTTTGAAGCCTGATTACAAGGTACCCTGCATGTCTTGTACCTTTTACAGCAGTTTGCCCAAGAAGTCTTTCAGGCGCTGAGTGCGTGGCTGTTGAAAGATTTGCTGGGGTGTGCCGTCTTCGGTGATGTATCCGTCGCTGAAGAAGAGCACACGGGAGGCTACCTCGCGTGCGAAGGCCATCTCATGGGTCACCACCATCATGGTCATGCCCTCGGCAGCCAACTGGCGCATGAGGGCCAGCACCTCGCCAACCATCTCGGGGTCGAGGGCCGAGGTGGGCTCGTCGAAGAGCATGATGTCGGGATTCATCGCCAAGGCCCTGACGATGGCAATGCGCTGCTTCTGGCCACCCGAAAGCACGTCGGGATATTGGTCAGCCTTATCGAGAAGACCGATGCGCGCGAGCAGTTCGTTGGCCTTGGCCGTGGCTTGCTCACGAGTCAGGCGTGCTAAGGTGACGGGTGCCAGCATGATGTTCTGCCGAATGGTCATGTTGGGAAAGAGGTTGAACTGCTGGAACACCATCCCCATGCGGCTTCGCAGGCGGTTGATGTCGGTGGCGGGCGAGGTGATGTCGACGCCCTCGAAGGTGATGGTGCCCGAGGTGGGTTGCTCCAACAGGTTGAGCGACCGCAGGAAAGTAGACTTGCCGCAGCCCGAGGGCCCGATGATGGCAATGACTTCGCCACGACCCACGGTAAGACTTACGTCACGAAGAACGGTGTGGCTGCCGAAGCTCTTGCTGAGGTGACTGACTTCAAGGAGTATATTCGAGTTCATGTGATGGTTGTTGGGTTATGACTGACGCTCGCTCTTCCGCATCGACTTCTCTAATCGGCTCACGCCGGCCGACAGCGCCATGACGATGGCAAGATATACCAGTGCCACAAGCGTGAGGGGCATCATGGCATCGTAAGTGACAGACCGTATGATGTCACTGCCTTTGGTGAGGTCTACCAGTCCGATGTATCCGCTGATAGAGGTCTCCTTGAGCAGCACGATGAGTTCGTTGCCCATGGCAGGCAACACGTTCTTGAAGGCCTGGGGCAGGATAATGAGCTGCATGGTCTTGCCATACGACAGTCCTAAGCTGCGCCCCGCCTCCATCTGTCCCTTGTCGATAGACTGTATGCCGGCACGCACGATCTCGGCCAGATAAGCCGCCGAGTTGAGCCCAAAGGCCACCACCGCCACCAGCACCTTGCTGACGTTGGCCGAGGCGAAGACCACATAGTAGATGATGAGCAGTTGCACCATGGTGGGTGTGCCTCGGATGATGGTGAGGTAGAAGCAGCAGAGGGCATTGAGCAGGGTGAGCCCTCCCCTGCTGTCGTGGGTGCTGCGGACGATGGCAATGGCCGAGCCCAGCACCAGCGATATGAGCATGGCAAGGATGGTGATCAGCAGCGTATTGCCCAGCCCGGTGAGCAGGTAGAGATAGCGGTTGGCGTCGATGAAATTGGCCTTGAACTTCTCGGCCAGACTCATGCTGACGGCAGCCGGCGCCTTGCCCCTGACGATGACCACCTGCCGTGAGGCGGCATAAGGTGATGAGAACAGCACGTTCTTGCTACGTTCGGGCGTGACGGTGAAGGCCGAGGCACCGAGGTCTACCTTGCCGCTCTGCACGGCGGTGATGATCGACTCGAAGGCCATCTCCTCGATAGACAGCGTCATGCCCAACTCGTCGCAAATGGCTTGGACGATGTCTATATCGATGCCCACAACCTTTCCGTCGGCAAAATACTCGTAGGGTTTGTAGTTGGCATTGGTGCCCACCACCAGGGTGCCGTTGTTACGGGCCACCTGACGCTTGCTGTAGGCCACGTCGCGGCCATAACGGATGTGCCCCTGGGCTATGCTGTCGAGCATGCCCGTCCTGCGCAACTTGTCGAGTGCCGCATCGACACGGGCCATCAGCTCATGCCTATCCTTGGCTGCACAGAAGGCGTAGTTGTCGTGCGAGAACTCCTCGGGCAGGAGGGCGAGCTCTGGGTTTTGACGCACAAAGGCCAGCGCGGGCTGCTCGTCTTCGATCATACAGTCGATCTTGCCCTGCATGAGCGCCTGTATGGCGTCGGCCGAATTGGCATAGCGCTCGACGGTGGTACCGGCGGCATCGCCCTCGTAGTGTGAGGCCATGACATCGCCCGTGGTACCCAGTTGCACGCCAATGGTCTTGCCTGCAATGTCTTTCAGCGATGAAAGACTTCTGGAGTGACTATTCTTGGAGGGTAGGCACAGCCAAATGATGATACCCAATGCGACCAAAACGCCCGCAACAATGAGCCACGGGGTTCGTAAGTGTAGAAATGTTATTCGCACGCTAATGTTATCTCTTACAATCAACCCAACGGGGTTTGGGTGCAAAGGTAGTGAAAAAAAAACGAAAGGGGAAGAATGTGCAGGCAGAACTTTTGGAGATTGCACTTTTGGGGGGATTGCACTTGGGGGGATTGCACTTTGAGGTGTTAGACATTTAGAGCCGCTCGTTAACCTTCTCCTCAAAAAGAATATGTGTTTATAACAATTAGTTTCTCACGCATAATGGCACAGTCGGTAAGCCCGTTGCTAACTGTTGCTGCCTTAGTTTCTTAGGCAGGCTGAACGCACTCGAGTCGAACCACAGTCTACTTCGAGTCGAATCACAGTCTACTTCGAGTCGAACCACAGTCTACTTCGAGTCGAACCACAGTCTACTTCGAGTCGAACCACAATCTGTTTCGAGTCGAACGACGCTTCGGGATGTATGCGCAGCATATACGTCAGCAACGGTGCCGTGGCATGAAACACATCCAACGGGCTTGCCTGAAGACCAAATAGGGGTTGATGTGGCAAGCGACGGCTCCCACCGGATTTCCCGACTGAGCCATCTTTAATCGCGTTTCGCCGCCGAGAAGACTGCGGCAGCATGAAGTTGTATCATCTTTAAGCGGTATCAAACTTTATGGCTACTTGCTGCGCCGTCTGCCACTGTGCCATCAGGCAAATAAAATACAAAATATGCATCATACAATGGAATGTGGAATATATTAATTATCTTTGCACCAGGGCAGTGCCCGGAGTGGGAATGCCTCGACAGTGGCGTAGATAGGATGAATGTTCCATTCTTATGTCAGGCCATTTAAGTTGAACGTTAATTTTTGAACACAATGAAAAGAGTATTATTTGTAATGATGCTTGTGGTTGGCACGCTCATGGCCAATGCACAGACGGCGCTGAAGAAGGTTTACGATGAGACCATCGACCCAATGCAGCAAATAGACAAGGCCCTTGTCGAAGCCCAAGCCTTGCAGGGCAAGAAATATGTGATGTGCCAGGTGGGCGGCAACTGGTGTCCTTGGTGCCTGCGCTTTGCCGACTTCATCAGCACCGACAGCGACATCGCCAAGGTGATGGCCGACAACTTCATCTACCTCCACGTCAACTACAACCCACGCAAGTCGGGCGGCGAACAGCAGGTGAAGGCTGCGGCTGCCCTGATGCAGCGTCTGGGCAACCCTCAGCGCTTTGGTTTCCCGGTGTTCGTGCTCCTCGACACCAACGGCAAGGTGCTGCACATTCAAGACTCCAGCTTCCTCGAGGAGGGCAAGGGCTACGACAAGGAAAAGGTGCTGCGCTTTTTCAAGACGTGGACTCCTCAGGCCGTCAACGGAAACCCGCCGGCATAACGCGGGCTTCCTCG
>CAZBQA010000062.1:0-15003 GCA_964493905.1 uncultured Prevotella sp.
CTGTGTGTCACGGGGTCGGTGGGCATGTCGGCGGCCGAGCAGCTCGAGGCCGAGTTTGTGCAAGAGGTGGTGGCCGCCACAGTGTTTGCGCGCAGCCGCTACCCCGAGGCCAAGGCCCTGATCGACATTGGCGGCGAGGATGCCAAGGTGGTGTTTTTCAACGGCCAGCACATGGAGCTGCGCATGAACGGCAACTGCGCCGGAGGCACAGGAGCCTTCCTCGACCAGATGGCCGTGCTGATGGGTTGCGACAACCGCCACATGAGCGACCTGGCCATGGCCTCCACCCATCTCTATCCCATTGCCGCCCGCTGCGGTGTCTTTGCCAAGACCGACATCCAAAACCTCATGTCGCGCAACCTGCCCGAAAGCGATATTGCAGCGAGCATCTTCCATAGCATTGCTGTGCAGACCGTCACCACGCTCAGTCATGGCTGCGACCTCATGCCTCCCATCCTGCTCTGCGGCGGTCCGCTCACCTTCCTGCCGGCCTTGCGCAAGGCCTTTGCCGACTATCTCGAACTGTCGCCCGACAGCTTCATCTCGCCCGCCGAGGGCAACCTCATCCCGGCACTGGGCTGCGCCCTGCGGGCGGCAGGCGGCGCATCGACCCCTCTCTCGGTATTGCGGCAGCGGCTGGCCACCCGCGGCACCGCCGACGGCGACACCCGGTCGGCCACATCGGCGACCAACAAGGGCGGTGAGGCCCTGCCCCCGCTCTTCGCCGACGAGGCTGAGCACGAGGCGTGGCTGGCCGCCAAGGCCCGCTATGCCCTGCCCATGGGCGCGTGGCGTGGTGGGCGCGAACGGGTGGTCATCGGCATCGACTCAGGATCCACCACCACGAAAGTGGTGGCCGTGCGGGCTGAAGGCGAGGGCTGGGGCGAGGTGGTGTTCAGCCATTATGCCATGAACCTCGGCAACCCCATTCAGGCCGTGGCCGACGCTTTGGCCCGGCTCGACGACCAGGCGCGTGAGGCAGGTGCCACGCCGGTGGTGGTGGCCTCGTGCGTCACCGGTTATGGCGAGGAACTGGTGAAGGCCGCCTTCGGTCTCGATGCCGGACTCATCGAGACCATGGCCCACTATCGTGCGGCAGCCAGTCTGATGCCCGACGTGTCGTTCATCCTCGACATCGGCGGTCAGGATATGAAGGCCATCTTCGTAGACCATGGCGCCGTGACCCGCATGGAGCTCAACGAGGCCTGCTCGTCGGGCTGCGGCTCGTTCATCCAGACCTTTGCCCACAACCTGGGTTACGAGGTTGGCGACTTCGCGCGGCTGGCCTGTCAGGCCGTGCAGCCCTGCGACCTGGGCACCCGTTGCACGGTGTTCATGAACTCGAAAGTCAAGCAGGTGATGCGCGAGGGGGCCTCGGTGGCCGACATCGCCTCAGGCCTCTCGTTCTCGGTGGTGCGCAACTGCCTCTACAAAGTACTCAAGCTCAGGGGCAACGACAGCCTGGGCAGCCATATCGTGGTGCAGGGCGGCACGATGAAAAACGACTCGGTGGTGCGCGCCTTCGAGTTGATGGCCGGTACTGAGGTGGCCCGCAGCAGCATGCCCGAACTGATGGGTGCCTATGGCTGTGCGTTGCAGGCCCTCGACGCGGCAACGCGGCAAGGGCACGGCGCGGCGCGTGCCATTGGCGACCTGCTCAGGGTGTCGGCTTACGACACCCGCCGACTCGAATGCAAGGGCTGCGAAAACCATTGCATGGTGACGCGCTACACCTTTGCCGGAGGTGGCAACTACTATTCGGGCAACAAATGCGAACGCGTGTTCAACAACAAGGGGGATGGCAGGCAGAAAGGCCGTAACATCTGTACCTATAAATATAAGCTGCTGTTCGACCGTCGGCCAGAGCTCTCGGAAGGCGTGGCCCGGCCCGGCGGCAAGCGGGTGGTGGCCGCCATACCGCGCATCCTCAACATGTATGAAGACTATCCCTTCTGGCATACGCTCTTCACCGAGGCCGGCTTTGAGGTGATGCTCAGCAGCGAGTCGATCTTCCGGCGCTACGAGGGCGCGCTGGGGTCGGTGATGAGCGACAACATCTGTTTTCCGGCCAAACTCGTTCATGCCCATGTGAAGGAGCTCGACGGAAGGCTGGCCGAACTGCCGTCAGATGCCTCGGGGTTCATCTTCATGCCCTACGTGGTGTATGAGCGGCAGGACGACGAGCGCATGACCAACAGCTACAACTGCCCCATCGTCTCGGCCTACTCTGATGTCATACGCAGTGCCATGACCCTCACCAGCCGTATCGACTCGCCTGTGATCAACTTCAAGGATGCCCGACTGCTTGAGCGGCAGGTCATGGGCTACCTCAGAGGGTGGGGCGTGGGCAAGGCCACGGCTGTCAAGGCGCTGCGCCTGGCCCATGAGGCTCAGGCCAACTACGAGCGGCAGGTGAAAGCCAAGGCCCTCGAGATTCTGAACGCGAGCCGTAGCGAGGGCCGGCTGACCATCATGCTGGCCGGCCGTCCTTATCATACCGACCCGCTGGTGCAGCACAAACTGTCGGAGATGGTGGCCGACCTCGGCGTGAACGTCATCTCCGACGACCTCGTGCGCGGCGAGACCAAGATGCCCGTCGGCAACACGCGTCTGGTGCGGCAGTGGGCCTACATGAACCGCATCATCAAGGCGGGACAGTGGGCCGCCGAGCAGCCCGACGACGTGCACTTCGTGATGATGACGTCGTTCGGTTGCGGTCCCGACTCGTTTATCCAAGACGAGATACGGGCCATGCTGACAGAGCGGGGCAAGCCCTTCACGCTGCTCAAGATCGACGACGTGAGCAACCTGGGCAGTCTGAAGCTGCGCGTGCGCTCGCTCATCGAGTCGCTGCGCAACGGTCACAGACAAGGTGCTGCGGCCACCACAAGTGTGGGCGAAGGGGAGGCCGACATGTCGAGACCTGACGAGAACGACGGTCATCTGCCGCCTATCTCGCGCAAGATCCTGGCTCCTTATTTCACCGAATACCTCACGCCGCTGCTGCCGCCCTTGTGTCGCCTCTTCGGCTGGGACGTCGAGGTGCTGCCGCCCAGCGATGCCGAGAGTGCTGAGGTGGGGTTGCAGTATGCCAACAACGAGATCTGCTATCCTGCCACGCTCATCGTGGGCGACATGGTGAAGGCCCTGCAGTCGGGGCGCTACGACACCAACAGGGTGTCGATGGTGATGACCCAGACTGGCGGGCAGTGTCGTGCCACCAACTATGCGGCGCTGATACGCCGTGCGATGGATGCCAATGGCTTCGGCGATGTGCCCCTCATCACGCTGGGCGTGGCCACCAGCGCCGATGCTGAAGACCCCAACCAGGACGGTGCTCTCGATGTGCCTTGGTTGAAATATGCTTCTATCATTACCACCATGTTTCTCTATGGCGACACCATCTCGAAGTTCTATCACGGTGCCGTGGGCAGGCTGGCCGATGGGCCAGCGGCCGACGGCCTCGGCACAGCTACCAACCCGGCTGAGGCCTTGCGCGACAAATATCTGTCGCTGGCTGCGGGGCCCATCCTCCGCAATGATGCCTCGGCACTGATGGACCTCATAGCACAGGCGGCCGCCGACTTCGACCATATCGTCATCGACAAGGAGTTGCCGGCCGTGGGCATCGTGGGCGAGATCTTCCTGAAGTTCAACCCCTTCGCGCATCAGTATCTGGCCCATCGTCTGGCGGCCGGAGGGGTAGAGGTGGTACCGCCGATGCTGGCGCCCTTCTTCCTGCAAAACTTCGTGAATGTCATTGTCGAGAAACACATGGGTCTCAGGTGCTCCAACGTGCCCGACTTCCTGGTCAAGAGCATCTACAGCCTGATCTGGCGGAGACAGAAAAAAATAAACAGACTGGCTTCGCGCTTCCGCTATTTCCGTCCGTTTACCAACATCTTCGACGAAGCCCGTGAGGTGAATGGGGTGGTGTCGCTGGCCGCGCAGTTTGGTGAGGGCTGGCTATTGCCCAGCGATGTCATCAGCATGGTGAGACAGGGTGTCAACAATGTGGTGAGCCTGCAGCCCTTTGGATGTATTGCCAACCATGTGGTGGCGAAGGGCATAGAAAAGAAACTGAAAAAAATGTATCCGCAGCTCAACTACGTGTCGCTCGACTTCGACTCGGGCGTGTCGGCCGTCAACGTCACCAACCGACTGCTGCTCTTCCTCGACAGTCTGGCTTCGTAGCGTCGCCCGGCGACATACTGGCCAGACGGTAGGCAGAGAGGAGAAAAAAGCCTTCGCCATAAAATTTTAAATATAGAATTGTGAGATATGAAATAATTTTGTATCTTTGCCTTCATAAATTTTGATACAAAGAGATGAGCACTCACAAAATGACTCATGTGCTGACAGAGACAGTGGAGCGGTTGTCACAGCCAGAATCGCTCAAAGGTCTGTTTCATCAGCACCGCGACGGTTACCCGCTTCCTTCAAGCATGGCACTTGAAGAAATCGTGCAGTTGTCGCGCGCCATCCTTTTTCCAGGTTATTTCGGTAAGTCGCAGGTCAACATCAAGACCATCAAATACCAGATCGGTGTCAATGTGGAGCGGTTGCATAAGCTGCTCTCCGAACAGGTGTTGGCTGGCCTCTGCTTCTGTGACGAGAATGGCAGTCAGGAAGAGCTGCCCGCCTTAAAGGAGAAAGCCACAGAGCTGGCTGCCCGGCTCATCGAGCGACTGCCTTACATCAGGCACCTGCTGTCGACCGACATCACGGCTGCCTACAACGGCGACCCGGCAGCCACCAGCTATTCGGAGATTCTCTCGTGTTACCCGGTCATCAAGACGCAGACCATCTTCAGGGTGGCCCACGAGCTCTTTCTGCTGGGAGTGCCACTCATCCCGCGCATGATGACCGAGATGGCCCATTCTGAGACCGGCATCGACATTCATCCCGGTGCCACCATCGGCGAATATTTTACCATCGACCACGGCACGGGTGTCGTCATCGGCGAGACCTGTATCATCGGCCGCAACGTGAAGCTCTACCAGGGCGTGACGCTGGGTGCCCGCAGCTTCCCGCTCGACGAGGCGGGCAACCCTATCAAGGGTATTCCTCGCCATCCCATCATCGAAGACGATGTGGTGATCTATGCCAATGCCACCGTGCTGGGCCGCATCACCATCGGCAAGGGCTGCGTGGTGGGGGCCAACACATGGGTCATGGAGGACATGGCCCCATCGACCAAGAAATACAACAGGGAATAATTTGCAAATTATAAATCATCAATTCAGTTAAAATGGAATTTGAACTCATCGCCAAGACATTCATGGGCCTCGAGCCTGTCTTGGCACAAGAGCTTACCCAAATGGGTGCAAACAACGTGCAGATAGGTAGACGGATGGTGTCGTTTACCGGTGACAAGGAAATGATGTACCGTGCCAACTTTCAGTTGCACACCGCAATCCGCATTCTCAAGCCCATCAAGCGCTTTAAGGCCAGTTCTGCTGAGGATGTATATGAAGAAGTGCAGAAGATTGATTGGAGTGAGTTTATACAGAAGGGTAAGACTTTCTCGGTCGATACGGTGGTTTATTCTGATGAGTTCCGTAATTCTCGTTTTGTGACCTATAAGGTCAAGGATGCCATTGTAGACCAATTCCGCACCAAGACGGGCGAACGGCCCAATATCTCGGTGAGCAATCCCGACATTAGGCTACATATTCACATCGCCGAGGACGATGCCACGCTGTGTCTCGACTCGAGCGGCGAAAGCCTTCACCGGCGGGGATATCGGCAAGAGAGCGTGGAGGCCCCCCTCAACGAGGTGCTGGCCGCCGGCATGATCCTGATGTCGGGCTGGAAGGGCGATACCGACTTCATCGACCCCATGTGCGGGTCGGGCACGCTGCTCGTTGAGGCCGCGCTCATTGCCCGCAACATCTCGCCGGGTGTGTTCCGCAAGGAGTTTGCCTTCGAGAAATGGCCCGATTTCGACCAGGAGCTGTTTGATACCATTTATAATGATGACTCGCAAGAGCGTGAGTTTGAGCATCATATCTACGGCTACGACATTGATATGAAGGCCGTCAATACGGCACGCCTCAATGTCAAGGCTGCCGGTCTGACTAAGGAGGTCAGCGTGGAGCAGCAAGACTTCAAGGACTTCAAGAAGCCGGCCAACAAGAGCATTATCATTACCAACCCGCCTTATGGCGAGCGCATCTCTACGCCCAACCTGCTGGGCACCTACAAGATGATCGGTGAACGGCTGAAGCATGAGTTCGGGGGCAATGAGGCTTGGATTCTGAGCTACCGCGAGGAATGCTTCGAGCAGATTGGCCTGAAGCCCAGCATCAAGATTCCCGTTTACAACGGCAGCTTGGAGTGCGAGTATCGTAAGTACACACTCTTCGACGGCAAGATGCGCGAGTTCAGACAGGAGGGCGGCATTGTGAAGACCGACGAGGAGCGCCGCGAGATGGCACAGAAGCACCGTTTCAAGAAGAACCGCGAGTTCAAGAAGCGCATCGAGGCCGAGGAGGCCAACGAGGTGGGCGACATCCGCTCGTTCAAGTTCCACTCTTTTGAGACAGCGCGTGCCTCCTTCGACCGCCGCGAGCGCGACGACCGCAGGGGCGAAGCACGCAAGCCGCGGAGCGACCGCCGTGACTTCGGCGACAGTGCCAGGGGGCGTGGTGGCCGCGAAGACTTCAAGTCGCACCGCCGTGACGACGATTTCAAGGGCCGTGGCGGAAAGCCCTTCAAGGGCGGCGACCGCAGAGGAGGTAGTAAATTTGGAAAGAACAGACGCTTTGAAGATGAAGATTAATCGTTGGGTGGCAATCGGATTGTTGGCGATGACGACAATGACAGGTCTCCATGGGCAGGCCGGCGCACAGCAGCTCAAGCAGTTCACGCTTGAGGACCTGAACTTTGGTGGTAAAAACTACCGCAAGTTCGTTCCCCAGAACCGCTATCTGGAGTGGTGGGGCGACGAGTTGGTCAGGACGGATGTCGAGGAGTGCATGCTCATCGACAGGCAGTCGGGCAGTGAGAAGCGCCTGTTCGGGCTCGACGACCTCAAGGCCTGGAGTGGTCTCGACCTGCATAGCCTCTATAACGTACAGTTTCCTGAGGGTGGCAAGCCTCTCGTGCTGTTGCAGCAGGGTGGCAAGCGTGTGCTGCTCAACTGGAACACCCACAAGAGCGAATGGACTTCAACCAATGACCAGTTGGCTAATGCCGCTGCATCGGCGTTCTGCTATGCCTCGAAAGCTACGGCCTACGTGGTTGGCCATCAGTTGTTTGTGCAGCGTGGTGACGGGCAGATGAGGCAGCTCACCACTGACGGCAGCCGCAATATCGTGTATGGACAGAGTGTCCATCGCGACGAGTTTGGCATTGACAAAGGACTCTTCTGGAGCAACGACGGGCAGCGCCTTGCGTTCTACCGCATGGACCAGACTGCAGTCACCGACTATCCGATGGTCGACATTCCCGATCCATCGTGGACACCTTCAGAGGGTTCTCGCATCGCCACAGCGGCTCCCGAGAAATATCCCATGGCCGGAGAGACGAGCCATAAGGTGACGGTGGGCATATACGACTTGCGTAGCGGGAAGACCGTATGGCTCAAGGCGGGTGACCCCACCGACCGTTATTTCACCAATATCGCATGGTCGCCCGACGGCAACACCATCTATATGTTCGAGCTCAACCGCGACCAGAACGATAGTAGGCTGGTGAGCTACGATGCGGTCACAGGCGAGCGAAAGGCAGAGCTTTACCGCGAGACCGACGACCGGTATGTTGAACCCTTGCATCCCATTGTCTTCCTGCCGTGGGACGACACCAAGTTTATCTTGCAGAGTCAGCGCGACGGCTACAATCACCTATATCTATATAATATAAAAGGCAAGCTGCTCAAGCAACTCACTAAGGGCCCTTGGGTGGTGCTCAACCTGCTGGGCTTCAACAATAAGAGCCATGGCGTGGTGGTGGAGACCAACGAACTGAGCCCCATTCAGCGCAACCTCTTCTTGGTGACCGTTGACAACGGCAAGCGCCGACTCATCGACGACAACGGCAAGGGCTACCACTATGGCAGTGTGAGCGCGTCGGGACAATATGTCGTCGACCGTTATACCACCCCAGAAATCCCCCGCAACATCGCCATTGCCTCTACCAACGGCAAGGCTCCCGTGCGCTACTTCACCGCCGAAGACCCTTGGAAGGGCTACGGTGTGCCTGAGTATCGCTGTGGCAGCATCAAGGCCGCCGACGGCACCACCGACCTCTACTACCGTATGGTGATGCCCGTGGGTTTTGATGCCACTAAGAAATACCCCACCATCGTCTATGTCTACGGCGGCCCTCATGCCCACAACGTCGATGCCAGCTGGCACTACGGCAGTCGCAGCTGGGAGACCTACATGGCCCAGAAGGGCTACCTGCTCTTCATCCTCGACAACCGCGGCAGCGAAAACCGGGGCAAGGCCTTCGAGCAGGTCACCTTCCGTCACCTGGGCGACAACGAGGTGAAAGACCAGATGCAGGGTGTGGAATATCTCAAATCATTGCCCTACGTCGATGCCGACCGATTGGGTGTGCATGGCTGGAGCTTCGGCGGATTCATGACCATCAACCTCATGACCACCCATCCCGACGTCTTTAAGGTGGGTGTGGCCGGTGGTCCGGTCATCGACTGGAAGTGGTACGAGGTGATGTATGGCGAGCGTTACATGGACACGCCGCAGGCTAATCCCGACGGCTATGCCACCTCGAGCCTGCTGCCCAAGGCCAAGAACCTCAAGGGCAGACTGCAGGTCATCATCGGTCTCAACGACCCCGTGGTGGTGCCGCAGCATGCCTTCTCGTTCCTCAAGCAGTGCATCCAGGACGGCACCCAGCCCGATTTCTTCGTCTATCCGGGCGAGCCGCACAACATGCGCGGCCACCAGTCGACCCATCTGCACGAGCGTATCAGTCGCTATTTTGACGATTATCTGAAATGATAACCACAACAACGAACCAAGATTATACCATCCCATCATTATGAAAATTCTGCTTTTAGGAAGTGGCGGGCGTGAGCATGCATTGGCATGGAAGATCGCTCAGAGTGAGAAATGTGACAAGCTCTACATTGCTCCGGGCAATGCCGGTACGTCGGCCGTGGGCGAGAACGTGGCCATCGGCGTCAACGATTTCGACCGGCTGAAGGACTTCGTGCTTGCGCATCAGGTCGACATGGTCGTCGTAGGCCCCGAGGATCCGCTGGTCAACGGCATCTACGACGACTTCAAGAACGACGTGCGCACCGCCGCCATCCCCGTCATCGGTCCCTCGCGTCAGGGTGCCGTGCTCGAGGGAAGCAAGGATTTCGCCAAGGCCTTCATGCAGCGCCACCACATCCCCACGGCGGCCTACGCCACCTTCGACGGCACTACTGTTGAGGAGGGTCTGCGTTTTCTGGAGACCCTGCAGGCTCCTTACGTGCTCAAGGCCGACGGTCTGGCAGCCGGCAAGGGCGTGCTCATCCTTCCCACGCTGGAGGAGGCCAAGAAAGAGTTTAAGGAGATGCTGGGCGGTATGTTCGGCAACGCCTCGGCCAAGGTGGTCATCGAGGAGTTTCTCTCGGGCATCGAGTGCTCGGTGTTCGTGCTCACCGACGGCACCCATTACCAGATCCTGCCCGAAGCCAAGGACTACAAGCGCATCGGCGAGCACGATACCGGCCTCAACACCGGCGGCATGGGCAGCGTCACCCCCGTGCCCTTTGCCACGAAAGCGTGGATGCAGAAGGTGGAAGACCGCATCATCCGTCCCACGGTAGAAGGCCTGGCTGCTGAGCATATCGACTACAAGGGCTTCATCTTCTTCGGTCTGATCAATGTGCAGGGCGAGCCGATGGTCATCGAGTACAACTGCCGCATGGGCGACCCCGAGACCGAGAGCGTGATGCTACGCCTGAAGAGCGACATCGTAGACCTCTTCGAGGGCGTGGCCGCCGGCGACCTCGACCGCAGGCAGGTGGTCTTCGACGAGCGTGCCGCCGTGTGCGTCATGCTGGTCAGCGGTGGCTACCCCGAGGCCTACAAAAAGGGCTATGCCATCACGGGCATCGACGACGTGGAGGGCAGCATCGTGTTCCACGCCGGCACCACCGTGAAAGACGGACAGGTTGTGACCAACGGCGGTCGCGTCATCTGCGTGTCATCGTATGGCAATGACAAGGCTGAGGCTTTGCAGAAGAGCTTTGCCGAGGCACAGAAGATCCAGTTCACCGACAAGTATTTCAGGCGTGACATCGGTCAGGACCTGTAACACACGATAAAAGCCAGGATGCTCGGAGCAGGGCCGCACAGGCTTCTCCGGGCATTCTGGTGTCTTTGTTCAGGATAATCTCAATGGTTCGGATATGATCAAAAGGGCACAGAACAGAATAGCGGAATCGCGTTGGACATTGCCGTTTACGGCTGCTTACAGTGTCGTGTTGTGTGTGGTGCTGGGCGTTTTGTCCCAACAGCTGTGGGTGCAAACGTTGCTGTTGGCAGCGGCAGCCCTCCTGATGGTTGAGCTCAACAATTCCAATTCACTTATCCGCATCTACAGCCGCATGGTGTCGTGCTCGTTTTTGGTCATGACGCTCATGGCCACCTTCATGTTCAACTCCATCCCCGTAGGCATCGTACAACTCTCGTTTGTCGGTTTCTACCTCACCATCTTCCGCGCTTACCAAGACCAGAGTGCCACGGGATGGGTGTTCTACGCCTTCTTTGCCATTGGTCTGGCGAGTGTAGTCTTTGGCAAGATTCTCTTTTTTCTGCCCGTGCTCTGGGTGTTGCTGGCCACCAACGTGCTGGCCTTCAGTGCCCGCACGTTTTTCGCATCTATCTTGGGCATCGTCGCGCCCTATTGGTTTGTGGGTGCCTACTATATCTATACCAACAACCTGCAAAGTCTGTGGACCCACTTTCTCGGCATTGCACAGTTTGAGCCATTGTTCAACCTGTCGGTCCTCAACCCCCCGCGCATCATCACCCTCGTCTTCGTGCTGGTGCTGGCCCTGCTGGGCAGCATCCACTTCTTGGTCTATAGCTACCAAGACAAGATCCGTACCCGTATGCTCTACGAGATGTTCATCACCTTGGATGCCTGCTGCTTCGTGTTCATATTCTTACAGCCACGACAGTTCGACAGTCTGCTGAGCATGGCCATCGTCACCACGTCCCCGCTCATCGGCCATTTCCTGGCCCTTACCCATTCCAGGCTTTCCAACATCGTGTTTTTCGTCATTCTCTTTTCCGCACTCGCCATTACAGCATACAACCTATGGACGTTATTACCGATTTTCTCTTAAACTACGGTTACTGGGGCATGCTTGTCGCCGCCTTCCTGGCTGGCAGCATCTTTCCGTTCAGCAGTGAGGCCGTGATGCTCGGGCTCATGGCCGCCGGTCTCGACCCCGTCTACCTGGCCATCTATGGCACGGTGGGCAACACGGGTGGGGCGATGCTCAACTATGCCATGGGCAGTATGGGAAAGATGTACTGGATCGAGCATTACCTGCGGGTGAAGAAGTCGGACCTCGACCGCGCCAGGCGTTTTATGGCCGGTCACGGTGCCTGGATGGGCTTTTTCTCGTTCCTGCCGGTCATCGGCGAGGTCATCATGATTGTGTTGGGGCTGATGCGCGCCAACCTGGTCGTCACCATGGTGAGCACCACACTGGGAAAGGCCGTGCGTTACGCCTTTCTGGTATGGGGTGGTAGTTTCTTTTTCTGATTTCTTCGGGCGGTTGTCCCACAGTCCTTCTCGTCAGTCGATGGTGATTTCTCCGGCTATCGACTGGTTCATCATGTTGCGTATGGCGCGCGGGTCCTTACAGTGGGCCAGCAGGTGCATGAGCTTGGTGACGGCCCCCTCTACCGTAGAGTCGTAGCCCGACACCACGCCGGCGTTCTTGAGCTGGTAGCCCGTGTCGTAGCGTCCCATCTCCACGGTGCCCGCCACACACTGGCTGATGTTCACCACCACGATGCCGCGCAGGCTGGCCTCCTTGAGTGTGTGCAACAGCCAGGGAGCCTGTGGGGCGTTGCCGCTGCCAAAGGTGCGCATGACAATGCCCCGCACCTCGTTCGACAACAGCACGTTGCGCACGATATGGTCTTGCACGCCGGGAAACAGACTGAACACCACCACGTTGGGGTCCATGGCCAGATGGGGTATCATAGGCTTCGAGAAGTCGGGCTTGAGGATGTGGTGGGGATGAAATGCGAAGTTGACACCGGCATCGCAGAGGTGCGGATAGTTGAACGAGTCGAAGGCATGAAAGCCATCGGCGTTGATCTTGGTAGAGCGGTTGCCACGCAGCAGCCGTCCGCTGAAGTAGATACACACCTCGGGCACGCGGGCATGTCCGTAGGCATCTTTCATGGCCGCCAGTTCGATGCTCGTCACCAGGTTCTCCTTGCCGTCGGTGCGCAGCTGTCCGATGGGCAGCTGCGAGCCGGTGAGGATGACGGGCTTGGTGAGGTTCTCGAGCATGAACGACAATGCCGATGCCGTGTAGGCCATGGTGTCGGTGCCGTGTAGTATGACAAATCCGTCGTAGTCGTCGTAGTTGCGCGAGATGATACGCACGAGCTGTGCCCATTTCTCAGGCGACATGTCGCTCGAGTCGATGGGAGGCGTGAACTGATAGACATCGATGTCGGTCTTGATGAGTTTAAACTCTGGCATCGAGTCGACAAGGTGGTTGAAGTCGAGCGGCTCCAGTGCGTCGGTCTCGGCGTGGTGCCCCATACCGATTGTACCTCCCGTGTAGATAAGCAAAACCCTGTTCATCTGGCTTGTGTGTTTTTATAGATGTAGTCCCCCCGAAGGAGTTATTCTGATATTTTGTGCAAATATAGTTAAAAGCCTTCACATTTTCAAAATTTTGTGCTATTTTTGCAAAAACAAATCAAACAAAACGCAAAAGCAAGTCAAAAGTTATGAAACAATTCATGGACGAGAACTTCCTGCTTGATACCGAGACGGCGCAGGAACTGTACCACAATCATGCGGCCAAGATGCCCATCATCGACTACCACTGCCATCTGGTGCCCCAGATGGTGGCCGACGACCACAAGTTTCGCAGCATCACCGAGCTCTGGCTTGGCGGCGACCACTATAAGTGGCGTGCCATGCGCACCAACGGTGTTGACGAACGCTACTGCACCGGCACAGATACCAGCGACTGGGAGAAGTTTGAGAAATGGGCCGAGACGGTTCCCTACACCTTCCGCAACCCCCTCTACCACTGGACCCACCTGGAGTTGAAGACTGCCTTCGGCATCGACAAGCAGCTCTCGCCTGCCACGGCACGCGAGATTTACGATGAGTGTAACGAGAAGCTCAAGCTGCCCGAGTTCAGCGCCCGCGGCCTCATGCGCCACTACCATGTGGAGTGTGTGTGTACCACCGACGACCCCGTAGACGACCTGGGCTACCACAAGGCCACGCGCGAGAGCGGCTTCGAGATCAAGATGATTCCCGCCTGGCGTCCCGACAAAGCCATGAATATCGAGAAGCCCGACTTTGCCGACTACATGAAGACGCTCTCTGAGGTCAGTGGGGTAGAGGTGAACAGCTTCAGGCAGATGGTCGACGCGTTGCAGAAGCGCCACGACTTCTTCTCTGAGAATGGCTGCAAGCTCTCCGACCATGGCATCGAGGAGTTCTACGACGACCCATACACCGACTCACAGATAGAGACCATCTTCTCCAAGGCCTTGCGTGGCATGCAGCTCTCTGCGGTAGAGGTGCGCCAGTATAAGCACGCCTTCCTGAAGGTCTGCGGCGAGATGGACCACGATGCGGGCTGGACGCAGCAGTACCACTACGGTGCCATTCGCGACAACAACACCCCGATGTTCAACCAGCTCGGTCCCGACACCGGTTTCGACTCGATCGGCGAGTTCAACACCGCCCGTGCCATGAGCCACTTCCTCAATGAGCTCCACACCGAGCACAAGCTCACCCGTACCATTCTCTATACGCTCAATCCCTGTGCCAACGAGGTCATCGCCACCATGCTGGGCAACTTCCAGGATGGTTCTGAGCCCGGCAAGATTCAGTTTGGCTCGGGATGGTGGTTCAACGACCAGCTCGACGGCATGACACGTCAGATGAATGCCCTGTCGGTGCTCGGACTGCTCTCGCGCTTCGTGGGCATGCTCACCGACAGCCGTTCGTTCCTGAGTTATCCGCGCCACGAGTATTTCCGTCGACTGCTGTGCAACCTGCTGGGCAACGACGTAGAGAGCGGTCTGCTGCCCAACGACCGCGAGACGCTGGCCCGTATGGTCGAGGACATCTCATACAACAACGCCCGCCGCTATTTCAAGTTTTATTAATGGCGAGGGTGGGGCACGCCACGGCGAGCCCCTAGCTCATCCACCGGGGGAGTGATGGCCAAGGTGCCACCGCTCCCCCGGTTGCTGTTTGCTGCCGGGTGGCCAGCGTCTATGGCTTGGTGAGTTGGTCTTTTGTCATCGCCGCTGGCCTGACCGCGGACTTGGTTGGTGCTTTTCTGCGACAACCTGCGAGAGATAAAATGAGGAGTGGCCCCTTTGTTTTTTTAAACACGGAATACACGGAATTAACGGAATTTTCTTCCGGCACATTTCGATTTAGCGGATGCCGCGTCGCGGCAACGGATCACACGGAAACTGCACACCCTCATCACCAGTCATCTAAACTCTGCGTGCCCCACCGCGCCAGCCTCACCCGCCCCTTGGGGAGGGCCGGGGAGGGGCTTCCCACCGCGCCAGCCTCACCCGCCCCTTGGGGAGGGTCGGGGAGGGGCTCCCAGTTTTTCTTAAACACGGAATACACAGAATTAACGGAATTTCCTTCCGGCACATTTCGATTTAGCGGATGCCGCGTCGCGGCAACGGATCACACGGAAACTGCACACCCTCATCACCAGTCATCTAAACTCTGCGTGCCCCACCGCGCCAGCCTCACCCGCCCCTTGGGGAGGGCCGGGGAGGGGCTTCCCAC
>CAZBQA010000063.1:0-14246 GCA_964493905.1 uncultured Prevotella sp.
CGATGGCAGAGTGCCACTGGCAGGTGCCAATGTGTTTGTATTGGGTACGATAGACGGATGCCTGACCGACTCCCTGGGCCGTTTTCCTTTACCACCGCCCGTGAAGGGCCCCAGACGCTGAAGGTCAGCTGCATAGGCTTCGATGACTACATGCTCACTTCAGGCAAACTCACCGGCCTGCGCATCATCATGCACGAACATCCCACCGCCATCGACGAGGTGGTCATCACCGCCAGCTCCTACAGCTTCAGCAAAAGCGATAACTTCAAGACGATGGATGCCCTCGATGTGGTGATGGCTGGCAATTCGTGCGGCGATATCGTAGCAGCCCTGCAGACCCTGCCAGGCACCCAGAAGGTGGAAGAGAACGGCAAACTCTATGTCAGGGGCGGCGACAGCGACGAGTGCCAGACCTTTGTCAACGGCATGCACGTGCTCATGCCCTACAGTAGCAATGTGGAAGGGCAGACACAGCGCGGGCGATTCTCACCCTTTCTGTTCAAGGGCATCAACTTCTCCTTGGGAGGCTACGGCGGTGAGTATGGACAGGCTCTCTCGTCGGTGTTGCCCATGGAGACCACGGATGTGGCGAGTAGTGACAAGCTGGGGGTGAGCGCCTCGCTCGTCGACTGGAACATCGGCGGCACCAAGGCCTTCAGTCAGAGCAGCCTGTGGTTCAATGCCACCTATACCAGCATGAGACTCTACAATGCCCTCTTTCCCGACCGCGTCGACTGGACACGCCCCTATCGCAAACTCTCGGGCGAGGCACAGTATAAGGCCGAGCTGTCTACTGCAAGTGTGCTGAAGGCATACGTGGGCTACGACCAGACATCCGTGGGTCAGCAGATAGACCTTCGTGCGATGTCGTTCAAGGAGCGTAACCTCTATGCCAATGTCACTCTGAAGACAAGTCTTGGCCGGGGGTACAGTCTCTTTACGGGTATGGCCCTGTCGTGGGTGTCAAGCAACGTCGACAATGACCAAATCGCCGGCGGCCAGTATCATCAAGTGCGTAACGAGGTGCATCTGAAAACCGACATCCGAAAGGTGTATTCACCTATGCTGATGCTCTCGGCTGGGCTGGAAGACTATATCCGCCATGGCAGCATGCGTTACGAAGACCATCGTTATCAGATCGACTATCACTTACTGGCAGCCCACGCAGATGCTCACTGGCGCATCGCCGACCCGCTGTTCCTGAACCTCTCGACCAGGACCGAGCACCTGACCTATACCCACTCCTGGCTGTTGATGCCACGTGCCACTCTGAGCTTTATCCCCGGCAAGCGGTGGCAGCTCTCGCTCACAGCCGGACGATACAGTCAGGTGGCTGCCGACGAATATATTGTCAGAAGTGGGAAAAGCCTGCCGCAAGCCACCGCCGACCATGCCATCCTCAGCCTGCAATACAGCACACCAATGACATTGCTGCGCATCGAACCCTACTACAAGAGATATTGCCATCTGCCGCTGCTTGCCAACGGCATATATACCGCCGACGGATATGGCACGAGCCGTGGTCTCGACGTGTTTCTGGAGAATCACTCGCTGGTCAAGAACCTCACCACCACCCTCTCCTACTCCTTCTGCGACGCAGAGCGACTCTACCTCGGCTACATCCGTCTGCGCATGCCCGAGTATGCCTCACGCCACAACCTACGGCTGACTGCCAAGTATGGCATCGGGAAACTCACATTCGGACTGGCCGACTCATACGCCAGTGGGCGTAAATACCCTGCAGGTACCACGTCCCACTACAACAGTATTGATATTACTATAACCTATCTTCTTCATCCAAAGGTGATTGTCTATACATCTCTAAACAATATATTTGGCCGCACCAACGTCTATCGTTATCAAGCCGACGGCACCCCCGTGACCGCCACACGCGACCGTTTCATCTACTTAGGTATATTTGTCTCACTAAAAAGTAATAAAGCTTATGACATCGCAAATTTCTAAAATCCGTGTGTTCGCTGTTGTGTTCTGCCTTCTGGCCGGAGTGAGTATTCATGCCCAGGAGCCCTCGCAGATGCAGAGACTCATCAGCCAGTCGCTCGCCAGACTCCAGCAGCCCACGCCCGAGGCCTTCCTCCAATGTATTGCTGAGTTGAAACGCATCGACGCCATGTTCCCCGACAGCCTCCAGCCCAAGTATCAGATGACGTTGCAAAGCCTCAACTACGCCGTGACGAATCCGCACGAGCAGCAGACAGAACAACTGCTGACCGAAGTAGACAAGACCATCCATCAAATGGAACAGATGAAGGATGCCGACCGTTCAGACATCTATACCCTTCGTGGATTTCTCCTCATGGTGCGCATCGTGCAAGATCCCGCCCAGAACGGGCAGCGCTACTACCTCGACGTGATGCAAAACTATGAGAAAGCCTTGAAAATCAATCCAGACAACAAGCTGGCACAGCAACTGCAACAGAAGTTCTTAGAAGGGATGAGGCAAGCCACGGGCGGAAGGTGAGGCCGCCCCCCCCTGCTTTAGCCCTCCACGCCCATGCTGTTTGGCTCCAGCTACGGCATAGGGGCTCTCTTGCACAGAGCAAACAGATATGCCAAGCCATCAGCAACGACATGGCAGAGAGGATTATGCCAAACGGTGATGCGAAAACGGTGGAAAGGAAACCCCTCTCCACTCAAAACCACCGGTAATTCTGCTCGAAACAGAATGTGATTCAACTCGAAGCAGAGTCTGCTTCTACTCGAAGTAGAGCCTGTTTCTACTCGAAGCAGAGTCTGTTTCAACTCGAGCGACAGTCTGTTTGTTGCCAAGTCGGGATATGATTCTTGCAGAACCACGATACCTAGGGACAGAAGCCGTTGGGGCAGAAGGGGCAGAAGAGAAGTAAGAGGCTTATGAAAACACCATGTAAAGCCCCCCACTCGCTTGAGCGTGTGGGGGGCTGATGGTTGGCCTAAAGGTGGATTCGATGCTTTGCCACCGAAACAAAAAACCATCAGGCGATGGGTTACGCTCTGCCAGCTGCCGATGAAAAGCCGATGGACAAAAACCATCCTGAGCTAGAACGAAACCCTGAGATAAGACAATGCTGACGAGCAAAGCCCACCTTAGGCAAAAAAGAAGCCCTTAGAACAGACTGGCGACGGTTTTGGCGTCAGTACCCTCGAAGACCTTGACCGGTGACACAGCCACATAGTTGAGCGTGGCATATTGAAAGAGCTGCAGCGCCACAAACTCATGGTCATCGGATAAACAACCCTGCAACTGGAAATGGCCAAAGTCGGTCTCCACAAACTTTCCCAGTTTGTTCACCACCTCTGCCAGGTGCTCACCATTGTCGGCGAACAGCTCCTTGAGCTGCGCCCCCATCTGTGGCGAGCATTCGGTCTTGAAGACCTTGACCTTGCTCTGCGTGGGTGTGTAAATCACTTTGCTGCCAAACAGCGATTTCTTCACATAGATACGTGTATCGTTAGAAAGGGTCGTACCCATTTCCAGATTATTGATATTTGCCATTTTATGTATTCTTGTTTATCGATTAATGATATGCGCCATGCTTGACACGCAACTTCGAGCGTTGCGTGAAGGCACATGGCAAGCCTTGGACAACCGGTCACGGCATGCTGTCAGAGAAGCGCGATGCGAGAGTTGCCATGGGGTGAGTGCGAAGGTCGTGACTGACACCAGCACCCTGAAAATAAGAATACAAAGGCTAACACAATAGTTGCCGCAGCATGTACACATAATAGTCGCATGGCGGCATCGAGAGCAAGCGGCACGACAAGTTGCGATGTCTGCCTCCGTAATGCTTGGTGGGGATTTTGGAAGTGGAGAAAAGTGGCGAAAGACGACTGCCCACGGGCCACGCATCAGGTTCCTTGGACGCGTTGACACGCTCAGGACGCGAGCTGCAGATGCGCAGCAGATGCGAGGAATCAGTAAGCAGGGCCAGCGACTTGCTGTTCTCGGTGGCAAAGTAGGCCGCGGCGCTACGACTCTCCTCGTCTGAAGAGAGCCCGTCTGCATTGGCCTGTCCTGCACAAACAAAGGTGAGGCCAACAATGAGCAGAAACAACCTGATGTAACGTCGCATGTCCATTTTGCGGGTGCAAAATTACAACAAAAAACGGTTATCCTAGCAGAAGTGGGCATTTATTTTTCATGCCGGGCAACCATTATGGCAGGTTCCGGGGAGTTCTCAACTCCCAGAATGCCACTGCCGAGGCGGCAGCCACGTTGAGCGAGTCGGTGCCGCGCGACATGGGAATACGCACCACATAGTCGGCCCCGGCGATGGTGTCGCGGGGCAGTCCGTCGCCCTCGGTACCCATGACCAGTGCCAGGCGCGGTTCGGTCTTGAGCACCGGGTCGTCGAGGGTGATGGCCTCGGGTGACAATGCCATGGCCACAGTCTTGAATCCCAGGCTGTTCAGCGACTGCAGGGGTGCGTCGAGCCACGTCCATGGCACCAGAAAGACGGTGCCCATCGACACCCGTACGGCCCTGCGGTTGAGTGGGTCGCAGGAGTTGCGGGTGAGCAGCACGCCGTCGATGCCGAGTGCTGCGGCCGAACGAAAGATAGCCCCGATGTTGGTGGTGTCGACCACACCGTCGATCACCACCACGCGTCTGGCCTCACGACACACCTCCTCGGCCGTGGGCAGCGTCGGCCTACCCATGGCACAGAGCACGCCGCGCGTGAGGGTGTAGCCCGTGAGGCTGGCCAGCAACTCACGGCTGCCGGTAAAGACCGGAAGGTGAGGAAAGCGAGAGATGATGTCGGCGGCATCGCCGGTGATATGCCGCTCCTCGCAGAGCAGCGACAAAGGTTCGTAACCTGCCTGCAAGGCCACACAGATGACCTTGGGGCTCTCGGCGATGAATACGCCCTGACGCGTGTGGTCGGCATGGCGCAACTGGGCCTCGGTGAGACGGCTGTACACCGACACGCGCTCGTCGTCAAGCGACTCAATGGCAATGACACTCAATGATGATAGGAATTGATGATGAAACAAAAAAATGCGTTCTCAGCCTCCGACCGTGGCCAGTCCCTCTACCTTCTCCATGCGCTCCATGGCCTCAATGATGTCGGCGCGCAGGGCAAAGGCCGACAGGCGGAAATAGCCTTCGCCGGCATGACCATAGCAAACACCCGGGGTACATACTACACCGCAGCCATAGAGCAGCTGGTCGAAATAGCGCCAGCCGGTATCGTTGCCCGGCACCCCGACCCAGAGATAGGGCGCGTTCACCCCACCCCACACCCGGTAGCCCATGGCCCGTAGTCTGGCGGCCATGAGACGGGCATTCTCCAGGTAGTAGTCGATGTCGACGCGCACCTGCCGCTGTCCCTCGGGGGTGTAGAGGGCCTCGGCGGCCCGCTGACTGATGTAGCTCGTGCCGTTTGACTTAGACACTAGCCTTCGCGTCCACAGCTGGTTCAGACTCACGCGTGTGAGTCCGTCGAGCGTTGTGGCCGTCAGGTCGCGGGGAATGACGGTATAGCCGCAGCGCACACCGCTGAAGCCCGCCGTCTTGCTATAGCTGCGAAACTCTACGGCACACTTGCGTGCACCCTTGATCTCGTAGATCGAATGTGGCAGCGAGTCGTCGGTGATGAAAGCCTCATAGGTGGCATCGAAGAAGAGGATGGCATCGTTGCGCAAAGCGAAGTTCACCCATTTGCGCAGCTCGGCCTTGGGAATCACTGCACCCGTGGGGTTGTTGGGGCAACAGAGATAAATCATGTCGACACGCCGCTCAGGCTGTCGGGGCACAAAGTTATTGGCTTCCTCGCAGGCGAAATAGGTCACCTCCGACCAGCGGCCGTCGGCGTAATAGCCTGCCCGCCCTATCATGGCGTTGGCATCGATGTAGCGTGGGTAGACGGGGTCGGTCACCCCAATGTTGTTGTCCCAGCGCAGCAGCTCTTGCAGGTTGGCAATGTCGCCACTCGCACCATCGTTGACAAACACCTCGCTGGCATCGAGGTGAATGCCGCGCGGCAGGAAGTCGCCACGCACAATGGCGTCGCGCAGAAAGGCATAGCCCTGCAGAGGACTGTAGCCGTGGCAGCCGTCGGCGCGTCCCATCTCCTGGGCGGCCTGGCACATGGCCTCGACGGCCACGGGGGGCAGCGGCAGCACGCCATCGTCGCCGGAAAGGTTGATGACGCGCATCTTGGGATGAGAGACGGCAAAGGCGCTCACCTTTCGGGCGATCTCCTCTTCCATCCGCCCTGCAGGGAGCTTGAGATAGTGTTCGTTGAGCAATGCCATAAGCGTATAACAGGATAATGGGTGTCGGCGCTATCGCATCAGCAGCCCCCAGGCCAGCACCACTGGCATCGCCAGGACAGCGGGGGGTGACGGATAGTGTTATGCAAACTTACATATTTTTCTCGACTTTAGGGAGTAAAACAGAGAAAAAAATGCAGAAAATATAAAGAAAAAGCACCTCCAGGCGGCAGACGGGGGTGCTGAGCAGCAAACAAACAATGACGCAGGCCACACGACACGTGACACGGTAAGCATCAGTGCTCGGGTGTGGCCCACGCCATACGTTGACAGTAGGTTTGGTTGCCACCGCCGGGTATCAGTCCAGACGGACTACATGACCCATCTGGCGACGACAACAGTAGCGATGTGTCACTGCAGGCCAAACAAGGCCTTCAGGCCGGAGTCGACCCCTGAGAAGCCCATAAAGGCCAGCGACAGCAGACCGGCCGTCACGAGGACGATGGCCATGCCGCGCATGCCCTTGGGGATATCGACCAGCTCGAGCTGTTCGCGTATGCCGGCGAAGATGGTCAGGGCCAGGGCGAAGCCCACGGCCGTAGAGAAGGCATAGACGATGCTCTCGAGGAGATTGAAGTCTTTCTGGATAACCAGGATGGCCACACCCAGCACGGCACAGTTGGTGGTGATGAGCGGCAGGAAGATGCCGAGAGCCTGGTAGAGCGCCGGACTCACCTTCTTGAGGATAATCTCCACCATCTGCACCAGGGCAGCGATGATGAGGATGAAGGCCAGCGTCTGCAGGTACTGCAGTCCGAAGACGTTGAGCACGTAGGTCTGCACGAGCCAGGTCACCACGGTGGCCAGCGTCAGCACGAAGGCTACGGCAGCGCCCATGCCCAGCGCCGTATCGATCTTCTTCGACACGCCGAGGAACGGGCAGATACCCAGAAACTGACTGAGGATGATATTATTGACAAATATCGCACTGATGAATATTAACAGATATTCCATTGTTGACTTGTATTTATGGGTTGGATTTCATCCTTCGTTTACTTGGCACGCAACCGGTTGAAGATGGCCACGAGGTAGCCCAGCGTGATGAAGGCTCCCGGGGGCAGCACAAAGAGCAGTACGTTGGTGGTCTCGGGCAGCAGCGTCAGTCCGAAGATGCTTCCAGCCCCCAGCAGTTCGCGCACCGAGCCCAGCAGCGTCAGGGCCATGGTGAAGCCCAGGCCTATGCCCACGCCGTCGAACAGGCTCTCCAGCGGGGTGTGCTTGCAGGCAAAGCTCTCGGCACGTCCCAGGATGATGCAGTTGACCACGATGAGGGGGATATAAATGCCCAACGCCGTATTGATGCTGTCGGGGGCATAGGCCGACATGAACATCTGCAGGATGGTGACGAAGGCTGCGATGACCACGATAAACACGGGGATGCGCACCTGGTCGGGGGTGATGTTCTTGATGCACGATATCACGGTGTTGGTACAGATGAGCACGGCCATGGTGGCCAGACCCATCGACAGGCCGTTGATGGCACTGGTGGTGGTGGCCAGGGTGGGACACATACCGAGAAGGAGCACGAAGGTGGGGTTCTCCTTGACGAGTCCGTTGGTGATGATCTTGAGGTTATTCATGATGAGCTCCTTTCTTTATTTGATGTGAGGCCCCACTGACACCCTCCACGTCGTGGCGGGTATAGGCAGCGTAGGCTTGGTTGATGGCCTTGAGGAAGGCCCGGCTGGTGATGGTCGAGGCGGTGATGGCATCCACCTGTCCGCCGTCCTTGCTTACGGCGAGGTGGCCCTTGGCCGGACTCATGCCGATGATGCTGGCCTTGCCGTCCTTCTGGAACCAGGCCTGAGCCTTGGCTCCCAGTCCGGGTGTCTCGGCATGTTGCAGGATGGTGTAGCCCAGGATGGTGCCGTCGGGACTGAAGCCCACCAGCACCTTGAGGTCGCCGCCGAAGCCGAGCGTAGTGCTCTCTACGGCAGCGCCCAGGGACTTGCCGCCCTTGTCGGCGGCGCGGTGTACCACGAAGACGGCCTCTTTGTTGTCAATGTTCTGCCGCACCGTGTCGTTGCTTGTCACGGTGAGGTCTTTGGTCCCCATCACCGTCTTGATGCCCTCGGCCAGCGTCTTGCCTGCCTTCTCGGCAATGGGCTTCTCGGTGATGTGGTTGACGAGTGCCAGCAGGGCTCCGATGACCAGGGCCATGCCTACCAGCACGACGACCATATTGGTGAGTGTCGATTTCATTTTAGCCATGGTCAGTCCTCCTTCTTTTTGGCAACGGCCTCACCGAAGCGCTTGGGTTTGACATAGAAGTTGATGAGGGGGGTGAAGGCGTTCATGATGAGGATGGCAAACGACATGCCCTCGGGATAGCTGCCCCAGTTGCGGAACACCACCGTGAGCACGCCGATGGCCACGCCGTAGATGAGCTGCCCTTTGTGGGTCATGGGCGAGGTGACATAGTCGGTGGCCATGAAGATGGCACCGAGCATCAGTCCGCCGCTGAGGATGACCTGCACGGGGTTGGCATAGACTGGACTGGCCACATGCATCAGCGCGCTGAACACGGCCACCGTGACGATGATGCTCACGGGGATATGCCAGGTGATGATCTTTTTCCAGAGCATATAGGCCAGTCCCAGGAGCAGGGCCAGGGCACACACCTCGCCCAGCGTACCGGCACCAAAGCCGTTGGTGGCGTTGCCCAGGAGCATGTCGAATGCACTGGGTATCTGGTCGAGCACAGTGGCATCGCCTTTCTGGATGGCGGTCTTCATGACGCTCAGGGGCGTGGCACCCGTCACGGCGTCGGTGTAGGCCATGCGCTGGCCGGGCAGCGGCCACGAGGTCATGGCGGCGGGGAAGCTCACCAGCAGGAAGCACCGGCCGATGAGGGCGGGGTTGAAGATGTTGGCACCCAGTCCGCCGTAGCTCATCTTGCCGATGCCGATGGCTACCAGGGCACCGATGAGAATCATCCAGATGGGGAAATTGCTGGGGAGGTTCATGCCCAGCAGCAGACCGGTGATGATGGCCGAGCCATCGGTGAGCGTGGGTGTCTGCTTGAGCATATAGCGGGTGATGGCCCACTCGAAGAACATACAGGCGGCGACGCTTGAGAGGCATACCACCAGCGAGCCGAGCCCGAAATAATAGAACGACACGAGCAGCGCAGGCAACAGGGCGATGACCACGCCCCGCATGTTGCGCTCCACACTGTCGCTGCCGTGCGCATGTGGAGATAAAGAAACGATGAGTTTATCCATTGTCTTGATTTGTTTGTTCGATTAATGCTTAGCGTTCCTGGCCTTGATGATACCCATCACGGCCGCCTTGCCCTGGATGATGTTGTCGAGCAGTGGGCGGTGGGCCGGACAGGTGTATTGACATGAGCCGCAGGCGATGCAGCTGACGACATCCTCGTGCTCCAGCCGCTGGTAGTGCTTGAGACTCGAGAGGGTGGCAATGAGATAGGGCTCCAGACCCATGGGGCAGACGCTGACACACTTGCCGCAACGGATGCAGGGCTGCACGGCCTTGCGGCGGGCGTCGCCGTCGGTGAGCACGGTGATGGAGTTGGTGCCCTTGCATACCGGCACGTCGAGGCTGAAGACCGACTTGCCCATCATCGGACCGCCGGCCAGCACTTTGTTGTCGCCCTCGGGCATGCCGCCGCAGGCATCGATGAGCTGCCCGAACGGCGTGCCCATGCGCACGAGGAAGTTGCCGGGACGGCTGACCTGCTTGCCCGTGACAGTGGTGTAGCGTTCGAAGAGGGGCTTGCGCTTCATCACCGCCTGGTAGACGGCGTAGGCACTGCCCACGTTCTGCACCACGGCACCCACGTTGACGGGGATGGCGGGAGGTGCAGGCACCTGACGGCCGATGACGGCATCGATGAGTTGCTTCTCGCCGCCCTGCGGGTATTTCTGTGCCAGCGGCACCACCACGATACGTGGGTCGGCAGCGGCCTTCAGGGTCATGAGACGGATGGCCTCGGGCTTGTTCTCCTCGATGCCTACATAACCTTTGTCGACCTTCACGGCGGCCATGAGCAACTGCAGGCCCACAAGAATCTCATCGGCATGTTCCATCATCAACCGGTAGTCGGAGGTGATGTAGGGCTCACACTCCACGCCGTTGAGGATGACACACTCGGCCTTGGCCGTGGGCGGCGGCATGAGCTTGACATGGGTGGGGAATCCGGCACCGCCCATACCGGTCACACCGGCAGCCTTCACACGACTGATGATCTCCTCGGGGGTGAGCTCAGGGTGTGCGGCCAGCGTCTCCAGCGTGTCTGAGCGGTCGATGCTCTCTTCCCACTCGTCGCCTTCCACCTCGATGAAGATGGCAGGCTGACGGTAGCCGGTGGCGTCGACGGCCCAGTCGACCTTCGTCACCTTGCCCGATACCGATGAGAAGATGGGTGCCGACACAAAGCCACCGGCCTCGGCGATGAGCGTGCCCACCTTGACGGTGTCGCCACGCTGGACGACGGCCTTGGCCGGAGCACCAATGTGCTGACTCAAAGGGAAGACAGCCACCCGAGGGAGCGGGGCGGCCACTGTAACGGCATCGGGGGTGAGCTTGCACTCTTCGGGATGGATGCCTCCTATGCGGAATGTATGCAGTTTCATGCTTTTACCTCCTTCTGTTCTTGGGGTTCTACGATAGCTGTGGGCTCTGTGGCAGACTGCTCCACCACCTTGCGCACGGGGAAGTTGACCTTCACGATGGCATGGGTGGGACACACGTCCACGCACTTGGTACACAGACGACAGCGGTCGAAGTCGATGTACGACAGGTTGTCGGCAATGGTGATGGCACCAAAGGGGCACACCTTCTCGCACTTGCCACAGGCGATACACGCCACCTGACAGGCCTTTCGGGCCGCGGCACCCTTGTCTTTGTTCACACAGCGTACATACACGCGGCGGTTCTTGGGCCCGCGCTTACGCAGCTCGATGATGTGGCGTGGGCAAGCCTTGACGCAGGCACCGCAGGAGGTACACTTGTCATCGTCCACCTCGGGCAATCCGGTCTCGAGATTCATGCGGATGGCATCGAAGTCGCAGGCCTGCACACAGTCGCCACAACCCAGACAGCCATAGCCACAGCCGGTCTCGCCGGCACCCGTGGCATGGATGGCGGCACAGGTGTGCAGACCATCGTAGACAGCCACCTGAGCGCGGTACTCGGGACAGCCATTGCAGCGCACCACCGCCACCTTGGGCTCGGTGTTGGCCACGGCCATGCCCAGCAGGTCGGCCACCTGGCCCATGACGGGCTGACCGCCCACCGGACACAGCATGCCGTCGAGCGAGCCGTTGTCGGCACCCTTGACCAGCGCGTCGGCAAAGGCCGAGCAACCAGCGAAGCCGCAGCCGCCGCAGTTGGCGCCAGGAAGCACCTCCTGCACCTCCGCGATGCGAGGGTCTTCCTGAACCGCAAATCGCTTAGAGACTACATAGAGTACGACAGCCGCAATGAGCGCTATCATCCCTAAGACAATCACAGCAGTGAAAATAAAATCCATCATGTCTTTGAATTAATTTTTGATATATGTTTTAGTTGTTCTATTCATTCAGTCTTATTAGGTTATCTCATCAGGTTAGCCGAGTTCAAACGTGAGTCGCTCACGAATCTTGTTGCGCAGCAGATAGAGTACTATATAATAAGGTATAAGAGAGGCTATGCCCAACAGGGCTGCCAAGGCATCGTCACCGGTGAGCAGATAGACTGCGAAGATGGTGGCCACGAAGATGACGAGCGGTATGCCGAACCCCCAGGCCACGGCCCGGTAACCGGTGTTGACGTCGGCAGAAATGGTCACGGCATCACCAACCTTCCGACCTCCTGTGTCGCTGTCGTAGACATCGACCAGTTTGACTTTGGTTTCGGAGGCATTGCAATAGCCGGATGCCTTGCAGGCACTGCAGGCCGAAGTCTGCACGATGCGCACGATGATGTGGCGACCGTCTATCTTGTCAATGACCCCCGAGTGTGTAATTCTATTGTTCATTAGCTATTTTGCTATGTCGAGGTTGCAAATGCAAAGTTAATACTAAATCTTTAATTGCACAATAAAAAGAATAATATTTATCTCAGGAAGAAAAAATTAGTAGCAAGAGGTTGTCATGTTAATCTTTTTTAGTACTTTTGCAATAATACATATTTTTATCAACTAAATCTATCCGATTATGAAAAAGGGGACCATCATCGCTTTATTAGCTATGGGTACCATGACTATCAGCGCACAAGACAAAGTTCCATCTTGGCTCAGCAACGTTCGTCTCTCTGGTTTTGCCATGACCAAATACCAGTATTCCAGCCAAGAAGGTAATGAGTCAAACAGTTTCTCTCTTCGTTTTGCCCGTGTAAGCCTTGATGGGCGCATCGCCAAAGACTGGTACTGGAAGTTCCAGTTACAACTCAACGGCAACAACACCAACCTCACGCTATCGCCACGCGTGGTCGACATCTTCGCCGAATGGCAGAAATACAAGTTCTTCCAGGTCAAGGCGGGCCAGTTCAAGCGCCCCTTTACCTTCGAGAGTCCCATCCATCCCATCGACCAGGGCTTCATGGGCTTCTCACAAAACGTCAACCGTCTGTCGTATTTCACCGACCGCTCGGGGGCCGTGTCGAGCAATGGTCGTGACCTGGGACTGCAGGTGCAGGGCGACCTCATCAAGAATGCCAACGGTCGCGACCTGCTGCACTATCAGGTGGGTGTGTTCAACGGCCAAGGCATCAACACCAGTGACGTAGACCAACAGAAAGATATCGTAGGCGGCGTGTGGGTCATGCCCGTGGCCGGACTGCGCCTGGGTGTGTTTGGCTCTGAAGGCTCGTATGCACGCAAGGGCAGCTGGACCGACGAGCAGGGTGTCACGCAGACCGGCGTGCGCAAACTGCCCCAGCACCGTTACGCCATCTCGGGCGAATACAAGGCCTACGACTGGACCCTGCGCTCAGAGTATATCCACTCCACCGGTAAGGCATTCACCGCCACTGCCAACACCTCAGCCGACATGAAGAATGCTGAGGTCAACAACAGTATAGGCAGCAAGGCCGACGGTGTCTACGCCCTCGTCATCGCACCGGCCATCAAGCAGAAACTCTATGTCAAGGCGCGTTATGACCTCTACCGCAACACGGCCTCGTGGAGCGACAGCCGCACGCAGTATGAGGTGGGAGCCAATTATTTCTTTGCCAAGAACATCCAACTCAATGCCGAGTATGCACTCATCAACGACCGCGCACTGACCGACGGTCACAACTACAGCATCCTCGAAGCTGAGCTATGTTTCAGATTCTGAGTTCTCATGAAAGTACTCTTCAGAGAAAGATAAACGAATAGTTATGATGCAAGTATCAAATAATTGTTATACCTTTGCAACATATTATTCATTAACATATCATTTACATTTTTTCAATGGCAGACAACGCACGTCAACAGAACGGCAAACACCGGCACAGACGTTCTCACAGAGACTCTGCAGAACAATACAAACAACACGTCATGCGTTCCAAAAGAAGGAATAAAATTTTTGGAAACGCGCTATTCCTCGTGCTCAGCGTACTGGCTATGCTTATCTTAGCCTTCACGTATTACATATACACGACGGATTGACTTTTGTTGTACCTGTTACCCACGACAATGCCCCGGTAGCTGCTTCCCAGCTTCCGGGGCATTGTCGTTTGATTCGGTGGTGGGACAAACTGATTGTTAAAGGATGGCTTGGTGGTGAAATGACAATTTGCCCACGACAGGCGAACACGCCGTCTGCTTTTAATTGCGTAGCCAACCAACCCACCAAACTATTCCACCAAACACATTTTTTCAAAAAAAGCGGGACAATTCTTTGGCAGTTACAGAAAAAGCTAGTACCTTTGCACTCGCAATTCGGAAATGCACCTCGCGCAAGCGGGCAAAGCAACAGCAGAGTATGCACCCTTAGCTCAGTTGGTAGAGCAACTGACTCTTAATCAGTGGGTCTAGGGTT
>CAZBQA010000064.1:0-13738 GCA_964493905.1 uncultured Prevotella sp.
TAACTTCTTCGTTCACTTGCAATTTGACCTCGAAGATAGTCTCGAAATCTGACAATGCTAATTAATAGAACCCACCTTAAATGTATCATCCCCTCCTTTTCCTACCGAGCTGTATTGTCCTGTTTCGCCCGGATTTCTTTCGCCCGATAGACTCTCTCGGATGTTCAGAATAAGTCCATCTATCTCAAGAATCCCAAGGCGATGCGGAGAAATTGTGCAGAGCTGCTGGATGTGTGACCTTACCCGTAGTTCTCGATGAGATACTTCACGAAGTTGGGGTCGCCAAAGTTGATGAACCCGCTGTCGGCCTGGTTGAGCGTGGCAATCTGTGCCATGTCGTCGTCGCTCAGACTGAAGTCGAAGATGTTGAAGTTCTGCTCCATGCGCTCCACGTGCGTGCTCTTCGGGATGGCCACAATGCCCCGCTGGGTGAGCCATCGCAGGGCCACCTGGGCTGCCGTCTTGCCGTATCGCTTGCCGATAGCGGCCAGCACCTCACTCTTGACCACACCGTCAGCTCCCTGTCCGCCCAGCGGTCCCCAGGCCATGGTCTTGGTGCCGGTCTCGGCATGGATGGGCTGGATGCCGTTTTGCTGTGCCAGCACGTTACACTGCAGCTGGTTGACCATGGGCTTCACGTCTACATAGTGTGCAAAGTCGAAGAAGCGACCCGCCTGGAAGTTGCTCACGCCAATGGCACGCACCTTATCAGCTCTGTAGGCTTTCTCCATGGCACGCCATGTGCCGAAGACATCGCCGTAGGCCTGGTGGATGAGCAGGAGGTCAATATAATTGGTGTCGAGCTTGCGCAGACTCTCCTCGATGCTGACCATGGCTTTCTCCTCACCGGCATTCGAGATCCATACCTTCGTGACGAGGAACAGGTCCTCACGCCTGAGTCCGCTCTTTCTCCATGCCTTGCCCACGCCTTCCTCATTGGCATACGCCTGCGCGGTGTCTATCAGCCGATAGCCCACCCTGAGCGCATCGCTCACACAACGTTCACACTCCTCAGGATTCACCTGAAATACTCCGTATCCTAAAAGCGGCATCTCAACGCCGTTGCCTAACTTGATTGTCTCCATAATGATATGTTACTTGAATGTTGTTTGTCGTTTTTCTTACTTAATGCGTAGCCTTCAGGTATTGTAAATCTCCGTACCAATAGGAAGCTGTGCATCCTCCGTCAATGAGAATGTCGGTTCCGCTGATGAAACGTCCCCGTCTCGATAGCAGAAACTCGGCTAAATCAGCTACCTCGTCAGGCGTCCCCGCACGATGTGCCGGCATTTCTTTGATCATACGCAAGTAGCCATCCTTGCGCGAACCATGCAGCTCATCGTTGGCCAGTGGCGTGATGATGATACCCGGGCTGATGCTGTTGATGGTGGCCCCTCGCTTGCCCCAGCGCGCGGCTTCGTACATGACGCGAAGCACATTGCAACGCTTGGAATACTGGTAAGCCTTCAACGTGTCGTCAATCTCTTTCAGGAAAGGTAACAACAGTAGCTTGTCTGTAGGGGTCATTGCCAAAAGGTCATTCTGCTCTTGTGGCAGCGCGGGCAGACGGTGCCCGCTCTGCGAAGAGATGATCACACATGAGCCACCCTCGCTAATCACCTTGCCAAACTCTTCGATCAGTACGCTTGTGCCATAGAGGTCTACACGCAATATCTCTTCTACAGACGCCTGCGAGGGTGACACCCCTGCGGCGTTCACCACATACTTGACGCTGCCCTTGCCGGCGGCGAAGGCAACAAGTCGCAATATGTCGTCTTTGTCACCAAGGTTACACTGTATGGCCGAGCACTCAAAACCGGCATCTTCCAAAGTCTTTGCCGCACGCTCAGCAATTTCCAGCCGATAGTCGGCCAACACGATATGTCCGCCTGCCGACACACGGCGAATAATGGCCAGGCCTATGCTGCCTGCGCCAACCAATACTGAAACTTGTTTTGTCATTGTTTATTACTGCTGATAGGTTAATATCCGAGCCCTTTAAGCCACGTCTCCACTTTCGCCTTACCGCTACGCACTTCATGCCCGTAGATAGAGAACCCCTCCATGACGTGCGCCTTTGGGAAGGCTTTCTTTACGTCACTCACAGTAGAGGCGAGCCCGCTTCCTTCGTGCGTGGTAAACGGTATCACCGTCTTGCCGTCGAGATTGATGTCGCGAAAGAGTGTGAACATCACCTGCGGATAGGTGCCCCACCATATCGGCCCGCCGATAAACACCGTGTCATACTGGCTGAGGTCGGGCACCTCGCCCTCGTAAGGTGGCAGTTCTCCCTTTGCTGTTTCGTCCTTGGCAAGTTCGACAAGAGAGTTATAAGCCATGCCATCGTATTTATGGGTGACTATTTCATACTGTGCCGCACCTGTGATCTCACTGATGTAGTCGGCTACAACTTTCGTGTTCCCCACCTTGATATTCCCCACAGCGTAGTTATCGCCCGCATGTGAGAAGAAGATAACGATTGACCTCTTCATTGTGTTTTGATTTCGATGTTCGACTTCCTGTTTGTTTTGTCCGTGGCAGCCAGTCATTGTCAATATGGCTACAATAGCGGTAATAATGGATCTGATGTTCATAATTCGTCTTTTAATATAGTGTGTATGGCTTTCTCATACACACATTCGTTCTTTTGGTTTCACGGTGCAAAGTTAAGGGGTTTGTCGCACATCAGTGTTTCACTTTTTCCGCCGAGAGTATCACTTTTTCCATAATTCGATGGCGAGCAAGTCCAAGAACATCTATGTTTGCCCTATGGCAACCAGAGAAACGTTGAATCTGAAATATTCCACCGACTTCAATCAGTTGTGCGGCAAAGCGTTGGTATTGTGCGGCAAATATTTTATCTGCAGGCAGGGCGAGGGCAGGTTTGTGTATAATAGGTCGTGCTTTCACTTACATCGATACAGTCTGGCCAAGATCACAGAGGCCGACGAGGTCAGCAACCTGTCCACCAACAACGAGTTCACCATCGGAATACCGGTAAAGACAACTGCCAAAAACTGTAGGCCTTGACGCCGGTACGCCACCCCACCGTTGTGGTCGGCCTACCAGTTTGACAAAGACTCAATAGGTACTATCAATCTGCGTCCATTCGTCGACAGAATGGATGTCGAGGGTGATGGTGCCGGGGTCGGTGGTGCCACCACCCGACGACCCACCGAAGAACTCACCCGAATATTGGGTAATCATGTTGCGCTGGATGCCCACCTCAGGAAACTCCTTGAGGGCGATGGTATTGTCGGTGGCACCCAGGGCCGTGACCGTCATCTTCAGGGCGTTGCTGTCGGCACGCGGGAAGGTGTAGACCTCAAAGCTGGCCGGCTTTCCCACCATGTCGGCCGTCACATCGCGGTATTCGCTCTGGCGCGAGTTGACACTGCCCACGCCATGCACAGCATCGAAGGTAGAGCTGCCACCTGTGTAATAGAACAGCATCCTGCTCACAGCCGACGGCACATTGTCGGTGGCAACAAGTCGGAACATCGCCACGGCACGTTGGAGTTCCAGGTCGTGCGTAGCGGTCTGGTCGACAGTTAAATCGCTATAATGATAGAAGGTGTCGGTCACCTTGCCTTCGAAGGTAATCTTCCCGATGTCGGTCATCGTGGGGTTTTTCAGTCCGTTGTGTGCGATGACCACCAGCTGATAGGTGCCTGGCGCGAGCACCAGCTTGAAACGTCCGAAATCGGCATCACTGGACTGCTGGTTGACTTGGTTGATTTTGGTCCCACCCTGATAAACGGCCAGACTCACCTTGCCGCACAGCGACTTCACGTCGGCGGCGCGCCCCATCATAGTAGTAGGAAATGGGATTTGCTCGAGCTTGGTCACGTTGAATTGCACGGCAATGCCGTCTCTGTCGGGTTCCTGACCGATGATATCCTCGGTCGTCACCTTCTGGCAGGCCGTGAGACCAAGAAGACACACACATGCCCACACCCACAAAAAATAATACTTTTTCATGATGACTAGGTTAGAGTTTCATCTTGCAAAGATAAGCTCACAAGGCGTATCTTCGCGCAAGAAATAAGAAAAAAACTATACACATCGTGATTTTTCTAAAAAGTCGGTCTCAACAATTATTTACCTAATCTTATTTAGTTCCATTTCTGGCCAATTTGAAAATCAATCCACGCTCCCCTTATGGGGTACAACTGGCTACCACACTTCCTGTTCCTACGGATGAGGAGTTTCAATCCACGCACCCCACGTGGGGTGCGACTTGTGTTTGATGGCTAAATCGACCAGCATGCGTGTTTCAATCCACGCACCCCACGTGGGGTGCGACTCTTACCTCTGCCTACATCAAGTCATGCGACCCGTTTCAATCCACGCACCCCACGTGGGGTGCGACAAACGAAAGTGGTGAAACACACGTGCACAACACGTTTCAATCCACGCACCCCACGTGGGGTGCGACCTTTTATAAACACTTACACCTTATATATAAAAGAGTTTCAATCCACGCACCCCACGTGGGGTGCGACGGTAATTTCGACGGCCTTAATTAAAGCTAAGTTTTGTTTCAATCCACGCACCCCACGTGGGGTGCGACATCATCATCATGATTGCAGCGTGCTGCCTCGCAGTTTCAATCCACGCACCCCACGTGGGGTGCGACCAACGCTAACGGCCGGGTTTATTCATCATTTTCGTTTCAATCCACGCACCCCACGTGGTGCGACACTCATCATTTTGCCTTACCCACAAATTGAGTTTGTTTCAATCCACGCACCCCACGTGGGGTGCGACTGAAAGGAATGACTGACGAACAAGTAGTCGAGTTTCAATCCACGCACCCCACGTGGGGTGCGACTCGAAAAAGAGCGGCAACCGGTGTATGTGCATTGTTTCAATCCACGCACCCCACGTGGGGTGCGACACCGGTACGGTAACGGCGCAACACCTCGATTTTGTTTCAATCCACGCACCCCACGTGGGGTGCGACATTAAGCAGCAAAGCACCGTTAAGGACTTTGTAGTTTCAATCCACGCACCCCACGTGGGGTGCGACCTGGACTTGTCAAGGGAAGTGTTTACCTGCATGTTTCAATCCACGCACCCCACGTGGGGTGCGACAATTTGGGCCCAACCCGTGCGATTGACACTAAACGTTTCAATCCACGCACCCCACGTGGGGTGCGACCGCTTATCATTGAGGACTTTCTTCGCCTTGTTCAGTTTCAATCCACGCACCCCACGTGGGGTGCGACACCTCCCCGGTGGTGGTCGTGCCGAGTTTATCCAAGTTTCAATCCACGCACCCCACGTGGGGTGCGACGCTGGCTCAATCTCCAGCATTGCAGGCAGGTGATGTTTCAATCCACGCACCCCACGTGGGGTGCGACTTTTGGCACTGCTCGCTAAGATAGGTATTTTTTGTTTCAATCCACGCACCCCACGTGGGGTGCGACGGTCTTTAGTGACCTGCTTACCGTCTACGACTTGTTTCAATCCACGCACCCCACGTGGGGTGCGACTTAATTTCAACGCAATTATGGAGACTTTAGTAATGTTTCAATCCACGCACCCCACGTGGGGTGCGACGCTATATCGGTTAAGATATATAACAAGACTCTTGTTTCAATCCACGCACCCCACGTGGGGTGCGACTTGGCTGCCAAAGAAGCTGCCAAACAACGAGCCGTTTCAATCCACGCACCCCACGTGGGGTGCGACCACGCAGGCATCAACCTTTTTGTGCATGAGCTTGTTTCAATCCACGCACCCCACGTGGGGTGCGACTCGTTGTCACAAAAGACGCTCACCATTTTTACCGTGTTTCAATCCACGCACCCCACGTGGGGTGCGACGGCAGACCAAGGGCAGACCGAAAGTAAGGTAGAGTTTCAATCCACGCACCCCACGTGGGGTGCGACTGCTTTCGTTTTATATCTTTATAATCACATTGTTACATTTTTTTTCTGCGAAAGAACACAAATGTACCTTAATAATATCATTAGATATGAGCTAATGCATCTAAATCCCAACTAGATAAAGGCACTGCGAACAGTCCACTAAAATACATAGAGCTTAGGGTTCGCATATTATATAATGAGTTCTCCGTCCAAATTATGAGAATGATTTATTCCCATCGCCTCTACTTTTGTAGTGTAATGATTTCCTAAGTTATAGATACGAAGACTATCCTTGGCACTATCGATGATGCCCTTTAACTCCAGCTTAAATTTGGTGTATTGGGAGAAATCAATCACACATTCAAAGACAGAGTTTTGCACACGCTGCCCGTAATTCAGACAGACTTTAGCCACGTTTCTCAGGCGTTTCTGCCCTTCAGGCGTGGTGGTCTCTACATCATAAGTAACAAGAATAAGCATCGTTTATTGTATTAAAAACACAGGATAATGTTCTAAGTCGCCACGAAGGTATTTTGCCAAGAGTTTAGCTTGTACATAAGGGATGAGTCCGATTGGCATTTTCTCGTTGAGAAAGGGGTGAGTAATCATCTCTTTCTTCTTCTGCTGCCATGCCGACAAGACCTTACGTTTGCCTCCATCAGTCATCACGATATTTTCAATTCCATTATCTATGAAATCATCAGGTGCCACTTGCCCGCGATTGATCATGGTGAGTACCATACGGTCGGCCAGATAACCTCGCAATTCTTCCATCAGATCGAGTGCGAGCCCAGCACGACCCGGCCGGTCGCTATGCATGAAGCCGACGTAAGGATCCAGTCCTACGGTCTCCAACGCCGACTGTACCTCATGGCCCAGCAACGTATAAAAAAAGGATAGCAGACTGTTCACCCGGTCTTTGGGAGGTCTACGATTTCTACCGTGGAAGACAAATTCGTGTTTTTGGGCGATAATCATCTCGTCGAAGACCGAAAAATACAGTGCTCCTGCCTCACCTTCTATTCCTCGAAGGATGTCCATAGATGCGGCTGTCAGACATAGCCGACGATACCGATCCAGCTGGCGTGACACATCTTCTATATGAACAGTGTCCTTGGTTGCGCCATAATCTCTTTTGAAGCGTTCAATGATTTTTCTGGAATTGAATATTTTCCCTGCGATGATATACTGCATGAGGTCCAACGATTTGCCTTCGTCGTCGGCTATGCGGTATTGTGTTCGCCTAAGAAGTACATTGCCGTTTACCGGTCCAGTGATACGAGCCATAAATCGTCCATGTGGTGACAAGAAACAAAGACCGATGTTCTGTTCAGCACACAACTGCATCAGATAGGTCGATGCTCCCATTCTGTTGAAACAAACGATACCCTCAAGATTGAGTGCAGGTACTCTCATCACCACTTCGCCATCCAGTTTGGCGACGACGGCTTCGTTCTCTCTTGACAAATATATGTCAGGATTGGTGACATAAAGTGTATTTAGCAGTTTTCTCATCACTTCAGTTGTTCAAGATAGTTTTTCACCGTTTTTGCGTGCCTCATCGAATCCACCATACATTGTTCGTTCATGGAGCACGACTTACAGCGAGGCAAATATATGCCCTCTGGCACTTTACCTTGCTCAAAGGTCTTGTGCATGGCTTCCGCATATTCTATGACAGCCTGCCGCAAGGTGTCTGAAAACGGCACTGTGGCGCGCCGTCTTGTTTGCAGGTAGTATAGTGCCCCCTGATCGATATTTATGCCATACATCTCTTCCAGGCACATCGCTTGTGCACAGAGCTGTACCTCATCGCAGTCGCCTTCCTTGGGCTTTCCATGTTTATACTCAATGGGACAGACCAGCCAGTCACCCGGATATTTGGGCACACAAATGGTGCTCGGTGCGCCATTGGCCAGATGTAGTTCTAGCAAATCGGCCACCCCATAGAGTCCCAGACGGTGAGACACCACGGAGACGGCATTAAGATGTACCGTCTCTCCGTGCCGCCCCATCTCAAAAGGATTGTCCACATGGCGATGCAACCACTCACCTTCAATGGTGAGATGGTTGTCATGCCATTGTTGGTCTATATGCACCAAAGCCCACTGCCGCTGACAAAAAGCAAAGTGCTGAATGCCAGAAAGCATCAGCAGATGGTCGTCGTCATACATGTGCTAAATCTTGATATCAATTGTCACTCCTGACGGACACTGTTCTTTGTCTACATCTACCTCATAGTCATTGAAAGAACGTGCAGGCTTCGTGAGGTCTTTCTGTGTGACTTTTACCAAATCAAAGAGCTGATAAGAGGGCGCACATCCCAGTTCCGTATCATGCTTGAACACAATGAGCTTACGAGGACACATCGTTCCGCGGGCCGCACTATGGTCTACGTCGAACATGTTTTTCAGCGCATCCCAAAACAGCTGCAGATCCTTCTCCGAAAAACCCGTTTGCTTAGCAAGATTGGCAGACACAAACCCCTGCACCTGGTACAGTGCGTAAGGGATAGTATATTTGCGGCCCATCGTCTGCCTTGTTCCCATCTCGTTGGCATCCGATTCTTTGGCGTCGGTAACAGCCATTCGCGTAATTGTGTGCTCGGCAGTGACAATAGGAGATATCGACCTTGAGAATGTCAGTTGGATGGGGCCCCTCACTTGTCCGGCATTTTTCTTACCTGTTGTCATCACAGCCCCGAAAGTGCGAACATCGAAATAGCGGTCACACATGGCTTTGCGTGCATCTTCCTTTGTCTTGGTTTCACCGGCAGTCTTGTTGATCGTATCATTAAGTACGCTACCCTCTTTGATAAATATATCGTAGGGCGCCTCGCAGCCTTTGACAACGGTCACATAATTGCGAACCTTGCGCTTCAGGCATACATCGGATATCAGCCCCTCTCCTGTCTCAGCATCAATACGGGGCATGTTTCCTGCATCAGGGTCCCCATTGGGATTACCATCCTTCACATCAAAAAGGTAAATAAAATCATACCGGTTTTTCAATTCTTCCATAGTTCGTCGATTTTTATTTGTTGTTTTTATTGTTAATCTTCTTTCTTGGTATAAAACGCCTGCCTCTGGTGATAGTACCCAATGGCAAACCTGCTCTGGTCGTCAAGGGAAAAATGAGCGGCAAACCCTTGAGCTGCGATGTCCTCCATGACAATACCCTTCAGTTTCTCAAAATAGACTTGCTGTCCTTCGTTGAGTTTTGCGAGATGATGGATAGATAAATCCAGCAATCGAGGAAAAACCACAGCCGGCGTGCGTGAGGCTGCCCCGTAATATCTTTCACGGATTGTTGAAATGCCTGAAGCCTCCTGGATCTTTTCGAGGATAGCGAAAAGCCGACCGCAGAGGTAGGCCTGGTTTTTGTTTTCTGCATCTAATGCCATAGTGATGTTCCTTTCTTTTTTTAGTTGATTGTTTCTGTTTTTTCTGTTTAGATAAGCTTTCAAAAGCCCTGCCCTTCTGCTGTTCACAGTCTGGTCTGCTTTTATACGTCCCAGACATTGCAGTTGACACAATGCCGGCAGCGCCCAACCATTGATGGCTGCCCGCACCATACCATTGAAAAGCATTGGTGGAAGATTTTTGATGTCATGCTGAAGTGCAATATTCTGTAGGATCTCATACAAGGAATAATAGCTTTTATCAGCCTTACCTCTTATGATATCGAGGTCTTCGAAATATTGGCGGATATTGCTTGCCAAATCTTTCACGGTAGTTTCTTCCCACATCCTCACAGCGATTCTTGCCACATTCGGACTCAGCAGCAGCACATAGAACTTGGTGTCATCCTCATCGTTCACAACTCCTGTAAACGGGGCCTTCATCAGATTGCCAATGACCTCAACGTTCTTGTCAGGATTGTCTTTTGGGGGCAATGCAAAGAAAAATGCAAACTCGTCTTCGAAGTGATTGTTCTTACTGGCCCAGAACACAAGCGTATCGCCACTGAAGTAGAAGTGGTTCTTGCTCCCTTTGCTGAGCATCGAGTTCAACGCCGTGGTATAAGCATAGTTGGCCTGTTCAGATATCGGTGCATTCAGACCTTGCTCCTTGTGGTACGAATCGTATCCGGAACTTTTCTGAAAACCTACCAGTTTGGCACCCATAGGGCTCGCACCCATCAGTGATATTCCGCCATTGAGAATTGCAATAGGGCCCATTTCGCCAGTTACAAGGCATCGGCCAAGATTTTCATTGGAGATTTCTTGGCCATAATTGACAGATGCATTGGTACCGATAGGCTCCGCAGAGCCAAGCAACTTAAAAGCCAAATTCGTTCCGTCTTTCTTGACTACGTCAGCAAACAGCCGATCGGCCCTGACCCCTGCGAGGTTTGTCGTGAAGTGAGCATAGAAAGCACAGACGGCTGCAATACCAGTATCATTAGGATTAAGTTGACGTAGACGACGTACCTCTTCGACGAATGACATATTTTGCTTTTTGCAGGTCTCAAAAGCCTTATCGCTGCCCTCATCCTTCTGTTTAGGAATACCGAGTACATAACCAAAGTGGTCCCACAAGGAGTTGGCCGTGGCCCATGAGTTTGAACCTGACCGACCTTTGGCGAGGCTCATCATGAACGCCTTGGCAACACGGTTTTTCCCCTCTCCCTCGTAGGTCTCTTCCAACTTTACAAAACTACCGTCCTCCCTGATGACAATCAGATAGGGTATCGGCTTCCACTCACGTCCGTAAGGGGGCATCTCGCCAAGGGCCGCCTTACGCTGGTAATATTCACACAATGCTTGTAGTATCATCGCAATATCTCCTCACTGTCTTTGGGTGGTACAACAATCGCTCCCTTGTCGAGTTTGGCCCGAAAAAACAAGGCCTCGGCAGGCTTCTCACCATAACGGTCCTTGAAGTCCATATCGTAGAGCATGATGCCCAAGTCGCGCGTCTCGTCGATGCAACCCTCGCCTTTAACCGGGTCATTGACAAGTTTGAAACCACACGAAAACTCCCGACATCCCAAATAAGGTTGGTTGAAGCATTGACCTTTTGCCGCCCGACGTTCAAACATGGCGTTATACTTGCCCGGATTCTCGTCGGCCATCCTATCGGGCTCCGGCCTGAATTGCGGCCCCCGCTTCTCCACAGGCATGAACACAAGATTGGCATAGAGTCGATAACGCACATCTCGCAGAACAAGACTTGACTTTTGCTGTCTATTCTCTTCAATGATAATGCCACTTGATGCCGGACTCATGGTCTTTCCCACCTCATTTCGCTTAATAGAGAACCAGCGAATAGGGTTCAACACTTCTATGCGCGTCACCTCCCACCGTATGGCCGGCTTCCAGAAGATGGCCTCAAAAATGGCACGGGCAGCCGAGGGTGTCATCACATCATAGCTCACCCGTTCTACCTTGAGTTCCGGACGCGTGAAGCAAGCATAGTCGCCCCACACTTCCAAACAGAATTCCTTGTCATAATGTTCCATAGGCTTATAGGTGGGTTCTATTAATTAGCTTTGTCAGATTTTCGAGACTATCTTCGAGGTCAAATTGTAAGTGAACGAAAGAGTTATGCGGGCATAACGACTGAGCGAACTGGCAATTTGAGCCGAAGAGAGGCCGAAAGATGGCAAAACGTAACCCACGATTTCATGTTTTTGTTTCGGTGGTAATTAATAGAACCCACCTATAATATTAATTCGTTGTTCAAGAAAGGATTATCATATACGAGTCCGGTATCCATGCTGTAGTTGCCCTCATCGGGCAGATAACAGAGGTTATCTCCGATCATGCCTCCGCCCAATTCCAAGATTTTGTGTTTATCACTCTCTGGAATATTCACACTAAACCGTTGCAACCGGCGCATCAGCCCAGACGAAAGACAACCTTGCTGAAGGTCGTGGATGAGACCCGCGCCCTCGCCATAGGGCACATACACGGTCAGGCCTTCCTTGTCAATCAGTCTGAAGTTTGCCGCAGCCGAGGCAAAAGCAGGATGGAGATTATAGAGATGCTTCTTGATTTCGGCTTGATCTGTGGTATTGAGCTTTCCATAATAATTCCTGAAGAACTCTTCGGTCACCAGTGGGTCAAGGAAATCTGTTTTTCCTTGTTGTATGAGGTCATCGGCGGCCTCAGCAGCCTTGCGCATCAGGCCTCTCGACCTTGCCTCCTCAAAATTGAAGACCACCACCTGCCCACGATGTTGCAGCCCCTCTCGGTTGCAGCGGCCTGCAGCCTGAGCTATGGAGTCCAGCCCAGCCATGGCCCGATAGACCCTTGGAAAGTCTATGTCTACTCCAGCCTCAATGAGCTGGGTACTGATGACTATCACCGGAGAACAGTGTTCGGGACTGAGCTTGTCACGAATCTCTTCTATGCGGTCCATGATGTGCTGCTGGCACATCATCCTCGACAGATGAATCACCGGCACATTGCTGATGGCCTTGACCGCTTCGTAGAGCATCCGGGCATCTCTGCGGGAGTTGACCACACAGAGTACCTGACCGTGAGCCACCAGTTCACGAGCCAGGCTGTCATACGAATATGGATATTGGGCAAACTGTATATCAACCCTCCTCAGCTGTTCGAAGAGCATCGCCTTGTCTGCAATGATTTCTTTAGCCTTCATTCCCTCAAACTTTGCCTTACCGGTGCCGATAGTGCCTGCAAGGGCGGGCTGCGTGGCCGAGGTCAACAGGATGCTAACCCCGAAATATTTTTGCAGACTCTTCAACACATCGACAATGGGGTGCAAGTTTTCCGGGGGCAACATCTGCGCCTCGTCTAAGATGAGTATCGAATTGACGATGTTGTGCAGCTTTCTGCATCTTGAGCGTTTGTTGGCATAGAGCGATTCGAACAGCTGCACGTTGGTCGTCACAATGATAGGCGCATCCCAGTTTTCCGTTGCAAGTTTGCCACGGCGGTCGTCTTCGCTGTCCAAGTCTGCGTTGCTATGATGTTCCACCACATTATCTTCTCCGAAGATACCTTTGAGTACGCTGGCAGTCTGTACTACGATGCTTGTATAAGGAATGGCAATGATGATGCGGCGGCAGCCGTTGGCAAGCGCATGCTCCAAGGCCCACAGCATAGACGACAGCGTCTTGCCCCCACCAGTAGGCACCGTCAGACTGTAAATGCCTTGTGCTCCTCTGCCGCTCTCCCGACAGAGTGACTGGATATGGGCGCGAGTGCGATTGAGTAGCGTCGGGGCACAACCTTCAAACTTTCGCAGATACCGGTCTAACCGTTCTTTCAGAACAGGAAGGTCATCAAACTGTCCCCGTGAGGCATACTGCTCAGGATTCATAAACCTTTCTGTATCGAGACTGTCTGCATCGACAAGGCAGGAGAAAAGCATCCTGATCCACAGATTCCAGAAACATGGAAATTCCTCCCGAGGTACGTTAGGTATCGGCAAATGAGGCAGATTCTGGGCAAGAAGTTTATCTGGCAATCGCTCCATTTTGTCGGTCTCTTGCAGATGATGGTGCAGATTGACCGCACCAGCCCCATCATAATCATGCAAACCGGCATGATGCCCGCAGATACAATAGGCTATCGGCAAGTAAAGGCCTTCTTGCCCAAGCAGCTGCCGGGCAAACACCGCTCCTGCTGTGGCATGGTCCACCTTGCCAGGATCATGCAACGCCAAGTCGTATCCCGATGCCGCCTTGATATGTTGTTGGAACTCTGAGGAGTATTTACCAAGATCATGCCATTTGCCACACAGCTCGGCCCACGCTGAGGCATGAAAAGCCGAGGCTGCCTGACCAGCCAGTGAGGCGACTCCCTCTGCATGCTCATCAATAGTCTGGATGTCCCAGTCTTTCTCCAATTCTTTTATATGCGCGATATATTCTTCTTTCATTAGGCAAGT
>CAZBQA010000065.1:0-13685 GCA_964493905.1 uncultured Prevotella sp.
TATTATTTGCTTGCCCTCATACTGTCAATCTTTTGGTTTTATCGGACAGCAATACAAAAAAACTATTAACATTTTTCTTAACATCATTTCTATGAAGATCAGAAACTTGATTGTCAGTATGCTGCTACTTATTGCAGCAACCGTACAGGCACAGATGCCCGACATGACGCTGCCGCTCGACACCGCCGTGCGCATGGGCAAGTTGGCCAATGGCCTGACGTATTACATTCGTTACAACAACTGGCCTGAGCATCGCGCCAACTTCTACATCGCACAGAAGGTGGGCTCTATCCAGGAGGAAGAGAGCCAGCGCGGACTGGCCCACTTCCTGGAGCACATGGCCTTCAACGGCAGCGACAACTTCAAGGGCAATGCCCTCATCGAGTGGTGTCGCTCAAAAGGCATTGAGTTTGGTGGCGACCTCAACGCCTACACCAGCATCGACCAGACGGTGTACAACATCGACAATGTGCCCACCGAGAACCAGGGCGTGCTCGACTCGTGCCTGCTCATCCTGCGCGACTGGTCGACCGGCCTGTCGCTCGAGCCCGCCGAGATCGACAAGGAGCGCGGCGTGATACACGAGGAGTGGCGCCTGAGCACCTCGGCCAACAACCGTATGTTTGAGCGCAACCTGCCCAAGCTCTACCCGGGCTCCAAATACGGTCTGCGCTTCCCCATCGGCCTGATGTCGGTGGTCGACAACTTCAAGCATCAGGAACTGGTGGACTACTACCACAAGTGGTACCACCCCGCACACCAAGGCATCATCGTGGTGGGCGATGTAGACGTAGACAAGACCGAGGCCCAGATCAAGAAGCTCTTCGGCGGCATCAAGAACCCCGCCAACCAGGCACCCATCGTCGATGAGCCCGTGCCCGACAACGCACAGCCCATCGTCATCATCGACAAAGACAAAGAGTATCAGCAGAGCAACGTGGAACTGCTGATCAAGCACGAGACCTTCCCCGACAGCCTCAAGCAGACCCTGCCCTATCTCATCAACAACTATGTCAAGGATGCTGCCGTGAGCATGCTCGGACAGCGGTTTGTAGAGGCCGCGCAGAAGGCCGACTGCCCCTTTGTACAGGCCATCGCAAGAGACGGCAGCTATATCTTTGCCAAGACCAAAGACGCCTTCAGCCTCGATGTGTACCCAAAAGACATGGCCCGCACGGCCACGGCCCTGAAGTCGGCCTTCGAGGTGGTGCGCCAGGCCGCCGAGTTCGGCTTCACCCCTACCGAGTATAAGCGCTACCAGGACGACTACCTGAGCCAGCTCGACAAGAGCTACAGCAACAAAGACAAGCGCTACTCACGCCAGTTCTTCTACGAGATCCTAGGCTACTTCCTCACCAATGAGCCCATGACCGGCATCGACTACACCTACCGGATGATGAAACAAATCGTGCCCGCCATCCCCCTGGAGGCCATCAACCAGGTGCTGCCCGAACTGGTGAGCAAGAGCGACACCAATATGGTCATCGTCAACTTCAACAACGAGAAGGAGGGCAACGTCTATCCCACCGAGGCACAGCTCCTGGATGCCGTGAGCCAGGCCCGCGCCGCCAAGCTGGAGGCCTACGTGGACAATGTGAAGAACGAGCCCCTGATGACCACCCTGCCCAAGCCCGGCAAGATCAAGAAAGAGACAAAGAGCAAGGCCTTGGGCTATGACATCCTCACCCTGAGCAACGGCGTGACCGTGCTGCTGAAGAAGACCGACTACAAGAAAGACCAGGTGCTCTTGAACGGCGTGGGCGGAAGCGCCGAGGCCAACTATGGCAAGGCCGACTTCGCCAACCTCAAGGCCTTCGACGAAGTGATTGGCATCAGCGGCCTGGGCCACTTCTCGAGCACCGAGCTGCAGAAGGCACTCGCCGGAAAGATTGCCAACGCCAACCTCGCCATGGGCAACCGCCGCATGGCCGTCGACGGCAACTGTACCCCCAAGGACGTGGAGACCATGCTCCAGATGGCCTATCTCTACTTCACCAATATCAAGAAAGACCCCGATGCCTTCAACAACCTCATACAGCAGTATAACGTGAACCTCAAAGACCGCGAGCTCAACCCCGACATCGCGTTCTCCGACTCCATCCAAGCCACCATCAGCAACCACAACTGGCGCCTGGCCCCACTGCTGCTCGACAACGTGAAGAACATCAGCTACGACCGTATACTGCAGATGGCCAAAGAGCGCACGGCCAACGCCAACGGATGGATCTTCGAGATCATAGGCAACTTCGACGAGGCCACCATCCGTCCGCTCATCTGCCAATATCTCGGTGCCCTGCCCTCTAAGGGCAAGAATCCTGCCAGCGTGCGTACCACAGAGATCACCAACAAGACCGTGGACAACACCTTCCTGCGCAAGATGGAGACACCCAAGTCTATCGCACTCATGTCATGGTTCAACCATAAGATGCCCTATTCGCTCGAAAACAGCATCAAGGTTGACGTGGCCGGACAGATACTCTCTATGGTCTACCTGAAGGAAATACGCGAGGAGGCCAGCGCCGCCTATACCGTGGGCGGACAGGGCTCTATGTCGCTGTCGGACGATGGATACCATGTAGGACAGCTCCTCGCCTACTGCCCGATGAAACCAGAGAAGAAAGACGTGGCCCTGCAAATCATGAACGACGAGACCCACAAGCTCGCCACCACCTGCGACCAGGAAATGCTCGACAAGGTGAAGAAACTCATGATCAAGCAGATTGACGACAGAGCCAAGACCAACAACTTCTGGACCGGACTCTTGCTGAACCATTACATGATGAATCTCGACACCTATACCAACTACAAGTCGATTGTCGAGAGTCTCACTCCCGCCGCCATCTCGGCCTTTGTCAAGGAGTATATGGCCGATGCCAACAAGGTCAGCGTGGTGATGCTGCCGCAGGAATGACGCCACAGGCCGTGCTGCCACAACAGAAGATGCCGCAAGACGTGTGGCATACATACCAATGACCACCTACTGGGTAGCCTTGCCGTTGCAAGGCTACCCAGTATCTTTTTCACCACACCCCACTCAGAGGCTGAGGGGTGGCACCGCACCCTGCCCACCCACCCTTCGCACGCCCCCATGCCGCCATTGCTGCATATAATATGCATATATCCGGAATGATTTTCGTAGCAAACACTTTGCTTTCTTGAAGAAAAAAACTAACTTTGCAAAATGTCCCTATTTGGACCAACAACTCTATTTATAAAATCATTTGTATGAACATCAGAAACTTGATTGCCGGCCTGCTGCTCCTTGCAGCAGCCACGGTTCAGGCTCAGATGCCCGACATGACGCTGCCCCTCGACACCGCCGTGCGCATGGGCAAGCTGGCCAACGGCCTGACGTATTACATTCGTTACAACAACTGGCCCGAGCATCGCGCCAACTTCTACATCGCACAGAAGGTGGGTTCTATCCAGGAGGAAGAGAGCCAGCGCGGACTGGCACACTTCCTGGAGCACATGGCCTTCAATGGCAGTGAGCACTTCAAAGGCAACAGCCTCATCGAATGGTGCCGCTCGCGAGGCATACAGTTTGGTGTAGACCTCAACGCATATACCAGCATCGAGCAGACGGTGTACAACATCGACAATGTGCCCACCGGCAACCAGGGCGTGCTCGACTCGTGCCTGCTCATCCTGCGCGACTGGTCGTCGGGCCTCTTGCTCGAACAGGACGAGATCGACAAGGAGCGCGGCGTGATACACGAGGAGTGGCGCCTGCGCACCTCGGCCAACAGCCGTATGTTTGAGCGCAACCTGCCCAAGCTCTACCCGGGCTCCAAGTACGGCGTGCGCTACCCCATCGGCCTGATGTCGGTGGTCGACAACTTCAAGCGCCAGGAACTGGTAGACTACTACCACAAGTGGTATCACCCCTCGCACCAGGGCATCATCGTGGTGGGCGACGTCGATGTGGACAAGACCGAGGCCCAGATCAAGCAGCTCTTCGGCAACATCAAGAACCCCGCCAACCAGGCTCCCATCGTCAGCGAGCCCGTGCCCGACAATGCCCAGCCCATCGTCATCATCGACAAGGACAAGGAATACCAGAAGACCGTCGTAGACCTGATGATCAAGCACGACCCCTTCCCCGACAGCCTCAAGCAGACGCTGCCCTACCTGGTCGACGGCTATGTGAAGAGCGCCGTGGCCGCCATGCTGAGCAACCGCTTCTTCGAGGTGTCGCAGAAACCCGAGTGCTCCTTTGTGAGCGCCGGTGCCAGCGACGGCGCATACCTCTTCTCGAAGACCAAGGATGCCTTCGACATCAATGCCACACCTAAAGACCCGAGCCGCACCGCCGATGCCCTGAAGGAGGCTTACCTGGTGGTGAGACAGGCCGCCGAGTTTGGGTTCACAGCCACAGAGTACAAGCGCTTTCAGACCGACTACCTGAGCTCGCTCGACAAGATGTACTCTAACAAAGACAAGCGTTACAGCAGCCAGTTCTACCAGGAGTGCGTGGGCCACTTCCTCTCCAACGAGCCCATGCCCGGCATCGACTACAGCTACCAGATGATGAAGCAGCTGGTGCCCGTCATTCCCTTGGAGGCCATCAACCAGGTGCTGCCCCAGATCATCACCAAGAGCGACAGCAATATGGTGATCCTCAACTTCAACAACGAGAAGGAGGGTGCCGTATATCCCACCGAGGCCCAGCTGCTGGGTGCCGTCAACGAGGCCCGCAACGCCAAGATTGAGGCCTACGTCGACAAGGTGAAGGACGAGCCCCTCATGACCGCCCTGCCCAAGGCCGGCAAGATCAAGAAGGAGGTGAAGAGCAAGAAGTTCGGTTACGATATCCTCACCCTGAGCAATGGCGTGACGGTGCTGCTGAAGAAGACCGACTACAAGAAAGACCAGGTCATCATGGGCGGCAGCGGCGGCTCGGGGTCGGGCAACTATGGCAAAGACGACCTGGCCAACGTACACGCCTTCAACAGCGTCATCGATGCTAGCGGACTCGGCAACTTCTCACCCACTGAGCTGGGCAAGGCCCTCACCGGAAAGATTGCCAACGCCTCGCTGAAGATGGGCGACCGCCGCATGGGCATCAGCGGCAGCTCTACCCCAAAGGACGTAGAGACGATGCTGCAGCTGACCTATCTCTACTTCACCAGTATCAAGAAAGACGACGATGCCTTCAACCAGATACTGCAGCAATATGAGACCGGCCTCAAAAACCGCGAGCTCAACCCCGACATCGCCTTCTCTGACTCGGTGACGGCAACGCTCTACGACCACTTCTGGCGCGCCAAGCCCTTCCTGCTCGACGACGTGAAGAAGGTGAACTACGACCGCATCCTACAGATGGCCGCCGAGCGCACGGCCAATGCCAACGGCTGGGTGTTCGAGATCATAGGCAACTTCGACGAGGCCACCATCCGTCCGCTCGTGTGCCAGTATCTGGGTGCGCTGCCCTCGAAGGGCAAGAACCCCGTGGGCAAGCGACTGCTCTACACCACCACGAAGAGCGTGGACAACATCTTCGAGCGCAAGATGGAGACGCCCAAGGCCAACGCCTATATGTTCTGGATCAATACCAAGCTGCCCTACACGCTTGAGCGTTCGATACAGGCCAGCATCGCCGGCGAGGTGATCTCGATGGCCTATATCAAGAAGATCCGCGAGGAGGCCAGTGCCGCCTACACCTGCGGCGCCATGGGCAGCATGAGCATCGGCGACGACGGCTATACCATCAGCCAGGTGGTGGGCTATTGCCCCATGAAGCCCGAGAAGAAAGAGGAGGCCATGAGAATCATGGACAGCGAGGTGCGCAACCTCGCCGTGAACTGCGATGCCGAGATGCTCGACAAGGTGAAGAAGGCCATGGCCAAGGACATCGACACGCAGGTCAAGACCAACGGCTTCTGGAGCGAGGTCATTCTCGACCACTACCGCATGGGCCTCGACCAATATACCGACTACAAGAGCCTTGTGGAGGCCCAGACGCCTGCCAAGATCTCGGCCTTCATCAAGGAGATGCTCGCCGGTGCCAACAAGGTCAGCATCGTGATGCTGCCGCAGGAGTAACCCCCACGCGCCGTGCCCAAGGGCACCGCCCACCACACACGGCCTGAAGACGAGGCCCCGCCATGCAACCTGTGGCGGGGCCTCATTTTTAATGTATATTAATTCCGAGGGCTTTCTTTTGCCACGTCGTTTTTTTTCCGTAACTTTGCCGACGATAAATAGAATGTTTCATCAGTGTGGAAGAATTTGGCTGCTTGCAACCACATAAAAAAATGCTAAAACTGCAAAATCCCTAAAGATTTTACGGTCCATTGGTATTTTTCCACGTAAACGTATTTGGAAAAATGAGTTATCTATTCACATCAGAATCAGTATCAGAGGGTCATCCCGACAAAGTGTGCGACCAGATCAGCGACGCGCTGCTCGACCAGTTCCTGGCCTACGACGACAAGGCGCACTGCGCCATCGAGAGCTTTGCCACCACCGGACAGGTGGTCATCATGGGCGAGGTGCGTTCGAGCGCCTACATCGACCTGCAGGCCATGGCCCGCCGTGCCATCGAGCACATCGGCTACACCAAGGCCGAATATCAGTTCGACTATAACTCGTGCGGCATCCTCACCGCCATCCACGAGCAGAGCGGCGACATCGACCGCGGTGTGTCGCGTGAAGACGAGGAGCTGCAGGGCGCCGGCGACCAAGGCATGATGTTCGGCTATGCCTGCAACGAGACAGAGAACTATATGCCCGCCACGCTCGACCTGGCACACCTCATCATGAGCACCCTGGCACAGATTCGCAAGGAAGGCAAGCAGATGCCCTATCTGCGCCCCGACGCCAAGAGCCAGGTGACCATCGAGTATAACGACGAGGGCGAGCCCGTGCGCATCGACAACATCGTGGTGTCGACCCAGCACGACGACTTCGTGAAGCCCGAGAACAACACGCCCGAGGCACAACGCAAGGCCGACGACACCATGCTGGCCCGCATCCGCAAGGATGTCATCAGCATTCTCATGCCGCGCGTAAAGGAAGCCGCAGACGAGAAGCTGCGGGCCCTTTTCAACGACGACATCAAGTATTATGTCAACCCAACCGGCAAGTTTGTCATCGGCGGCCCCCACGGCGACACGGGTCTCACGGGCCGCAAGATCATCGTCGACACCTACGGCGGACGCGGCGCACACGGCGGCGGTGCCTTCTCGGGCAAAGACTCGAGCAAGGTCGACCGCTCGGCAGCCTACGCTGCGCGCCACATCGCCAAAAACATGGTGGCCGCAGGCGTGGCCGACGAGATTCTGGTGCAGCTGGCCTACGCCATCGGCGTGGCCGAACCCGTGAGCATCTATGTCAACACCTACGGCCGCAGCCATGTGAAGATGAGCGACGGTGAGATTGCCGACAAGATCAAGCAGCTCTTCGACCTCAGACCCAAAGCCATCGAGCGCAGACTCAAGCTGCGCCAGCCCATGTACTTCGAGACCGCCGCCTACGGCCACATGGGCCGCAAGTACGAGAAGGTGGAGAAAACCTTCACCAGCCTCTACCACCAGACCAAGACCATGACCATCGAGCTGTTTACCTGGGAGAAGCTCGACCAGGTGGAGCTCATCCGCAAGGCCTTCGGGCTCTGAAGCCTGCCGCGCCACCGCCGCGCCACACGCGGCGGATGGCCTGCGCCAACGGCCCAGGCCACGGCTCACGACATTTGTTCACCATTAAGGTAAGGTGGCTTGCAGTGGTGCTGCGAGCCATCAACAGTTATGACACAGCAAGATTCCATCCCAACACCGTCTGCCGAGGCACAGACCACCACCAACGCGTATGCTGCCACATACAGCGCCCGACCGCTCACGCCAAAGGAGATCCTGGGGCGACTGCCCAAGACGGCAACGCCCTGGCAGCAAGACTCGGCCATACGCGCCAACATCAAGTTTGAGGAGGTGGACTGGAGCCAGCGCCCCAACCCCATGCGCACGCCCCAGACACGGGTCGACAGCATGGCCGAGTTCTCGCTCAAGAAACCGATGTACCAGTCGCGTTCGCTGGTGCAGAAAGACTCTGTCTACCGCCCGGAGCTGGCCTTCTACGGCCATGGGGTGGCCGGCGACCCCGTGCCCTACTCCATCGCGGGCGACAACCTCATCACCTCGATTCTGTTGGGATGCTTCATCATCGCCACGGTGGCCATCGCGCAGTCGGGTAACTTCCTGCAACGCCAGATCAAAAACTTCTTCTACACCCAGCGCGAGGGCACCACGGTGTTTACCGAGACGGGCAACGAGTTCCATTTCCAACTCTTTCTCATGCTCCAGACCTGTCTGCTGTCGGCGCTCATCTTCTTCTTCTACACCCGCACCGTTATCGGCGACACCTTCACCATACCCCATTACCAGATTATAGGCATCAACACCGGCATCTTCGCAGGCTATTTTCTTGTCAAGGCATTGCTCTATCTCATCGTGGGATGGGTGTTCTTTGATAGAAAAAAAAATGAACAATGGTTCAAGTCCGCACTCTTCTTGGCATCCATGGAAGGCATCGCTCTTTTCCCCGTTGTTATGTTGTTGGCTTACTTCGACTTATCTATCGAAAGTGCCGTGATTTATGCCGCCGCAGTGGTCATATTGGGCAAGTTGCTCGCTTTTTATAAGACCTACATTATATTTTTCAAGCGAAGCAGCGTCATTCTGCAAAGTTTTTTGTACTTTTGCTCACTCGAAGTGATGCCACTAGGTGCCTTATGGGGTGTCTTGGTGTTGACGGATAATTATTTGAAAATAAATTTTTAAGACAAAGATGATCAAGAAGATTATGATATCTCAGCCCAAACCGGCCAGCGAGAAATCTCCTTATTACGACATCGAGAAAGAGTTTGGGGTAGAGATCGTATTCCGCCCTTTCATCAAGGTAGAGGGTTTAACGGCGAAGGAGTTTCGTCAGCAAAAGGTGAGCATCCTGTCACACACCGCTGTTGTGTTCACTTCAAGGCACGCCATCGACTTTTTCTTCCAGCTCGCCAAGGAGCTACGCCTCACCATTCCTGAGAATATGAAGTATTTCTGCATTACAGAGACCATCTCGCTCTATATCCAGAAATACACCCAATACCGCAAGCGCAAGATATTCTTCGGCACCACCGGCAAGATCGACGACCTCATCCCCGCGATGGTGAAGCACAAGACCGAGAAATACCTCGTGCCCCTGAGCAACGTTCACAACGACGATATCAAGAACAAACTCGATGCCAAGGGACTGCAGCACACCGAGTGTACGATGTACCGCACGCTGAGCAACAACTTCACCGAGGAGGAGATCAAGACCTTCGACTACGATATGCTCATTTTCTCTACGCCCACCGGCGTGAGTTATCTCTCTGAGGCCTTCCCCAATCTCAAGGACGGCTCGTTCAAGCTCGGTGCCTTCGGTCCTGCCACAGGCAAGGCCATCGAGGAGGCCAAGCTGCCCTTGGCCCTCATCGCAGGCACCAAGGAGCATCCCTCGATGGTGAGTGCGCTGAGCGACTTCCTAAAAAAAGAAAATAAGAAAAAAGCCTGACGCCCCTCCCACAAGTGAGGAGTGTCACACGCCAGAAACCATGTCCGCCTATCCCGCCACACTGAGCAAAGAAGAGCGTATCTGTAGCAAGAAGCTGATCGAGACGCTCTTTCAGGGAGGACAGAGCCACGCCATGTCGGCCTATCCCCTAAGGGTGGTGTATATGTCGCTCGATGCCGGCAACGAGGAACATATACACGGCACGATGCCTCCGAAGCCCAACGCCCAGTTTCTGATAAGCGTCCCCAAGCGGTGCTTCAAGCGCGCCGTGAAGCGCAACCTGGTGAAGCGGCAGGTGCGCGAGGCTTACCGCAAGCACAAATGGCTCATTGCCGACAAACCTGTGGCCATGGCCTTTGTGTGGCTCGATGCCAGGCTCCACCCCAGCAAAGAGGTAGAGGCCAAGGTCGTCAACCTGCTCAAGCGCATCGACGAGAAGCTCACGGCACGCATGGCAAGGCCCGTCACACCCAGCGAGTGAAGAGACAGATGGAAACCCTGAAACGCCTTCTCCTCGCCCTCTCGCATGCCTTGGCATGGATACTGGTACAGCCCATCGTGTTCTACCAGAAGTTCATCACCCCCTACACGCCTCCCTCATGCCGGTTCACCCCCACCTGTTCGGAATATGCCCGGCAGGCCATCCTCAAGCATGGCCCGGTGAAGGGACTGCTGCTGGCCATTTGGCGGATACTGAGATGCAACCCCTGGGGTGGCAGCGGATACGATCCGGTGCCGTAAGTTGTCCGAAAGGCGCCCCGATAATATATTATGCTTCATGGGCCCGACGCAACGAGGAGCGGGCCCGCAAACAAAAATGAAAGACAATGAAAAACTTTGTTGAAGAACTGAAATGGCGTGGGATGCTGGCGCAAATCATGCCGGGAACCGAGGAATACCTCATGCAGCACATGACATCGGCCTACCTGGGCACCGACCCCACGGCCGACTCGCTGCACATCGGACACCTCTGCGGCATCATGATGCTGCGCCACCTGCAGCGCTGCGGACACAAGCCCTACCTGCTCGTCGGCGGTGCCACGGGCATGATCGGCGACCCTTCGGGCAAGAGCCAGGAGCGCAACCTGCTCGACTCCGACACCCTCTACCACAACCAGGAAGCCATCAAGAAGCAGGTGTCCAAGTTCCTCGACTTCGACGGCAGTGAGCCCAACAAGGCCGAACTGGTGAACAACTACGACTGGATGAAGGACTTCACCTTCCTCGACTTTGCCCGCACCGTGGGCAAGCACATCACCGTCAACTATATGATGGCCAAGGACAGTGTGCAGCAGCGCCTCAACGGCACGGCACGCGACGGCCTGAGCTTCACCGAGTTCACCTACCAGCTGCTGCAAGGCTACGACTTCCTGTACCAATATGAGAAGTATGGCGTGCGCCTGCAGTTGGGCGGCAACGACCAGTGGGGCAACATGACCACCGGCACAGAGCTCATCCGCCGCACGCTGGGCAACGAGGCCGAGGCCTTCTGCATCACCTGCCCGCTCATCACCAAGGCCGACGGCAAGAAGTTCGGAAAGACCGAGAGCGGCAACGTATGGCTCGACCGCAACCGCACCACACCCTATGCCTTCTACCAGTTCTGGCTCAACGTGACCGACGATGATGCCGAGCGCTACATCAAGATCTTCACCGACCTCGACGAGCCCACCATCAACGCCCTCGTCGAAGAGCATCGCCAGGATCCCGGCCGCCGCGTGCTTCAGCGTCGTCTGGCTGAGGAGGTGACCGTGATGGTTCACTCGAAGGAAGACCTCGACATGGCCATCGCCGCATCGAACATCCTCTTCGGCAAAGCCACCAAGGATCAACTGGCCCAGCTCGACGAGGCCACCCTCAACGACGTCTTCAAGGATGTGCCTCACTTTGAGTTGCCCAAGGAGTTGCTCGGCGGCACGGCCATCGACCTCTTCTGCCAAGATGGTTGGGACATCTTCCCCAGCAAGGGCGAGATGCGCAAGATGGTGAAGGGCGGTGGCGTGAGCCTCAACAAGGAGAAACTTGCCGCATTCGACCAGACCATCACTGCCGACGACCTCATCGACGGCAAGTACCTGCTGGTGCAGAAAGGCAAGAAGAACTACTTCCTCATCACCGTCAAGTAAGACTAAGCATCATACCGACATACCTAAAGCCAGCCTCCCACATCCTGCGTGGAAGGCTGGCTTGTTCATGTCATGGCCTCTCGGCCCAGGGCATCGGCTGCAGCCTGATGCCGATGTTACTTGCCGGCGTGACTGTCGCTGAGTGCAACGAGCATCCAAACGGTCTTCTCCTGCTGCTTGAGGAAGTCGCTCACCAGCGCCACGGTGCTCTCGTCGCCAGCCTCGGAGGCAGCCTCCACGATGCCGCGCTCACAGGCAATGAGTGTCTTGTAGCTATTGAGCAACTGCAAGAGGGCTTCCCTGGCATCGCCGCTCAGTGCTTCTTCGCCCACCTCCGATACCTGCAGATATACGCTATAGCGGCTCTCGGGCACACCGCCGAGCTGCAGAATACGCTCGGCCACCTCGTCCACCTTGTTGGCTATGTCATTGTAGAGTTCCTCATACTTGGCGTGCAGGATGAAGAACTGTGGTCCGGTAACATTCCAGTGGAAGCCCCGCAGATTGGAGTAAAACACCTGGAGGTCGGCCAGCAACACCGACAACCCCTCAACCACACGCTGTACTTTCTTCTCGTCTAAACCTAAATAATCTAATGTTCTCATATCTCTCATTTTTATTGTTAACACTCTTGATTTCTTTTCACATCGCAAAAATAAGTAAAGAAAGGGAACCCCACAACAGCTTAAATCTATACCAGCATTGACCCTGTCTATAACCCGACCTAACCCACTGAACAACAAGGCAAAGCCCTCCTTTGGAAAACTTTTCCGCGACAAGATACTTATCCGCACGGCTGCCCATACCCATTGGTGCATTATTAAATTTTAACCCCTAATGTCTTGCAATTCCAAACTATTTCGTCTACATTTGCAACAATAACCCCTTTCTCCACAAACAACAAGCCTATGGAATCCACCCCGAAAACCAAACTGGCCGCCACCGCACTGGCCTCCTTAGCTCTCGTAGTCGGATGCTGGCTGCTGGGCAGAGGGTTCACCCACTTCCGCCAGACGCCGTCGACCATCGCTGTCACCGGTATGGCCGAGAAAGAGATCACCAGCGACCTCATTGTATGGAACATCAACGTAAGCGGCGAGGGCAACACCCGCAGCGAAGCCTTCCAGACATTCGAGAAGACCAAGGGCGAGGTGGCCCGCTACCTCCGTCAGAGCGGCATCCCCGACACAGCCATCACCACCGGCAGCGCCAGTATCGACGAGCTCACCAAGACCATCTACGACAGCCAGCAGCAGCGTTACATCACCGTCAACAATGGTTTCTCGGCCTCACAGACCTTGACGGTGAGCTCCACACAGGTGGCTGCCGTAGAGAAGGTGTACCAGAAAATCTCCGAGCTCTACAACCGCGGACTCAGCTTCAGCAGCAATGCACCGCTCTACTACTATACGCGCCTCAACGACCTGAAGATGGAGATGCTGCACGAAGCCGGTGCCAATGCCCTGGAACGGGCCAAGACCATCGCCGAGGGCTGCGATGCCAAGGTAGGTAGCCTGAGGTCGTCGTCGATGGGCGTGTTCCAGATTGTGGGCAAGAACAGCAACGAAGACTACAGCTGGGGCGGCACCTTCAACACCGACAAGAAAGAAAAGGTGGCCAGCATCACCGTGAAGGCCGTCTACGAAGCCAACTAGTCGGCAGCGTGGCCTCTACCGCTCTGCTGTCTGCCAAAAGTGGCGCAGCAATGGCTCTTCGCACAAAAAAGCATGAAAAAAATTTGGTTATCCATCCGAAAAACCTTACCTTTGCATGCCAGATTGTCCTATGGTGTAATGGTAGCACTAGAGTTTTTGGTTCTCTCAGTCGTGGTTCGAATCCGCGTAGGACAACTCATAAACGTTCATCCGCTATTAGGTTATAACGCATCGGCACCAGCATATTGGCCGTATTATAACTGCAATAACATGAAAAAACATTTCATATTAATACCCAACCAATGAAAACCTCAAATCCGCAACTGTTGCGATAAAATGCCAGTTTGGCTCATACCCATCA
>CAZBQA010000066.1:0-13517 GCA_964493905.1 uncultured Prevotella sp.
AAATGGCTGATGTATAGCAAAACAAGTCCGGATTTTATTGGATATATCAATATTATGGGGCAACCGATATTTGGAGTGACGGGGTTGGCATGTCGTGAAAAGTCGTGAAAAGTCGATGCGAGGGCATCGGATGATGGGATGTGTTGTTGCAACGACTTTCCTCGACACTGCACGACTTGTTGCGAAGATAACAGGCTATATTCATCCTCGATATCATCACTCCAAATATCGGAAGACCCAATATTATTCTCTTTCACCAATACTCCGTTTGATTTTTATGCTGCATCGGCAGCGAAATGGAATATCTCATGCACACATTCTTTACTCTCTAATTTCCCACTGTAATCCATTAATATTATCAGTTGCGGTGGGAGTTTATAGAATCTGCTACTAATGATGCTACGTAATCTCATCGCTTCTCGATGTGCAGCGTCTGGTCGCAGTATTCGACCACTGCGGGGCGATGGGTGATGAAGATCACCGTCTTGTCGTGCTTGGCCAGCAGGTTGTGCAACAGCTGGCGCTCGGTGTCGGGGTCGAGGGCCGAGGTGGCCTCGTCGAAGACCATGATGCTGCGGTTGCGCAGCAGGGCACGGGCAATGGCGATGCGTTGCGCCTGCCCCTCAGACAGTCCGCCGCCGGCCTCGCTGCACACGGTATTGAGGCCGTCGGGCAGGTCGAGCACAAAGTCGGCACAGCTCTGGTGCAGGGCGGCGAGCATGTCGTCGTCGGTGGCATCGAGCCTGCCCAGCCGCAGGTTGTCGCGTATGGTGCCGCTCATGAGGGTGTTGCCCTGCGGCACATACACAAAGTTGCAGCGCATACGCGGCGACAGCTCGCGGCTGCGTGTGGCGTCGTAGATCTCCACCCGTCCGCCCTGGGGCCTCAGCAGGGCCAGCAACATACGCACGAGGGTGGTCTTGCCCGCGCCCGTCTCGCCCAGCACGGCCGTACACGAGCCCGGGCGGAAGTCGAAGTCGAGGTCTTTGATGACATCGCCGTCGGCATCGTCGTAGCGATAGGTCACCTGGCTGAGCCTAATGCCGCAGGGCGCCTCCATGTAGATGGGTGCGCCCTGCTCCTCGAGCGGGTTCTCCTCCAGTTCCATGAGTCGTTCGGCGGCGGTGAACACCGAGACGAAGGCAGGCGCCAGCTTGGTGAGGTCGCGCGCCGGACCCTGTATGCGGTTGACCAGCTGCAGAAACGCCGTCATGCCACCGAAGGTCAGCGTGTGCTGGGCCATGCGCACGGCGGCCCACAAGAAGGCCACGAGGAAGCCCAGGGCAAACCCGAAGTTGACGATGAGGTTGCTGAACACCGAGAAGGCCGTGCGCCGCACCACCTTGTGGCGCAGCTCGCTCTGGGTGGTCTCCAGGCGTCCCACCATGGCATCGTCGCCCTCGAGGGTCTTGATGAGCATACGGTGCTGAATGGTCTCCTGCAACACGCTCTGCACCTTCGAGTCGGACGACCGCACCTCGCGGGTGAGGCGTCGCATCTGCCCCATATAGATCTTGCTCACCGAGATAAACACCGGGATGATGCCCACGGTGATCAGGGCCAGCACGGCGTCCATGCTGAAGAGATAGAAGAAGGCACCGATGAACATGGCCAGCACCGAGAGCGTATGGGAGATGGTCTCGGTGATGAAGCTGACGACGCTGCTCACATCAAACTCGAGCCTGTTGAGCACATCGCCCGAGTGGCGTTTCTCTCGGCCAGTCCACTCCGAGCGCAGGATGCGGTCGAGCATGCGCTGCTGCATACGGTTCTGGGCCCTGATGCCCAGGATGTTGCGCACCCACACGCTGGAAATGTTCAAGGCGAAGTCGCAGAGCACCAGACTGCCCATCAGGGCCACGGCCCAATAGATCGAGCCCTGCACGGCCCCTGCCGCCACATCGATGGCGCGCTGCATGGCCCACACCTGAGCCAGCGACACGCCCACAGCGAGCAGCCCCAGCAGGGCATTGAGCCCCGCCTGCAGCCGGTTGCCGCGCGAGGCCGCCCACAGCCAGCGCAGGATGACCTTAGCCGAATACTCCGACTTGGGGAAGAGCATGCCCTTCCACCTGCTGCCTTTGGAGCGGATCTTGATGCCTATCTGCCTGATGACATTCATACGGTTAGGGGAATATATGCGGGTACGATGGTTTTACTCTCGCTGGTCGGCCCCCCACATGAGTTTCTCTCTCAGCGTGGAGAAATAACGGGCCGACTGCTGTTTCACGATCTTGATTTTGTAAGGAGCCTTGCGGATGGTGAGCCGCGTGCCCTCGCGCATGCGCTCCGACCGACCGTCGATGGCCACGAGGTAGTTGTGGCTGCGACTCTCTACCTCGAGGTCGATGACACAGTCGTCGTTGATGGCAATGGGACGGATGTTCAGACTGTGGGGCGCCACGGGCGTGATGCACAGGATATGGGCCGAGGGCACCACGATGGGGCCGCCGGTGGAGAGGTTGTAGGCAGTGCTGCCCGTGGGTGTGGCGATGAGCAGACCGTCGGCCTGGTAGGTCACCAGATACTCACCGTTGACACTGCAACGGATGGAGATCATCGAGGCATCGTCGCGCTTGAGCAGGGCGATGTCGTTGAGGGCGTAAGGCGAGCCTTCGATGGGCTCGCCGTCGGCCTCAATCATGATGACGGCATGTTCTTCCACCTTATACTGCCCCGCATAGATCTCGCTCAGGGCGAGCTCCACCTCGCCGGGCAGCACGTCGGCCAGGAAGCCCAGTCGACCCATGTTGACGCCGAGGATGGGGGTGCCCTTGGCACCCACCTTGCTGGCAGCCTTGAGGAAGGTGCCGTCGCCACCCATGGAGATGACGAAGTCGACGTCGAAGTTATAGTCGTCGAACACGCCCGTGTGCCACAGCTCCTCTGCGCCTTCCTTGCTCAGGAAGTCGTAGTAGGGGCGGTCGATGTAGACCTCCGCCCCCCGTTCCTTCAGGAAACTGATGATGCGTTGTACGGCCACCGATTTCTTGGCCTGGTACTCATTGCCGAATAATGCGAAACGCAGTTTCTTCACTGACATGTTTTCTTGAATGATAAGATAATGCGAGTGATGCCGGGCTGGCATCCGCTCATTTGAACTTCATACCCAGGTTGTACATCACGAACCCGTAGATGTCGGCAGCCTCTTCGAGCTGCTTGGCCAGCGGCTTGCCGCCGCCATGGCCGGCCTTGCTGTCGATGCGGATGAGCACGGGCGCCGGTCCGGCCTGGCACTGCTGCAGGGTGGCCGCAAACTTGAACGAATGGGCGGGCACCACGCGGTCGTCGTGGTCGGCGGTGGTCACCAGGGTGGCGGGATAGCTGGTGCCGGGCTTGAGGTTGTGGAGCGGCGAGTAGGCGCGCAGATAATCGAACATCTCTTTGCTGTCCTCGCTCGTGCCGTAGTCGGAAGCCCAGTTCCAGCCGATGGTAAACTTGTGGTAGCGCAGCATGTCCATCACACCCACCTGCGGGATGCACACCTTGTAGAGGTCAGGGCGCTGCGTCATGCAGGCTCCCACGAGCAGGCCGCCGTTGCTGCCACCCACGATGGCGAGCTTGTCGCTCGAGGTATAACGGTTGCTGATGAGCCACTCGGCCGAGGCGATGAAGTCGTCGAACACATTCTGCTTCTGCATCTTCGTGCCGGCCAAGTGCCACTCCTCACCATACTCGCTGCCGCCACGCAGGTTGGCCTGGGCGTAGATGCCGCCATTCTCGAGGAAGGGGATACGCATGGCCGAGAAAGACGGGGGCAACGAGATGTTGAAACCGCCGTAGGCATAGAGGTACACGGGATTCTTGCCGTTGCGCTTGAGCCCTTTCTTATAGGTCAGGAACACGGGCACACGGGTGCCGTCCTTGCTGGTCACAAACACCTGCTCGGTCACGAAGTCGGCCTGCTTGAAGTTGACCTTGGGCGCGGCATACACGGTGCTGCGGTCTTGTGCGGCATCGTAGCGATACACCGTGCCGGGCACAGTAAACGACGAGAAGCTGTAGAAACATTCCTTGAGGTCGCGCTTGCCGTAGAACGATGCGTTGCCCACCGACGGCAGCGCAATCTCGTGCAGCCGTGTGCCGTCCATATTATAGAGGTAGGCATGGCTGGAGGCGTCTTTGCTGTATTCGAGGATCATCTGCCCGTTGGTGAAGGTCACGCCGTCGAGCACCTCGGCGGCCTGGGGCACCAGCTCCTTCCAGTCTTTGAAACCGGGACGACGGATGTCGGCCACCATGAGGCGGTTGCGCGGCGCACCGTCGTTGGTGTAGATGTAGATGCTGTCGCCGATGGTCTGCACGGGCGAATATTGCAGGTCCATGTTGCCGGTCATCTGGATAAACTGCGAGCCGGGCACGCGCAGGTTGCGCACATAGAGGTTGTTGCCGGCACCGGCACCCGACTCGTAGAGAAACATCGTGGTCTCTTCCTTGTTGACGCTGACGCTGTAGAAGCGCAGCGGATAGGTCGGATTCTCATAGAAGAGCACGTCGTCCGACTGCGGGGTGCCCATCTTGTGATAGTAGATCTTGTGCACCTCGTTCTTGCTGCTATACTCCTTGCCCTTCACCGGGGCGTCGTAGGCACTGTAGTAGAACCCGTCGCCACACCAGGCGGCATCGGTGAACTTGGCCCAAAGGATGTGGTCGTCGAGCGTCTGGCCGGTGGCGACATCTTTGACATAGATTTCCTGCCAGTCGCTGCCGCTGCGCGAAATGACGTAGGCCAGATACTTGCCGTCGTGCGAGAAGCTGATGCCCTGCAAGGCCACGGTGCCGTCGTCGCTGAGCTTATTGGGGTCGAGCATCACGCGCTGCTCTCCACCCAGGCGGTCCATCTGGTAGAGCACGCTCTGGTTTTGCAGTCCGTTGTTGCGGAAGCAGTACCACTTGCCGTGCTCCTCGAAGGGTGTGCCCACCTTCTCGTAGTTCACCACGGCCTTCAGACGGTCGAGCAGACGGCCGCGGAAGGGTATCTTGTCCAGGTAGGCATGGGTGACAGCATTCTCGGCCTCGACCCACGCCTTGGTGGCGGCGCTGGTGTCGTTCTCGAGCGGGCGGAAGGGGTCGGGCACCCGCTCGCCAAAGTATTCGTCTACTGTCCCATCGTGGGGAGCTACGGGATAATGAAGGTTCTGGCCAAGAACAGCTGATGCGCTGAGGCTCAGGGCTGACAATAACAATGCCTTTCTCATGTTCTCAAATTGTTGTTAACAGACTACTGATATCTGCAAATTTACAGAGAATAGTTTACAATACCTATCTTTTGGTCTACTATTTGCGGTTTTATCACGAATTTAACGTCACCTTAACGTCACTCACCAGGCATCGTGGAGGGCGACTGCGGCGATGGGGCTCTCGCTGTGGGAACCAGTGGTAGTGGCCAATGCCACACACCCTGCCACCAGGCCAGGGTTCAAGCCTACCAAGGCATAAAAATAGAAACTATCTTTGGCAAAAAGCGCTTTTGTCGGATAATATTGTTTATCTTTGTACGACAAACAGCTTCAAATCGGTTTTATGACGACGCACCTCATCCTCGAAAACAGCCTGCGCCTGATCGTCGCACTGCTGCTGGGCGGCATTATCGGACTGGAGCGCGAATACCGTTCCAAGGATGCCGGCTTCCGCACACATTTTCTGGTGGCCCTGGGGGCTGCCCTGTTTACCATCATCTCGCAGTATGGCTTTGGCGACGGCGTGAAAGATACCTCGCGCGTGGCGGCACAGGTGGTGTCGGGCATCGGTTTTCTGGGGGCCGGACTCATCGTGTTTCAGAAGAACGTAGTGCGCGGACTCACCACTGCGGCCGGACTTTGGGTGACGGCGGCCATAGGCATGGCCTGCGGCGTGGGTATGTACACGACGGCCGTTATCGTGACTGTGCTCATTCTTTTCGGATTGGAGGTGCTCAACAAGTTTATCCCCCAACTGGGCACCACCACCATGCAGCTGTCGTTCTCGTCGCCATCGCGCGAGAGCGCCCGACAGGTGGTGGATCAGATCAAGGCCGAGAGCGTACATATCTACAACTACGAAATGAAGGGCAAGCGCACCTCGAAGGGCGAGATTTACGAGGTGGAGATGGAGCTCAGGCTGCCACGCGGCCACCACAACAGTCGCATACTCGACCTACTCATCGACTTCGACAACGTGACGATGATCAACATCGAGTGACAAGGAGCGACGGCCGGACAATGATTTTATGGGCTCGGAAGAATATGGGGCTCAGTTTTTTTATGTAAGTTTGCAAAGGAGTCGCCGGTGCGGCACACCGCTACCTGCCCTCCGCAATACATCATAACACAACAAGCAATATGGCAAAAGTTTATGAATTTCTGGCCAACGGATTCGAGGAAATCGAGGCGCTGGTACCCGTCGACATCCTGCGTCGCGGAGGTGTGGACATCCAGACCGTGAGCATCACGGGCTCTGAGTTTGTGGAATCGTCGCACGGCGTCACCGTCAAGGCCGACATGCAATTCACCACGCCGGACGACTATGCCGACGCCGATATGCTGCTGCTGCCGGGCGGCCTGCCCGGGGCCACCAACCTCAACGACCACGAGGGGGTGAGGCAGACGCTGCTCAACCAGCATCAACGGGGCCGACGCATCGGTGCCATCTGCGCTGCACCCATGGTACTTGGGTCGCTCGGACTGCTGCAGGGCCGTAGGGCCACCTGCTCGCCGGGCTTCGAGAAATATCTCACAGGGGCCGCCTATACCGCCCAGCTCTTCGAGGAGGACGGCACAATCATCACCGGCGAGGGACCTGCGGCCACGCTACCCTATGCCTACCGCATCTTGAGCTACTTCATCGGCGAGGCTCCCGTGGCCGACCTGCAGGTGAAGATGCAGTATGCCCACCTCATGGGGAACAAATAACTAAACCTCATGAAGCATCAATAAGTAAACAGAGAGACATGGATTATGCAATCATCGTTGCCGGAGGCAGAGGACTGCGTATGGGTACTGACCTGCCCAAGCAGTTTCTGCCCCTCGGCGGCAAGCCAGTGCTCATGCACACCCTGGAGCGGTTTCACGCCTACAACCAGAGCCTGAAGCTCATCCTCGTACTGCCCAAAGAACAGCAGGACTATTGGCGCCAGCTTTGCGCCGAGCACCAGTTCACGACACCCCACTCACTCGCCGACGGCGGTGCCACCCGCTTCGAGTCGTCGCAAAACGGACTGGCCCTCATCCCCGATGGCGAGGAGGGACTGGTGGCCATCCACGACGGGGTGAGGCCTTTCGTCTCGGCAGAGGTCATTGACCGCTGCTTTGAGGCTGCACGCGAGGACTATGCCGCCATTCCTGTGCTGCCCGTGACCGACACGCTGCGGCATGTCAACCCCTCGGGCTACGCCATGAACGTGCCCCGCGACAACTACCGCATCGTGCAGACACCGCAGGTCTTCGACATCGCACTGGCACACCAGGCCTTCAACCAACCCTACCGCGACACCTTCACCGACGATGCTTCGGTTATCGAGAGCCTCGGCTGCCAGGTCACCATGGTGGAGGGCAACCGCGAGAACATCAAGCTCACCACACCCTTCGACCTTGAGCTGGCAGAAACACTGGTGAAGAAAATAAGAAGTTAAGGAGTTGCACTTTGACATCATCCAAGTAACATTTGTCTTTACTTCTTTACTTCAAAAATAAAAAATGAGCAGCGTATTAGACCAGGACATCATGTATCTGCCGGGCGTTGGCCCGCGAAAGAAAGAGATATTGGGCAAGCAACTCAATATCACTACTTGGCGTGACCTGCTGGAATACTATCCCTATAAATACGTCGATCGCACCAAAGTCTATCGCATTGACGAGCTGACGGGCGACATGCCGTTCGTCCAGATCAAAGGCCGCATACTGAGTTTCGAGGAGTTTGCCATGGGGCCACGGAAGAAACGCATCGTGGCACACTTCACCGACGGACATGGTGTGGTAGACCTGGTGTGGTTCAACGGCACCAAATTCGTCTACTCCAACTACAAGACGGGAGAGGAATACATCGTCTTCGGCAAGCCCGGAGTATTCCAGGGCCGTTACCAGTTTGCACACCCCGACATGGAGCGCGCCGCCGACCTGCAACTCAACGACATGGGCATGCAGCCCCACTACTCCACCACGGAGCGTATGAAGGATGCTGGCATGACATCAAGGGCCGTAGAAAAGCTGACCAAAACCCTTGTCACGAAGATTCCAGAGGGTGCAATTCAAGAAACGCTGCTACCATCACAGATAAGCCGATTACACCTGATATCGCGCGAAGAATCATACCGAAAGATACACTATCCTAAGAGTCTTGATGATGTACAGCGTGCCCAAGTGCGTCTGAAGTTTGAGGAACTGTTTTATGTGCAGCTCAATATCCTGCGTTACGCCACCGAGCATCGTCAGAAATACAAGGGCTATGTGTTCAGTCACATCGGCACAATCTTCAACACTTTCTATAGCCGATATCTGCCCTTCGACCTCACCGGAGCACAGAAACGCGTGATGCACGAGATCCGCAAAGACATGTGTACGGGCCGCCAGATGAACCGACTGTTGCAGGGCGACGTGGGGTCGGGCAAGACACTCGTAGCGCTGATGACCATGCTCATCGCCCTCGACAATGGTTTCCAGGCCTGCATCATGGCCCCCACCGAGATCCTGGCCGAACAGCATCTCGAGACCATACGCCAGTTTCTGGGCGACATGAACATCAGGGTCGAACTGCTCACGGGCATGGTGAAGGGCAAGCGGCGCACACAGGTGCTCGAGGCACTGGCCGCCGGAACGGTGGATATCCTGGTGGGCACACACGCCGTCATCGAAGACACCGTACAGTTCAAACGACTCGGCATGGCCGTGGTCGACGAGCAGCACCGTTTCGGCGTGGCCCAGCGCGCCAAACTGTGGGCCAAAAGCGAGAACCCACCACACATCCTGGTGATGACGGCCACCCCCATCCCGCGCACACTGGCCATGACCATCTACGGCGACCTCGACGTGAGCGTCATCGATGAACTGCCGCCGGGTCGTAAGCCCATCATGACCATCCACAAGTATGACAACCAGACGACCAGCCTCTACAACGGCATCAGGCAGCAGATCAACGAGGGACGGCAGGTGTATATCGTCTTTCCGCTCATTGAGGAGAGTGAGAAGATGGACCTGAAGAACCTCGAGGACGGCTACCAGAGTCTCTGCGAGATCTTCCCGGAGTTCAAGCTCAGCAAGGTGCATGGCCGCATGAAGGCCAAGGAGAAGGAAGCCGAGATGCAGCGTTTTGTCAGTGGCGAGACCCAGATTCTCGTGGCCACGACCGTTATCGAGGTGGGTGTCAACGTGCCCAATGCCTCGGTGATGGTGATTCTCGAGGCCCAGCGGTTCGGACTCTCGCAGCTCCACCAGCTGCGCGGACGTGTGGGGCGTGGTGCCAAGCAGAGCTATTGCATCCTCGTGACCGGCTACGAACTGTCTACCGAGACCCGAAAGCGCATCGACATCATGTGCGACACCAACGACGGCTTCCGCATCGCCGAGGCCGACCTGAAGCTGCGCGGACCCGGCGACCTGGAGGGCACGCAGCAGAGCGGCATGGCCTTCGACCTGAAGATTGCCGACATTGCGCGCGACGGACAACTAGTACAGATGGCGCGCGACGAGGCACAGCGCATCATCGACGACGACCCGCAATGCCAGAAACAAGAGTATGCCTTGCTCTGGAACCACCTCAAGGAACTCCGCAAAACCCATATCAACTGGTCGGCCATCAGCTGAGCAACGCTCCCCACCTCACCCTTGAACATGCACCTAGGCGATTCTCTACCTTATTATATATAGACATGATAATTACCGAAATCAATATAAAATATACCCAAGATATATACCGAAATCCATATTAATTATACCCAAGAAACAGGCGGAAATAGATAGAGATTGCCCCTTGTTTGTACTATCTACAACCTTGCAAAATTCTTTTTTAAAATGTTAACCAATCGCAGCTATTCGCGTTTTTGTGTTAAAATGCGGATAAAATGTATCAAAACAAAATGAAAAAAACTCTTTTTTTATTATCTTTGCAAAGTCTACTGATATTTTGACGAATTGTTGTTTCTCTCGACATTTCTGATTATGGAGATCCTTATTATTTCCACAGCAGATCTAAACCTAGAAAATAAGGCATATCTATGACATTTAAAAAGGCAATAAAGACATTCACTATATCCCTATTGTTGACTTTAGCGGCAGAACCCGTTATGGGACAAGACATGTTGGCCCGCCAGGCCCCGGTCGACCGCCGAGCTAAAGTGCTTGACTCTATCGAAGTCAAGAGTTTTGCTGAAAGAGAAAATCTCCGCTCTCCCGCAGCCCAGCTTTATGGAGACGACTGGGACAACAGGTATGCACACGTTACCACTGAGCTGCCCGACTCATTCGTCATCAACCTTCGTCACTTCTGCATGCCCACGCCCAGCCGTGTTGTCACCAGCAACTTTGGCAGCCGCTGGGGCCGCCAGCACAAAGGTCTCGACATCAAGGTATATATCGGCGACACCATCCGCGCGGCCTTCTCGGGCAAGGTGCGCATCGTAAGATATGAAGGCGGAGGTTACGGCAACTACGTGGTGATACGTCATCCCAATGGTCTGGAGACCATCTACGGCCACCTTTCCAAGCAACTGGTCAAAGAGAACGAGAACGTGAGGGCTGGCGAGCCCATAGGCCTGGGTGGCAACACGGGCCGCAGCACAGGTTCGCACCTGCATTTCGAGACTCGTCTCTGCGGTGTGGCCCTCAACCCTGCCCTGCTCTTCGACTTCCGCAACCAGGACGTCACCGGCGACCAGTACCTCTTCACCCGCGCCTCTTATGCACGTGAGTCGGCTCAGGCCACACGCGAGCGCGGCAAGGTGGGCAACGGCAGCTATAGCCGCGATCAGGTCTATGGCGAGGTGGGACATAGCGAGGAGCCCATGTCGACGGCTGTGAGAAACGCTGCCAATGCGCCTGAGCGCGTTTACTATAAGGTGGTGAGCGGCGACACGCTCGAATCGGTGGCCAAGAAGTGTGGCGTATCGGTCGAGACCATCTGTCGCCTCAACGGCTATCGCAAGAACCAGCGCATACGTCCCGGTCAGATTATCCGCTACGTCTGATACATCCGAACAAACTCAAATTTGTTAATACGATATTTATCCTTTGAAACGCCCGGCAGAGCCATTGCTTTGTCGGGCGTTTTTGTTTATAGGTGGAGTAAAGACTACGAAGCCTGTCGGCAGCCGACCGTTGGGGATAAGAATATGGTGCCAGCGATGCTGCTCAACGACCGCGCCGAAGCACGGCACGCAACACAAACCACAGGTGCATGGCCACCGTGGTGAGCCAGCCATAATGGCGCGACATGATGCTGAAACGCTCCTTGAGCGAAGCGCGGTGGTTCTTGATACTCATGCCACCTGCCAGATAGTTGACCACCACCATACCCACATTGCGCAGGGCGAGACCCTGCGTCTGGGCAGCCTTCATTACCCTGATACACCAGTCTACATCGGCCGAGAAGCGATAACAAAGGTCGTAAGGTGTCTGCCGCGCGATGTCGGTACGGGCATAGAAGGCCTGGTGGCATACCAGCATGCCGTGCCGGAACGAACGCCACGACAGGTTGGAAGGCGGCTGCAGCCGACGATGGTACAAGAAATGGCCGTCGACATCCACCACGTCGGTGTCGCCATAGAGCACACCGGGCAGCGTCTCGCCATCGGCCACGCTGCAGGCAATCTGCTCCAAGGTGTCGCATGCGGGCAGCACATCGCCGGCATTGAGAAACACCAGATAGTCGCCCGTGGCCTTGGCTATGCCTTTGTTCATGGCATCGTACAGGCCGCGGTCGCGCTCCGACACCACCACCACGCGATGTCCATTCTCATCCTCGTCTGACCTACGCCGATAATCCTCGGCCAAGGCCACGGTACCATCGGTCGACAAGCCGTCGATGATGAGGTGTTCCACGCGCCCGTGCGACTGTGCGAGCACGCTGTCGAGGGTACGCCCCAGCACCTCTGCCGCCTGGTAGGTGCAAGTGATGATGGTAAATGAAATCATAGATGACATTTCTTGAAGGCCAAGGCCTGGTTATACACCTCTATATATTTCAGTGCCACATTGCGCTGCGAGTAGGTGGTGAGCACTTTCTGCAAGGCCTGTCGGCTCACAGCGGCATAGTCGGCCTCGTCGAGCACCCAGCGGATGCCATCGGCCAACTGTCCCGCGTCTTTGAAGGCGGCCACATAACCATTGCGCTGATGGTCGATCATCTCGGGTATGCCGCCCACCTTAAACCCTACACAGGGCACACCGCAGGCCATCGACTCCATGATGGTGTTGGGCAGGTTGTCTTCCAGCGAGGGCAGCACAAACACGTCGGCAGCACTATAAACATCCACTATACGGCGCTCATCACTGACATATCCCAGGGCAAACGATGGCAAGGGCAACCGCTCGGCCACCTCTTCCGAGTGGCCGCCGAGAATGGCCACGGCAGTATTGTCGCGCATCTCAGGATGGTGGGCCACCAGTCTTTCCAAGGCCTCTACAAAATAAGTCATGCCCTTGCGCTCTGTCGTCACACGCTGCGAGACAAAGAGGACGATGCGCTTGTCGAGTGGCAAATCAAGCCGTCGGCGCACCTCAGTCTTATCTTTGGGACAAAACACATGGGTATCAATGGGATTGGGAATGCTTTGCACATGCAGTCCCTTGAGCAGCGCACCCTGCCGGGCCTGGTCGGCCAGCCAGCGGCTGCATGCCACAAACAGGATGCCACTCTGGGCATACACCTTCTGCTTGCGGGCAAAGACACGCGCTGACAGATCACCTGCCGAACCGCCACCGGGCAGCAACGGACAGTGGCAACAACCAGTCTTGAAGGCCACACAGCCCCGAGCATAATGGCAGATGGCCGTGGCAGGCCACAAGTCGTGCATGGTCCACACCACGGGCTTACCACTACGCACAATCTTCTGGATCGACTTCAGCGACAGCATCCCTTGGTTGACCCACGACAGATGTATGACATCAGCCTCCTGAAACTCAGGCAGAGACGTGATGTCGGCACCGGCATTGGCAATGTCTATGTCGAACAGACGCTCGCGGCTGAAGCGCAGATGCCAGAATATGCACCACCGCTCCCACAGAAACCGCAACTGCTGCCGCCAGGGATGGGCCATGCCCACCACCGTCAGACAGTCGGTTTCTTTGTCTCTTACCAGCATCTTCGCCTTCTCACCGTTGTTGTTCAAGGCTTCCATCAGTCGGTTGGCCGCCACAGCAGCCCCACCGGTCTTCTCACTCGTGTTGACTATGAGTATTCGCATGGCACTTGATATATATATGTTTCGTGCAAAGATAGAGCCAGCGAGCGCCATGAGAAGAGATTCTCAAATGGCCGAGCGCAGCCTATCTTATGCAAAGATAGAGCCAGCGAGCGCCATGAGAAGAGATTCTCAAATGGCCGAGCGC
>CAZBQA010000067.1:0-13241 GCA_964493905.1 uncultured Prevotella sp.
GCAAGGACCATGGCGCCACGGTGAAGAACGGGCTGGAGATGCTGTTGCTGCAGGCTTTCGCCAGCTGGGAATTTTGGAATGGAAAGGAGTAACGCTTTTTAGAGAATTATGGACAACCGATATATGATGCGGGGCGTGAGCGCCGCCAAGGAAGATGTGCACAACGCCATCAAGAACATTGACAAGGGGCTCTATCCGCAGGCCTTCTGCAAGATCATACCCGATGTGCTGGGCGGCGACCCCGACTACTGCAACATCATGCACGCCGACGGCGCCGGCACCAAGTCGTCGCTGGCCTATATGTACTGGAAAGAGACGGGCGACCTGAGCGTGTGGAAAGGCATTGCCCAGGATGCCATCGTGATGAACACCGACGACCTGCTCTGCGTGGGTGCGGTGGACAACATCCTCGTGTCGAGCACCATCGGCCGCAACAAGATGCTCGTGCCGGGCGAGGTGATCAGTGCCATCATCAACGGCACCGACGAGTTGCTGGCCCAGTTGCGCGACATGGGCGTGGGCATCTGGCCCACCGGCGGCGAGACGGCCGACGTGGGCGACCTGGTGCGCACCATCATCGTCGACTCTACCGTCACCTGCCGCATGCGCCGCGCCGACGTCATCGACAATGCCAACATCCGTCCGGGCGACGTCATCGTGGGACTGAGTTCCACGGGGCAGGCCACCTACGAGCAGCGCTACAACGGCGGCATGGGCAGCAACGGACTGACCTCGGCCCGCCATGATGTCTTTGCCAAGTATCTGGCCGAGAAATACCCCGAGAGCTACGACCATGCCGTGCCCCAGGAGCTGGTGTACAGCGGCAAGTACCGGCTCACCGACGCCGTGGAGGGCGTGACGGTGGATGCCGCACAGCTGGTGCTCTCGCCCACACGTACCTATGCCCCCGTCATCAAGAAGCTGCTCGACCAGCTGCGCCCCGAGATCCACGGCATGGTACACTGCACGGGTGGCGCACAGACCAAGGTGCTCCACTTCGTGAACGACAACTGCAAGGTGGTGAAGGACAATATGTTCCCCGTGCCGCCGCTCTTCAAGGCCATCCACGACTGCTCGGGCACCGACTGGCGGGAGATGTACCAGGTGTTCAACATGGGTCACCGCATGGAGATCTACGTGCGCCCGGAGGTGGCCCAGCAGGTCATCGCCGTGAGCAAGATCTTCAATATCGACGCGCAGGTGGTGGGCCACATTGAGGAAGGACAGCGCGCGTTGACCATCAAATCAGAATTTGGAGAATTCGACTATTAATACATGTCAGATAATAAGATATTACAGAAGCTCGACGGCCTTGAGGCCCGATTCGAGGAAGTCAGCACCCTCATCACCGACCCTTCGGTCATTGCCGACCAGACACGTTATGTCAAGCTGACCAAGGAATACAAAGACCTGGGTGACATCATGGATGCCCGTAGGCGCTACATCGACTGCCTCAACGCCATCCGTGAGGCCAAGGACATCCTGGCCAACGAGACCGATGCTGACATGAAGGAGATGGCCCGCGAGGAGCTGGCCACCAACGAGGCCCTGCAGCCCCGACTGGAGGAGGAGATCAAGATAGCCCTCGTGCCCAAGGACCCCGAGGACGCGAAGAACGTGCAGATGGAGATCCGCGCCGGTGCCGGTGGCGACGAGGCCGCCCTGTTTGCTGGAGACCTGTTCAGCATGTACAAGAAGTTCTGTGACGACAAGGGATGGTCGCTCAGCGTGACCTACGTGTCGGAGGGCGCCGTGGGCGGCTACAAGGAGATCGACTTTGCCGTCACGGGCGACAGCGTGTATGGCGTGCTGAAATATGAGAGTGGCGTACACCGCGTGCAGCGTGTGCCTGCCACCGAGACCCAGGGACGTATGCACACCTCGGCGGCCACGGTGGCCGTGCTGCCCGAGGCCGACAAGTTTGAGGTGAACATCAACGAGGGCGACATCAAGTGGGACACCTTCCGTTCGAGCGGTGCCGGCGGACAGAACGTCAACAAGGTGGAGTCGGGCGTGCGCCTGCGCTACCCGTGGAAGAACCCCAACACCGGCGAGGTGGAGGAGATTCTCATCGAGTGTACCGAGACGCGCGATCAGCCCAAGAACAAGGAGCGGGCACTGAGCCGTCTCTATACCTATATATATGACCACGAGCACCAGAAATACATCGACGACATCTCCAACCGACGCAAGAGTCTGGTGTCGACGGGCGACCGCAGTGCGAAAATCCGTACCTACAACTTCCCGCAGGGACGTGTCACCGACCATCGCATCGGCTTCACCACCCACGACCTGCAGGGCTTCATGGCCGGTAACATCCAGGAGATGATCGACGCGCTCACCGTGGCCGAGAATGCAGAGAAACTTAAGGAGAACGAACTTTAGTCCTTCAGCCTATGACGCACCATTCCGATTATCAGCTATGGAAGAGGAAGCAAATCAAACAGCTGGGCTGGGCGATACTTGCCTTTGCTTCGGGCCAGCTGTTGATATGGCTCGTGTCGCTGGTCATACCGATGAGCGACGATACCCAAACCCTCTGCGGCATCGTGACGGGTGCCCTACTATGCGAGTTAGGCAGACGTTATTATCATAAGAAGAACAAACATCATGAATCGTGAACAGTTAATAGAACAGATTTTTAAGAAGCAGACGTTTCTCTGCGTGGGCCTGGATACCGATATCCGTAAGATTCCCGAGCACCTGCTCACCGCGGATGACCCTATCTTCGAGTTTAACAAGCAGATTATCGATGCCACGGCACCCTACTGTGTGTCGTACAAACCCAACCTGGCTTTCTACGAGAGCATGGGCCTGAAGGGCATGGCCGCCTTCGAGCGCACCATCGCCTACCTCAAGAAGTTCTATCCCCAGCATTTCATCATCGCCGACGCCAAGCGCGGCGACATCGGCAACACGTCGACGATGTATGCCCGTACGTTCTTCGAGGAATACAACCTCGACGCGCTCACCGTGGCCCCCTACATGGGCGAGGACAGCGTGACGCCCTTCCTTGCCTACGAGGGCAAATGGGTGGTGCTGCTGGCCCTGACCTCCAACAAGGGCTCGCACGACTTCCAGCTCACGGCCGACGCCGAGGGCGAGCGCCTCTTCGAGAAGGTGCTGCGCGTGAGCCAGCAGTGGGGCAATGCCGACAACATGATGTATGTGGTGGGTGCCACGCAGGGCGAGATGTTCAAGGACATCCGCAGGGTGGCCCCCGCGCATTTCCTGCTCGTGCCCGGCGTGGGCGCACAGGGCGGTAGCCTGCAGGAGGTGTGCCGCTATGGCATGACCCGCGACTGCGGGTTGCTGGTCAACTCTAGCCGTGGCATCATCTATGCCAGCAACGGCACCGACTTTGCTGAGGTGGCCGCCCAGAAGGCGCGCGAACTGCAGCAGGAGATGGCCGCCGAGCTGTCGAAAATACAGGCCTGAGGGCGTTTCGCTTCCCCTGTGGCCGTATTTCGGAAGCGTTACTTTTTTGTTTCACACCTATTGCTATACTGTGCAATAAGTATGCAATAATGGTCTATTTAGAACAAAATATGTATTTATTTCTTATCGGTTAAGAAATAAATTACTATATTTGCAGAAATGTTCAATCTGATTGAGAAAAATGGAATTTACCGCAAACCAAATTGCCCAGCTCATCCAAGGTAAGGTTGAAGGTGACGGCAACGCCAGCGTACATACCTTCGCGAAGATAGAGGAGGGCGTTCCCGGAGCAATATCCTTCCTTGCTAGCGACAAGTATATCAATTATATTTACGAAACCCAATCGTCCATCGTCCTCGTCGACGAGAGCATCACTCTCGACCGTCCGGTGAAGGCCACGGTCATCAGGGTGAAGAACGCCCGCGACTGCGTGGCTCGTCTGCTGCAGCTCTATGAGTCGACGAGGCCCCGCAAGACGGGCATCGACCCGTTGGCTTTCGTCTCGTCGTCGGCCAAGGTGGGCCAGAACGTCTATATCGGTGCCTTCGCCTATGTGGGCGACGGCGCGGAGGTGGGCGACGGCACGCAGGTGTACCCTCATGCCACCCTCTGCGACAATGTGAAGGTGGGGGCCGACTGCATCATCTATCCCCAGGTGAGCATCTACCACGACTGTGTGGTGGGCAACAGGGTAATTCTCCATTCGGGCAGCGTCATCGGTGCCGATGGCTTTGGCTTTGCGCCCAACAATGAGCATACTGGCTACGACAAGATTCCCCAGATTGGCATCGTGAAGATCGAGGACGACGTGGAGATTGGAGCCAACACCTGCGTTGACCGCTCGACGATGGGTGCCACCGTTGTGCGCAAGGGCGTGAAGCTCGACAACCTGGTGCAGATAGCGCACAACACCGACATCGGTGAGAACACCGTCATGTCGGCCCAGGTGGGCATCGCAGGCTCCACGAAGGTGGGGCAGTGGTGCATGTTCGGCGGCCAGGTGGGCGTGTCGGGTCATATCACCATCGGCGACCAGGTGTTCCTGGGCGCGCAGTCGGGTGTCCCCAGCTCGGTGAAGAGCAACCAGACACTCATCGGCACACCGCCCATGCAGCGTGTGCCGTTCTTCAAGAGTCAGGCCCTGTTCCAGAAACTGCCCGACCTGTACCAGCAACTCAACGCTCTCCAGAAGGAGGTTGAGGAGCTCAAAAAGAATCAACAACACCAATAATGGATACTGCAAAACAACTTACACTTGGCGGAAGTTTCTCGCTCTTCGGCAAGGGCCTTCACACGGGCCTGAGCCTCACAGTGACCTTCAACCCGGCCCCCGAAAACACGGGATACAAGATCCAGCGCATCGACCTGGAAGGCCAGCCCATCATCGACGCCGTGGCCGAGAACGTGGGCGACACCCAGCGTGGCACCGTGTTGCATAAGGGCGATATCCGTGTGTCGACCATCGAGCACGGCATGTCGGCACTCTATGCCCTGGGCATCGACAACTGTCTCATCCAGGTCAACGGTCCCGAGTTTCCCATCCTCGACGGTTCGGCAGCCATGTATGTCGACAAGATCAACGAGGTGGGCATCGTGGAGCAGACGGCACCCAAAGACTATTATATCATCCGCAAGAAGATCGAGGTACGCGATGAAGCCACGGGGTCGTGCATCACCATCCTGCCCGACCAGGACTTCTCCATCACGGCCATGTGTTCGTTCCAGTCTAAGTTTGTGAGCAGTCAGTTTGCCACTCTCGACAACATCAAGAGCTTTGCTACCGAGATTGCCCCGGCCCGCACTTTCGTCTTCGTGCGCGACATCGTGCCCCTGCTTGAGGCCAACCTCATCAAGGGCGGCGACCTCAACAACGCCATTGTGATCTACGAGCGTCAGGTGGAGCAGGACAAGCTCGACAAGCTGGCCGACTTGCTGAAGGTGCCGCACATGGATGCTACGAAGATTGGCTACATCCAGAATAAACCCCTGATGTGGGACAACGAGTGTACGCGTCATAAGTTGCTTGACATCGTCGGCGACATGGCCCTCATCGGCAAGCCCATCAAGGGCCGTATCATCGCCACCCGGCCCGGCCATACCATCAACAACAAGTTTGCGCGGCTCATGCGCAAGGAGATCCGCAAACACGAGATACAGGCGCCCATCTACGACCCCAACGACGAGCCGCTGATGAGCAATGAGCGCATCCGTCAGCTGCTGCCGCATCGCTATCCCATGCAGCTGGTCGACAAGGTGGTGGCCATGGGTGCCACAAGCATTGTGGGTGTGAAGAACGTCACGGCCAACGAGCCCTTCTTCGTGGGCCACTTCCCCAACGAGCCGGTGATGCCCGGTGTGCTCCAGGTAGAGGCCATGGCACAGTGTGGCGGCCTGCTGGTGCTGAGCCAGCTCGAGGAGCCTGAGCACTGGTCGACCTACTTCCTGAAGATCGACGACGTGAAGTTCCGCCATAAGGTGGTGCCCGGCGACACACTCCTCTTCCGCGTCGAACTGCTTGGTCCGGTGCGTCACGGCATCAGCTCGATGAAAGGCTATGTCTTCGTCGGCGACCATGTCGTATCCGAGGCCACGTTCACCGCGCAAATCATCAAGAACAAATAACAACTATGAATCAAATCAGTCCGATGGCCTTCGTTCACCCGGAGGCCAAGTTGGGAGACAATAATATCATCGGTCCGTTCTGCTACATCGACCGCAACACCGTGTTGGGCGACAACAACGTGCTGCAGAACAGCGTGACCATCAACTACGGTGCCCGTATCGGCAACGGCAATGAGTTCTTTCCCGGTGCCAGCATCGCCACCAAGCCGCAGGACTTGAAGTTCAGGGGCGAGGACACCCTTTGCGAGGTGGGCGACAACAACAGCATTCGTGAGAACGTCACCATTTCAAGAGGTACGGCGTCGAAGGGCTTCACCCGTGTGGGCAGCAACTGCCTGCTCATGGAGAACATGCACGTGGCCCATGACTGTGTGTTGGGCAACAACCTCATTATCGGCAACTCCACCAAGTTTGCCGGCGAGGTGACCATCGACGACAATGCCATTATCAGCGCCGCCGTGCTCTGTCATCAGTTCTGCCGCATCGGCGGATATGTGATGATCCAGGGCGGCAGCCGTTTCAGTCAGGACATCCCTCCCTATATCATCGCCGGCAAGGAGCCCATCCGCTATGCCGGCATCAACCTGGTGGGATTGCGCCGCAGGGGTTTCAGCAACGAGCTCATCGACCTCATTCACGAGGCCTACCGCCTGCTCTACAGCAAGGGTATCATTGCTGAGGGTATCCAGGAGATCAAGAACAACCTCCAGATCACGCCCGAGATTCAGTATATCATTGACTTTGTGTCCGCGTCAAAACGTGGCATCATACGATAAACATTCTCTTCAAGGCTATGTCTCTTGGCCCGGAAAGTCATGATTTCCGGCCGCTGACATAGCCTTTTTTATTTTCCCCGCTTTCCGCGCTTCTGTTGTAGCCATGCCCATTACCCACTGTAACATCATACCTTTGTCATGAAAACCCTCGTTGTCATCCTGGGCCCCACCGGGGTGGGCAAGACTGAGCTCTGCCTGCAGGTGGCCCGGCATCTCTGTGTGCCCATCATCAATGCCGACTCGCGGCAGATTTTCGCCGAGATTCCCATTGGCACCGCTGCCCCCACAGCGGCACAACAGCAGCGTGTGAAGCATTACTTTGTGGGTACCCATCGCCTCGACGACTACTACAGTGCCTCGATGTACGAGCAGGACGTGCTGCGTCTGCTCGATGACCTCTATGCCGGCAGGGCCGAGGACGGTGTGGTACACGACGTGGCGCTGATGACCGGCGGCAGCATGATGTATATCGATGCGGTGTGTGACGGCATCGACGACATCCCCACCGTCGACGACCATACCCGTGAAGTGATGAAACGACGGCTGGCCGAGGAGGGTCTGCCCGCCCTGGTCGACGAGCTGAAGCACCTCGACCCCGAGCATTGGCAGGTGGTCGACCGGCAGAACCCCCGCCGCGTGGTGCATGCTCTGGAAATCTGCCACATGACGGGCAAGACCTACACTTCCTTCCGCACCAACAGCCGCAGGCAACGGCCTTTCCGCATCGTGAAGGTGGGGCTCAGCCGTCCGCGCGAGGAGCTCTACGAACGTATCAATGCCCGTGTGCTGGAGATGATGGCGCAGGGACTGGAGGAGGAGGCCCACCGCGTGTATCCGCTACGCGGGCTCAACTCGCTCAACACCGTGGGTTACAAGGAGATGTTTGCCTGGTTCGGCGGCACCATCGACCGCGATGAGGCCGTGCGGCAAATCCAGTCGAACAGTCGCCGATACATGCGCAAGCAGCTCACTTGGTTCAAGAAAGACGAGCGCATCAGATGGTTTTCGCCCGACAACATTGAAGATATCTTAAATTATATCGACATTCAAAGGCTGTGACTGACTTATTTCGTATTTTTGTATGATATTATGCCTCTGTCATAAGGCCGTGTCACGACGTCGTGGACATAGCAGCCTATTGCAGAGGACATCAAAACAACAGACGACAATGAAAGTACTCAAAAAGATCTTCGGCTGGCTGTGGCGCAAGGCACGTGGCTTCTGGCCCTGGTACAAGAACCTGTATCGTGGACGTGCATGGTACACCAAACTGCTGATAGGCTTCGTCTCGTGTATCGTGGCCTTCATCCTCTACCTCGGTGCCGTCGACATCAACCTGTTCTGGCTTTTCGGCAAGAGTCCCGGCTACTTCTCGGGAATCATGGATCCCCAGACCTCGCAGGCCTCTGAGATCTACAGTGCCGACGGCAAGCTCATAGGCAAATACTTCAACGAGAACCGCACGCCGGTGAAGTTTGATGAGGTCAACCCCGCCTTCTTCAAGGCCCTCATCGACACCGAGGACGAGCGTTACTTCAGTCGTCCACGCGGACTGGCCGTCGACTTTGTGGGCATCCTGGGTGCCGTGAAGGATGCTGCCCTGCATCACGACGGTCGAGGTGCCTCCACCATCACGCAGCAGCTGGCCAAGAACATGTTCAGGGTGCGGTCGCAATACTCCACAGGCCTGCTGGGCAAGATTCCCGGCCTCAAGATTCTCATCGTCAAGAGCAAGGAGTGGATCATCGCTACCAAGCTCGAGACGGTGTTCAACAAGCAGGAGATCCTCACGATGTATGCCAACACCGTCGACTTCGGCTCCAACGCCTACGGCATCAAGACGGCGGCCAAGACCTATTTCGACACCACGCCCAAAGACCTCACCACCCAAGAGGCCGCCGTGCTGGTGGGTATGCTCAAGGCCACCACGCTCTACAACCCCAAGTCGAATCCCGAGAACAGCAAACGCCGCCGCAACACCGTGCTGGAGAACATGGTCACCCACGGCGACCTCTCGCGGCAGGTGTGCGACTCGCTCAAGCAGCTGCCCATCGACCTTCACTTCAAGGTCGAGGAGAACTACGACGGTCAGGCCATGTATTTCCGTGAGGCCATCGCTAACTACCTCAAGCCCTGGTGTGATGACAACGGCTACGACCTCTACAGCTCGGGTCTGAAGATCTACACCACCATCGACACCCGCATGCAGAAATATGCCGAGGAGGCGGCCCTCAAACAGATGAAACAGGTGCAGCAGAACTTCAATAACCACTGGAGCATCTACCGCAACCAAAACTCCAACTGGCTCAGGCAGGAGCCGTGGCGCGACGAGAACGGCAATCCCATTCCCCGTTTCATTGACCAGATTGCCGAGCGTCAGCCGTTCTACAAGGCCCTGCAGCAGCGGTTCCCCAACAACCCCGACTCGATACGCTATTATTATAAGGAGTGGAAACATCCTGTCAAGGTGTTCGACTACGATAAGGGCACGGTGACTAAGGAGATGACCTCCGAAGACTCCATCAAGTACATGGTCACCTTCATGCACTGCGCTATGGTGGCCATGGAGCCGCAGACCGGTGCCGTGAAGGCCTGGGTGGGCGACATCGACTTCAAGTCGTGGAAATACGACAAGGTGACGGCCGAGCGCCAGCCGGGCTCCACCTTCAAGCTCTTTGTCTACACCGAGGCTATGAACCAAGGCCTGACACCCTGTGACAAACGCCGCGACGAGTATATCTCGATGCAGGTCTTCGACAAGAAGAAGAACGAGATGACCACCTGGACGCCGGGCAATGCCAACGGCTACTTCACGGGCGACTCCATCCCCTTGAAGAGTGCCTTCGCCAAGAGTATCAACTCGGTGGCCGTGCGTCTGGGCCAGGAGATGGGCATCAAGCGCATCATCGCCACGGCCGAGGCCATGGGCATCAAGAGCCCGCTCGAAGACGCACCGTCGCTGGCCCTGGGCTCCAGCGATGTGAACCTGCTTGAGATGACCAACGCCTACTGCACCGTGGCCAATAACGGCAAGCACCATGAGCCCGTGCTCGTGACGCGCATCGTCGACAAGGACGGCAAGGAGGTGTATCTTGACCAGAGTGTGGCCGAGCAGGTGATACCCTACAAGAGTGCCTTCCTCATGCAGCAGCTGCTGCAGGGCGGCATGCGCGAGCCGGGCGGCACCAGCCAGAGCCTCTGGGGCTATGTGGGCAACTACCACGACACGGAGTTTGGCGGCAAGACCGGTACGTCGAACAACCATTCCGATGCCTGGTTCATGTGCGTCAGTCCTAACCTCGTGGCCGGCGCATGGGTGGGCGGCGAATACCGCAGCATACACTTTCGTACCGGCGCGCTGGGACAAGGCTCGCGCACGGCACTGCCCATCACGGGCTACTTTATGCAGGCCGTGCTGGGCGACCCCGCCTTCAACAAGTACCACGGCAAGTTCGACAAGCCCAAGGACGACAACATCACGCAGAGCATGTATATCTGTAACAGTTATGTGCCGGTGGTGCATCGCGACACCACGCGCCGCGACAGCACCGTGGTGACCAACGAGGAGATTATCCTCGACGAGGACGGCAACCCCATCGAGCAGTCATCACCGGCGGTCACGAAGTCCGAGCAGACTAAGGCCACCGAGCCCAAGCCCGCAGAGAAGAAACCCGAGAAGAAACGCAAGACAGAAGAGACCGTCAACTTCGACGACCTGTAATCTTCTGCAATGCCCTAACCCTGATGGAGTGGTGAGGCTGGCAAACAACAGTTGCCACCCTCATCACTCCTCTTCATCCCCAACCGTTTTGTACGTCAGCACCTATGGCCGAAGATAGAATTGATCTAGAGAACCCCGAGCTGCAGCAAGCGCTCCAGATCATACAGTTTACCCGCCGCTCGCTTTTCCTCACCGGCAAGGCAGGCACGGGTAAGTCTACCTTTCTGCGCTATATCGCCGCCCACACCAAGAAGAAGCACGTCATCCTCGCCCCCACGGGCATCGCCGCCATCAATGCCGGTGGCTCCACGCTCCACAGCTTCTTCAAGCTGCCCTTCCATCCCTTGTTGCCCAACGACGTGCAGTTCTCTCCGCGCAACATCCGCAAGGTGCTGCGCTACAACAGCGACAAGATCAAGGTCATTCGCGAGCTGGAGCTCATCATCATCGACGAGATCAGCATGGTGCGTGCCGACATCATCGACTTCATCGACAAGGTGCTGCGTGTCTACAGCCACAACATGCGCGAGCCCTTCGGAGGCAAGCAGCTCCTCCTCGTGGGCGACATCTACCAGCTCGAGCCCGTGGTGAAGGAGGACGACCGGCAGCTCCTCCTGCCTTTTTACAATTCGGCCTTCTTCTTCGATGCCATGGTGTTCAGACAGATGCAGCTCGTGTCGATCGAGCTGCGCAAGGTGTATCGACAGTCTGACCCGCTGTTCATCGGCATCCTCGACCGCATACGCACCTCACAGGTGTCAGACCGCGACCTCGCCCTGCTCAACAGTCGCGTAGACCCCACCAACCCACCAGCCCACCAACAAACCAACCCACCAACCCACCAGCTCACCATCACCCTCTCCTCGCGTCGCGACACGGTAGACTATATCAACACCCGCAAGCTCGCCGACCTGCCGGGCGAGACGGAGATGTTCAAGGGCGTCATCCGCGGCGAGTTTCCCGAGACCAGCCTGCCCACGCCGCAGGAGCTGCTGCTCAAGGTGGGGGCACAGGTGCTCTTCGTCAAGAACGACATGGACCACCGGTGGGTCAACGGCACGCTGGGCACCGTCATCGGTTTCGACGACGACAGCCACGACCGCATCTACGTGCGCACCGAGGACGGCCGCGAGCTGGATGTGGAGCGCGAGGTGTGGAGCAACGTGCGCTATACCTTCAACGAGACCGAGAAGAAGATCGAGGAGGAGGAGCTGGGCACCTACACGCAGTTTCCCATCCGCTTGGCATGGGCCATCACCGTACACAAGAGCCAGGGACTGACCTTCAGCCACGTGAAGATCGACTTCACCGGCGGCGTCTTCGCCGGCGGACAGACCTACGTGGCGCTCTCACGCTGCACCTCGCTCGAGGGCATCGAGCTCCAAGACCCCATCCGTCGTAACGACGTCTTCGTGCGCGCCGAGGTGCTCAACTTTGCCAAGCATTACAACGACGAGGGCATCATCAACACCGCCCTCAAGCAGTCGAAGGCCGACAAGGAATACTGGGATGCCGTGCAGGCCTTCGACCGTGGCGACATGCAGGCGGCCCTCGATGCCTTCTTCCTGGCCATCCACAGTCGTTACGACATCGAGAAGCCTGTGCCCCGGCGTTATATCCGCCGCAAGCTCGACATCATCAACCGCCAGCGCGGCGAGATCGAACGACTCAAGGCCGAGGCCAAGCGCAATGCCGAGTTTCTGAAAGAGCTGGCCGTAGAATATGTGGTGATGGGGCGCGAATGTGAGCGCGAGGGCATGAAGCAGGCGGCCATCCACAACTACGAGAAGGCGCTCAAGCTCTGTCCCGACATTCCCGAGGCAAAGCGTCGGCTCAAGAAACTGAGCAAGTAGTGGCATCTCTGGCCGAGGCGTTGAAACGCATGTCGGGCGCAGTAACTACCCAGCGTTAAAGACCATCGAGAACGATATCAACACTACATTAAAGGAAGAACAGGAGGGCATTTTGTCAGTTGTCGCAAAATTTGCGACAACTGCTGCTGATGGAAAAACCTATCAAGTAGAATACTATAATCTGGAAATGGTTACATCACTGGGCTATCGTGCAAAAAGTAGTAGAGGTGTGGTGTTCCGTCGTTGGGCAAACACTGTATTGAAGCAGTATTTTATTAAAGATTAAGCAGTGAACGAGTGAGTCTGCAAGCAACAGATAGCTGAGTTGCGCCAACTGGTACAGGTGGTGGGCATAAACATTCTACATAATCCAGTTCCGACTGCTATTAAAAGAAAAATAAAAGGAGTGGACACTATGATGTTGGAGATAAAGAGATTTCTGGATAGACCATAAGGAACTTTCTGATTATTTTCAACCCATTTTTGGAAAGAATTTGTATCTTTGCCAAACTTTATATTAGTAAGCCATAAATGCAACATCAAGCTGACATCAGTGAAACGGTTTTCTTCCGGCAATATCCTGAAATTCTGGAAACCTTGCTGAAGGACCACACTACCCAGCAAAATATCTTCTGGGCTACTGATAGCTATGCCGGATTAGGACAAGGCTTTCAATATCTTGACCTTATTACTACGGCCCATATTATAGGTGAGCATGGCATGGTGATTCGTCCTCGTGCCTTGAAAACAAGGGGGGAACAGATAGGACGAACAAAAGATATGGCCGAGGTCTTTACGCCATCTTGGGTATGCAATGCACAAAACAACTTG
>CAZBQA010000068.1:0-13234 GCA_964493905.1 uncultured Prevotella sp.
ACGTACGGTGCAATGAGAGGTGCTGGGGAGAAATCCCCACATCTACTCTATTATAAAAGGGTGCTATTGTGACCTAAATGTGGCCTAAAACCAAAAATGTCCAAAAACGGCAAATGGGTTAAATAGTTGTGAACCAACCAAATAACCCATTTCTTGCTATTCTAAGGTGTGCGCCTGACAGGACTCGAACCTGCACTGCGTAAACAACTAGATCCTAAGTCTAGCGCGTCTACCAATTTCGCCACAGGCGCATCTGGGGTGCAAAGATACACATTAAATTTCTAATTCATGATGAATTAATAGAAAACTTACTGGAATTTCATGGTCAGGGAGATGCGATGACGGCGCCGGTCTACCTCGATGACCTTCACCCTGACATGCTGGTGCAGCTTCACCACGTCGTTGGGATCTTTGACGTAGCGGTTGGCCAGTTGCGAGATGTGTACGAGTCCGTCCTGATGCACGCCGATGTCGACAAATGCACCAAAGTTGGTGATGTTGGTCACAATGCCCGGCAGTTCCATGCCCGGTACCAGGTCATCGGGTGTCTTCACCCTTGGGTCGAACTCAAAGGTCTCGATCTTGTCACGTGGGTCGAGGCCCGGTTTCTCGAGTTCCTGCATGATGTCCTGCAGGGTGGGCAGTCCCACCTCCTGTGTGACATAGTGCTGTATGTTGATTTGCTTGCGCAACTCAGGATTGCTCATCAGGTCGGTGACCTGGCATCCGCAGTCGCGGGCCATCTGCTCCACGATGCCGTAGCGCTCTGGGTGTACGGCACTGCCATCGAGCGGGTTGCCGGCATTGGCAATGCGCAGGAAGCCGGCACACTGCTGGAAGGCGGCAGGCCCCAGACGCGGCACCTTCTTCAGCTGGGTGCGGGCAGTGAAGGCACCGTGTTCCTTGCGGTAGTCGACGATGTTCTGGGCCAGAGCCGGTCCAAGCCCACTGACATAGGTCAGCAGATGCTTGCTGGCCGTATTGACGTTCACGCCCACCGAGTTGACGCACAGCTGCACCGTCTGGTCGAGGCTGTGCTTGAGCTTGGCCTGGTCCACGTCGTGCTGATATTGTCCTACGCCGATGCTCTTCGGGTCAATCTTCACGAGTTCGGCCAAGGGGTCCATCAGTCGTCGGCCGATGCTCACGGCACCGCGCACGGTGACATCCTGGTCGGGAAACTCCTCGCGGGCGATGTCGGAGGCCGAATAGATGCTGGCTCCGTCCTCGCTCACCACGTAGGTGGGGACATCCTTGAGCTGGCGCAGGATATCGGCCGTCTCGCGCGATGCCGTGCCATTGCCCACAGCGATGGCCTCCACCTGATACTTCTTCGCAATCTCCTCGAAGCGTTGCCGGGGCGACTTGCTGCCTGCTCCGGCATTGTCGGCCTTGTGTCCCACGGCAAATACCACATCGTGGAAGAGCAGGTTTCCCTGGGCATCGAGCACCACCACCTTGCAGCCAGTGCGAATGCCGGGGTCAACACCCATCACCCGCTTCTGGCCCAGCGGGGCGGCGAGTAGCAGCTGCCTGAGGTTCTCTTTGAACACCTTGATAGCCTCGTCGTCGGCCTTCTCCTTGCTCAGTGCGGCAAACTCCGTCTCCATCGAGGGGCGTATCAGTCGTTTGTAGGCATCCTCCACGGCCTCGCCCATGAGTGTCTGGCAAGGACCGTTGCCATGCACATAGTGGCGCTTGAGGCGTTCGATGCACGTCTCGTCGTCGGCCGTGATGCTCACCCGCAGGATGCCCTCGTCTTCGCCTCGGCGCATGGCCAGCAGGCGGTGTGAGGAGCAGCGGCGCAGTTCTTCGCTGAAGAAGAAGTAGTCGGAGTATTTTTGTGCCTGTTCCTCATCCTTCATCTTGGTGATCACCCTTGAGGTGATGGTGGCCTCGCGCCTGAACACGCTGCGCACGTTCTGCCTGCTACCTTCATCCTCGCTGATGGTCTCGGCGATGATGTCCTGCGCTCCCTTCAGCGCCATGGCCACGTCGGTCACGTCGTCATTGGCGTATGCGCGGGCCACCTGCTCGGGGTGTAGCTCCCGTTGCTTCATGATGAGCAATGCCAGCGGCTCAAGTCCTTGCTCTCGCGCCACCTGGGCACGGGTGCGCCGGCGGGGCTTGAAGGGCATGTAGATATCTTCCAGCTCCGTGGCATTCCACGACGCTACAATGCGTTGGCGCAGTTCGTCGGTGAGTTTTCCTTGCTCTTCGATCGTCTTGAGGATGGTGTCCTTGCGTTTCTGCAGCTCCTTGAGCTTGTCGTTGAAGTCGCTGATGGCCGCCACCTGCACTTCGTCGAGGTTGCCGATGGCCTCCTTGCGGTAACGGCTGATGAAGGGGATGGTGCATCCGGCATCGAGCAGGTCGAGCGTAGCCTCCACCTGTGGCAGTCGGATGTTGAGTCTTTCGGAGATGTATGGTGCAAACGGATTCATGTAGAATTATTGTTTAAGGTGATGGTTGTATGGTTTTAGGGTGCTTTTGCTTTGGTGTGAGCGTTATGGGTTTTGTGCGATATACCTGCGTGCCCTCTCTATGATGGTGTCCCACCCGTGGAGATAATCCTGGACCGTCAGTCCTACATTGATGTCAGGGTCGATGCCGCCCTCGGTGCTCTGCTTGTCCTGGTCGTACATGGGACACGCCGAGAAGCGCACACTCCAGCCGTTGGGCAGCTCGCTCGAGAAGGGCAGCCCTGCCCCGCCGCCTGTCTTGTCGCCGATGATGGTGGCCTTGGGGCAGCACTTCAAATATTTCACAAACTCGTTGGCAGCCGAGAACACCTGTCGGTTGGTGAGCACCACTACCGGCTTCTGCCACCTGATGCCGCTGCTGGGTTTCAGTCGCTGCTCCTGCAGTTCTGAGAAGTCGTTGTGTCCCTTGCCTGTCTTGTGCTGCATATAGCCCACGGTAATCTCCTTATTGGTGAATCGTGCAGCCAGCGTCTCTGCCGAGGTCAGCATTCCGCCGCCGTTATCGCGTAGGTCGATGATGATGCCGAGGCAAGGCTGCAGGTAAAAGAGAATCTCATCCAGGTTGCCGGCGCCGAAGGTGGTGTTGAACGTGGTGCATCTGATGTAGCCGATGTTGTCGTCGAGGATGCGGTAGCGCAGTCCGCTCGCTATCTTGTAGTCGGTGCCCAGATACTTGTTGATGAGCGTGTCACTGATGTTGCTGGGGTAGTTTTCGTGGTAGCCCCAATAGCGGCCCATGTCGAATGACGTATAGAGGTTGACGTGCCCGTCCTTCAGTTCAGACAACATATTAGCAAACACTTCAAGCATCTGGCTGTCGGTCATCCCTGCATCCACCTGCCTGCTGTAGCGTGCATGCACCTCGTCCCAGTCGACACCCTTCTCGTCGAAGAAACAGTAGTGCTCGTCCATAATCTTCCACAGGGCTTCGAAATTGCCGTGGGGGTGATTGGCAAATTCTGTCTCGTCGACGCACGAGGATGCGAGGAAGAGGATGAGCAGCGAATAGATAAATGTGAGTCTGGACATAGTGAATGATCGAAAAAAGTAGGATGAAGGAGATTTGGCAGGATGCGGGCGCGATGCGTAGACCAAGGGTGGGTGGTGCGTTCGGTGCCCAGAGACGTCATAGTCGCCATCCCAGCACAATGCCGTGCGTGTACTGATGGTATTTCAAGTCGTTGGCTTTCATCTGTCGCAGGTCGCCCAAATAACCCAGGCTGAAGGTGGTGCGCCACAGACGGAAGTCGAGCATGAGCATGTGGTGCAGTTGCAAAGCGTTGAAAAGCGAGGTAAAGACGATGTTGTGGTCGTAGTTTCCCTGCGTGAAGATCTCGTAGTACGACTGCCCGTAGTTGGGCGAGAAGGCCAGTCCTGCCAGCGGCGACGATGCCTCGTAGCGAACGGCGAGGGGATGGTTGCGGATGCGGAACCGCCATGTGAGCCGGGCCGCGGGGTCGACAGACAGGGCGATGCGTGCCTGGGCCGGGTTGTTGGAGTTGCGCGTGTTGTAGGTGCCGCCCAGGGTGCCGTCGATCAGTCCGCCCAGGCGGAGCGTCAGGCCGTCGTTGTGCAGCTGCCAGTCGTAGAGCCAGCCGAACTTCAGGTTATACATGGCCGAGAGCAGCGAATTGCTGTTGCCGCGCGTGCCCGCCGTCGACACCATGAACTGGTGCATCGTCTCGCGCGACACACGGCTGCCCTGCCGTTGCTTGCGCGACTGCGAGAGATAGCGCAACTCCGTCCCCTTGAACTTCTCCTGCGAGAGGTAGGTGTCGAGGACATCTACATGACTGATGGCGAACAGGCTGGCCCGCTCCTGCTGCCATACACGCTGGCGGGTAGAGTCGGCCTGTGCCCTGGCCAGTGTGGCCGCCGTGAGCATCAGAGCCACGGCCAGCACTTTCCTGATGTCGATTCTTGCAGTCATTATTCGTGGTCGTTATCGGGGAAGAGACTGAGTTGCCCGGTAATCTCGTCGATGACCTGCTGCTGTGTCTTGCCAGCATCCGGGTCGAGGTTCTCATCCTGCCCGCCGTCGTCGGTCGCATCGCCTTCCGCGTCGCTCTCCGGCTCCGGCTGTCTGACGGGCTCCAACTCCTCCACCTGCCCCACATGCCAGGTGGTGATGCGCTTGCCCTTGGCCTTGAAGCCCTTCACGCCAATGAAACTCTCGGCGTCGATGTCCATCGGCGGGCGAGTGGCGTCGGCATCCTTAAAGGTCACGCGGATGAGCGGGTAAGGTGTGTCGGTGAGCAGCAGCTGTTGGCTGTTGGGGTTGTCGCCCAGATAGTTCTGGTGCTTGCGCCCGGCATCCATAAGGAACCGCTTGAGATAGGGGTAGCCCTCGTTGTCGGCGTCGAAGAGCACCACCGTCCATACCTTGTCGGGATCCCACTTCTCGATGATCTTGATGTTCGGCTCGAAATGGTTGTTGGGATCGAAGTCGGTGATGTAGAACTCGCAGTTGTCGAGCACCACCAGGATGTTGTCGCCGTCGTTGAACTCACCCAGCAGCCGTCCGTGCTCCTCGTAGTTGATGCGTCGCACGTCGGGGTCGAACCACACCTTGCGTCCGCCCAGTGTCGAGTGTCCGCGGCTCTTGAGCGTGATGCGGTGTATGCTCTTCTTCGACAGCAGGTTACCCTTGGCCATGCGCCCCTTGATGGCAATGTCAGAGAAGTCTTTCTCCAGGAATATGTTCTGCTTGCGCTTGTTGGGATCGGGGTCGAGCGTCACCTTGATGACCTCGGCCTCGCCGTTGGGGTTGGCGGTAAAGTAGAGCACGCGCGAGCCCGGCGTGCCCTGCGTGAGGTCGTATTCGCGGTCGCGCGTCATGCTCGTCACATTGAAGCGCTTGATGAAATACTGCCCCTGCTTTCCGTCGCGGTACACGGCGTTGTAGATGGTGCGGCTGTCGTTTTTCTTGAAGACCTGCAGCCAGATGATGTTCTTGCCCACAAAGATCTTGTCGGCCACCTTGATAATCTTGTACTTGCCGTCGCGGTAGAAGATGATGACATCGTCGATGTCCGAGCAGTTACACACAAACTCGTCTTTCTTGAGTCCCGTGCCGATAAATCCGTCCTGGCGGTTGATATACAGTTTCTCGTTGGCCTCCACCACGGTGGTGGCCTCGATGGTGTCGAAGCTGCGTATCTCGGTCAGCCGCGGGTGGGCGGTGCCGTAGGTATCCTTCAGGTGCCGGTACCAGCTGATGGTCACGTCGGTCATGTGGGCCAGGTCGTGGTCTATGCCCTCAATCTCGGCCTTGATCTTCACCATGAGCTGGTCGGCCTTGTCTTTGCTGTATTTCAGTATGCGCTGCATCTTGATCTCGAGCAGTCGCAGATAGTCGTCGGTCTTGATGTCGCGGATGAGCTGTTCCTTGAACGGGGTGAACTTCTCGTCAAGAAACTCCACCACGGCCTCTTGGTTGGGCGCCGTCTCGAACCTGCGCTCCTTGTACATGCGCTCCTCAATGAAGATGCGCTCGAGCGAGGCGAAGAAGAGTTGCTCCTCGAGCTCGCCCTTGCGGATCAGCAGTTCCTTGCGCAGCAGTCCCATCGTGCGGTCGACGTTGTTGCGCAGCACGTCGCTCACGGTGAGGAACACGGGCTTGTTGTCTTCGATGACACAGCAGTTGGGCGACAAGTTGATCTCGCAGTCGGTGAAGGCATAGAGGGCGTCGATGGTCTTGTCTGACGACACGCCGGCAGCCAGCTGCACCTGTATCTCCACCTGTGCGGCCGTCATGTCGATCACCCTCCGGGCCTTGATCTTGCCTTTCTCTATGGCCTTGGTGATCGAGTCTTGCAGCGATGCCGCCGTCTTGGTGAACGGCACCTCGCGTATGACGAGCGTCTTGCTGTCGAGCTTCTCGATCTTGGCACGTATGCGCACCACACCACCGCGCTGTCCGTCGTTGTATTTGCTCACGTCGATGGCACCGCCGGTGGGGAAGTCGGGGTAGAGCTGGAACTGCTCGCCCTTGAGGTAGCTGATAGCCGCCTCGCAGAGCTCGTTGAAGTTGTGGGGCAGCACCTTGCTGCTCAGTCCCACGGCGATGCCCTCAGCGCCCTGTGCCAGCAGCAGCGGGAACTTCACGGGCAGCGTCACCGGCTCCTTGTTGCGGCCGTCGTAGCTCAGCTGCCACTCGGTGGTCTTGGGGTTGAACACCGTCTCGAGCGCAAACTTCGACAGGCGCGCCTCAATATATCGCGGTGCTGCCGCACGGTCGCCGGTGAGGATGTTACCCCAGTTGCCCTGGGTGTCGATGAGCAGGTCTTTCTGTCCGAGCTGCACCAAGGCGTCGCCGATGGAGGCGTCGCCGTGGGGGTGAAACTGCATGGTATGGCCCACAATGTTGGCCACCTTGTTGTATCGGCCGTCGTCCATGCGCTTCATCGAGTGGAGGATGCGGCGCTGCACGGGCTTCAGGCCATCCTCAATGTGCGGCACGGCACGCTCGAGGATGACGTATGAGGCATAGTCGAGAAACCAGTTCTTGTACATGCCCGAAAGATGGTGTACAACCGAGGCGTCGAAGCGGTCGGCCGGCTTATAGTCGGAATGGAGGTCCTCGCCGAGCTCGCCGTCCTTGTCGGCTGACGGGGTGTCGGACTCTTGCGGCTCAAAAGCCTTCTCGTCGTCGCGGTCTATTGTCTTGTCGTCGTCCATAAGAGGATTTGGGTTATTCTTGATTTTAGCCTCAAAGGTACAAAAAAAAATGGAAAACGCAAAAATATTGATAAATGTGGCCGCGCTGGCTCTTATTTTTTCAGGTTTCGCGCCTGTGTCCTTTGTGTTGTCGTCGTGCGTCAGGAGCGGTTGGTCGGTTCCTCCGGCGTTTGTTGACAGTTGCGTTTTATGCCTGCGCCCTTTGTCGCGTGCTTTCTCGTTATCCTGTTACTTTGTCAAAAAACTACCGTGTCAGCCTGCCATTTTACTCTATTTTAACGCTCTGTTATGGCAGTAATCATCGAAAAAGCAGTACCTTTGCACGATATATATAAATTGTAATAATTAAGAAACATGGCACAAGAAGATGTTTTCAAGAAGATTGTGAGCCACTGCAAGGAATATGGTTTCGTCTTCCCCAGTTCAGAAATTTATGATGGTCTAGCCGCTGTCTACGATTATGGGCAGAACGGCGTGGAGCTCAAGAACAATATCAAGCAGTATTGGTGGCAATCGATGGTGTTGCTCCACGAGAACATCGTGGGTATCGACGCCAGCATCTTCATGCACCCCACCACCTGGAAGGCCAGCGGCCATGTGGATGCCTTCAACGACCCCCTTATCGACAACCGCGACTCTAAGAAGCGCTACCGTGCCGACAACCTCATCGAAGACCAGATTGGCAAGTACGACGAGAAGATCGAGAAGGAAGTGGCCAAGGCGGCCAAGAAGTTCGGCGACAGCTTCGACGAGGCCAAGTTCCGCGAGACCAACCCCCGCGTGCTTGAGCACCAGAAGAAGCGCGACGCCCTCCATGCCCGCTATGCCGAAGCCATGCAGGGCCCCGACCTGGAGGCGCTGAAGCAGATTATCGTAGACGAGGGTATCGTCGACCCCATCAGCGGCACAAAGAACTGGACCGACGTGCGCCAGTTCAACCTCATGTTCTCTACCGAGATGGGTTCGCTCTCCGATGCCGCCAACAAGATCTACCTGCGCCCCGAGACGGCACAGGGTATCTTTGTCAACTACCTCAACGTGCAGAAGACCGGCCGCATGAAGCTGCCCTTCGGCATCGCACAGATCGGCAAGGCCTTCCGCAACGAGATTGTGGCACGCCAGTTTGTGTTCCGCATGCGCGAGTTTGAGCAGATGGAGATGCAGTTCTTCTGCCAGCCCGGCACCGAGATGAAGTGGTTCAACTACTGGAAGAAGGTGCGCCTGGCCTGGCACGAGGCCCTGGGCATGGGTAACGACAACTATCGCTACCACGACCACGAGAAGCTGGCCCACTATGCCAACGCCGCCACCGACATCGAGTTTAAGATGCCCTTCGGCTTCAAAGAGGTGGAAGGCATTCACAGCCGCACCAACTTCGACCTCTCACAACACGAGAAATACAGTGGCCGAAGCATCAAGTACTTCGACCCCGACACCAACGAGAGCTACGTGCCCTACGATGTGGAGACGTCGATCGGCGTAGACCGTATGTTCCTCAGCGTGATGTGCCATGCCTATACCGAGGAAGACCTCGGCAACGGCGACAGCCGCGTGGTGCTCAAGCTGCCGGAGTGTCTGGCACCGGTGAAGTGCGCCGTGTTCCCGCTCGACAAGAAGGACGGGCTGCCCGAGATAGCACATGCCATCGTGGACGACCTGAAGTTCCACTTCAACACCCACTATGGCGATCCCAAAGACTCCATCGGCAAGCGCTACCGTCGGCAGGATGCCGTCGGCACGCCGTTCTGCGTGACCGTCGACCACGACACGCCCAACGACCACAAAGTGACGCTGCGTTTCCGCGATACCATGGAGCAGGAGCGCGTCGACATCGACCAGTTGCGCTCAATCATCGAGGACCGCGTGAGCATCACCTCGGTGCTCAAGAAGCTCGGCAAGGAGATTGCCGGCCTCGACAAGTAAGCAGAGGCGCACACCACAGGGTGAGTCCTTCGGCATAAAGAGACGAATGCATCATTGAGCCGGCCCCAACACGCGGTGCCGGCTCTTAACACCACAGCTATGAATCAGATCAGAAAGAACAGTGTCATCTATGGCATCAAGCGTAGTATGCGGTTGCTGCCCTTTTGTATGGTTGCCCTGCTGGGGCTCCTAGCCTCGTGCTCGGAGAGCAGCGACGAGGTGGAGGAATACCCCGACTGGCAGAACTACAACGCTACGCAGTGGAACCAGATCTATGCCAACGCCACGCAGCGCATCGCCGCAGGTGACACCAGCTGGAAGATTATCAAAAACTGGAGTTTGGAAGACTCGCTGCACACCGAGAACACCGCCTACATCGTGGTGCATGTGCTCAACGAGGGCACAGGCTCGGGAAGTCCGCTCTATACCGACTCGGTGCGTGTACACTACACCGGATGGCTGCTGCCCTCGACCTCGTATTCGAGCAACGGCAAGGGCTTTCAGTTTGACACGACCTTGCCTACCGGAACTACCGAACAGACGGCTGCGCCTGCACAGTTTGCGGTGAGCACACTGACCGATGGTTTCAGCACGGCTCTGCAAAACATGCACATTGGCGACGAGTGGGAGGTCTATATCCCTTGGACGCTGGGCTACAATACCACGGGCAGCACCAACATTCCCGCTTACTCGGTGCTGATCTTCGACATGAAACTCATGTCCTACTATCGCGCCGGATACGATGTGCCCGACTTCAAGGCCAAGCGAGGATGGGTGACGGCAGATTCGACCGACTGGGACGAATGAGCCAGCAAGACTTTATGCCGCGTCTGAGATAAATATAAACGCGTCTGAGATATATATAATAAGGTGTAAACCCTATACTGGTGCCTGAGACTGTCAGTCTCGGGCATTTTTGTGGGTTCCCACCGCTTAGGCCTGTGAGAAGTGACGGCCATGAAAAGGATGGGGTTCGTGGTGGGATGTCCATGTCATGTTCCGTTCCATCTTTGTTTACTGCCAGTCTTTCTCATTGCTCTATTGTCGTGTCATCACCCTTCCGGTCTCGCATACTCTGCCGTTAGGTGTTGGCTAAGGGGTAAGATGTCGTAGAGCTTCGGTTCGAATCATTTTCTGCTTCCACTCGAACCATATTCTGCTTCCACTCGAAGTAAGTTCTGCTTCCACTCGAAGTAAGTTCTGCTTCCACTCGAATCACGTTCTGCTTCCATTCGATAGAGGTTGACATTCACCCCCAACCAGCTCTCGTAGTGGCTGTCTTCGGTCTACCGGTCATGTCCTCCGGGTACATCGGTGCAGGCTTGGCGCAGCATGTATAGCCTGTTCGCGCACCCACAATCCGGCAATGAGCCATCGGTCAAGAGGCACCGGAGTCATGCCAGAAAAGCCATAAAAGATGACTAAAAGGGGTAAACTTATGCTTGTGTGCGTACACAATCGTTGATTTAAGTCAATAAAGGGCCTATTTTGGAGATAATCCAGATAAAATAGTTGCGACATATCAGAATAAGCCCTACCTTTGCATCGTCAAAAGGATAATACGAGCACGTGAGTGCTTGAAACAGATAAAAAAGTTAGAGACAGTTTGTAAGAAACATAGTTATTACAAAGTAATAAGGTATTCAGTCGAAAGGTAAAAGATTGTAGAGTTAAGGTATTAGGTAAAAGGTAGAAGATTTTCAGGAAAGGTATTTAGTTGAAAGGTAAAAGATTGTTACGTTAGGTATTTAGTAGAATAGGTAGAAGATTGTCAGGAAAGGTATTAGCAAGGTAGAAGATTGTTGGATAAAGGATAGCTCAATAGGTAAGTAAATAGGAAGAAAGATGACAATCGGCGAGCCAAAGGGGCTCTGCCGCCAGGGTAACAGGAACAGGATAACAAGAGAAAGGTAAAAAGATGAGTTAGACAACGATGAAGGTGTACGCAGCAATGGCTGCGACACTCCGATGGATGGAAAACAACCGTCCCTCCCCTGTCGACTCACAGTTTTTAGAGCTTTAGTGTAGAAAATTCATTCGATACAAGGCGATTCCCGTAGATGGGGGATTGCCTTTCGTTTTTTTATATGTCTCCCCACCACGCACCAGGAGTTCTGGATGGTGACTCCCGTCTAAAGTATCGGCAGACAAAAAGATGGCTCGACTCTGACTGGCAGATAACATTTTTTCACCCGTAATGCTTTGCCAGGCTATGTTTTTTGGGTACTTTTGCCTGTAGAATGACTTTGCCGGCAAGGGAGGCAAAGACTGACGACAACGACAATATGAGATACCATACATATATTTTTGACCTAGATGGCACGCTGCTCAACACGCTCGACGACCTCACGGCCAGCACCAACTATGCCATGAGGGCCTTCGGTCTGCCGATACACAGGCGAGAGGAAGTGCGGGCGTTCGTGGGCAACGGCGTGCGCAAACTCATCGAGCGGGCGGTGCCTGGTGGCACGGCGCATCCGCAGTTTGAACAAATACTCAGCACCTTCGATGAGCATTATCTGGCTCACGGTTTCGATACCACGGCACCCTATCCCGGCATCATCGACATGCTTACGCGCCTGCAACAGGCCGGCAAACGGGTGGCCGTGGTGAGCAACAAGCTCGACCCGGCCACCAAGAAGCTGTGTGCCCACTATTTTGGGGCGTTGGTGGGCGTGGCCATCGGCGAGCAGGAGGCCAAGGGCGTGCGCAAGAAACCCGCACCCGACACGGTGCTTAAGGCCCTCGAGGCCCTGCAGGCCGACAAGGACACGGCGGTATACATAGGCGACAGCGAGGTGGACATCCTGACGGCACGCAACTGCCAGATGCCCTGCATCAGCGTGGACTGGGGTTTCAAAGACATACCGTTTCTCGAAGCCAACGGCGCGCAGACCATCGTCCACGCGCCACATGAGATCTTGGAAATCTGACACCTTACGGGGCTGGGCCACAACGGTCCGGCCCTTGCTGTTCATAGGTTGAGGTGCCTCATCTTCTCTTTGGCTTCTTGCATGATGGCCACCACGCGGTCGCACCATTGGTCGAATGCGGGGTCGAGGGGTTGGCACTCCTCATGACGCAGGATATAGTCGAGGGCCATGCGCACACCATCGCGGTAGGCCACCTGCGCCTTGAAGCCGGGCACCGCCCGCTTGAGCTTGCTATTGTCGAAGACCACCGCGTTGGCCTTGTCGCCCAGCAGGTTGCCGGTTAGGTCGTAGGCCGGACTGGCTGCCAGCAGCTCGCTCGGCACGTAGCAGGCATGCAGCTCCACATGCAGGGCCTGGGCCAGGGCGTCGTAGATCTGGTTCCAGGTGAGGCTCTCGTCGGAGGTGATGTGAAAGGTCTCGCCAATGGCCTGCGGGTTGCCCATGAGCCCGAAGAAGCCGCGGGCAAAGTCGGTGTTGTGGGTGAGGGTCCACAGCGAGCTGCCGTCGCCGTGGATAATGACGGGTTTGCCCTCCATCATGCGTCTCACCACCTGCCAGCTGCCGTGGCTGCCGTGTACGGCGACGGGAATCGACCGCTCGCAGTAGGTGTGGCTGGGGCGCACGATGGTCACGGGGAAGCCTGTGGCCTGGGCATGCCGATGTAGCAGCTCCTCGCAGGCCTGCTTGTTGCGCGAGTACTGCCAGTAGGGATTGTCGAGCGGGGTGTCTTCGGTGATCAGATAGCGGGCCACGGGTTTCTGGTAGGCTGAGGCCGAACTGATGAACATATACTGGCGCGTGCGGCCGCTGAACAGTCTGATGTCGCGCTCCACGTGCTCGGGCGTGAAGGCGATAAACTCGGCCACCACGTCATACACCTCTTCGCCGAGCTTCGATGCCACGTCGTCGGTGTGGATGTCGGCCTGTATCACTTTTACGTTGTCGGGGAGGTCGTTGCGCGTGCCACGGTTCAGCAGCGTGAGCTCCCAGTCGGGCTGGGTCGCCACCAGACGGGTGATGGCCGAGCTGATGGTGCCCGTGCCACCGATGAACAATACTTTTTTTGTTGCCATATAGATGGGGTTTTGATCGATGATTGTTGTTCACAAAGATAGTGTTTTTCTTACAATCGCCATGTGGCATTCGAGGTTTATTTTTTATGGTGGCCAGTTTGCCGGTGTTTGCTGGTATTGTCTCTGCTAGCTACGGCTGTTC
>CAZBQA010000069.1:0-13140 GCA_964493905.1 uncultured Prevotella sp.
ATTTCGTAACGGGGGGGCTAAAGATGGATTACCCACTCGATTCGTTATAGAGCCATAAAAATCCTTCGCGCTCGCCGCTCCCTCCCCTACTCTGCAACTCTGCGTGCCCCAAGGGTGTGGCATGCGAGGGCGTGTGTTGCGCGCAGAGTCGCAGAGCGGTGGGAGCCTTTTCGTGCTGGTTGGCGTGCGATTATCTCCTGACCACCTTCTCGGCCATATATTTGAATGTATTGTAACTAACCTTCTTTTGATCCCATTTGCTCTTTGCCTCACGTTCGTTCTCGGCATATCCTACGGCAATTACCGCAAAGGGCATGATATGCTCTGGCAGATGAAGCACCGTGGAGAGCATACTGCAGTAGTCGGCGAAGGGATAAGCTCCGGTCCAAACGGCTCCCAGGCCCAGTCCATGTGCTGCCAGTAGTATGTTCTCCGTCGCCGCCGAACAGTCTATTATCCAGAAGAGCGAACCATCTCCCTCAATCTTTTTGGTAAGATCACCACATACAATGATAAGTTGGTCGCCAGTGGAGAATGTTCCTCCGTTGGGACTTTTCGCGATGATTTGCTGTTTCACTGCAGGATTGTCAACAACGACAAAATGCCATGGCTGTTTGTTAACGGCTGATGGGGCTTGCATTCCCGCTCTAAGCAGCAAGTCGGTCTTCTCTTTCTCGACGGGCACAGACAGAAATTTGCGAACACTCCTTCTGGAGAGTATGTTTGTAATTACCTCATTTGTTGTTATTCCTGTAACGTCCATTTTTGTTGTATTCATTATTCTGATATTTAAGGTATTCTGTTGATTAACCTTGTCTAATTCTGAGCCTGCATCTGTGCAGAAATTAGGTATGAGTTGATTTTGGTGGTCACTATAAATGCCGCCTTCGACGTTTGTCAGTGGATACTTTCACCCAATTTCCTTGCTTCATCTTCTTTGCCATAGCCGAGCACTTCACCTATCGACTTCATGCCAAGAAATTTCCAGATGCCATACCAGGCAAGTGGCAAGGCATAGAGTTGCTGGGTGGGCATCTGTTCGTCAGCACCAGCAGTCATCAGTAATGCCATCTTTTTGTCCTTAAATAAATCTGGCATTGTATTACATAGGGCATAGAAACGGTCGGTTGCCAGACGGAGTTGGCCAGACAGGCCGCCCCACATCATGGGTGAGACAAATACGATGACACCCGCCTTAATGAATTCGTTGTAGATAATATCCATATCGTCATGCTGGACACACCGTGCGGTCTTGCCGAGTTTACAGGCATCGCAAGCCAAGCACCCCTTTATCTTTATGTTCTGAAGATATAAATCTCTGACCTCGTTGCCACTATCTTTTGCTCCCTTCATAAATGCATTGAGTAGACTGGCAGTCTTGCCATTGCGTTTGGGAGATCCGTTGAGTATTAATATTTTCTTCATCTTTATGTTTTCTTTTTCGGCTGCAAAGTTAGTTCCTTTTAGGATAAGCCCGAAGTCCGGAACAACACAAAATATGGTTAAAACGAAACAAAGGGTATGGGGGTGTGAAAACAATTCCGTATCTTTGCCAACAAAGAAACATACGCAATGAAGGATCGGCAAACGTACAACAGCCCATCAGAAGGCAACTGCTCGGGCCTGAAGACATGGCAGGGAAAGATAGGCATACAGCAGGTGTATGCCAAAGACATTGTTGCAGGATGGCAGTCAGACGGCATGCCCGTCTATTCGCTGCTTCTGGTGATTGATGGTTCGCTGGCCGTAGAATATAACGGACAGTTTATGGAGGTCAATGCTGACGACTTGTACTTGTACGCGCCGGGCATGCCTACGCTTATGGTCAGTGCCTCCGACGATTACCAGGGCTACCTGCTCATCCTCGAAGAGCATACGGTCGTGAGCCATCCGCTGCTCTCACTCTTTCTGAAGGCGGCCTATCTTCCCGTGGCAGAGTTCAAATATCCCAAGATTACCCTGACGAAACAACAGGTGGAGCTGCTGTCGACACTCTTTGTTTCAATGCTTCAGCACATCGACTTTACGATGACCTATCACGAGGAGACGCTCTTGCGGCTCTGCGAAATCATAACCATGAACGTTACAGACATCCTTCACCAGCAAATCGCCTGCACGAAGGTGTCTTCCCGAAGCGAGGAACTCTTCGCCCGTTTTCTGCAACTTGTGCCCCAATATGCGGCCAAGCACCATGATTTGGCGTTCTATGCCGACCGGTTGAATATCACCACCACCTACCTGTCGCGCATCGTCCGCACCATCAGCGGCAGAACGGTGATGAGCTTTCTGGAGTATGCCTTGACGCAAGAGGCCGTCCGTCTGCTCAAGACCACCGACCGGAGTGTCACCGAGATAGCCTTTCAGCTCAACTTCTCCGACCAGAGTAGCTTCACCAAATTCTTTACCCGACAGAAAGGCATGTCGCCTTTGTCGTACCGAAAGCTACAATCGAAATGAGCACATTGTCACTTACCGGCGATGGTTTTCGTAAGCATGTGCGAGTGGGGACACAGGCAATAAAGAGTCAATATGATATATAGGTGTAATGAAGAAAACAATCATTTTAATTTTCAGTTTGATTATGACAATGACATCTGTGGCAAACAACAAGCCGGACAGTCGGCAGGAAGGTGTTGGGGTGAGCTATCACTTCCAGCAAGTTGGCAACGTAAACGTGTTCTATCGTGAGGCGGGCGACCCCTCCAAGCCCACAATACTGCTCTTGCATGGTTTTCCGTCGAGCAGTGTGCAGTTTCGTGAGCTCATGCCCGAGCTGATGGACGACTATCACCTGATAGCCCCCGACATGCCCGGGTTCGGACAGACCGATGCGCCCGTGAAGCCATTCTATGCGTACACCTTCGACAATCTTGCCAAGACGATGGATGCGTTCATCGACAGCTTGGGACTGAAGCATTTCGTGATGTACATCTTCGACTATGGTGCCCCGGTGGGCATGCGCCTTGCCATGTGGCATCCCGAACGCATCGACGCCATCGTCTCGCAGAACGGCAACTGTTATCAGGAAGGCTTAGGCCCCAAATGGGCTGCCCGTGCCGAATACTGGGCACATCCCACGCCGGAGCTTCGCAAGCAATACGCCTCTGCCTACGCCTTGGAGACCATCAAGGGGCAATATGTCAACGGCACGCCCGAGGGCAGCGTGGGTCCCGATGGCTATACCATCGACTACGCTTACATGCAACTGCCCGGCCGTAAGGACCAGAACGATGACCTCATCTTCGACTATCAGACCAATGTAAGGCTGTACCCTGAGATGCAGAAATACTTCCGTGCCCACCAGCCCCCATTGCTTGCCGTATGGGGAAAGAACGACCCGAGCTTCATTCCCGCCGGTGCCGAGGCTTTCAGGCGCGACCTTCCGAAGGCTGTGGTGAAATTTGTCGACAGTGGCCACTTCGCCCTCGAGAGCCACCATACCGAGATTGCCACGCTGATGAAGACGTTCTTGAAAGACCACCACATCAAGTGACACATAAGCCCATGGCTCAGACGGACTTCTGTGGGCCCGTGCCCTTCGGTTGCTTGCGTCGCAGGTATAGCATGAGGCCCGTGACGGGCAGCGAGGCTCCCACCAGCGAGGCGAGCAACATGACGATGCGGCCAAAGAGCCCCAACACCCTACCCTCGTGCAGGTCGAGCGACATACGCATCAACTGCTCGGCACCGCTCTTCTCACGATATTTGCCGGCATAGATGCCATTGCCCTGCAATTCGGCCGCTGTGCGCGCGTCGAAGAAGCGGTTGTCCTGCTTATAATAAGAGTCCTTCGCGTGTACGATGCTCACCCGGTAGACATCCGACGATGTCTGTGGCAGCGCATAGTAGAACTGCACGGCGTGGGGCTCCTCCTTCGTCAGCCGGGCATAGACGGCGTCGAGTGGCTGTGGGGTGCCGGCTATCTGCGTGGTGTCGGTAGAGGGCATCTCGTAAGCCACGTAGGGCTTGCCACCCGATACCAGACGGAACACACCCGAGGAGAACCATCCGAAGGCAAACACCAGTCCGGTGAAGCTGGCCACCACAAGGGGCAGGAGCACATAGAAGCCCACCACGCTGTGGAGGTCGAACACCAGTCGGCGGGCATTGAACGGACGATGCAGGGTGAAATGAGACTTTACGGCCTTGCGGGTCCACCGTCGCGGATACTATACCACCAGACCCGTGATGAGGGTGACGAGAAACAACAGCACACCATAGCCCATCACCTGCTGGCCCCAGGGCTGCGGCAGCCAGAGCCTGCGGTGACCATCAAGCAGGAAATCGAAAAACTTGAAGTCGCCGGGCTGTGTGATGCTCAGGTGGAGCACCTGCGCGGTATAGGGGTCGAGGTAGACGGTGGTGCGTCGGCCATCTGCTGCGGCATAGTCTATGCAAGCCGCCTCGTCGGGCTGACCGTAGGTGATGGCCAAGGGCTGCTCGCCATCCACCATCCTGCCGGCGGCAGCCAGCAGCACCGAGGGCTTGAGAAAGTGGGCCTCGCGGACCTCGACATGTCGCCACGGCTCGCCGATGGCCGACAGCTCGTCTTTGAAGGCATAGAGTCCGCCGGTGAGACACACCACCACCACCACGATGCCCGAGAGCAGTCCGAGCCACAGGTGCAGAAACTTGAAAACCTTTCGCATGACTTTATCTCAGCTTAAAGACACCGGCCACAAAGGTAGCCGACACCTGTGCGCCCTTGTGGGCCGTGGCCGTGGGCACATCGGTGCAGTAGACATAAACACCGTTCGGGGTGCTCACAGGCAGGTACACCGTGCCGTTCTCATAGAAGCAGGCAAAGCGGCGGCCACCGTTACCATTGTGAACGGGGATGCCCTGTACGTCGACCGAGGTCTTGTTCACCAGGTCGATGATGCAGCACTTCAGGTCGGCATCGCTCCAGGCAGAGGCATCGAGGCGTGTGGTGACCTCGGCAAACACCTTGCCGTTGCCCAGGTAGAGCCAGTGGGCCACCTTCTGTCCGGTGAGTGCCTGAAAGTCGAAGCTGTAGTCGGGGTCGAAACTGAGCTCGCCCGCCTTGATCTTCAGGAATCCGCAGTGCTTGGGCGACTGTGAGAAGCCATTGGCTGTCGATGTGTTGGACATGGCATAGAGGTCGCCATTCTCGTCTTTCTGGAAACCATTGAAGGCATTCCACGACCCGATGTTGCCAAAGCGGGTGTCTTTCATCAGCGTCTGGAACTTGAAGTCGGGGTACGAATACACAGCCACGAAGGAGGTGTCGGCATAGTCGGAGGTAAACGTGTTGGGATTCATGGGCTCATAGCTCACATAGAGGTTGCCCCCGGCATACTGCATGCCCGTGACGTAGGGCCACTGCAGATCGTCCATGGGTGCCACAGGGGTGGTGACCTTGCCAGAGAGGGCCAGCGTGGCAATGTCTACCGTGTAGAAGGTCAGCCTGCCACCCTTGCCGGTCGACGTGGGCAGTTCCATGGCTGCCATCGACTGGGCGTCGACCTGGCAGAAGCCCATAGGGGTGGTGTTGAACACAAACTTGCCCACTTCCTGCAAATAGCCTGCGCCATCGCGCTGTATGCCAGCAGCCATGGCCACTCCCCTACCGCCAATGGAGAAGAGGGTCTGCCCGGCTTGCTGGTAGTCGCGATAACCGGTCTGTTCGATGCCTTGGCCCAGGGCACTGATGGTCTTGGTAGAGTCGGTGAGCTGGTCGGTGGTGACGACATAATAGGTGGTGGTACCGCCAGAGGTGATGCCCAGCGACAGCACGTAGGGCAGGTAGGGCACCTCGGTGCTGCCCATGTCGTCGTCGCACGATGCCAGCGCGAGGGTGGCCGCCACGAGAGTGGCGGCAAAGGGAAGGGTGTGGAAGGTATATTTTTTCATGTGGATAGCTGATGATTACATTTTAGACAAAAAGACTCTGAACTTTATGGCAAAGGCACGGCCTGGCTTCTGCAGCCGGTAGTTGTCGTACAACTTCGTATCGGTGAGGTTGGTACACTCCAGACCCACACTGTACTTGCCCTCGGCCATGAGGTAGTTGACCGAGGCATTGTGTGAGAACTGCGTGGGGATGTACTTCTTGCTCGTGGGTCGTCCCAGTCCAGGGAAGCTGAGATAGTATTTGTAGACATAGTCGAGACCATATTCCAGGGTGAGCGTGTTGCCCTTGGCCAAGAGGTTGTGGAAGTTGTATGCTGCGTTGCCGTTGAAGAAGAAATAAGGAATGTTGGGCATGCGTTCACCGTAGGTGAGGTTGGTGGTGGCCGTAGACACATACGACTCGGCATCTATCTTGGTCTCCTGACGGTCGCGTATGTCTTGATAAGTCATGTTGAAGCCCAGGTGCAACAAGTTGGCATAGTCGTACTGCACACTTCCCTCCACGCCATGTGTGATGGCCTTGCCCACATTCTCGTAAGAGGTTGTGGGGTCGCTGGTAAGTGTCACACCCTTATAGATAAAGTCTTTGGTGTAGCGGTAGATATACCCTGCGTCGGCCAGCAGGTGGTGACGTCCTAAGCGCTTGTCGAACGTCAGCCCGATGTTGAGGTTCTTCGAGTTCTCAGGCTTGAGGTCGGTATTGCTCTTCTGGATGAACCCATCGCCAAAGAGCTCAATGGCCTCGGGCATGCGGTACACCTGTTCAAAACTGGCCTTGGCCTGCAACCCGGGCAGGATGAAATAGGTGAAGGCGGCACCATAGCCCACATGTTCCTGATGGGCCTTCACCTTCTCGTAGTGCTCGGTCTCGAGGAAGATGTCGAAGAGCTTGTGGGTGGCTGTATTCAGGAAGTAGAGCTTACCGAAGACGTTGGCGTTCCAGCGGGCATAGCGCAGCTGGTAGCCCAGGCCTGTGATATTCTTGGTCATCGTCTGCGACACGTTGTTCATGCTGTAGTCGGCATGCTCGCGGTCGTTCTCCTTGCGCCACATCGCACTGGCCACATGGTTGAGGTTGAGGCTCTGGTGGTCGTCAATGACATAGTTGAGGTTGAGGTTGCCCTGCCACTCATGCTCCTTGATGATGGTATTGGTGAGGTAGCCCTCTCCCCTGCTGGCCGATGCCACGCGCTGTCCCAGCCAGTTGTAGGCCACTGCCGCCGTGTCTACCTGTCGCGTGCGCACCATGTTATAAGTGGTGTAGAGCGTGAGGTCGAGGCCTGGCACCAAGAGATTGGTCTTGCGGTAGCGCAGGCTGGGGATGACCGACGCACTCCTGCGCACCACGTCGCCGTAGACGGCATCCATGGTAGCACCGGTCTGTATTTGTTTGTCGTTCTGCAATGCGATGAGACCCAAGAGCAGGTAGTCGGCCCACGAGCGACCCATCCATCCTGTCTCCAGGCGCAGGCCTGCCGACTCGTAGCGGTCGTGAAAACGGTCTACCCACTGGTCGCCGCTGTTGAGACCTGTGGCCAGGTCTACTACAGGCGCATAGACACGATAGTTGTTCTTGGAATAGTTGAAGAAGGTGTTGAGACGCACGGTGAAGCCCGTCGTGGGCTGAGTGTAGGCACCATTGACGCTTATCTTGTGGGTGCCAAACGATCCCACGGAGTAGAAGGCATCGAGATAATTGGCGTTCTTGCGTGTCACGATATTGACAGCGCCTCCCAAGGCGTCGGCACCCAGCGAGACGGGCAGCACGCCCTTGTACACCTCCACATGGTCGGCCAGGTTAGACGAGAGGGAGGCCAGGTTGAAGCTCGAGCCAAAATGATCCATAGGGATGCCATCGAGGAAGAACTTCACCTGGTTGCCCGAGAAACCGTTCATGGCGAAGGTGTAGTTGCTGCCCATGCCACCATCCTCACGCACCCTGACGCTCGTCACAGTGTTGAGCACCTTACCCAGTGTGGGGTTGGTGTTATAATGCTTGGTCATGTCGACAAGCGAGATGGCGTATGCCTGCTCCTGCAGCTGACGGGCCTTCGACTTGGCAATGACCTGCACCTCGCGGAGAGCTCTGCCCGTCATGGTAGAGTCGGACTCAGCACCTGTCACTGGCTGGCTGTGCGCCGAAGCCAGGACAAGTGCCAGACCGACTGAAATCCTGAATACCTCTTGATACTTCATTGTATTATTTTACATTTCTTTTATTTTTGTTGCAAAGTTACAATGGTCTGACAAGATACACAATACCTTAATTTTATGAAATTGTAACACCAGCAACCGCCGCATCTACCAATATGTAATGAGAAACGAGACATTTGTCGGGCCATCACGCTCTTATCTGGTCAAAATCACGTACTTTTGCCTTGGTAATCATGGTGCGGCGGGCTCGATGCGCCCAGGCCCGCACCTATAATCATTAAGAAGAATATGAGATATGGTATTATCGGCACTGGTGCCATCGGTGCCTACTATGGCGGCAAACTGGCCAAAGACGGACAGGAGGTTCACTTTCTGTTGCATAGCGACTACGAGACGGTAGTGGCAAACGGACTACACATCCACTCGGTCGACGGGTCGTTCACCCTCCAGCATGTCAATGCTTACCAGCAGTCGGATGACATGCCGGCCTGCGACGTGGTGGTTGTGGCCCTGAAGACTACCCAGCAGCATCTGCTCCCCCAACTGCTCAAGCCCCTGCTCAAACCCGACACCGTGGTGCTGCTCATCCAGAACGGTATCGGACTCGAGGAAGACTTCGCCACGATGTTTCCCGGGGTGGGTGTGCTGGGTGGACTGGCCTTCATCTGCAGCACGAAGGTGGCACCAGGGGTCATCGAACACACCGAACTGGGCAACCTGAACATTGGCAACTACAACTGCACCGACGAGAACAAGGTCAAGGCATTGGTCGACGAACTCAACCACGCCGGCGTGAAGGCTGCCGAGGTGGAATACCACGAGGCACGATGGAAGAAGGCTGTATGGAACATGTGTTTCAACGGACTGACCGTAGCCCTCGATGCCAGAACCGATCAACTGGTGGCCAACCCCGACACGGCAGCCCTGTGTCATAGTCTCATGAGCGAGGTCATTGAGGCGGCACAAGCCTGCGGCGTGGCTACCCTGCGCCCCTCGTTGGCCGAGAGCATGATGAAGATGACACGTGAGATGACACCCTACGCACCGAGCATGAAGGTCGACTACGATAAGCGCCGCCCCATGGAGTTCTATTACCTCTATGCTCGCCCCGTGGCTGAGGCTGCCCGCCACGGCTACGACATGAAGCAGGCCCGCATGCTCCATGCTCTGCTGGCCTTCAAGCAGCAGGCGTATATCCAAGACTGAGCCTAATGACCAAAGCGATATGACAAGCGTATTATAGGCGACCATTATCGGTCATTGGTAGAAATGAAATCTCTCCCAATAGGCAAAAGGATAAGATTCCGGGTTTGGAACTTATCCTTTTGATTGTAGAAAGGGTATTGAGCCTCTATTTCACCATTGCGTTATCGCTCTTGCCACCGGCATCAACGATAATTATCTGTCCGCTTGGCACGTCAACACTGATGTTGCCCTTGGCATCACCGAGCACTGGCCGGTGGTGGAACAAACGCTCTCAGGCTCTTATCTTTCTGTCATACCATATCACGGTCTTTAGGCTAAGCGCATCAAGGAATACGACCAGAGCAAGATTGTGCTGATGATGGAGATGATCCGTCGTGTCATCAAGCAGAAGATACACTTCGACTACATCTTGGCTGACAGTTGGTTCGCCTGCGCCGACATCATCAAGTTCGTCACTTCCCGTCATGTGAAGTGCCACTATCTCGGAATGATCAAGATGGGCAAGACGAAGTACACATATAAAGGCAAGGGATATACAGCCAACCAGCTCGCAGCCCTTTTCAACAAGCCCAAGAAGGGCCGTAATTACAGCCGTCGCCTGGGCTGCTACCATATCACCGTGGACGTGACCTTTGCCGGACGTAATGTCCGCCTGTTCTTCTGCAAGCGCGACAAGTGGGGAAAATGGAACGGGGTGATTACCACCAACAGGCAGATCGACTTCTTGGAAGCCTACAGGATTTACTCCATGCGTTGGTCCCTGGAGGTCGTCTTTAAGGACAGCAAACAGAACCTCGGACTCGGAAAGTACCAAATGCGGAACTTCTCCTCGCAGATTGCCATGACAGCCGTCACTGCCATGCAGTACAATCTCCTCTCCACCGCCAGACGTTTCTCTGATTACGAGACCATTGGCGGACTCTTCGGTGACGCTGTCAAAGGCAGCGTGGAACTTACTCTCACAGAGAGAATCTGGGATATGATGCTTGAGCTCGTCCGAGAGATAGCAGAATGCTTCAACATCGAGGATGAACAAATCCTCGATATGCTGGTGAATCGGTCGGATAAACTCAGTCATTTCATTGAAATTTACCAATTAAAACTGGCAAGTTAAGAACTTGCAGAACTTGAATTATATAAGTATCGAGGATAGAATCCTTCTTCGATACCTTCTATTAAAACTTTTCCTCTGTCTTTTTCTATCATCTTTGGTTTAGTATTAGTTCCCAATACTTTATGCTCACAATACAAATTGATTTTATACCCATACAAATATGTTATTTCCAGCTCCTAGTTCAAAATGAAATTTGGCGATACCCAAATCCATCTGTGTATAACCAATCATGGAAAAGCCTTTCTTTGCTCGTACCTGATAACGATTGCTGCTCATACCTAAATATTCAAATGAGAATTTTTGTTGGTTAACGGCAGTCGGAGCAAGCAAGGCAGCTTCAACACCCTTCTTGAACCAGGAAGGAGTAATGTCGCTCGCATTGCTGACTTGCTCGACAGTCTTGATCTTATGACCGACACCCTGAGTCTCACCATAGCCAATGGCTATATAACAAGCAATCTTTTCTCCTTCATCAAGCACATACGTTCCTGGAACCTTTGAATAACTGAGTCCTACCCAGCAGGTGTTTAGCCCAAGTGTCTGGGCAAACAGCACCAAGTGCTATCCGTAATAGCCGACACGTTCATCCAAGTCATCTGCCTTTTGGCCAGCAACGACAACATAGCTGTTGACTCCACGGAACTTTCCATATTTTGCCATCGTCCCTTGGAGAGCCTTTGGTTCGTTTAGAATCAGCTGCAAATGCAACTGCCCTTCATTGTTCAGTTCCGCAATCTTCTCTTCCAGCTTTTTGACAATATCATCTGTCAATGGCTGTTCCTTGTACGCCCTTACACTGTGCCGGGCTTCAATAGCTTCTTGTATCGTCATTTTTTTATCTATTATTGCTACTTATTGCTACATAATGCTACAACTTCGCTACATGGAATACTTGCCAAATAATTGTGTAAGTCATTGTGTTTCAACACCGCTACATAACGCTACAGATTATGGCTCATTTCAGTGAGCATTGAAACACTTGTTCAAACACATCCATTTCTCGTTTGGCTATGCCAAGTCGAGTGGCTATTGACTTCCAATGCTTTACACCATCCTTCACTTCGTTGATGATGCGTCCTGCTTCTTCCTTGCCAATCATATATTCCTCTGATGAATCGAGGAGCACCTGAAGGTCTGCACGGTTGGTGGTGGAGTTAATGAGCAATGCCTGATATTCATTCAGAGTAGGATTCATATCATAAGCTGGTGAGAGCGTCCAACCTTTTGGGGTAAGCAGGAAACCATGATTGCGAAAATGGTCATCACTATTGCCGATGGCGATATTGAATGCCACACGGCGATAAAGCTGACGCAGGTTTTCATCCACATTACAGCAGTTCTGCAGGATGAAGTCCACAATGTCTAGATAACCATTACCCGTCTTTGCATCACAGACATCATTCAAACCCAGCAGGGTCATGGCAGATGCGAAATGCTTTCTGCGTCCGTCAGCAGTCCTGTCGAAACGCTTAGAAAGCAAGGCATGATACTTCTCTCCAGTCTCAATGATGCCTGTATCAGCTGCTACCACGCCTGATTCCTTTGCCAACAGATGACTATGATGCTCCCAGAGGCCAACATCGTAATCATCATTCCTTGATGGGAACTTGGCCACACAAAGGCAGCCTTTATCATCCATGACTCCAGCTTTAGGACGGGCACCGCCAAGTGATGTGCCAGGATAAACGAGCTGCAACAACCATTTCTTCTCAGGCAGCTGGTTCAGTTCCTCGCTCTTCTCTATTTCCATACTGGCTGCCACCAATGCCCGTATATCGGTCAATGGGGGAATGCGGAGAGACTTCTCACAATTGATGAATTCCCCATCTTGTGATTCCTTGAAACGGAAACCACCCATACGCGAGAAATCATCAATACCCATGAGGTAATCAAAAGACGATAGCTTACGGACTGGTCGGTTTTCCTCCGTGGCAAGTATCTGTTCACGTCTGTTAAGCAGCAGCCTTCCCCAACGATCGGGCAAAGCATCGCTGAAGCAGCCGAAGATATCTCTGTCCGGCTGGGTATATTGCTGGCCTGGATAGTTGTTGATGTCGGCACTCAGGAATAGGCTACCATATTGCCGAAGCCAGTCATTATCATATTTGAACGAATAGGAATCAGAGCCACGAAGAGATTCATAGCCCAATTCGCCAACCAACAATAGCTCGTCAAGCCAGTCGAAATCTGCATATATAAATAATGTACGCATAGATTATTCCTTTTTAGATGCACGTTCACGATGTTTAAGGGCGAGATCCTGCAAAGCTCGACCCATCTCATCCTTCTGCGCCAGCAACAAGATGTCATCGTCGAGTTGAAGGGCATAGAGTACACGCAGGTATATGCCAATGGCAACAGTCGGCGCACCTTTCTCAATTCTGGCAACTGTAAGCGGAGAGCATGTCGCACGTTCTGCGACCTGTGCCACACTAAGATTGCGACGCAAACGTGCCAGCTTGATTTGCTCACCAACAGTCTGCATCTTCTGTTCAAGCTTTCTGGGAAGCTTTGTACCCATCGTTGTTTTGCTCATAATGGCATTCAATATTTATTTACGAATTCAAAGTTACAACTTTTGCTTTATTTTATGATAGGTTGATGCAGTAATAATGATATAAAGACACATTATTTAACGATTATCGGCCAAATAATTATTGCTGCCCGATAAAACCAAAAGATCGACAGTATGAGGGCACGTAAATAATGTTGACCCGGTTGCCACAGTAAAAAAAAAGGGAAGTCCGCTGACTTCCCCAAAGAGTTTGTACTTTTGCGTTGCTAAAACAAAA
>CAZBQA010000070.1:0-12908 GCA_964493905.1 uncultured Prevotella sp.
AAAAATTAGTAAGTTCGTTACTTCTGGGACTCCTTGTTGTGGGTACCACAGGTACGGTGACGTCTTGTAAGGACTACGATGATGACATCAACAACCTCCAGACTCAGATTGATAATCTGAGCACGCTGGTAAAAGAACTTCAGACGAAGATTAACAACGGTAGTGTCATCACGAGTGTTACGCCGACTACTGGCGGTGTGCAGATTACTTTGAGTGATGGTAATTCTTATACCATTACTAATGGTAAGGATGGTGCAACAGGTGCTGCTGGTAAGGATGGTACTGCTTGGACTATCGGAACCGATGGCTTCTGGTACAAGGATGGTGCTAAGACCGATTACTATGCACTTGGCACAAAGGGTGACAAGGGTGACACTGGTGACAAGGGTGACACTGGTGCTACTGGTGCAACAGGTGCTGATGGTAAGGACGGTGCTTACTATGTGCCCAATGCAACAACAGGTATGTTTGAGAAGCACAACGCTGATGGTACAGTAGAGCAGACGAACATTTCGTTCCTGACTCCCAGCACTGTTACTGCGGTGAAGGACGCCGACTACTTGAAGCTCTACAATGTGAAGGGTGCTGCTGAGGATCCCATCGTGATTTCTCTGAACAGCCATCTGAAGGCTCTCGTGTTTGATCCTGACTTCTATTATCAGGGTATCGAGGCTTTCGACTTCAACACATTCAACATCGTTCCGAAGACCGTTAAGACGGTTAATGCAGACGGTGACTTCAAGACTGATGCTCCTGTAAGTGCAACTGCATCGATTACAACATCTCCCGATCTTTCTGCAACTTACTTCCTGAACCCGTCTAACGCTAAGATGAGCGCTGACGCAAGCAAGTACAGCTTTGTAGCTTACAACAACAGGTACACCCGTGCCGGTAAGGATGTTTCTATGTATTTCAACATCCACACTGCTGATTTGGCTGAGGCTGGCAAGGTAACTGTACGTGCTTCTTACAACGGCAATGTAATTAGGTCTATTGCAAACGATGATTCTGTAACTGTACTTGCATTGCAGTACACTACTGGTGACTCTGTTGTGACATCAGACTTCGCTGCTGTTCGCGCAAATACTTACAAGAACCTCGTTCTTAACAATCCTAAGCATGAGCCTCAGGCTGACGCTATTCCTTCTTGGCTCTATCAGACTGCACAGGCTGCTATCGATAACGATCAGACTGTTGTAGTTGCTTGGAATAATGATAAGGGTATTGACCTCCGCGAGTATGTAAACACTCGTTATCAGTATGTAGAGGCTGACGGTACAGCTGGTGAGTACACCAAGTGGGACAATAATGCTGCTGCTGGTACAGTTGAGAAGTCTGGCTACAAGTACAGCTTCGAGCTCGTAGGTTGGCATCATGGTAACAACGTGACATCCGAGAGTGCACACGCTGCTCTGGCTGCCGATGGTTACACACTCCGTCCTCAGATGCCGAAGGATGGCAAGCAGCAGGCTTACGCTTTCAATGCTACAACTAAGAACAACCAGCAGAACCAGGCTTCTATCGGCCGTGAGCCGCTTGTACGTGTTATCTTGACAGATACCATCAACAACAAGATTGCTGCTGTAGGTTATATCAAGGTGAAGATTGTTGATGAGGGTGAGAATCCCGAACTCTATACTATCGATATTCCTGCTGTGACAACTCCGTACACCATCGCATGTGGCGACGAGAATGCAGCTAACCTGAAGCTGACATGGTGGCAGGTTGAGGAGCAGATTATCGCTAAGCTCGATATGTCAAAGGCTGACTTTGAGGCTAACTATATCCTCGATGACAACACTGCTGACGCACTCCAGTTTGATAAGAACACTGCAAATGCTACTGCTCTTGACGCTGCTAAGAAGCTCGGTGTTGTTGCTCAGACTACTGCAGACGTTCAGGGTACTATGACTGAGGTTCTGACTTGGACTGTTAAGAACCAGCAGGCTTACACACTTTACAAGGAAGGCAAGACTTCTCTCTCTACCTACGTTCGCTTCAAGAAGGTTGGTACGAAGGGTAATTATGACTACTTCTATGTGAAGTTCACTTGGACTCCTTCTGCTATCAACATGAAGCCCGTTACCACATTCGGCAACGAGAATAAGATTCAGAAGTACTGGTATGCAGCTGACAACGCTGTTGCAGGTACTGGTTTCGCTGACATTCACGGTAACGTAGAGGTTGTTGGTACAACTGACAATGTTGCAATGAATGGTGCTACCACTGATGCTGCTGACGATGAGTACGTATTCGATGTGAAGAATACTTTGGTTGGCAACAAGCTGAGCGTTAATCCTCTGGTTGCTCCTTATGCTGGTCTGAATGCAGGTCTGAACCTCACGTTCGGCTTTGTAGACGGCAAGGGTCTCTATGCAAGTGCTGACGGTACAAAGGTTTACGCAGAGAAGACTCTCACCAACGAGGTTGCTTCTATCGATCCTCTGACTGGTATCATCACATACGCACAGAACGATGTAGCTAAGAAGATGCTGAATGCTTACGATCACACAGACCTCGCTCACACTGTTACTGCAGTTGTTGCTGTGAAGGCCACTATCTGTGACAACATTTCTGTACCTGTTAACAGCAATACGTTCAATGTGAAGTTCCTCCGTCCTATCGATGTGAACGACGCTAACGCTATGTTCGAGGATGCTGAGACCAACGGTTCTGATGCCGCTCTGAACCTTACATTCGTTGACTGGCGTAACCACAACTTCACAGACGTGAAGGTTACTAAGGGTCAGAACTATTGGGAGTACTATGGCGTGAACGCTATCGCTCTTGATATGGACAATGCTACTTCTGACCTGAATGGCAACCGCAACCAGAAGTTGTCTGACATCACCTCTAAGGTGAAACTCACCTACGCAGCTCCTTCTGCTGCTGAGATTGCTGCTGGCAAGTTCGGTACTCTGCACTACGAGAACAATGGTTTGACCGTGGGCCAGTTCCACGTGTACATCCCCGCTAAGGTTACTTACGACTGGGGTACAATCAACACCACTGTTATCTGCACAATCGGTAAGACTCAGGCTAACGCCAAGCGTCGCTAAACGAGCAGATTATCTTATAACTTAATAAATAGGCAGGCATGATTGGCATGCCTGCCTATTTTCTTCAATAGTAACAAGATGACGAAAAATAAGATTTTCATTTCGTTTTCTCTCCTTTTCCTTTTAGTTTTTGCTCTCGGTTCATGTAAGGATAAACCCAAAGTTGAGAACAAGACTGCATTCGAGATGTCATTAACCAATCAGGATTCTGTAGAGGTAAGAATGCTCATTGATCAATTTTTCCAGTATGTGGAGCATGGTCAGGCAAGTGCTGCGGCATCTATGTTGGTTAAACTCAGTCCAAAGGACCCATACGCAGACCCCAGACCTCTAAACAATGATGAGATGAAGGAGGTGCTAAACCTTGTCAAGTCGTTGCCTATCAAGAGTCATGAAATTGATTATATCAAGTTTAGTGAGTCTTTTGAAAATGAGGTGAAAGTTACTGCTTTAATTCACCCGGCTCAGGATGGTTTGCCCGAAGTGAAGACTGTTTTCTACTTTAAGCCTGTAGATTATCTTAACAAGTGGAAGTTGAGCATCATCGATTCGCACTCTGACGACAAGACGATTGTTGACCGTGACAAGAAGGATTCGATGAAGAACGCGTACCAGAAGGAGATGAGAGTGAAGGAAATGAGTAAAAACAATAAGGACTAATTATGAAAACTTTAAAGGTATTTATGGCTGCTGCCATGCTCAGCATGTCTTCAGCTGCAATGGCTCAGGCCACTTACACTGACAGTGAGGGCACTGAGTATCAGTTCAAGAAGCATTTGTTCCTTGATTTGCAGGGCGGTGCTCAGTTCACACTTGGTGAAGCTAAGTTCGACAAGCTGTTGTCTCCCAATGTTCAGCTTGGGCTTGGCTATCAGTTCAGTCCTGTTTTTGGTTTGCGTTTGCAGGCTAATGGCTGGCAGAGCAAGGGTGGTTGGAACGGTTACGAAACTGTTCGCAATGGTAACCCCTATACTGCCGACTACAAGTTCAACTATGTTGCACCCGGATTGGACTTCATGTTTAACCTGAGCAATCTGTTCTTCGGATGGAATCCCAAGCGTGTATTCAACGTAACTGCATTCGTAGGTGGCGGTGCAAATGTAGCCTGGAAGAATGATGAGGTCAATACAATCGCTTCGACACTGAAGAACTTGGACAATTATTACCTGGAGTATCTGTGGGATGGTACAAAGGTTCGTCCTTTCGGTCGCGGTGGAGTTGAGCTCAATTTCCGTGTCAGCGACGCTGTCAGCATCATGCTGGAGGGTAATGCAAACATCCTGAGTGACAAGTACAATTCAAAGAAGGCTGATAATCCTGACTGGTATTTCAACGCTTTGGCCGGTGTACGCATCAATCTTGGCAAGACCTATACCAAGAAGGAACAACCTGCTCTCGAGCCTGTTCGTGAGGCTGTTGCCGAGTATGTGGCTCCTACACCTGCCCCCACACCTGCTCCCGAGCCTGTGGTTGCCAAGGTTGAACCCATTCGTCGCGACGTGTTCTTCACCATCAACAAATATAATGTATCGAAGGCTGAGCAAGTGAAGGTTGACGAGATTGTGGCTTACCTCAACGAGCATCCCGAAGCTAAAGTGGATGTTACGGGTTATGCCGATGCAGGCACTGGTAACAACACCATCAACGACCGCCTTGCAGCTCAGCGTGCTGCAGCTGTTGTGAAGGCACTCAAAGCTAAGGGCGTTGCTGCTGACCGCATTACTTCTGATTCAAAGGGTGCACGCGTTCAGCCTTTTGCTGAGAACGACAAGAACCGCGTGTCTATCATGATTGCTGAGTAATCATGCCCAATAGTCAGCGTTCACAAGTCTGATACAAATAATAATATGGTGTGCCTTGGTTGATTCCATGGCACACTATATATTAAGAACAAGACTAATATGTTGTTGAAAAGAATCCTTATTTTTTCATTGCTGCTACTTGCTATGGGTACGGCTTATGCGAGCAATTCGCATGGAACCATGCAGCTTTCTACCTCAAAGCATCACTTTGGTTGGTTCCCAAGGAATGTCATTCGCACTGTTGTCTTTCCATTTGTCAACTCAGGCAAGGCACCTTTGCTCATCATGCGGGCAACGGCGTCGTGCAATTGCACCACGGTGAGTTTTACGCGCACGCCGGTGGCTCCTGGCCAGAAGGGTTACGTCACAGTGCGCTATGATGGCCACACCTTTTCCCCCGGCCATTTCCGTAAGACAGTAGATATCACGACCAACGGCCAACCTGATCTGGTGAGGCTGTTTATAGAAGGCGAAACGCGTTGAGCATGTACATGTTCAACGCGTTTTTTAATTGTTGCATGATGATGTTATCGTCAACTTCATGCTCTGTTTCAGCAGATGTCAGGGGTGGGTTCAGTCATTAGGATTCAGCTGGATGCCATTTTCTGTAATCAGAATGAGCCTCCTCTTATATAAGTCGCCTATGGCACGCTTGTAGGTTTTCTTGCTCACTTGAAACGTTCTCTTGATCTCCTCTGCATCACTTTTGTCTCCTAACTCACACTGTCCGCCATTTTCTTTCAGCCATTGGAGCAGCGTCTCCGCAAAATCTTTCGTCTGTTGGCGTCCCGTTGGCTGCAGCGCCACATCCAATTTGCCATCGGGGCGTATGTTCTGGAGATACCCTTTCAGTCGGTCTCCGGTGTGCACATATTGGTAAATCTGGTCGCGATAGATCAGTCCGGCATATCTGTTCTCCACGATTACCTTGAATCCTAAATCAGTTTTCTGCCACACCAGCAGGTCTACAGGCAGTCTTTTCTGCTGTTTTCTGTAAAGTTCCTGGCGTAGGTCGTCGTCGTCCTCGTTCACGTCGGCAAGATATCGGTCTATCTTGGCCGTGGCCACGATGCGGTAGCTTTCTTCATCAATATATAGATATACGATGTAGCTGTCGCCAATCTCCATGCGTTTCTTCTGCTCGCGGAAGGGGCAGAACACATCCTTCATCACGCCCCAGTCGAGAAAGGCACCATACTCATTGACCCATGTGCAGCGCAGGTAAGCGAAGTCGCCCACCTTGGCCAGCGGTGTCTCGGTGGTGGCCACCGGCCGCTCGTCCTGGTCGAGATAGACAAAGCAATGCACCGTGTCGCCCGGCTTGACGTGGGCTGGCACATATTTCTGGGGCATCAGGATGTCGCCTTCCTTGCCACCGTCAAGATAGATTCCGAAGGTCTCCTTACCGCCAAAGGCGTGCGGGTTCGGTCGTTCGGCCACCTTCACCATCTTCAAATCATTATATTCTCCTAGTTTTATCATATTGTTGTGGTTGTTGGTCCCGTGTAGTCCACGTGGGACAGCACGCACGGCATCCTGGTGATTACGCTTGTTGTCATTCCTGTGTGCCAGGTTCTTGGCTGTCTGTATTCTCTGCTCGCAGTCTTGGTGCCTCGTCGTTCACCAGCAATCCGTCTTTCATGTGTATGGTGCGGTCGGTGATGGCGGCGAGCCCTTCGTCGTGCGTCACGATGACGAAGGTCTGTCCAAACTTATCGCGCAGGTCGAAGAACAACTGGTGAAGCTCGGCCTTATTCTTTGAGTCGAGGCTTCCCGAAGGCTCGTCGGCCAGTATCACGGCTGGGTTGTTGACCAGTGCGCGAGCCACCGCCACCCGTTGTTTCTCACCGCCCGACAGCTCGTTGGGTTTGTGTTTGGCGCGGTTGGCCAGTCCCATGAATGCCAGCAGCTCCTCGGCGCGCACCTTGGCCTCATGGCTGCCCTTGCCTGCGATGTAGGCCGGAATCATGATGTTCTCGAGCGCCGTAAACTCCGGCAGCAGCTGATGGAACTGGAAAACAAAGCCGATATGCTGGTTGCGGAAGTCGGACAGCTTCTTCGAGGAGAGCTTGCCCACGTCCATGCCATCTACCGCCACCTGCCCGCTATCGGGCTTGTCGAGTGTGCCGATGATTTGCAGCAGGGTAGTCTTTCCGGCTCCCGATGGGCCTACGATGGAGACAATCTCTCCCTTACCGATTTGCAGGTCGATGCCCTTGAGCACCTGCAGATTGCCGAATGATTTGGTGATACCTTTGATGTTGATCATATCTTGTTTTCGTTATGGACAATCTAAAGACTTATAGAATGTATAGATGCTGATGAAACCTTTGGTGCTGACACGTGCCTTTTGGTAGGCTCTGTGCATGGCTACTTCTTCAGTCGCTGCATGGCCCATGTCCGCAGCACAGCGTATGCCGACTCCTGCTCAGTGGGCTGGGGCTCGGCAAAGGTCATGGTCATCGGGTCGTCGCTATACTGGTCGGGGAAGATAATCATCAGGTTGGTGTTCTTCACATGGTCCCTGAGCTCCTCGGGCAGTCGCTCCAGCGCGTTCTTATATGAGATACTACCCTTGCGTGCCGTCACCACCACAAACAGATGGTCTTTGGCGATGGTGCTGGCCAGCACCGGCATCTCGTTCCAATGCGCCATCTCCACATATTCGGTCCTCACGTTGTGGTGCACGTTCTGCATATACTCGGCGATGAGCGACAGCGTGTCTTTGCGTCCGTGGAATATCATGCGGCACTCCAATGTCTCGCCCACCCGTGCCAGTCGCTCCAGCCATCGGTAAAAGCCATGCTCGTACTGAGCCCTCGATGGCACCGCAATCTGTATGCGGCGTATGGTGTTGAGTGGTTGCTTGATATAGGCCATGATGATCTGGCGCGAGAGTCCGTTGAAGAGCGACTGGTGAAAGTCGCCCCAGAACTTGGTAGAGATGTCCCAATGGCTGTGCAGGCCGATGATAATCTCCGATGCCTGAAACTCGTTGAAGGCGTGTATGATACCACTGGCAATGTTGGTAGAGATGCGCACCTGCGTTTGCATCATCACATTCATCGAGGTGGCATATTGCACCATGTGTTCCAGCAGTTTGCGCCCTTTCTCCATGTTGTGCTGGGTATGGCTGTCGTCGTAGACCACGTTCAGACCGATGAGTCCACGGTTGAGCCGCTTGTTGCGCATCATCACCCCCAGGCTCATCAGGTTGTCGGCAATCTCAGGATACTTCATGGGTATGAGTATCTGCTCATCGTCTGCCACTGCTTTCTGTGGCGGCGTGTCCCTGCGTTCGAGCACCATCTTCTTGGCGGCCCGCTCGGTGGTCACCGAGCTGTAGATGCAGGTGACGAGTATGAGGATGATGGTGCCGTTGAGCACATCGTCGTTGAACAGTCGCTGGCCGTTGGGCATGATGAGGTTGTAGCCCACCAGCACGGCAGCCAGCGTGGCCCCGGCCTGTGCATTGCTCAGCCCGAAGATCATCTCACGCTCGAGGGCCTTCAGTCCGAAGGTCTTCTGCGTCACCCACGAGGCTACCCATTTCGACACCAGCGCCACAACGATCATGATGCCTGCCACCTTGAGTGTGCTCCATCCGCTGAGCAGCGTCCTGACGTTGACCAGCATGCCCACGCCGATGAGGAAGTAGGGGATGAAGATGGCATTGCCCACAAACTCCAGACTATACATCAGTCGCGACACCCGGGGGATATAGCGGTTGAGCACCAGTCCGGTGAGAAAGGCGCCCAGCAGTCCCTCCAGGTGGATGAGCTCCATCATCAGCGCACTGAGAAACATCAGTGCCAGCACAAAGATAAACTGTATGACGATGTTCTCGTAGTGTACGAAGAACTTGCGGGCCATGCGTGGGAAGAAGAAGATGATGAGCGCAAAAACCAAGGCCGTCTTGAGCACCAGCAGCACCCCAAACCACCCGGTGATGTTGCCATCGGCCACGGCCACGATGATGGCCAGGGTGAGCAGGGTGAGCGTGTCGGTGAGTGCCGTAGCCCCCACGGCGATGGTCACGCTGCGTTCCTGCGACAGTCCGAACCGCATGACGGTGGGGTAGGCAATGAGCGTGTGCGAGGCATACATGCTGGCCAGCAGGATAGAGGTGATGAGACTATAGTGCAGCACCGCCGAGTTGAGGGCCAGACCCATGAGCAACGGTATGGCAAAAGCCAGCAGGCCGTGGGTGATGGTCTTGGTGCGGTTGTGGCGCATGTCTTCCATGTTCATCTCCAGGGCGGCAAGCAGCATGATGAAATAGAGGCCCACGTTGCCGAAGATGTTGAACGAGCTGTCTTTCTCGAGGATGCCCAGCCCGTGCGGACCGATCAGCGTTCCGGCCAGCACCATGCCTACGATGTGCGGTATGCGCAGCTTGCCCATGACGATAGGAGCCATGAGGATAATCAGCAACACCACAAAGAAAATGAGCGTAGGATCGGTGATGGGGAAGTATGATGCGATGTGTGGCATGGGGCTTCTAATTTATCGCAAAGTTAGCAATTATTTTCTAATATGCCCTCGCCGCACCCCTTATATTTTTGTACAGTTCACAAAATGTAATCGTTGCCCCTAAGAAATGTTACTATTTGTGCGGATAATTGGATAATATATTGTAATTTTGCGCGGAGATTACATTTTATATTAAGAAAGGAATAGATTATGAGAGTAGCAATTGTCGGCGCCAGTGGTGCAGTAGGCCAGGAGCTTCTGCGCATTCTCGCTGAGCGTAATTTCCCCATGGACGATCTGGTGTTGTTTGGTTCTGAGCGTAGTGCAGGCACTAAATACACATTCAAAGGTAAGGAATATGAAGTGAAACTCTTGCAGCATAATGACGACTTCAAAGGCGTGGACATCGTCTTCGCCTCGGCCGGCGCAGGTACCAGCAAGGAGTTTGCCGAAGACATCACCAAATATGGTGCGGTGATGATCGACAATTCCAGCGCTTTCCGCATGGACGACGACGTGCCCTTGGTGGTGCCCGAGATCAATGCCGAGGATGCCTTAGTCCGTCCGCGCGGCATCATCGCCAACCCCAACTGCACCACCATCATGATGGTAGTGGTGCTCAACCCCATCGATAAACTCTCGCACATCAAGAAAATACACGTGTCGAGCTACCAGAGCGCCAGCGGTGCCGGTGCCGCCGCCATGCAGGAGTTGCAGCAGCAGTACAAGGAGATTATCGAAGACGGCAAGGTGTCTACCATCAGCAAGTTCCCCCATCAGCTGGCCTACAATGTCATCCCGCAGATCGATAAGATGACCGAGACCGACTATACGAAGGAAGAGATGAAGATGTTTAACGAGACCCGCAAGATCATGCACTCCGATGTGCGCACCTCAGCCACCTGCGTGCGCGTGAGCTCGCTGCGTTCACACTCTGAGAGCGTGTGGTTCGAGACCGAGCGCCCGCTCAGTGTCGACGAGATTCGCCAGGCACTGTCTGTCGCACCGGGTGTCACACTCGTCGACGACCCCCAGAACTACGTCTACCCCATGCCGCTCGAGAGTGCCGGCAAAGACGATGTGTATGTGGGTCGCGTGCGCAAAGACCTTGCCGACGACAACAGCAACACGCTGTGGCTCACCGGCGACCAGATTCGCAAGGGTGCTGCCCTCAACGCCGTGCAGATTGGCGAATACCTCATCCAGGTGGGTAATGTGAAGTAAATTTTTTGCCTCGCCAGTCTGTTTACAGACAGCGAGATCTGTATAATCATAGCAGGGCCGTCTCATCCAGCATCTACTGGGTGGGCGGTTTTTTTTGTGGGGTGGTGGGTTAGAGGGATGGCTTGTTTGTGGGCTGGTGGGCTGGTTTGTTGGTGGGCACAGTTGCTTGTATCCGTTGTAAGCTCGCCTGCAAGCCACTCTTATCCCGCCTAAGCGGTTGACAGACAGTGGCAGAGCGGTCTTTTCAGCTCCTCAAACCATAGCGCCGGATGTAGGCTTCGACTCGAACCAGACGCTGCTTGGGGTAGAAAGATGGCGCACGCACACAGTGCCCGCGGCTCCTCCACAGTCTTTTTGGCATACGAAGACATACTGGCGAGAGTATCGCCAGCGCCTTGGCATTGTTTTTGATGATAGGGCATTATGTGGCAGCGGGCTTGCCCTTTTGCTGAAATAATGTAGTGTTTTGCTGATATTTTTGTGGCATATTGCAGGTTTTTCATAAATTTGCAACAACAATTACAAACCCCACAGGATAACATCCCAGCCGTATGAAACATCTGCTCGACAGCTTCGCACCGATCACACTCGACGAAATGAGTGGCATCCGTCTGATGAACCGGACCGACACCAAGTTTGTGACCACGCGCGACAAACTCGCTACCCTGCTTGCCCGTGCAGCCGATGATTACCGGGTGCAGGTGGTGGATGGCGAGCGTGTGTCGCCTTACTACACGGTCTATTTCGACACCCCCGACCAGCACATGTACCGCATCCACGAGGCCGGTCATGCCCGTCGGCAGAAACTGCGCATCAGGTCGTATGTCAACTCGGGTCTCAACTTTCTGGAAGTGAAGACCAAAGACAACCACGGGCGCACCAGCAAGACGCGCACGACCATAGACGGTTTCGACCCCCTGCATCCCGACCATGCCATCCGTTTCGGCGCGTCGGCCGATGCCGATGCCCACGCCCTCTTCCTGGCCCGCCACCTCAGCTATGCCCCGCAGGAGCTGAGCGAGCAGCTGGAAAACCACTTCAATCGCATCACCCTCGTGAACAACGACAAGACCGAGCGGCTTACCATCGATATCGACCTCTGTTTCGACAGTCTGCTCACCGGCAAGCGGGCGTCGCTCGGACAGATCGCCATCATCGAGCTCAAGCGCGACAGTCTGCAACCCAGTCCGGTGCTGGGCCTGCTACGCGACCTTCGCATCAAGCCCGTGGGCTTCAGCAAGTATGTCATCGGCGCCGCCCTGACCGACGAACGCCTGTCGCGCAACCGTCTCAAGCCCCGCCTGCGCCTCATCCATCATCTCAACTCACTGTAACCCCATCACCATTATGAATATCTTTGCATTGACATTCTCGACCAACTTCCCGTTGATGATCGCTCGTTTCGTCATCCTCCTGCTCTCTACCTGGGTCATCGCCGACCGTCTCTACTTCAGGAAGAGCCAGCGGCGCGACTTCTATTTCTCGTTCATGCTCATGAGCGTGGCCATCTTCTTCCTGGTCTATTTCATGATCTTCGTCCTCGAAGACCTCAAGACCAAGACCAGCATCGGCATTGGCATCGGACTGTTTGGCATCTTCTCCATCATGCGCTACCGCACCGATGCCATGCCCGTGCGCGAGATGACCTATATGTTTGTCATCATCGCCCTGTCGGTGGTCAACGCCATTGCCCATTCGGTGACAGTCGTCTAACTGCTGTCGACCAACGCACTGGTCATTCTGTGCATCTGGGTTTGCGAACACCGGCTCAGGCAGATGCCAACCAAGCTGGTGCAGTACGACCGCATCGACCTCATCGTCCCCGACCGCCGCGATGACCTGGTGGCCGACCTGCGCGCTCGCCTCGGGCTCGACGTGGTACACGTAGAGGTGGGAGGTGTCGACTTCTTGCGCGACATGGCCGTGCTGAAGGTCTATTACGACGGACAGAAAGCCGACGAGGCCATTGGGCGTAAGGTCAGGCTGAGCCACGACGATATGTTTGATGATGATTCCAAATAAACAAGCAATATGAAGAAAACCAAATATCTGCCGACCTCATCCGGTCGTTGCCAGGCCCCACGTATGGTGTGGGCCTGTTGCCTTATTCTGTCTGTGTGGTCACTACCCCTTGGGGCCTATGGCCAGAGTGGGGGCAGCGACATGGGTATATGGACAGAGATTGGCGTAGAGAAGAAAGTGAACAAGAAAGTGAGTCTTGGCCTCGATGCCGAACTGCGCACCGACAACGATGCCTCGCGGGCCAGCCGGTGGGCGGTGGGCGTTGATGGCGATTATAAGTTCAGCAAATGGCTGAAGGGTAGCGTGGGCTACAATTTTCTGTACGACC
>CAZBQA010000071.1:0-12901 GCA_964493905.1 uncultured Prevotella sp.
TACAAGAAATAGTTTAGGAAAAACATCGCGGTTGTAAAATGGTGAACAATCAGCAGGAGCAACCAATAAAAAACAGCAGATAAATTTGGTTCTTCCGAAAAAATAGTTTACCTTTGCACCGCAATTGCCGATATGGCTCAGTTGGTAGAGCAACGCATTCGTAATGCGTGGGTCCCCGGTTCGAGTCCGGGTATCGGCTCAAATAGTGCAGGCAAGCCCCCGCACTATTTGCGTTCGCGGAATTAGCACATCGGTAGTGCACGGGCTTCCCAAGCCTGGGAGGCGGGTTCGATTCCCGTATTCCGCTCCACGTTGATGCCATTTGTCATCTTCCCTGCCATCCTCCTCTTCGTATACAGGTCAATGCGTTGTTACCGTCTCGCTTTGTCAACGGCTCTATTGATTATGCTTCCTTGCGACCCCGTTTTTTCTTTGTCTTCGGTGTAGGCAGTTCGCTACACGTGGCCCTCACCAAAGTAGAGAGATAGTCACGGTCGTCGAGTTCTTCCACATAGAAATAACTTTTGGCCCCTTCGTAAGGCGGACGCATGTCAAGGTTGCGCAGCACCTTCCTACCCGCCTCGGTAGGTTTTACATAAAAGCCATTATCACTGATCAAACCGAATATCTTACCATCACAATAAATACCATAGTCACCGAACATTAACCTGACGGTGATGGTTCCGGCTCCGCCGCACTGGTCGGCGATATACTGTACGAGATCAAGGTCGCTTGCCATAGAATTACGATTTATTTGGTTGACTCATATCCCGGATTCTGGTTGAGCTGCGTGTTCAGCTTGAGCACATTGGCAGGGATGGGGAACACCGTAGTATAACCCGTATTCTCTTTCTCCAGTTGCGTCCTCAAATCGTATGCCGCCGTAAAGCTACCATAACGTATGAGGTCTTGCCGCCGTGTGCCCTCCCACATCAACTCCAACAGTCGCTCCGTCAGAATATTTTCGAGCGTGGCAGGGCGAACGGTCATCCCCACCCTGCTGCGCACGGCATCCAATTCAGCCTGCCCACTCTCACCGTTTCGCACCTTCGCCTCGGCCCGCATGAGCAGGGCATCTGCATAACGGAAGAGCACGATATCGTTATCCTGCAACTTGCCGTCGGCATGCGCTGTGCGGTCGATCTCATATTTCGACATCCTTGCCCCAGCCGTCTTTTCGTCGGCAGAGCCCGTGAGGTCGAGTGCCATCACAAGCGGTTTATAGACCAGGGGCTGTCCGTTGTCGAGCTTCACCACGTTGCCGTCCACCTTCACCGTATCGGCAAAGAAGTTGATGGCAAAGCGCTTGTCCACCTCCCCACTGTCGTAGCCGTAGGCCCTCACGGTAGAGAGCGTTGCCGATGACCCGTTCTCAGCATCCATGCCAAGGGCACTGCCATGTGCATAGTGGCGCGAACGGAAGAGATATAAGAACATATTCTGGTATTTCACCTTATCCATAGGAATGGTAAATATATTCTCGACAGATGTTTCGTTGTGGATCGAGAAATTAGCAGCATAGTCCTGCTCCAAGGTGTAACCGGCGGCCTCCAGCTGGTTGCAATAGTATATACAAGCCTGCCAAGCGTTCATGGTCTGCCCGTCGATGCTGAAACTCATGGACTTGCCATCAGGACGCGAGCCATCCGTCCAGTCATCATCGGCATATACCTCAGCGTTGAGCATAAGACGCGCCAGCAGGAACTGTGCCACCGGCCCAATGAAACGACCGTAGCAGTTGCCCTCCAGGTTACTGTGTTCCTGCAACAGATAAGGCAGGCTGCCCTGCAGATCCTTGATGATATCGTAAAAGAGCGCACTCCTCGACACCTGCTTCACACTACTGAGCGTCACACCGTCATCCTTTACCAGCGGCACGCGTCCCCACATATCCAACAATTCATAATAATACAGGCACCTGACACCTGTCACCTCAGCCACGTAAGCTTGATACTGGGCCGTGGTAAGCAGTTGCTTGTGCGCGTCGATGACTGCCAGCGAATGGTTGCAGAGCATCACCACCTTGTATAGATAAGTCCACGTGTTATACAGTGGCTGGTCGTAGGCCGTCCAGCTATGCCGGTATAGGTTCTGCCAGAATCCACCGTCATACCAGTCGCCTCCCCGCGTAGGGATAATGGCCTCATCTGTGGTAAACGTATTGTAATCGTACACCCCGCGATAGGTGCCCATGAGTCCCTGCGAGTCGGCCGACCCACCGATGTAATTATATAATGTAGCCACCGCGTTGTTGTAGAGGTTTGCTGCACTGTTGTAAGCCTCCTCCTCGAACAGCAGTCCCTTGGGGTTCTCGTTGAGACAGGCTGCCAGGAGCATCACAAGTGCCACCGACAGATGGCGAAGGGGTCGTATAGAAAGTTTCATGATAGCGGATGTGTTAATGATTAGAACTGAATGCTCACGCCGACGCTGTATGACCGATAGGCCGGGTAGCTCCGTTTGTCGTCGATGCCCAGCGTCGAGTTGACGATATAACTGTTGATCATCGGCGTTAGCCCGCTGTACGAAGTGATGGTGGCTAGGTTGTTGACCGAAGCCGAAAGTCGTAGTGCGGTGATATAACGTGACCGTAGGGAAACGTTCCACCCCACCGTGAGATAGTCGAAATTAAGATAGTCGCCACGCTCAAGCCAGTAGTCGGTAGCCGTCTGGTCCTTGATGTTCTGGGCCGGTGCCTTGGCCATAACATTATAATCGGGGAAGCTCGACATATTCATATAGGTGAGCGCCGTGCCGTTGTAGATCTTGTGTCCGAAAGCCCCGTTCATCTGTAGCGACACATCGAAATCCTTGTATCTCAGGCTGATGTTCGAACCCATGGTCCATTTGGGTGTAGCCTGTCCGGCCACATAGCGGTCGCCACCGTCTTCGATGTTCACGCGCCCGTTGTTGTCGAGGTCGGCGATGGCATAGCTGTACGACCCATCGTCGTTCTTCACCAGTCCTGTGCAATGTGGCAGATAGAACACGCCAAGCGGCTGTCCCACAATCTGATACACAATATTGTTGTCGCCACCATGAAACCCCGCCCCGTTGAGCGTACCCAGACTAGTGATGTCTGATGCCGAGAGGTAGGTGCCATCGTAGTCGCCCGACAGCGATATCAGCTTGTTCTTCTGCCACGAGAGGTTCAGGTTCACGTTCAGCTCCACGTCCTTTGTCTCCACTGCCGTGATGCCAAATCCCATCTCAAATCCTTGGTTGCTCATGCTGCCGAGGTTGGCCAGCATCTTGTTGAAGGTGAAGGGTGGTACCGGCACGTCGTAGAGATAGAGCATGTCGGAGGTCTTGGAATAATAATACTCTGCCGTGAGCACGACGCGGTTGCGCCAGAAACAGAGGTCTGTGCCAATGTTAAATGTTGAGCGTGTCTCCCACTTCAGGTCGGGGTTGGCATTGCGAAACTGGCCCATCGTCAGCGTCGTCGTACCACCCACCGACACTGTACCCACTGGCCGCACAAGGTTTTGCGAGTTATAAGGGCTGATGCCTCCCAGGTTGCCCGACTGTCCATACCCCATGCGCATCTTGAATGTGCTGATATAAGGCCTCAGCGCAGCAAAGAAAGGCTCTGCGGCGACATCCCAGTGGATGGTGGCTGAGGGGAAATAGCCCCATTTGTTGTTGTCGCCAAACATAGAACTACCGTCGGCACGAATGTTGGCGTCCACCATGTAACGGCCCATGAGCGTGTACGACACCCCACCCATAAACGATGCCAGCGATGGCTTAGCCGCCTCCGACCCCGTGCCGCCCCAGGGGATGGTCGATGCTGCTCCTAGATTGTCATAGCCCAAAACATTGGTAGTGAACCCCTTCACCAACGTCCAGAATCCCGTGCGGTGGCTCTGCTGATACTCGCCCAGCGCCATCACCTTAAGCTGGTGCACACCCCACTGCTGCTCATAGCTCATCGTTACATTGCCCAGCCACTCCTCGGTCTTGCGCTCACTCCTCACAGCCTGACCCTGTGCCCACACCCAAGTGGGACAGAAAACATCATTCTCCAGCGAGTTGTAGCTATAGGCACCAAAGAGTTTGAGATGCCAAGCTCCCCTATTGTCCCCGGTGGCATCCCCCGGCCCCTTCACCATACCCATGAGGTCGAAGTCGAGTCCCAGATGCGTGTTGAAATTAAGGTTGAGGTCGTCGTTCTTCTCCAGTAGCAATGCTGCGGGCGGGTTGATTTGCGAGGCTGTGGCATTCTTGTCCCATCCCCCGCTGGCATTTGTTCCCGCGGGGAAGGTAGGGTTCTGCGTGGCCGCACTATAGAAGAGTTTTTGCTCATCGAAGGGATATTTGTTTTTCTGAGAAGACCCAAACACGCCGAAGTCTATCTTCAGCAGGTCATCAAAGGCCTTCTGGCTCAGGTCAAACTTGGCAGCATAGTTCTGATATTTGTTCACCTTCAGGATGGTGCGATGGTCCATCACGCCTATCGAGGCGCGGTAGCTCGACTTGTCGCCACCCCCACTGAAAGCCACATGATGGTTCATCACAAATCCTGTCCGTGCGACCACATCCTGAAACCATGTGTCGTATCCCCCGTCGTTATAGTCCACCCCCAGTGCTTTAGCCGTCGCCACATAGGCCTTTGCGTCGAGCATCTCCACCGTCTTATATTTCGCCTCAAAGCCAATATTGCCGTCGTATGAAATATGAAACTGTGCACCCGAGCCTTTCTTCGTAGTCACCTGAATGACACCAGATGCCCCTCGCGAACCATATTGTGCCGTCTCTGCCGCGTTCTTCAGGATTGAGAAACTCTCTATGTCAGCCGGATAGATACTCGACAGTGTCGACAGGTCAGAGTACACGCCGTCGATGATGACCAGTGGGTCGTTGCCCCCCGTCAGCGAGGTAGTGCCGCGCACACGTACAGAACTAAGCTGCGCCATGCGGTTCTCGCCAGTCGATATGTTCACGCCTGCAGCCTGACCACTCAGCGCATTGAGCGAGTTGGTGACCAGTCCTTTGTTCATGCGTGCCTCAGTCACCACGTCCACCGAGCCACTTATCGGTACGATGTTCAACTGATTCAAACTGTCGCGCGACAAGTCTTGCCAGCGCACCTGTGCTTGTGCCGTGGAAGCCGATACCATCATAGCGGTGGCCAGGGTCATTTGCCAAAGTTTCATAAGCCAATAGTATTGTACTTGGCAAATATAAGGCGTTTTGACCAATCCCGCAAGTATGATGCGATAAAATGTTATAACTGCACCGCGATTTTAGGAAAAGGGAAAAAAGGAAAAGAGAAGAATTACAAGCCCACCAACAAACAAGCCCACCAACAAACCAGCCCACCAACAAACCAGCCCACCAACAAACTAACCCACCAACAAACCAACAGCCGTGGTAAGACCATAAATAAACATGTTGCGGGCCGTCTCGCCCAACACCTCATTCAAGGCCCTGCCGTGGTCGATGCGCACCAAGTGCCGGTAGGTTTTCAAATGAAGGGGCAGATAAGCCAAGGCTGGCAACAAAAAGGCAAGGTAGCGTCCGTTCACCACAAACACCAACCCCAGGGCCAATGCCACCAGACCAGCCCAGAAGTACAACAACTGACCGTTGCGACGTCCCACCCTCACTACAAGTGTCATCTTGCCGTCACGGCGATCGTTGTCGACATCGCGGTAGTTGTTCACCAGCAGCAGGGTATCTATCACCATTCCGCAGGCCAGCGACGCTACGAAAACCTCAGTGGTGACCGTCTGATGCTCCACTGGCAGCGACACATAATACGTCATGCACACCGGCACGATACCAAAGAACACCAACACGAGCACATCGCCAAGCCCTAGATACGATAGTCGGGTGGTATAGAGAAAGCAAAACACCACGCATAGGGCACCCACGCCTACCATCTGCCAACCGCCATACCACACCAGCGGCAGACCGACCGCACATCCTGCGGCAGTGGTAAGCACGATGGCCTTCACCATGGCAGCGGGTGTCACCCACCCCATGGAGCAGGCCCGCTTGGGCCCCAGTCGGGTAGCCGCGTCGTCGTTGCCGCGTCTGAAATCAAAGTAGTCGTTGATCAAGTTGGCATCTATCTGCATGATAAAGGCAAACAGAAAGCACAGCACACAGGGCAGCCACAGCACCTGGGCCGAGCGGTCGGCCCATGCCAGTGCCGCCCCCACCATCACCGGTACGGCGGCCCCTGTCAGCGTCTTGGGTCGCGCTGCCAGCAGCCAGGCCTGGGGCGAATTGGTCTTGATGTTCATTTCTTGGGTCATGGCTCAGCGTCTTACCGGCTTTTCTTAAGTTTCAGTGCGGGGATGTTGATTTTCTCGCCGGCCTTAAACTCCCGTCGCCCGCCGTTCACCGCCTCGATATAGCACTCCATGCCTGGGCCGAGGTTGGCCTTGCTGATGCTTGACAGCGTCTGTCCGGCCTTCACCGTCACAGTGCGCTCCACGCCTGTGATGCGATAGGCACCCGTGCGCACACGCACATCCTTGTCGTAGTCGGTCGGCTGCACAGCAGCCTTGCTCTGCACCGACTGTGCAGCCACCGGCTTCTCTGCCGACTTCTTGGCAGTTGCTGGCGTTGCGACCGGACGAGAAGCCGCTACAGTGGCCTTCGGCTGGGGCACAGCCTTGGCAGCCGAAGGCTTGGTGGCGTGTGCCGGTGCCTCATCCTGCATTTGTCTGGCCTTGGCCTCAGCCTTTTCCAAAGCTTGTCGCTCGGCCTGACTGGCTGCCTCGATGGCTTCGAGCTGTCGGGCAGCCGCCACGCTGTCGGCATGGGCTTTCTTCACCGCATCCGAGTCGACCAGTGCCTTCAATGCTGCCTTCCCGGCTGGTGTCTGTGCCATCAGTACAGCCTGGGCCTCCAGATGCCTGATCCGGTTCTCGCGTTTCTCCAGTTCACCAAACAGATACACGGCACCGGCCACCAGTCCAATCAGCAACACCGCCGACAGGCCTATGAGCCACTTCAGGGTTCGGTGTTGCCGGTCTACCTTCTCACCCAGCATGATATTCTCGCTTCTCATCTCATCGAGATACGAGGCCTCCGCCGTCTCTACAGCCTGTTTGGCAGGCTCAGGCGTAGCGGTATGCAGCAACGGCTCCACATAGCGCGCAGTGGTTTCAGGTTCCTCTGCCTTCTCCTCCACTTCGTCCACAGGCTCTGGCATAGGTGCGCTCATCGTTTCAGTGGCATGCACCTCTTCAGGCTCCGCCTGTTCCGGGGTCGTTTCAGTCACAGCCTCGTCGGTCACAGACTCAGCCTCCGCCGTCGGTAGCCCAACCATCGGCTGCAAGGGCTGCGCCTTCGTCATATCACTGTACTCCGTACCGTTGAGGGCATCAAGTTGCACGGCCGAGAGGGTCAGGGGCTGCGACTCTTCCGCCTCTTTTTCCTCGTCATCCGACACCTCAACCGACTCCTCGGCTAACATAACCCCAACAGCCGGACTGGCAGCCGTCTTGGCAGCCCCCCCCACAGCAGACTCCTCTGTCGTCGCCGGCATATTGTCCGCCGGTGCAACAGTAGTCTCAGGCATCGGTGCCTCCTTGTCGCCTGACATATCATCCTCGACAAACTCCTGCGATGAAGCCTCATCGCCCTGTCCGTCAGATTCTGCCATCGACTCGGCAAAGCGTTCGTCGATCTCGGCAAAGTCCACCCCGTCGTTGAGCACCACGGTGTCGAACTGGGCAAAGGGTCGGTTCACCTGGTCGCGCAACGAGTTGTCGGGCGTGAAGCTGATTTTGTCGCGCCCCTCTATGATGATAGGCTCACCGGTGTTCACGTCCACACTCTTTCGCGAGGCCACACTGGTCACCTTAAACGTGCCCAGTCCCTTGACCTTCACCATTTTGTCGGTCTGCAGGCCCTCGCCGAGCACATCAAACATCTGCTCCACAAAGCGCTCTGCGGCTTCCTTGTCGAGCCCGTGCTTCTCCATCAGCACGCGTGCCAGTTCTTTGTTTCCTATCTTACTCATGACTCCCTCATTCTCCCGTTTTCTTTAACGTCTCCTTGATGGCCGCAATGGGCTTGAAGTTGAGCACCAATTTTGGCGGCACCAGCATGCGTTGCTGTGTGCCGGGGTTCACCACCACACGCTCCAGTCGTTTCTTCACCTCGAAGGTGCCGAATGCTGTCACCTGCAGGCTGTCGCCCTCCTCAAAGTGAGCGCCCATCTCTTCGATCAGCGTGCGCACCATCTTCTGGCTGTCGGCCTGTGTGTAACCGACGCGTTGTGCCAGTTCTGCGATATATTCCTTATTGTTCATACCTCACCGTATAAGTCAAACTCGTCGCTGTCGGTCATCGTCACCTGATAGAAGTGGCCTGTCTTCAAGGCCTTCTTGCCCACGGGGATGAGCACCTCGGGGTCTACGTCGGGCGAACAGGCCTCGGTGCGGCCCACATAGTATTCGCCCTCCTTGCGGTCGATCACCACCTCGAAGGTCTTGCCCACCTTGGCAGCCTCCACCTCCGTGCTGATCTCTTGTTGCAGGGCCATGAGCTCGTCGAGTCTTCGCTGCTTCACCTCTGCGGGCACGTCGTCCTCGTAGTGGCTGGCCGAATAGGTTCCCTCTTCGGCCGAATAGGCAAAGGCGCCCATGCGCTCGAAACGCATCTCGCGCACGAAGTCGAGCAGTTGCCTGAAATCGTCCTCCGTCTCGCCGGGAAATCCCACCAACAGCGTGGTACGCAGAGTGATGCCCGGCACACGCTCGCGAATGGTACGGAGCAGGTCGAGCGTCTCCTGTCGGGTGACATGGCGGCGCATCCTGCTGAGCACATTGTCAGAAATATGTTGCAGGGCGATGTCCAGGTATTTGCACACGTTGGACTTCTCGCGCATGACGTCGAGCAGCTCGAGGGGGAACTGGTTGGGATAGGCATAGTGGAGCCTGATCCACCGCACGTCCTTGATGTCGGCCATGCGGCTCACCAGTTCTGCAATGCGCGACTTGCCATAGAGGTCGGTACCATAGTAGGTCAGTTCCTGCTCTATGATCTGAAACTCCTTCACGCCGGCCTCGGCCAGTTGCTGCACCTCTTCCAATATCTCCTCTATCGGGCGCGACACATGGCGACCGGTGATCAGGGGTATGGCGCAGTAGGCACAGTGGCGGTCGCAGCCTTCGGCTATCTTGATGAAGGCATAATGCTTCGGCGTGGTGAGCTTGCGCTGGAGGTTCGAGCGGCGGGCCGTGAAGGCCTCCTGCCCCTCCTCAGCACTGGCAGAGGCCGTCGGCCCCAGGTCTTGCAGCAGTTGGCGATAATTGAACTTGCCGTAAAACTTGTCCACCTCGGGTATCGACTCCTCCAGCTCCTTCTGGTAGCGCTGCGACAGGCAGCCCATGACATACAGACGACCCAGCCGCCCCTCGTTCTTGGCCTGCACAAACTCCAGGATGGTGTTGATGCTCTCCTCCTTGGCCGTCTCGATGAATCCACAGGTGTTGATGACCGCAATCTCTCCTTGCGGACGCTTCGAGTCGTGTACGCAGTGGTAGCCCAACTGCTCAAACTGACGCATGAGCTGCTCCGAATCGACAAGATTCTTCGAGCAGCCCATGGTTATGATATCTATCTGATTCTTTTTCATACAACAGAAATCGGTGAGAAACGCTCACAGGATTTATCGTTAAACATATTTCGCCATCACCCTTGGGGCCACACCATCCCCTTCATGGCAGCATCGCCTGCTGCCAGCATCCTCTTGGGGGCATGCGAGGTACCGTTCAGAACAGGGAGTCGACAAACTCTTTTTTGTTGAAGAGCTGCAGGTCTTCCATCTTCTCGCCCAGACCGATATATTTCACCGGCACCCTCAGCTGGTCGGAGATTCCGATTACCACGCCACCCTTGGCCGTGCCATCTAGCTTGGTGATGGCCAGCGACGTGATCTGAGTGACGGCCGAAAACTGCTTGGCCTGCTCAAAGGCGTTTTGCCCCGTGCTGCCATCGAGCACCAGCAGTACCTCGTCGGGTGCCGTGGGCACTACCTTCTTCATCACCTCCTTGATTTTCTTCAGCTCGTTCATCAGGCCCACCTTGTTGTGCAGTCGGCCCGCCGTGTCGATGATCACCACGTCGGCCCCGTTGGCCTTGGCACTCTGCAGGGTGTCGAAGGCCACACTGGCAGGGTCTGACCCCATCTGCTGCTTGATGACGGGCACGCCCACGCGCTCGCCCCAGATTACAATCTGCTCTACGGCGGCGGCGCGGAACGTGTCGGCAGCACCCAGATACACCTTCTTGCCGGCTTGCTTAAACTGGTAAGCCAGCTTGCCGATGGTGGTGGTCTTGCCCACACCGTTCACACCCACCACCAGTATCACATAGGGCTGATGGTCGGCAGGAAGGTCCCAATTGGAGTTGTCGGCGGTATTGTTTTCCGTCAGAAGCGAGGCTATCTCTTCTTTCAATATTCCATTGAGCTCCGACGTGGAGACATACTTGTCGCGGGCCACGCGCTCCTCAATACGCCCGATGATCTTCAAAGTCGTCTCCACCCCTACGTCAGAGGTGATCAGCACCTCCTCCAGGTTGTCGAGCACGTCGTCGTCGACCTTCGACTTGCCGGCTACCGCCCTGGCAAGTTTATCAAAAACACTCTGCTTGGTCTTTTCGAGACCCTGGTCCAGTGTCTCTTTCTTTTTCTTACTGAATAATCCGAATATACCCATGGGTGAATAATAGCTACTATGGTGCAAAGATACCATAAAAAAGAGAAAGGGCAAAGCAATTTTGCCAAAAAGAAGACAAAACCTGCCTGCACCGCTACCATCGGGTCTAACGGCAAGAAGGACATCGTGAGAACGGCCACCCTGCCTCATCCTGCCCTACCAGCTGCATCTGCTGCTGACCCAACTATAGCGAGAACTGCTGGCGGGCAGAACACACGGCAACGCATGTCGCCCCGGGGCTTGCACCCAAACTGCCAGATGGCATGGTGTCAGGCCAACTCTCACCCAACGACACGACGACAGCATTGCGCTGCTTCGAGTAGAACCACAGTCTACTTCGAGTAGAAACACAGTCTACTTCGAGTAGAAACAGAACGTGCTTCGAGTCGAATCACAGTCTACTTCGAGTTGAAACAGAACGTGCTTCGCGTCGAGCAAGAACACATAAGGTACCCTACCGGCCCATGAGAAAGCCTCCTAACGCCTGCAATCCGCATGCTCTCGCCCATCATGATGTGCCTACCCACCAGCGGATAACGGGTGTAGGTAACCGGATGCAGGCAACAAAGTATTCGCCCCAAAAAGGGGTGAGTCATTGTCTCAACCCTAAAAAATAAGGTGTGCCATTATCGACACACCTTATCTACCAGACCCACCGTCGAGGGCAGGTCGACCGTCATGCCTATCTGGCACGCTATCGCGGCCGGGCTCACGAAAACAGTTTATGCACCTGTAGCATCGCCTTGGGATCAAGAATCTCGTCGAGTTGCTCCTTGGTGAGCAGTCCCTTCTCCAGGGCAATCTGCTCCAGGCTCTTACCCGTCTCCAGGGCTTCCTTGGCTATCTGGGTGCTGTTTTTATAGCCGATATAGGGGTTGAGGGCAGTCACGATACCGATGGAGTTGCGTACCATGTCGAGGTTGTGCTTCTCGTTGACCGTAATGCCGCTGACGCATTTCTCGCGGAGGGTGTCCATGGCATGAGCCAGCCAGGTGATGCTCTCGAAGATGCACTCGGTGATGACCGGTTCCATGACGTTGAGCTGCAACTGTCCGGCCTCGGCAGCAAAGCAGATGGCGGTGTCGTTGCCAATGACCTTGAAACACACCTGGTTGGTGACCTCCGGAATCACAGGATTCACCTTGCCGGGCATGATGGAGGAGCCCGGTGCCATGAGCGGCAGGTTGATCTCGTGAAGGCCGCAGCGGGGCCCCGAGGCCATGAGGCGCAGGTCGTTGCAGGTCTTCGAGAGCTTAACGGCCAGACGCTTCAGCGCAGCCGAGTAGCTCACATAGGCACCGGTGTCGGGTGTGGCCTCGATCATGTCTGAAGCTTTCTCGAAATGCTCGCCCGTGAGCTCGCTCAAGTGCGCAGTCACCAGGTCGGCATAGCCGGGCGCGGCGTTGAGTCCGGTACCGATGGCCGTGCCACCCATGTTGATCTCGTGGAGCAGTGTGACGTTGCGGTCGATGTTGGCCAGTTCTTCCTCCAGATTGTTGGCAAAGGCATGAAACTCTTGCCCCGAGGTCATGGGCACGGCATCCTGCAACTGCGTGCGTCCCATCTTCACCATATCACTAAACTCGTTGCCCTTCTGCCTGAAGACGGCAATGAGGTTCTTCAGGCTCTCCACGAGCGTCTTGTTCATACGGATGATGGCATAGCGTATGGCGGTGGGATAAGCGTCGTTGGTCGACTGTCCGCAGTTGACGTGGTCGTTGGGATAACAGTGCTTGTAGTCGCCTTTCTCATACCCCATGATCTCGAGCGCACGGTTGGCCAGCACCTCATTGGCATTCATGTTGACCGACGTGCCTGCACCGCCCTGCATCATGTCGATGGGGAAATTGTCCCAGAGCTTGCCGGCAATGACCTCATCGGCAGCAGCGGCAATGGCTTGGGCGATGTGGCTGTCGAGCGCGCCGGCCTCGGCATTGGCCAGAGCTGCCGCCTTCTTGACGTAGGCGAAGGCAATGATGAAGTCGGGATAGTCGTACATCTTGACAGTAGAGATCTTGTAATTGTTGATGCCGCGTTGTGTCTGCACACCGTAATAGGCATCTGCCGGTATTTGGAGCTCGCCCAGCAGGTCTGACTCCAGACGGCACTTCGGTTCCTTATGTTCTGTTGTTTTGTCCATGATTCTGATATTTTATAAGTTTCATTCGAAAATGTTTCTATTGTGAACAGCCGATAAAACGGCTATTCTGGTT
>CAZBQA010000072.1:0-9702 GCA_964493905.1 uncultured Prevotella sp.
ACGGCCAAGATCAATGTGCAAGACGCCATCAACGACCTTGTGGACAATGGTCTCACGGGCGAGGTGTGGGTGGCCGCAGGCACCTACACGCCCACGGAGAGTACGGAGTCGAGCGGTGGCAGCACGCTCTATATGTCGTTTAAGATTCCCGCCGGCATCAAGGTGTATGGCGGGTTCGCCGGTACGGAGACCTCGAAGGATCAGCGCGCCAAGACGACGTATGAGAGCCTCGGCTGGCGCTACACCAACCATACCACCCTCTCGGGCAACCTCTCGGCCAAGGCCGAGTTTAGTTGGAACAGCTCGAAGAAGGTGTTCAACACCTCGTTTTACGGCAACAGCTACCACGTGGTGTGGTTTGCCAACAATGGTTTCGACGCCAGCGGGCGTGCCAATGCCCTGAGCGCCGAAGCCCTGCTCGAAGGATTTATCATCGAGGGTGGCAATGCCCGCAACACCGCGCTCACCGGGCGGTCGCATACCGCTTATGGCGGTGGTATCTATATGGTGGAAGGTGCCACGGTGCAAAACTGCTATGTCACCAACTGCGAGGCCTCGCGCGACGGCGGCGGCATCTATATGGATGGTGGCGGCACGGTGGAGCACACGCTCATCGCCAACTGTCAGGCACTGGGCGTGTCGATCGAGAACGGCTATGGCGGTGGCGTATGCCTCGACGGCAATGTCTCGGAGAAAATCGGCATCACCCGGTCGATGATCTACAACTGTGTGGCGCGCTATGGTGGCGGCATGGCCATCAATGTGCCCACCCTGAAGTCGGCCGCGGGCAACGACATTCGTTACAAGCCCTATGCCGCCGCCATGATCATCAGCAATAACACTGCCACGTCAGAGGGCGGCGGGGTTTACCTGAACCGTGGTGGCGCCGTTACCCAGCTCACGGTGGTCGCCAACCAGTGCAACGGGCAGGGAGTCACCACCAATGGCATTACCAATGGCAGGGCGGCCGGCATCTACTGCCGCGACAACTCCTACGTCATCAACTCGGTGCTGTGGGGCGGAGAGTGCGCGGCCAACAACAACGCGCAGTATGCCGCCTCGCGCTCCGGCTACTCCGACGACCTCAAGACCCACATGTGGTATTGCTCGCTGTCGAAGTCGGGCTACGTAGACTGGAGTAGTACGAAGAAAATCACCGTCATGTCGCTGTCCGACTATAACACCAAGACCTTGGAGTCGGCCGCCGGTGTCACCAGCGGCGCGTCGGTGGGCTATCCGGTGTTTGCTAAGCCCACGCCATCGGCCGGTCATCTTGGCAACGATGTCTTCGACTTCGCCGGCACATACAGCTGGCAGCCGCAAGCCGTCTCGGCACTGCTCAACGCCGGTATCCGAAGCATCGAGCTCGACCTCGACGGCATACTGCCCTTCCCCTTGGTGCTCTACGACTTGGTAGACGCCCAGTTCAAGCCCCATGCCACCATCGGCGGTTATGTGGCCAAGGGCCTGACCATCAGCCCCCAGACATCGGGCTCGACGGTCAATATCTACGTGGACGATGCCGGTACGCAGGGGGCCGAGGCCGCTTCGATCGGCTCAAGCTGGGACACCCCCATCCGTTATCTCGGCAACGCCCTGCAGTATGTGAAGGACAATGCCGCAACGCTTTCGGGCAAGACAGTGAATATCTACGTGAAAGAGGGAACGTACAATAATACCAACTCGTATGTCGACGGCCGTCTGCGCATGGTGCCCGTCGACGTGCCCGGTAATGTGAACCTCTATGGCGGGTATCCCGATGAGTTGACGGGTACCGACCTCTCAGCCACCATCAATGGCACGCTCTATCAGCGTAATCCGTTGCGTTATCCCTCGGTCATCACCGGCAAGGTGACCAATGATTATCAGGTCAACGTGGCCCACCTCGTGACATTCAACGGCAGTACCGATGTGGTGTTCGATGGATTTCAGGTGCGCTATGCCAACGCCTCGTCGACCTTGCTCACCAATACAGACAAGAACGGCGGTGGCATGATCTTCTCCAACGGTGCACGCGTGTCGGTGCGCAATACGCTTATTGCCGGCTGCACCGCCGAGAAGGGCGCCGCCATCTTTGCCACCGGGGCCAGTCAGGTGAGGTTTGTGAACTGTATCATCCACAACAACACCTCGTCTAACCTCAACGGCATCATCTACTCTGAGGGCACGGCTAACCTCACCTTCGACCACTGCGACTTCCTGCGCAACGTGGGCTATGTGGGGTATCTCGAAGGCACAGACACCAAGCAGGCCTACACCAACTCCATCTTCTTCGCCAACATGGACCGCGCCATCGACAATACCAATGCCGAGGCGGGTGGTGGCATACAGTATAGTCTTCCCTCGTTCGCGGGCAATACGGCAGGCGTGTCGGGCAGCTACTGCATGTTCGACGCTAAGTCGGCGCAGTTCAGCGACCAGTTTGGCGGCAACACGCTCGGGCAGTGGCAGTACAACCTGCAATACACCTTTGCCGGCGGTGCCGACAACGGTTATCCGCGCTTTGTAAACGCCACCAAGAACACGGGCGTGTCGCCCGGCGGCGATGCCACCTTCAACGGTCGGGCTACCTCGTTTGAACCCAACAACACCAACCCCGTGGTGAATGCGGCCTACGCCGTGGGCGACCATACCGAATGGGGCACCGATATCAGTGCCGTGACCACGCGCGACTATGGCGGCAGGCCCGACATCGGGGCCGTGGAGAACCATCAGGCCACCCACGAGGCCGAGGGCGAGAACGCCTACACCACCGGGCAGCCGGCTTACGGCTCTGTGGTCTATGTGCGCGACTACAACACCTATACTTATAATGCCGACGGCACGATGACCAAGACGGCCGAAGACCTGACCACCAACGACCGCGACGGGCTCTCATGGGAGCGGGCCATCAACGGCAATGCCACCTACGGCATTGCCACGACGTTTGTCAACTATAACCTCTCTACGCCTGTGGCCAGCACCATTGCCTCGCCCAAGCCTTATAAAATAGGCATGCTGTTGGGCAACACACCCGGTAACGCCGTGTATTTCGCCAAGCAGAACGGTACTGCCGTTTATATGAACGGCACGACAACAGCTGCAGCAGGCGACGACTTCATCCTCATCGCCACAGCCACGACCAGAGTCTACTATATATATAATGTGACCCGTAGCCAGTATGTGGCATACAACTCCACGACGACCGGTGCCAACAAGATTGTTCTCCAAGCGACTAACACCACGAACGCCACGTGGCGGATAATCTCGGTGAACACTGCCGCTAATTATCAAACCTACGTCATTCAGCCCGGTAACTTCAACAACATCTCCTCGCCCTCGTGGAACTACTACGGTGGTGCGGCCGGTGGAAACAACATCGGCTTGCAGGCGGGTACGGATGCCAATAGCAAATGGCAGTTCTATGTGAAGGTCACCACCACGGGAACGGTGGATGTGAACGGCTTCCAGTATGCCTTGAATAACGCCAATGCCCTGTACACCTCTACGGGCAAAGCCCACAAGGTGTGGGTGGGAGCAGGCAATTACACCACCACGCTCACCATGCGCGATGGCGCGCCGGCCTACGGCGGATTCCCCAAGAGCGGCACGCCGGGCGAGAGCGAGCGCAATATATCAAATACCGACAACGACTACAAGACCATCATCGATGCCAACATGGCAGGGCGTGTACTCACGCAGTCGGTGGCCTTTGCCGACACCACCATGTTCGAGGGCTTTATCCTGCGCAACGGCGCCACCACGGGCACGAATTATGGTGCCGGGGCATACCTCATGAAGAACGGTATGCTGAAGAACTGCCTCGTCGAGAACAATACCTTCACCTCCAACGGCAACACTGGCGACAGGCAGGGTGGCGGCGGATTGTACCTCAACTCAGGGTCGCTCGTGAAGAACAGTGTCATCCGGAAGAATACCGTCAATGGCAGTGGCTTAGCCAAATATGTGGGAGGAGCGGGCGTGTTCTCTGATGGTGGCGAGCTGCAAAACTCGCTCATCGTGGAAAATACCACGACGAGCACAGCCTACTTTCTCTTGGGTGCCGGCATGTATATCTCAAAGACCAGCAAGCTCTACAACTGTACCATTGCTTACAACTTCGGCAATCAGGGTGGCAGCTATCCTGCCACCGGTGGTGTGTGGGATGCCGGAGCGACCTATTCCAACGGCTCTTATTCCAACCAGTCACTCTTCTACAACTGCATCATGTGGGGCAACTACGCCAACGGCAATACGGCAGAGAACATGATTCAGGTGGGAATGTCGGGCTTCTCTTCAGGAGCGGGCCGTACCAACAACGCCTTCTTCACCTGTTACAGTTCGGCAGTCAACTCCACTTATGCCTCCGACGACGCCACCGACCGTAACAAGGTGTACATCACCGGTACATCAGCCACACCCGGCGCATATCAAGCCTTCTACGACGCCTGCAAGGCCAACGAGCCTTTCGTGCGTGCATCGGATGGCACCACCACATACGCGTTGAAGTCCACCGCCACGCAGTGTATCAACCAAGGTTCTCAGGAAGACGTGCTTGCGGCCCAAGACATCACCGAAGACATCGTAGGATCCAACCGTGTGCAAGACTGCACCGTGGACAAGGGTGCTTACGAGTATAACGACGCCTACGGCATTACGCCCGACACGAAATCGGTGAGCGGACAGGCCATCTTCTACGTTACGCCCGAAGGCCACGGCCTCGCCTCGGCTTCCACGCCCGGCAACGCGGCCTGCGCGGCCAAGCTGCAGACCGTGCTCGATGCCGCCGGACGATACAAATACACCAACCCTGCGGCACGCGTCATCGTGAAGCTCGCCAACAGCAGCAGCCTCGAAGGTACCGACACACCGTTCAAGTATTATGCCACCCGTACCACCGACGTGACTGACCAGGACGTGCGCCTGTGGTCGATCATGGTGCCGCGTGGCGTGGAGGTATGGGGCGGATATACAGATACTTATACTTCTGAGACAGACAATGGCTTCTTCAAGAACGACGGTACCTATACCGACCGCCGCAATATCATCGCCCATCCCACCTATCTCGACTCCTATTATTATAATACGCTGCAGAAGAACGATGCCTACACCTACCATGTGGTGACCTTCACCGACTATGTGTTCGACAGCAACGGACTGCCTTACCGTGCCACCGATGCCATCGATAGCTCCAGCTCATTCACATCGTATCAGGACAACCTCATGAGCATGGCGGGAGCCACCACCGACCGGGCCGTCATCGACGGACTGTTTGTCACCGGTGGCAATGCCAACCTGCAGGTCACCTCATCGGGTTCCACCACCCGCGACATCAACCAGTATGGTGGTGCCGCCATCGTCACCGACTATGCCCATGTGCGCAACTGCATCATCCGCGACAACAAGGCTACCTACGGCGGCGCACTCGCGCTGACCCACAGGGCACTGGTGTCGGGTACGCTCATCGACCGCAACACCGCCGAATATGGTGGCGCGCTCTATTTCTTTGAGGATGGCGTGGAGCTATCCGACGGAACCATCGTCGACACCAAGCAGGGGTCGGGCACAACCCTCGATGCCAACATGGCGCATGTGTACACCTCGACCATCGTCAACAATCTTGCCAGTGCTCAGGGTGGTGGCATCTGGTTTGGACAGGGCGAGGCCAACGTGCGCATCAACTCCTCGGTGGTATGGCAGAACGACAGCCCCGACCAGGCCAACGTGTCGGGTCTGTCGAACCCTGAGAAGACTGCCGACAACAACATGGGCTTCACCGAGTTCTATCCCTTCTCCTTCAGTGCCGTGCAGAACGTGCGCCTCTCGGGAACCAACAACGTGGACCTGCCCAACACCAACCGTGCCGGTACGCGCTTTGCCAAGGCAGGCACCACCGACCAAGTGACACTCGCCGTGGAGACGGGGGCAGAGGGCTTCGACAATCTTTCCGACTTCGGCTATTACGGATTGACCGACTACTCCATCTTGGTGAAGACCGGCATGAGCATCAACGACTATGAGGCGCTGAAAAGCATCGGCGTGACCGACGCCGACTTTGCCGGGCTCGACCGGGTCACATCGAGCACTGCCCGCTCGTTCATCGATATTGGTGCCCGTGCCATCGACAAGCGCATCAATACCAACAACCTCATGCTGCGCTTGTATGTGATGAAGCCCGAGGACGTGGATATGGACGCGGCCGAGACCATGATGCAAGTGGGGAGCGACCCAGACCCCAGCGTTGCCTACTATGGCCAGGAGGGATCATCGTTTGCCTATCCCATGCAGAGCCTGCAAGACGCCCTCGACTATATCTATGCCGCGCGCGCCATTCAGCCTGACGGCACGCTCGCCATTGCCGACGCCAACAATATGCCGTTCGAGATTGTGGTGGCCAAGGGCACCTACTATCCCTCGCGCAACCTGAGAGGTGACTACGGTTATTCATTGGACAACACCTTCCTCATACCCGAGGGCGTGGCCATCCTCGGCGGATTCAGTGGCAAGCGTGCCGTAGACAGGACTGGTACGATCTATGCTACCAATAATTTCTTTGGCCGATTCCGCACGAAGGGCACCGTGAAGGACCCGAACTACGCAAACGACTACTATCATCTGACCGACAACACCGACACGCTCACCACTGAGGCACTGACCATCGGCGACTACACCATACGCCAGTTGCCCATGGAGATCATGACCAAATACCGGCCCCATGCCGACATTAATGCCAACAACATCATCGAGCCGTGGGAGTTTACCAACCAGACGGTGCTCAGTGGCGACGTGAACAACGTGCCGGGCAGCGGTGTGCTCCACGTGGTGACGGTATATGCCGATCAGACCGTGGCCGGCGCGCTGCCTAAGCCGAGCATGGATCGTCAGAGCACTTATGTCTCAGACAAGAGTAATGCTCAATACGGATATACTATCCGCGAGGACGGACAGCCCATCGTCTTAGACGGCCTGACCATCACCGGTGGCTACGCCCGCAAGTACGTTACCGGTTCGATCGACGACAAGGAGAAACTGTATTATGAGCACGGCGGTGGCCTCTTTGCCGACGGCAACCGCTATTGCGACGATTACAACAAAGGCACCAGCACCGGCATTCAGTTCATGCATACCGAGGTGAGCAACCCCATCTCGTACCGCGACGTGTCGGTCATCGTCAACCAGTGCAAGTTTGAGGACAACCATGCCGGATTCGGCGGAGCCGTAGCAATGAACAGCTCGCTCAATGTATACAGCTCGAGCTTCGAGCACAACATCGCCGAGGCGGGCGAGGACAAGAACGTGGACTACCAAGGAGGCAGCTACACTGTTTCTTATCCCGGACAGGGAGGTGCCATTTACTCCTCCAACTACCTCACGGCCCTCAACACCATCTTCGCCAACAATGAGGCGCGCGACGAGAACTACAGCACGGAACCGCGACAGATCAGCAGCCTGCGACACCTCGCCGCACCCGGCTATGTGGCGCCGAAGATGCTTGGTGGCAGCGGTGGTGCCATCTACATGGGTAAGAGCGGATTCTATCACCTCTTCAACTGCAACTTTGTACACAACATGGCCAATGCCTACCCGGCTATATGTACGATGAACCCCAATACCAAGGAGCCGGCTCCGGGTTCTGCCGACTATAACATGACACTGGCTGGCTTCAGCCAGATCTTCAACTCGGTGTTCTGGGGCAACGAGGTGAACGACATGATGAAGAGCAAATACAGCGCGAACGCTCCATTCATGTTTGCCGGGCAACTCATCACCACCTATGGCAAGCCCGACCGCACGGGTGACTACAATGCCGCTTTCACGGCAGACAATGTGCCCACCTCGCAGACCGACCTCGATGACAACTACCAGGAGATGGCATGGTTTAGCGCCTACGAGGCTGGCCGCGGCATCACGCCGGTCAACACCTTAGACCTGCGTGGACTGGCCATCGACCCCATGCACCATGTCGTCAACCAGCTCGCCGCCGCCGCCGAGGCGCAGGGCGGCAGCTACCAGAACTGTAACATCGGCATTGCGAGCGATAACGAGGCCCTCGACGGCCCCAACTTTGTCAACCCCTCGCTCCATGCCGGCTACGACGGATATGTGGAGAGTGCCGACTGGAGTCCGTCGCGTCTCAACAAGCTCACCGACAGCGGTAGCGGCAAGATAGACCAGATAATCACGCAGAGTGCCGAGGGCACCTATCAGGCGGAGTTTAAAACCTACGATGCCTCGACGGTGAGTCAGGTTCCCACCGATTACAGTTCGGCCGGCGTCGGTGATTACATGGCCTCGGGCTTCTATTCTACCTACCGCTACTGGAAGTACAACATGTTCTACCATCGCTTTGTGCCCATCGGTACCGATGAGTATATGACCTCGGCGTATGTGCAGGAGGACGGCAGTCAGCAACAGCTGTACCGTATCTCTTACGATCCCAACCCCACGCACAACCAGACCTACATCGACATCGGCGTGTATGAATATCCGCATACTCCCCTGCAATACACCACGGTGGGCGATGAGGTAGACATCCTATGGGTGTCGCCCATCGAGAAGCCCGACAATGGACTGCCCGACGGCAGTGCGTGGAGCCAGCCCACCTCAGACCTGCAGCGTGCCATCGAGACACTGCTCGCCAGCCGCAACGGTCACCGCAAGGAGATACGACTGCTCGATGGTTCATATACGCCCATCTACACCATCAACAACCGGTTGGCCTTCACCATCAACACCTACGACCTCAATGACGCGGTAGAGCTGCCCAAGGCCAAGGAAGGCTATACGAGCGAAGGCCACGGCGTACGCTCGCTCACCATCAAGGGCGGGTACAGTCGCGAGCTGAACAATATCTACGACGTGGATGCCTATCCTGCCGTGTTCCGCCAGCAGACACGCACGGATGCGTCGTCCGACAAGTGGGACCACCTCATCTATATCACCGATGCTACGCAGCGCTATGGTTTGCAGAGCAGTTCTGGGGGCAATTCCTACAATCTCGACAACGGTTTCGGCTGGTGGCGCACGGCAGCCGAGCAAACCGACAAGCCTGTTAACACCATCCCCATCGAGATAGACGGCGTGCGGGTCATCAACGACCAAGCGCGTACAGGTACCAACGGGGCGGGCATTTACTATGGGCCGCAGACGTTCGACAGCAATCTACAACTGGATCCCTTGTCTACCTCACCGGCACACAAAGCTACTGCGCCCACGCCGGTCAACATCTCGAAGATTACATATTATACAGATGAGAATAAGACCGCGGTGTCGGAGACGCCTACCAACTACTACACTCGTGAGGACGGATATGAAGTGAAGACCACCCCGGCCAAGATCATCGTGAGCAAGACCACCATCCTCGGCACGGGCACGAAGAACGACAAGACGACCAACGCCGTGTATATCAGCAGCACCGGCGGCTCGGCATTGCTCTACAACAACCTCATGCACAGCAACTACGGTGAGCCGCTGCATGCCGAGTGCCCCACCACGGTGGTGAACAACACCTTCGCACTCAATGCCTCCGTGGTGAATATCTCGGGCGACGCTGCCGGCGATTCGAAGATCTACAACTCGGTGTTCTGGCGCAACAACGCTACCGGCACTGATAGCTATGGCGAGCAGTTCAAGCTGCAGGGATATGTAGATGTGGCCACGAGTGGCGACATCTTCAAGCGCAACGCCTACACGGGCGGCAACACCACGGAGACCAGTTATGCC
>CAZBQA010000072.1:9802-12066 GCA_964493905.1 uncultured Prevotella sp.
GAAGAGGCCTACGTCTTTGTCAAGGGTGCCTCGCTCACCAACTATGGGCTGCACACGGGCGAGACACTCGTCATGCGTAACGGCGTGGCGCTCTACGGCAGTATCAACCCCTCGGTGAATGCCGACTGCGCCAAGACCACAGATGCAAACGGAGTGTCTACCTTCGACGCCGCTGTGTTGAAGGCATACGTGGATAGCATCCGCGCTGCACGTGGTGGCATCGTGGGTCCCACGGGCAACAAGACCACCGTGAGTGGCATCCTGGTACCCCAGCAGACAGTGTTCGACACCACGGGCTCCATCTATTCGCTCATCGACGGTGTGGAGGTGACACCCACCACAGCCACCAACACCACGGGGACGGTCAGCGCGCCCGTCATCGACGTGCGTTCACAGACCGACGGCGCGACGGTGGTGCTGCGTAACATCATCATGCGGGGCAGTAACGTCACGACCGCCGGGGTGAACGCCGCCGAGGTAGACAACGCCCTGCTCTACGAGGCTCTGCTGCATACCAACACGGTGACCACCAACGCGGCAGTGCTCCATATCGGCAGCAAGGGCTACGCGGTCAACATCACTGCCGATGGCACCACCATCGGGGCCGATGGCTTGACAACCTATAACGGCAGCGACTCGGGCAACGGCAGCACCACGGGACAGATCTACAACTCATTGGTGAACTATGCCAACCAGCCCGCTACGTACAACACCCTGTCGGGCTCGCACTACCGCGTGAGCCGTGTCAACCTCAACCACCAGCTCATGGCCAAGAGCACGCATATCGACGAGTGCGAGCCCGTGAACCCGCTGACCGGGGTGGCTGACAATCTTGCAGCCTTCATCAACTACGCCACCGACCTCGACCTGCTGGGCAACCCACGCCTGCTCAAGGGCGTGACCTCGGCCGACAAGATCGACCGTGGCGCGTTCGAGACTTGGCGCATCGACCAGAAAGCTGTGACGACAAGCTCAAAAGATAATTATTATCCCCACGAGGGCTCGGTGGTCTATATCCTCGAGGGCAACACCCTGGTGAGTGGCAACACGCTCAACCCGGCATTCCTGCTGTTGGAGAAGGGCGCGAGCCTCTACGGCCAAGGCCATGCGGTGAACGCCTCTTATCTTGCCGTGGAGCGCGAGGTGCCGGCCGGCGGTGCGGTGGTGAGTCTGCCGTATGCCATGGACTATGCCACCCATGCGGCCAAGGTGACCTACGCCGACGATGGCGAGCTGACGCTTACGCCCGCTGGCAGCACCTTCACCTATAATGGCCTGAAACGCTCGGCATGGAACTACCAGTTCCTCAAGAGCAACTCGGGCAGTTGGGAGGCTCTCGCCACGACGGCAGCGGCCAACCAGGGCGTACTCTTCGTTCCTACAGAGGCCGGCACCTACCGCTTCACCGGACAGGGAGCGAGCATGCAGGATTACATCTACCGTGAGGTGCAGGACGAAACCTTCAAGACGGTGACGCTCACGCAGAACGATGACTATCGGTCTGACTATGGCGGGGCCGACTTCACCTCGAAGGAAGACATGGGCTGGAACTGCTTCGGTCTGCCTTATCTCGTGAGCGCGTACAAGCCTTATACCACGGAGTCCTTTACGACTACCAGCCGGTATAACATGGACATCCCGCACAAGCTCTGGCTCTACTACGACGGCGCGGCGGCTCCCGACGGCAGCACGGTAAACGGCGACGGGGGGTATTACAGCGTGTCGTCGTGGGACACCTCCGACAACTGGCACCTGCCCACGGGCAGCGTACCGTCTATCTGGGTGGGCGAGGGCATCTTCACCCAGACGGCAGCGGTGAACAGTACCGAGGACCTGACGTTCTACCGTCCGGTGTACGAGTCGGCATCCGGCGCCAAGGCTGCCCCCACGCTCACCCGTGCCTACGTGGGCACCATCGAGCAGGAGGTGGCGACGACCTTCTCCATCACCGTGCGTGGACATATCATCTATGTTACCGGGCTGGAGGGCGACGAGCAGATCACCATCTACGACCGTGTGGGGCGCATCTACAACACCGCACAGGCCACCAGCGCACGTTACTCCACCGCCGTGCCGACAAACGGCATCTATATCGTGCGGGTGAACGACGTGAGCAAGAAGGTGCTCATCAAATAGCATTCAGAGGCTTGGGGGCACCATCAAGTCCTTCCCGGGGGGCTAGGGTAGGGGCTACCATCAAGTTTTCTCGGGGGCACCCTAACAATAAGCCGTGACAGCGTCTATCCTGTCACGGCTTTTTCATG
>CAZBQA010000073.1:0-12017 GCA_964493905.1 uncultured Prevotella sp.
CTTGCTCATCGGCCCTTCTGATTCTTGCTGCGGCAGTGGCTCCTCCGGCCACACCGCCAATAATGACGTGTTTCATAAACTTATATCTTGCTTTCTATTTGTTTTCAATTATTTTCCGTTGGAAAACGCTACAAAGATAGGGACTTTCCTGCATCAAACCAATTTTCCAACGGAAAATAATAACATCCCCAACGATTTTTAACATCTTCCCGCTCGCAACACCCGACATTGTTGTAGGCTGCGAGCACCACAGTGTGATGCCTTGCGTACCAGGCCTTGTTACTGCAGCATACCTTTTATTGAACAACGGAAAGCACGGATATAGCGGAAACTAAGCTCCGTGCTATCAAAATGTGCCAGTCTTTTTTTCCGTCTTTTCCGTGACATCCGTGTTTAAAAAAAGATGTGGGGCACGCAGGCTAAGCACAATGCTTTTACACAACAGAACTCTGAGGCTTTATTAAACAACGGAAAGAACGGAAGTAGCGGAAAACACGGATGTAACGGAAGCGATGACCGGTCATCACGATGCAACGGAGGCCGCTAAGCGGCGGCGGATAGAACGGAAACAAGCCACCGTTGATGTACGGTCATAAACACCGTTCAGTGTAAATCGTAGATTGAGGATGTACCTTGTGGCAGTTTCCGTGCCATCCGCCCATCGCGAAGCGATGCTCCGTGCTATCAAAAGGTGCCTGTCTTGGTTTCCGTTTTTTCCGTGACATCCGTGTTAAAAAAAGATGTGGGGCACGCAGGCTAAGCACAATGCTTTTACACAACAGAACTCTGAGGCTTTATTAAACAACGGAAAGAACGGAAGTAGCGGAAAACACGGATGTAACGGAAGCGATGCTCCGCGTGATCAAAATGTGCCGGCCTTGGTTTCCGTATCAAACGTGACATCCGTTGTTCAATATAAAGATGGGTTCACCCTACGGTGATGTAAATGTGAGGCACCCTCTCTGCCGCTGCAGAAAAGATGCCTCAACCTGTCTGATTATTAAACTTTCATACGTCTTATCTCAAGACTTTCGAACATTTTACGTTTCCGTCGGCATAGGTCGTGCGAACGATCGTGAGTCCGGCACCGGGCTGTAGAACCTGCCGTCCGTCAGAGTTATAGTATGCCCTATGTACGACCTTGCTGTGTGCCGCTCCATCCAAGTGTTGCACACTTGTTGAAAGCTGCGCCATGCCGTATTTGCTCAGCCCGCCATATTCGCCAACAGCCTGCACCTTCCATTGTGTTGCATCGTCGTTGCTACCGGCATCAAACGAAGTCTCTGTGGTAAAACCTGCCACCTCGTCGCCTCGGGTCACGACGTAACAGATGGCATAGGGCACCGGCGACCACTGCAGGCGTGCATCAACAAGGCTCACCGTGGGTGCGTCACACTTGCTGCTCACCAGCTCAGGGTTCCAGTTATCGCCGCCACACACGTTCTTGACCGTGTAGGCTGCCGCCTGTTGGGCGGTAAGCACGGCGGTTGCACTCTTTCCCCAAACAGTGTCGGTGCCGTTCATGTAATAATAGTCGGTGCGCCGGTGTGAGAGATCCACTGGGTTGCCCGACCCGTCGACGGTGTTGAACTCGGCCCAGAGTGCAGGCAGTCCTCCCATCGTGGGGTACCAGCCTGTAGCGGGGATGGTGACCTCGGCCTTGGTGTTGATAAACACCGTCATGGGCGATTCGTGCCAGGGACGCCCCAACCATACATCAGTCTCTGAGGGTACTCCCGGTGCCGTGATAGTATTGTTGAGGAACACATATCCCCAACGGGTACCGGCAGAGTGGTTGGGGGCGACGATATAGCCTCCGCTCTTGCGAACGATATTGATGGTGTCGTTGGTGATCATCACATCGCCCTTGCCATAGACAAAGTCTACCGCCCCTTCTAACCAGCTGTTGGCCAGATATGCACGGTGGCTGGTGGTACCGCCGGTGTACCAGGTATCTTGATAAGAGCGCAGTCGTATGTCGCTCATCGTCAGCCTGTCACCATTGGAGCACAGGGCTAAGGCCTGTGGCCCTGCGTTCTGTTCCACGCCCCATGAATTGATGAGGTCGATTCCTTCCAGAAAGATATCATCGGCCTCGATGTCCATCGTGGCACCGTCGCTGATGCTATAGGCATTATCGCCGCCACTGCGTCTGCTGTCGGCAATACGCACCAGATGCTTGCCCTGTCCAATGAGCGAGAGGTTACCTTTCTTGGCAGGAATGACATGATGCCCGGTGTACGAGCCTTTTTTGATGAAGATCAGCCAGGGGGTGGTGCTACCTTCGGGCGCAGCATCGATGGCTGCCTGTATGGAAGTGTAGTCTCCACTGCCATCGGCCGCCACCACAGCATCGAAGAGACGCGCCTTAGGCTGTGTGCGCTGCATGGTGGTGAAGCGTATGGCTGTACCTGCGAAGGCGTTGCCGTAACGGTCGGTGATGGCGCCCGGGGCCAACGAGAAGGTATAGCTGCTGCCATATTGTAACCCGCTGTAGTTATAAACTACGGTCTTGCCGCTGACGACGGGCTGCAACAGCTCATCGCCGAGCATGGCAGAGGCGTCACCCACCATCACTTTCTCATCGAAGTTGAGCACCACGGCCCCGTTGATGGTCAAGTCGGTGGCACCATCCGACGGATTGGATGAGAGCAACACCGGTGGCAAATCGTCATTGGAGGCATCGGCGTCAGCCGTGACGAAGATGTCGGCGATGGACAGACCGTCGTAGTCGGAGGCGACACCGGTCATTCCGCCATCGGTCACAGGATACCACCGCACATACACCCGTGTCTGGTTGCTACACCATTCGGGCAGCGTGAATTCTTGGGTGTCGGTCCATCCGCGGCTGGGCAAGGTAAAGAGTCCCACATCTGAATAGTTGATACCATCGAGCGACACTTGTTCCTTGAAGTTCAAATAAGTGTTGTAGCTGCATCCCAGCGCATTGCTGACCTTGACCTGGCTGTAGCCTAATGTTGAAAAAGATATCTCGAAGAAATTGCCATCAGTCAGCTTTTTCCAGATGCGGGCCGCATAGCGTCCTTCCTCCTGTCCGTTGTTGATGCCACGGCTGAGCCATGACGTGGTGACACCCTGGGCATTGTGCAGGCTCAGCAGTCCCGCGTTCTCGCTGTCCGACCGATAGTCGGCTGCACGCTCGGATGAAGGCTGGTCGTCGTAGAGATCCCAACCAACGATATAGTCGGCAGCACTGTAGTTGGCTGTCACCGCCTTGTCGCCATCCATGACCAGTGTGCGCTGTGAATCTGTGCTCTTGTTTTCCCACTCCACAAATGTGAGGATCTTGTTGCTCTGGGCCGTGAGTTTCACCACCTCACCCTCTTCGTACTGCCGTTTACCGTTCACGATATGTCCTTCGGGCGTCACGCTGACAAGGTTGTGCCGCGCACCGTTGGTGAGGCTCAGGTCGAGGGTGTACACCTTGTTCTGGGTGAAGGTCGCTGTGAGTTTGGTGTCGGCCATGATGCTGAACGTATAGGGGTTGTCGGTCGACACAATATTTCCGTTGCTGTCGGTCCATGCCGCAAAGTGATAACCGAAGTTGGGCGTGACAGACACCGTGATGGGCGTTCCCTCGTCAAACTGAGTGCCGGCAGGTGTCTGAGAGAGGCTTCCTGCCCCCACTGTTGCCGTTGATACACTGAAAGCATAGGTGGGCAGTGTCACGACAGTACCCGAATAGTTGCCCGTCACCACAAAGTCGCGAAAGCCATATTGCTTGTTGTTGGCCAGCGCCTTGATATAGACCTTGACATACAATGGCTGGGCATAGGTGGCAGCCAGTCCGTCGATGGGCAGGTCGAAGACCGAAGGATCGGTGTCGTTGCGGTTTGGTGTGACATCGCTGAGCAGTTTCACCGTGTCGGACCCGCTCATGACCACGACATCAATCTTACCCCCGTTGGTGCCAAAGCGGGCAGCCTTGAATGTCAGTCGCGTAGGTGTCAGGGTAAGCCCGTTCTTCGGGGTGACCATCAGGGTGATGGCATCGGCATCGAGTGCGCTGCCCACATTGCTTGTAGCTGGCTGCACCTTGCTGAAGGCAATGCCGCCGATGGCTTGCGTGCCCACCACCGAGAGGTCGTTGCCCAGCGTGAGGCTGGATGTTGATACCAGGCCGTCGTGCGAGAGTGCGGCCGTCGCGCCGTTGGCCGTGCCGTCGAAGGTCCAGGTGGCAGTCACACCGTTCTGCGCCCATGCCGATGCCGGCAGTATGAGAAGGCACAGCATCAGCCAGAGATAATGGTTCTTGAGGTTGTTCATTGGTGTAAAATGACTAAAGGTTATTTGATGTATTTCTTACCGTTCCGGATATAAATGCCCCGCTTGGGTACAATGACGCGCATCCCTTGCAGATTGTAAGCGGCTGTTTCGTCTGTTCTCGTCGAGGCCTCCACCCTACCCACAGCCGTTGCCGAGGGTGCGTCGAACGCCATACCGTGTATGGTGACATCGCTCAGGCAGATGGTTTTGCCGGTGGCCGTGCCATTGTACCAAGGATAGACGCGCAGGCGGAGTGTGTCGCCCTGCTGAAGTGTGATGACGGGCTGAGCCGACACCTCAAGCATATTGTTGGCCGGCATCTTCGTAGGGGCAAAGAAGGTATGAGGTTCGGCAAAGTACGGTTTCGTGGAGTAGTTGACATGACACATCATGCCATTCCCCCCTGCCCCACAGACAAATAGCCCCAGCGAGTCGACCTTGAGGATGGTGCCTGCCGCCGGCGTGATGCCAAACTGGATGTAGCGTGTCGACACCTCGTCGATCTCTCCCTCGGGCCACACCCCACCTACGATGACGTTTCGCTGAGTCTTGTGACTGCTGTCATAACCGGTGTAGGACGGCCATACGGTGTTGGCATTGGGGTTGGCATATCGCTGCACCTCCATACCTTCCCACTGCTGGGGAATTGCCACTGCCGGACCAGTGAGGCGATAGCTGTCGTCAGTCTCCAACGGCCATCGTACCTCCACCGCCGTCCCACCCTCCAGGCTCACTGCCGCAGCCTTGACAGGTATGACGATGGTGGTGCTGCCCTGCTGCACCTTGATGTTGCCTGTTGTCTCTCCATTCTGGGCAAGGGTCAGCCGAGCATAAAAGGACTTTACCAAGGTGCCGTCGGCATAGTCGATGCTGGCCTGGCTGCTCCAAATGTTTTTGTCGGTCGACACCTCCAGTCCGCTTCCCTCGGCCGTGATGGCAATGGTGCCGACCGAAGGATTGAGCGCGAAACCGTTTATCGAAAATTCCTTGGTGAGAACCTGTCCTTTGTAAGCCTCGCCGAAATCAGCCGATGATGGTGCGACGCTCAGTTCTTGCGGTATGGTGATGTCATCTTTCAGGATACCTGCCTTCTGTAGCAACGATGCAGCGAGTCGTGCGATAAGGGTTGCGCCTACCGCACTCAGATGGGTGCTGCCGTTGCCATCGCTCAGCAGTTCATGACACTTGGCATCGCCGTAGCCGGTATAGAGGTTGGCCGTGGCGGTGGTGAGGTCGACGAACGGCACGTCAGCCTCTTGGGCCACCTGTTGCATCTGCCACACATAGTCCATGGTGTGGTCGGTGGTCGGTAGCTGCCGGCCGGTCATCACACCGTCGGCTGTCAGCAGGCTAAAGCTGTCGCCAAGGTCGTGACGTCCGTTGCGCCGGATGTCGTTGCCTGTGAAATACATCCTGCAGATGGGACCTACCAGCACGGGGTGGCAGCCGGCGGCAAGCGTCTCTTGGACATATCGCCGCAAATAATCTTTATAGGTTCCCCACGGAGTAGTGCCCCGGTAGTCGGTTGCCGCGGCCGCCGTGGCATCGCCTTGGTTCTGCAGATAGGCTATCAGAGAGTCGCCATCCATGCCACTGTTCTTCTCATCGTTATGTGCAAACTGGATGAGCACGTAGTCGCCAGGGGAGAGCTGTTGCTTAACGCTCTGCCAAAAGGCTGCCTCACGGTAAAAACTCTTGCTGCTGGCACCGGCCTTGCCACGGTTGTTGACCAGCACATCGCTGCTGAAAAACTGTTGCAGGTATTGTGCCCAACCGCGTGTCTCGCCAACATTCTCGTCATAGGTCTGCATGGTAGAGTCGCCGATGGTGTGAACCTTTACCTGCTCCGCTGTTAGTGTAGCGCAGGTGAGCAGGGTGGCGAGAAGCATGACCCCATGTAATTTTCTCATTTTCACTTAGGTTTTCTGATGAAGGTGATTTGATTTGTTTGCAACGCCAGAGGTGGTGCACCTTACCTCGGCATGGTGCAAAATTAGTGACAGTAAACCTAAGTGACGGGGGATAATCTATTCAAAAAGGGGGAGAAAATTTGCAAATCAAGGTTGGTACACGCTTCAATGCCTGTTTCTGTATTCAGAGGGACTGCAGCCCAATGTGTTTCTGAAACATTTACCGAAGTATTTGGGATCGGTGAAACCACAGGCATAGGCAATGTCTGAAATGCTCTGGCCTGTCTCCTGGAGCAACTGACAGGCATGCTTGATGCGCGCCTCGCGCAGGAAGTCGGCCGGGGTGAGTCCGACGAGGCTCTTCATCTTGCGGTTGAGCCCCGACTTGCTGGTAGCTGTGGCATCAGCCATGTCGGCAATGCTGGCATCGGCATCATCGATGTGTTGCTGGACAAAGAGCATGACTCGCTCCATGAACGCCTCGTCGTCGGGTGACAGCTTCGCGGCCGCTGGCTGAGCCGGTGTGGGCTCCGAGGCCTCCTGAGGCTTGTCGTCTGTATCGCGCTTGCTGCTTTCGAGCAGCGTGAGGTATGCTTCCAGCGTTTCGCGTTGCTGACGTTTGATGCGCCGGATATACCTTACGGTGCATAGGACAGCGGCCACAAGGCCCAGCAACAAAAACACCATCAGCAATACAAACCATACGGTCTCTACAAATCTGGGCTTCACCACGATGGTGAGTGTGCGGGTGTTATCCGCCCACCGCCCTTCAGCATTGGTGCTGCGCAACAGCAGGTGGTAGGTGCCTGGAGCCAGCTCGGGCAGGGTGATGCTGTGGTTGGAATGGAGAAAATGCCAGTCGGCATCGCCCGTCATCTTGTAGGCATATCTGATATTTTCGGGGGCGCGATAGTCGAGCGCCGCGAAAGTCACCATCAGCGTACGCTGGCCGGGTGTGAGCGTGACGGAGTCGAGGTGGTTGACGGTATAACGGGTGGGTTCATTCTCGATGGTGATGCCGGTCAGTGCCAGGGGAGGTACAAACGACCGTTGTTCAAGCTTGTCTTCAGCGATGCTGCAGGCACCGTCTATCAGCCCGAAGAGCCATGTGCCATCGGCCAGGCGTACCGGTGATGCGTCGGAGAAGAGATAGCTGTCGCGGAAGAAATACTGCCCCAGATAACCAGCCTCACCTGTCTTGGGGTCGAGCGTCATGAGCTGTGTGGTACTGACCAGCAACAGTTTGTCACGCACCCTCGACATGGCCAGCACTATATCCGACGAGAGTCCGCTGGTCTTGTCGTAATGTTTGAAAAGCAAGTGGGATGACAACAGGTTGTGAGACAACAACTCGTTCACTCCTCCGCTCTCCGTAGCAATAAACAACCGTCCGTCGTAGTCGATGATGCTCATGCAGGCACTGCAGCTCAGGCTCGAAGCCCGCCAGGCTTCCTTGCGGTTGACAAACACTTTGGATTTGCCATTGACCAGCATGGTCACCAAGCCCTCGGTGGTGGTCGCCAGCAAGGTGTCGCCCCGCAGATAAATGCGCCGGGCACGGTTTTCCTGCCCAAAGAGATGATGGGTGAACCGGTTGCCCGACAGACAATTGATGCCACCGCCCATCGTGGCCAGCCAAAGCCTGCCATAGCGATCCTCGCGGATGTCGTAGACGGCATTGCTGTTGAGGCCCCTGTCGCCTTGCCGGTAATGCTCGATACGAAAACCGCCGCCTTGTGCCATGAGATGAAAGAGCCCCCCGGGCTTGGACCCCAGCCACATATCCCCATTGCGACTCTGATAAATACAATAGATGGGAGCGACAAATGGCGTGTAGGTCTTGCTGAGGCTGCCCTGTGGCGTGAGGTAGCCCAGAAGCTGGTGATGGGAGTTGTATATCCTTACCGCGCTATCGTTTTTCGAGGCTATCCAATAGCGCCGTTTGCGGTCCACAAAGATGCTCTTCACCTCTGAGTCTTGCGGCAATGCCAGGCGGGAAGCCATCGGTGAGCTTGCTGCCACACGACGGATGCCCCGTGGCAGGATCAGCCAGACATTGCCTTGACGGTCGGTCATGCGAAACCGTATGCTGTCGGTGGTGCTGATATAATGCGAGAAGGTGTTGACGGTAGTGTGGAGATACCTGTTGCGGGCATCGGAGATGGCCGAGAAACGCCCCGTGAATATAGAGAAACGGTACCATCGCTCGTCGACGCGGCAATAGAGGGCATGGGCATCGTCGGGTAGCAGACGAAGGTCGCGGATGCGGTCGCTGGGCATGTCGCAGCCATCACCGGCCTTTGTCTTGAAATTCACAAAATCGCGCCCATCAAACCTGTCGAGTCCGTTCCAGGTCGAGAACCACATGAAGCCGTCACGATCCTGCAACATCTGGGTGACATGGCCCTGAGCCATACCGTCGTGCTCGTCATACGTGGTGGTATGACGATAAGCCTGTGCATAGAGGCAACAGTCAAGTAGACAGGCAACAGCCAAAAGCGTGGTTCTTTGTAGGAGAGACATCGGCGGTATGATGTTGAGTTAGTGAGCGTACAGCTGCTGGGGAGTGTCATGGGGTGAACTCCAAGATGGCGTTTTTAACCCCATGGGTAGATAACGTGACAAAGTACCCCTGGCCGCTGTTGTAGACAACAGGTTCGAGCAGGTCACCGAGCCTGGCCGGGGTCTTATATTCCACCCGCATCCCTTTGAGCGAGAAGTCGGCGGGCAACAGTTCCATGGCCATCCGGATGTAATTGGCATTATTGAGGTGTCGGTTGTAATCGATGTCGGCACGCAGCACCGGTATGGGCGGCATGACCTGCGCCTCAGTCTTCGGCACCACGATGCGGCGGTCGCGGTAATTCATCTCCCTCTGCTCATCGAGGGCAATGGTACCCAACACATGGTCGTCGATGGGATGGAGCTTGCCCGTACCCTTGTCGACGAAGGCCCCCATGGCCCATGTCTTGTAACACACCTCGCCTTGCGCGTCATAGATAAAGGTGTTGCGAAATCCGAACATCGGCTTCATGGCGTAGACAGACGTGGTGACGGTGAGTTTCTCCTTGTATCGCGGCACACGCACAATGTCCACCTGGCGTGAGGCCAACAGCTGAGCCATATTGTTATGAGCGAAGAAATCACGGGCCACAGGTTCGCTGTCGAGCCAGAGCTCAGAACAGTCCTGCATCATCTGGAGCGCAGAATAGAGCTTCAGATATCCTTCGCTGTCGCAGGCGCTTGTCGTTACTTGTACATTCAGGCTATACATAATCATGTGATGGTCAGATGGGTTGGGGTGGCTAAGCCGTAATGGATTTTGGACTCGGCATGGCCGACGGCTGGTCATGCAGCGCACGCCACCGATACTATAGTGCAAAAGTACACCAATAATTTGTTTCGGGCAAGCATACAGCAAAGAAAAAAATATTGTAATAATTCCGCTTTGTACATTGAAAAACCGTTTTTGGCACTATCTTTGCAAAAGGCCAGAATGTAGTTAACTACAATCATCCATTAGGTATTAGCAATTCAACCAAATATTTTTATCTTCTTAGATGAAGAGCCAACAACGAGGTAAATGGAAACGATAAGAGACAAGCAATTCGGCGGCGAACGCCCGCTGTTCGGTGCCAAGGACGTGCGCCTGGAAAATATAGAAATCACCGACGGCGAGTCGGGCATCAAGTGTTGCGAGGATGTGGAGTGCCATGGAAGCCGCTTCTACGGCAAATATCCCTGGTGGCATGTGGACCGTAGCCTCATCACCGACTGCTATTTTGCAGAGGGCAGCCGCTCGGCCATCTGGTACAGCAACGATATGGTGATGCGTGACTCGGTCATCGACGGTCCGAAGTTCTTCCGTGAGATGAAGAACCTTGAGCTGGAGAACGTCAAGATCAACGATGCCGATGAGACCTTCTGGCGGGTAGACGGCCTGCGCCTGAAGAACGTGGAACTGCACGAGGGCACCTATCCCTTTATGTTCTCCAAGAATATTTACGTAGACGGACTGGTGAGCGACGCAAAATATGTGTTCCAATACTGCCAGAATGTCGAGGTACATCATGCGAAGATCACGACCAAGGACTCGTTCTGGGAGTGTGACAACGTGGCAGTGTACGACTCGGAGCTAGACGGCGAGTATCTGGCCTGGCATTCGAAGAACGTGCGGCTGGTGCGCTGTCACATCAGCGGCGAGCAGCCCCTGTGCTACCTTGATGGCATCACGCTCATCGACTGCACCTTCGACGAGGCATGCGACCGGGCCTTCGAAGACAGCAAGGACATCGACGCCACCATCAAGGGGAGCATCACCAACATCAAAAACCCCATCTCGGGAAAGATCGTGGCCGACCATATCGGTTCGGTGACCTACGACGCGTTTGCCAAAGGGCACGACTGCAAGATTGTGGAAAACAAATAAGCACAAACCAGAAACAGGAAAACGGATATGGCAGACAACAAGTTTGATTTCGACAAGCTGGTGGAGCGCAGATATTCAGGCTCCGTGAAATGGGAGGCCGTGGATGACGTCACGCTGCCGCTGTGGGTGGCCGACATGGATTTTGAGGCCGCCCCGGCCATACGGCAGGCACTGGCCAAGAGGGTGGAGCATGGCGTGTTCGGCTATACGCAGGTGGGCGACGACTACTACGACGCCATCATCTCTTGGTTCAGCCGAAGACATCACTGGAACATTCAGCGCCCCTGGATTATCTACACCACAGGCGTGGTGCCAGCCGTGAGCTGTGCCATCAAGGCCATGACGCTGCCCGGCGAGAAAGTGCTGGTGCAGACACCGGTCTACAACTGTTTCTTCTCGAGCATCAGCAACCAGGGTTGCCAAATGGTAGAGAACGAGCTGGTGAGACAGGGCGACAGCTACCAGATCGACTGGGACGACTTTGAACGCAAGTGCGCTGACGAGAAGACCACCGTATTCCTGCTCTGCAACCCTCACAACCCCGTGGGCCGGGTGTGGACGGCCGACGAACTGGCCCGCATGGGCGAGATATGCGCCAGGCATCATGTGCGTGTCATCAGCGACGAGATCCACTGCGAGCTGATGATGCCGGGACAGACCTTCATGCCTTTTGCTGCCGTGAATGACACCAACGAAGCCAACTGTGTGACACTCAACTCGCCCACCAAGAGCTTTAACATCGCCGGATTGCAGATTGCCAACATCATTTGCAAGGACGACGAACTGCGCCGCCGCATCGACCGCGTGGTGAATATCTTTGAGGTGTGTGATGTCAACCCCTTCGGACCAGTGGCCCTCAAGGCAGCCTATAACGAGAGCGAAGACTGGCTCGACGCACTCAACAGCTACATCTGGGACAACTACTGCTATCTCAAGGAATTTCTGCAGAGCGAACTTCCGCAGGTGCGTGTGGCACGACTCGAAGGAACTTACCTGGCTTGGCTCGACATCAACGCCCTCGAGCTCACCAGCGACGAGGCTACCGAGAAACTGCGCGACGAAGGCAAGGTGCTGCTCAGCAGCGGCACGCTCTACGGCCACCGTGCCGGCCAGGGCTACCTGCGCCTGAACTTGGCTTGTCCGCGCACCACCCTCAAGCAGGCACTCATCCGCATCGGTCGTGTATTGAGCCAGTATACCTACGACGGTGAAGCCTGTTCCTGCCAGATGTAACAAAAGACAGAGTAGTTGTTTTTAAAGACAGAGTAACAGAATAACAACCATACGGCACAGATTTTAAAGACAGAGTAACAGAATAACATAATCTGGTTAATCCTATGTTATTATGTTACTCTGTCTTTCTTATTGTCCCAATCTATTTATGTTATTAT
>CAZBQA010000074.1:0-11890 GCA_964493905.1 uncultured Prevotella sp.
ACATCCCCAAGGGCACGCTGGTGATGATGGTGAAGCGCGGCAAGACCGTCATCGTGCCCAACGGCCAGCTGCCCATGGAGGCAGGCGACATCCTGCTATGTCTCTCGGGAAAGAAAGCCAAAGAGCACGCCAAGCATTGAGCCAGGCGGCCTGTCCCTCCTTTTTCGGTTCTGTAGGAAAAGAAAAAGGTGGGGATAGTGCTTTTTCCTAATAGTATGTGTTCATAAATGTATAAATCCGCATGATACACATGGAATATCCTACTGACAGCTACTATTGCTCACCACCCGATAGCATTCCCGCAGGTAAGATATTCTAAGACAGGGCTCGCTGGAGAGGCCCATGCCCACATTTTGCGATGAGCAAGCTACGTATGGCTATATTCTAAAGCTATTTGAGATTCGCCAAAGGCGAGCGGAGGATTCATTCGCACCTCGAGAGTCCCCAGTCGATATGGAGACATTGCTTCCTTTATTTTCCTCCGCTCGCCCTCGGCGATTCTTGGAATATATGAGAATTTCATTTCAGAGGATACACATCGCAGAGATATCTTTCAGACCCGACTATGGGTCTGGTATGAGAATAACATGCCTTAGAGAGGCATGATGCGATGGAGCTCCCTCATGACCATAGTCCCTCGATTATTCTATTGAGCCCTGACGGCGGCAATGAGATCATGCGCCCTACTACAGTTTTTGGCAGGGCGATTGGTTTGTTGTCAAACGGAAAAACAAATGGAAGCAGAACGTGGTTCGAGTCGAAGCAGAACGTGGTTCGAGTCGAAGCAGAACGTGGTTCCAACCGAAGCAACTATAAAAAAGAACTCCGTCTGGCCACTAAAACAACGCCCCCGCCTTGCCAATCGAGGTCAAGGCGGGGGCGTGAAAGTATCTATGCCCCGGTTGCGAGGCTTCATATCACAGCGCTGGGTCCAATATTGCATTGCTTGGAGCATGGTACCGGCGCTAAGGCTAATATCTCATTTCAAGCGTAATGTCACGAAACGAGCGGGTGCCCTCAATATAATCTTTGTACACTTCGAGCGCGTCACGGCTGTGCAATATCTGGCAATGGCCACAGTTGTCGCAGTCGCCCAGGCATCTGAACTCCCCGATGATGAAGGCTTCGCGCTCTTGGCGGGTAGAATGGTCAATCTCGGGCGGTGTCATCGGCGCTGCTTGCCAGCCATCCTGCTGCTATACTCCAGGTTGATTTGGGCGAGTTCCTTTTTCCCATCGATATAGTCCTGGTATATTCCGTCTACGCTGCCACCTCCCAGCCAGCAGCTGGAGCAGTTCTCACAGCCTCCGGCACCGCAGTCGAGCGACTCGCAAATAATCTGCTGGCGCTCCTCGCGGGTGGTATCTGCTATCTTTATACTTTTCATCTTCCAATGGTTTTGATGCGACAAAGATAAGCATTTTCGGCCAAGGGTGAAACGATGGAGAGTGATTTTTATGTAATTTATACAATCAAATCCCACTCTAATCCCCTTCGTGTCATCCGTCTATGGCTTCCTCTTCTTCCTCCTTGCCAAAGTCGGGGTCTATCTTGAGGAAGGCCGTCACGAGGAACGTCACCGCACAGCAGAGCACGGCCACGATGAAGAAGTGGCGGTAGCCCAGCATCTCCTGCAGGGCTCCGGCAAAGAGTCCGGGCACCATCATCGAGAGCGACATCATGGCCGAAGCCAGCGCATAATGACTGGTGCGGAACTCGCCCCGACAATAATATATAAGGTATAGGGTGTAGGCCGTCAGACCGAAGCCATAGCCAAACTGCTCGAGAAACACACACACGTTGATGACCATGAGGCTCGATGGCAGACCGTAGCTCAGGTAGACGTAGACAATATTGGGCAGCGTAAAGCCGAAGACCATGGGCCAGAGCCACCGTCTGAGGCCATTGCGACTGGCCACGATGCCACCCAGAATGCCACCCAGGGCCACGCCAATGACACCCACGGTGCCCTGCACGAGACCGTATTCCTGCGGCGAGAGCCCCAGTCCGCCATTGTGCTCGGCATCGATGAGAAAGAGCTCCGACACCTTTGAGAGCAGTCCCTCGGGCATACGGAAGAGCAGGATGAACAGCAGGGCCACCACCACCTGTTCCTTCTGGAAAAACGTGCGGAACGTATGCAGAAACTCACCCCAGATGGTGTGGGTGTTGACATAAGGGCGCTTGACGTCGGCCTTGGCTCGCGGCAGGGCGTAGCTGTGCCACACCCACAGGGCCAGAAACAGTCCGGTGACGCCATAGAGCATGAGGCTCCACGAATAGGAGATGCTGTTGCGGAACACCACCTGCAGGTTGCCGGCAACCATCACGAGAATGCCCTGCCCGAAGATGGTGGCCAGACGGTCGAACAGCGAGCGTATGCCCATGAACCAGGCCTGCTGGTGGGTGTTGAGCCCGAGCATGTAGAAGCCGTCGGCAGCGATGCAATGGGAGGCTCCGGCAAAGGCGATGACCCAGAAGAAGAACAGCGAGCCCTGCAGCCAGAAGGCTGTGGGGATGGTGAAGGCCACGCCACCGAAGGCCGCGCCGAGGAATATCTCCATGCTGAGCACCCACCAACGCTTGGTCTTGATGAGGTCGATGAACGGACTCCAGATGGGTTTGAGAATCCAGGGCAGGTAGAGCCACGACGTATAGAACGTAATGGCGCTGTTGCTCAGGCCCAACTGCTTGTAGAGGATGACTGATATCGCCATGATGGCCACAAAGGGCAGGCCGTCGCTGAAGGCCAGCGACGGCACCCAGAGCCATGGTGAACGACGGCCGTCAACACTTGTCTTGTCGTATTGACGGGATGTAAGTGAATGATTCATGTAACAGGTTTATTTGTAAATCTGTGTGATCTGTGCCCCCTGATAGTAGTGGAGCAGGATGTCGTCGTAGCCGAAGCCCTGCTCGCCCATCATGGCGGCACCTATCTGGCAGAGTCCCACGCCGTGGCCCCACCCTGCCCCCACGATGTCGAAGCCGGCAGGTATGCCCCGGGCATCGGCAGGATGCTTATCGACGACGAATGCCGAACTGTAGAGGTGCGTGGCGCTGAGGGCCCGGCGAATCTCCAGTTCCTTGCCGATAATGAAGGTCCTTTCGCTGCCCACAATCTTGAGTTTGACAATGCGACCGCTCTTGCCGCGCTCCAGCGGCACAAGGTCGAGGATGTGGCCAAAGTCTATCTTGAGTTTGGTGGTGATGAGCTCGCTCAGCTCCTGCTGCGTGTAGCTCACCTTCCAGCGGTAGAAGTCGGTGGTCTCTTGGTCATAGTCGTTGAGCACCTGCGACAGCACCCTGCGGTCGGTGGTGTTGCAATAGCTGGGCACGCTGCTGCGTATCCACCGCTCGGCATTGGCCTCCACGCGGAGGTCGGGCAACACGGTGCCGGGGCCATGGTCGGCCACGGCCTTGAGATACGACTTTGGGGTGTCTTCCCAACAATACTCAAACTCCTCAGTAGCGCCGCCACAGCACTTCGAGAACCGCGCGTCGCAAATCTCACCATCGGCGGTGAGAATCTGTCCGCGCGTCTGGCGAATGGCCTCGGCCACATGGCTGCTGGTCTCCTTGGTGATGCCCTGGTAGCGCTGACAATGGTCGTCGGCGCATACGTCGAAGATGGTGTGGTCCTCACGGTCGTACCATCTGATGAGCATATTGTCCTTGCGGATGAACGAGAAGAAGTTATCGCCCCGCTCCTGCGCCAGCCTGCGCTTCTCCATCTGGGCCAGCAGCCACGAACGCGAGATGACGGCATGGGCCTTGAGCAGCTGCAGACTCGAGGTGGCGCTCATCTCGCTCGAGATGACGCTCTCCAGATAATCCTCCACCGGCAGCTCGTTGATGGCACATATCTTGTCGGCCTCTACCACAAGGCGCAACGTGCCGAGGAAGGTCTGTGTCTCCTTGCGCTCCCAATGGAAGTTGACGCCTATAATGACGTCGCTCAGCGAGAACGATGCGCCCTGGGAGGCCGGCTGAAACACCAGCTGGCGATATAGGTTGCCGTTCCAGAGAATGGCACCCTCAGAAAACTCCACCGCTTGGCTGCCCGTCACCCGGTCGCCCTTGGCCAAGTAAACATGATTGAGCACAAACTGTATCTTCTGACCGCTGACAATGCCCACAGTGACCTGCGGCTCGCTATCGTAATGGGGCACCTGCTGTGCCCCGTGGGTGTTGTTTGTATGTTGTTGCGTTGTCACTTCATCTAACTTTTTCTATGACAGCACATAAATCCTCTGTGCGCCATGCCCTGTGAGGGCGATTGAAAAACATGTATATTATGTGCAAAGGTAACGATTTTGACACACAAATAGCATGAGTTTACTCAAAAAGTTTGTATCTTTGCATGGTGAACAAGAAAATTCTTTTAGGCATGTCGCTTGCCGAACTGAAGGACGTAGCAACGTCGTTGGGTATGCCCGCTTTTGCCGGTGGGCAGATGGCCAAGTGGCTCTATACGCAGCATGTGCGCTCAATCGACGAGATGACCAATCTCTCGAAGGCCCATCGCGCCCGTCTGGCCGAGGAATATGAGATTGGCTGCGCCGACCCCATCGACGCCCAACATTCCAAGGACGGCACCATCAAGTATCTCTTCCCCGTGCGCACGATGTCGCCAGCCCTCCAACCCACCAACCCGTCAACCCACCAACCCACCAAATTCGTGGAGACGGTGTATATCCCCGACGACGACAGGGCCACGCTCTGCGTGTCGTGCGAGGTGGGCTGCAAGATGAACTGTCTGTTTTGCCAGACGGGCAAGCAGGGTTTCGAGGGGTATCTCTCGGCGGCCGACATCCTCAACCAGATCTACAGCCTGCCCGAGCGTGACAAGCTGACCAACATCGTGTTCATGGGTCAGGGCGAGCCCATGGACAACCTCGACCAGGTGCTGCGCTCCACAGAGGTCCTCACGGCCGACTATGGCTACGGGTGGAGTCCCAAGCGCATCACCGTGAGCACCGTGGGCATCAAGGGCAAGCTGGAGCGATTTCTCGAAGAGAGCGAGTGCCATGTGGCCATCAGCCTCCACTCACCCCTGCCCGAGCAGCGGGCAGCCCTCATGCCCGCCGAGAAAGGCATGGCCATCGAGGAGATTGTGGCTCTGCTACGCCGCTACGACTTTGCGCACCAGCGCAGGCTGTCGTTCGAATACATTGTCTTCGGCGGCGTAAACGACTCCATGGCACACGCCCGGCAGATCGTCAGCCTGCTCAAGGGCCTCGACTGCCGCATCAACCTCATCCGCTTCCATCAGATACCAGACGTGCCGCTGCAAGGGGCCGACGATGCCAAGATGGAGCAGCTGCGCGACTATCTCACGGCCCACGGCATCTTCACCACCATCCGTGCCAGCCGCGGACAAGACATCTTTGCGGCCTGCGGTTTGTTGACGACCGCCAAGCAGGCCGAACAACAACGCAAGCAGTAGGGCCATGGCAAGGTGTCGATGCCATATCGTCACAACGTGGCTGGCGCTGCTGAGCCTGCTGGGCACCCTCGCCGCATGCCGCGAGAAGGTATCGCTGCTCCCCAAATCGGGCGGACGGCCCTTCGAGGTGCTGGTGGTGGGCGACCGCGACAGTCTGTTGCGCAAGGTGCTGAGTGCCGACGTGGAGGGCCTGCCGCAGTCAGAGCCCTCATTCGATGTGTCGGCCACCGACAGCGCCCATTTCGCAGGCGCCCTGAGGCTGGCACGCAGCATCGTGACGGTGAACATCGACCCCAACCTATATACAGCAACACGCATTCGCTACGAAAAGAACGTCTATGCCAAACCGCAGATCATGGTTTACATCGGGGCACCCTCAACAAAGGTGCTCGCCCAGGGCTTGGCCGCACAGGCACCGATGCTGAGGCAACTCTTAAACCGCTTTGAGGCTAACGCTGCGATAGCGCTGCTGAGTCACAAAAGAAACATTGAGGCTGAGAAGACCATTGGCAAACTGTTCGGAGTAGAGATGTGGATTCCCATGGACATGGTGTCGAGCAAGCAGGGTAAGGATTTTCTCTGGCTGAGCAACAACTCGCCCACCGGCATGCAGAACATCGTGATCTACCGCTCGTCCGCGCCGCAGTCTACCGACCATTACATCCACCTGCGCGACAGCGTCATGCGGCTGCACATCAAGGGTGAGACCGACGCCATGTTTATGCGCACGGTCAAAGCCACGGTAACCGGGAGCCTCACCAAGGAGAAGGGGCACACCATCACAGTACACAAAGGACTGTGGGAGATGGAAGGCGACGACATGGGCGGACCGTTCATCGCACACACCCAAGGCCACCTGACGGTGGAGGCATTTGTCTTCGCTCCGGGCATGAAAAAACGAAACTTACTGCGGCGCACCGAAGCCGCACTATATACTTTAAAGCAATAAAAACATATATGGACAACAAGAAAATACGCGTGGCCATCACCCACGGAGACACGAACGGTATTGGTTATGAGCTCATCTTCAAGGTATTTGCCGCACCCGAGATGCTCGAACTATGCACACCTATTATATATGGGTCGCCCAAGGTGGCGGCCTATCACCGCAAGGCACTCGACATAGAGGGCAACTTCAGCATCGTCAACAGTGCCGACGAGGCCGAGGACGGACGCGTGAACCTGCTGCCCGTCTTCGATGAGGAGGTGAAGGTAGACCTGGGCATGCCCAGCGACGAGGCCAGCCGCGCCGCCGTACTGGCCCTCGACAAGGCCATCACCGACTATAAGGACGGACATTACGACGTGCTGGTGACCTGCCCGGTAGACAAGAGCAACCTGCACGTGGAGGGCATACGCTTCTCTACCTGTGGCAAATTTGTTGAGACGTGCATCGGCGAGGGACACAAGTGTCTGGACATTCTGATGAACGACTGTCTGCGCGTGGCGCTCATGACCGACGACATCGCCCTGAAAGACGTGGCCGGGGCCATCACCAAAGATGCCATCATCGAGAAAGCGGCCAGCTTCTTCTCTACCCTGCGCCGCGACCTGCGCATCGCCAACCCGCGCATCGCCATCCTGGCCCTCAACCCCAACGACAGCGATGCACACCCCGGCAAGGAGGAGAGCGAGGCCATCATTCCCGCTGTGCAGCAACTGGCTGAAGCCGGCATCAACGCTTTCGGCCCCTATCAGGCCGACGAGTTTTTCGGCGCCGGCGAATACACGGCGTTCGACGGCGTGCTGGCCATGTACCACGACCAGGGCGTGGCACCGTTCAAGGCGCTGGCACCTGAGAAAAACATCCACTATCTGGCCGGACTGACGCTGGTGAGCACCTCGCCCGACCTGGGTCCGTGCTACGACATCGCCGGACAGGGCGTGGCCGACGAGGCACCCCTTCGACAGGCCATCTATCAGGCCATCAATGGATTCCGCAACCGCAGAAACTACGACGACCCCACGGCCAACCCGCTGCCCAAGCTCTACCACGAGCGCAAGGACGACAGCGAGAAGGTGCGCTTCTCTATCCCCAAGAAACACGAGAACGCCATCAAGGAAAGGCAGAAATAGCCGCTCCCGGGCCCTAACGCCACGCTGTCTTGAAAAAGAGATATCAGAACGGATTCTTCATCTTCGGCCTGCTGGTGCTCATCATCATGGTCACGCAGCTCGACTTTGCCGCCGTGTGGCAAGGGCTGAAGCACGCCGGCTACTGGTTCTTCGCCGTAGTCGCGCTGTGGGCTGCCCTGTATGTCTTCAACACCGCGGCATGGTATCTCATCATCAAGGGCGTATGCAGCAATGATGCGGACGGGAAGTCACCGCGCCCCGCACCGGTGTCTTTCATCTGGCTCTATAAGGTCACCGTCTCGGGCTTCGCCCTCAACTACGCCACGCCGGGCGGACTGATGGGCGGCGAGCCATACCGCATCATGGAGCTGGCCCCAAAGATTGGCACCGAACGGGCCTCGTCGTCGGTCATCCTCTACGCCATGACCCATATCTTCAGCCACTTCTGCTTCTGGCTGGTGTCCATCGTGCTCTATCTGCTCATCCAGCCGCTCAACTTCTTCATGGGTGTGCTGCTGTCGGCCACCACGGCCTTCTGTCTGCTGGGCATCTGGTTCTTCATCGCCGGATACCGCAAGGGGCTGGCCAATCGCATGCTCAACATCCTGCGTCACATCCCTCTGGTCAAGAAATGGGCAAGGCCTTTCGTCGACCGCCACCGTGAGCAACTCGACAACATCGACCGGCAGATCGCAGCGCTCCATCGGCAGAATCCCTTCAACTTTGTGGGGTCGGTGCTGCTGGAGTTCTCGTGCCGTGTCTGCTCAGCACTAGAGATCTATTTCATCCTCCTGGTGCTCATGCCCGAGGCCAGCTACCTGGTGTGCATCCTCATCCTCGCCTTCACCTCGTTGTTTGCCAACCTGCTGTTCTTTATGCCCCTGCAACTGGGTGGACGCGAGGGCGGATTCCTCATGTCGGCGGCAGGACTGGGGCTGTCGGCCAGCGCAGGCATCTTCGTGGCGCTCATCGTCCGCATCCGCGAATTGGTGTGGACAGGCATCGGACTGCTGCTCATCAAGATGGGCAAACAAGCAAAAGATCAAACCTAGTCCACAAGGGCCTCCCCACGCCATTTGCCGTGGGTTGGGCACGTGGGGGGGGTGAGAGACTACCGATTTTAACTATCTTTATCTGCCAGAATTGCAGAGGTGTCGAATAAATTGTGTAATTTTGTCATCCAATGAATACAACAGAACTGCAGAAGATAAAACAAAGATATAACATCGTTGGCAACAGCGATGGACTGAGCCATGCCCTCGACGTAGCCTTGCAGGTGGCGGCTACCGACCTGAGCGTGCTCATTGTCGGCGAGAGTGGCGTGGGTAAGGAGATCATTCCGCGTGTCATTCACGACAACTCACCCCGCCGACGCGAGAAATACTTTGCCATCAACTGCGGTTCCATACCCGACGGCACCATCGACAGCGAGCTCTTCGGCCACGAGAAAGGGGCCTTCACCGGAGCCATCGGCGAGAGTGAGGGCTACTTCGGGGTGGCCAACAAGGGTACCATCTTCCTCGACGAGGTCGGCGAGCTGCCCCTGGCCACGCAGGCCCGGCTGCTGCGCGTGCTCGAGACGGGCGAATATATCCGTGTGGGCGGACAGGAGATTCGAAAGACCGATGTGCGCATTGTGGCTGCCACCAATGTCAACATGCGCAAGGCCATCTCTGAGGGCCGCTTCCGCGAGGACCTCTACTATCGCCTCAACACCATCCCCATCCAGGTGCCGCCACTCCGCGACCGCGGCAACGACATCATCCTGCTCTTCAGGCTCTTTGCCATGCAGATGGCAGAGAAGTACCACATCCCCAAGATCACACTCACCGAGGATGCCAAGCAACTGCTGCTCCACTACAAGTGGCCGGGAAACGTGCGACAGCTGAAGAACATCACCGAACAGATATCTGTGTTGAGTGAGGTACGCGAAATCGACACCGAGGCCCTCAAGCAGTATATCCCCGAAGACCCCGAGAGCACCCAGCTGGCCACCATCCGTCAGTCGGGACAGCACTCTTACGAGAGCGAACGCGAGATTCTCTACAAGATTCTATATGAGCTGCGCGGCAACGTCTCCGACCTCAGGCGCGACCTCACAAGCCTGCGCAAGCAGCTCGACGAGACACGCGAGCTGAGCAACGCCACGCCCTTCCACGCCCAGTACATCAACAACGGTGGGGCCACCGTGCCGGCCATCAAGACCGACGACGCGGCCTACGCCCCCATTCACACACACGTGACACCCGTCGAGGTAGAGGCCGAGGAGATCAAAGCCGAACCCGAAAGCCTTAACCTGAGCGACCTCGGACGTCAGATGGTAGAGAAAGCGCTGGAACGCAACGGCGGCAACCGCAAGAAAGCAGCACAAGAACTGGGCATCTCCGACCGAACCCTTTACAGAAGAATCAAGCAATATGGTCTCGACAAAAAATAACGCTTCATCCCGCCACAGCCTGTCTCAGGGCGGCAGACGCCAGGGCCTCGCCAAGGTCTTGGTCGGGCTGGTTATGCTCATGCCGCTGCTCTTCGGCTCGTGCTCGGTGAAGTACAGGCTCGACGGCGCCAGCATCGACTATACCAAGACGAAGACCATTCAGATTGCCGACTTCCCCATCCGCAGCAGCTACGTATGGGGACCGATGGGGCCGATGTTCAACAACGAACTAAAAGATGTCTTTGCCAACCACACACGCCTGCAACAGGTCAAGCGCAACGGCGACTTGGTCATCGAGGGCGAGATCACACAATACTCGCAGCGCAACAAATCAGTGTCGAGTGAGGGATATTCGGCACAGACGGAGCTGTCGATAACGGTGAACGTGAGATTCACCAATAACGTCAACCACAAGGAAGACTTCGAGCGCTCCTTCACCGCCACACAGAGCTATGAGACCACCAGAAGCCTCAGCAGCGTGCAGGAGGAACTGGTGACGCAGATGTGCAAAGACCTCACCGACCAAATCTACAACGCCACGGTAGCCAACTGGTAACCAACAAACCAGCCCACCAACCCACCAACAAACCAGCCCACCAACCCAACATGGATATTGCCCAACTGATCAAGCACCCCGAACTACTCGACCGCGAAACGCTCTACGACCTTCGCAGCCTGCTTGCGTTGTATCCATATTACCAGACGGCAAGGCTGCTGCTGTTGCAAAACCTCTACCTGCTGCACAATCCTTCCTTCGACGAAGAGCTGCGCCGGGCAGCCCTCTACATCACCGACCGCAAAGTGATCTTCAACCTTGTAGAGGCTGCGCACTACCAGCTGAAGACTACCAGCACCGCCAGTAAGGTCACAAATAAGCAAACGGCTGGAAACGAGAACCGCACCCTCTCGCTCATCGACAACTTCCTCGACTCCATTCCAGAGGAGCCTGAAGAGAAAGACTCCAAGCGCAAGCCCACGCCTGCCGACGCGGCCGTCGACTACGTGTCGTATCTGCTCGAGATCGAGAGCGAGGAGGAGAGACACGAGGCTAGGCAAGCCCCGCTGCTCAAAGGGCAGGATTTGATAGATAATTTCATCAACAATGGCAACGGAAAGATTCAACTGAAGGAAGAACCAGAGTATATGCCTGAACTCGAAGACCACACCCCAAGTGACGAAAAAGAGGGCGACGAAGGCTACTTTACGGAGACATTGGCCAAGATTTATATCAAACAAGGGCGATATAATAAAGCACTCGAAATAATTCAGCGATTAAATTTGAATTATCCAAAAAAAAATGCTTACTTTGCAGACCAAATCCGTTTTTTAGAAAAGTTGATATTAAATAACAAAAATAATAAGTAAAGAATTATGTACACATTTTTTGTAGTTCTCATTGTCCTGGTTTCAATACTTATGGTCGGTATTGTACTCATTCAGGAATCCAAGGGAGGTGGCCTTGCCAGCAACTTCTCGTCTTCTAATGCCATCATGGGCGTGCGCAAGACCACCGACTTCATCGAGAAAGCCACATGGGGTCTCGCTGCCGCAATGGTTATCTTCAGCATCGTTTGCGCCTATACCGCTCCACAGGCCTCTACCGACCAGAGCGTGCTCGAGCAGACCGCTACAGAGACACAGACCACCAACCCCACCAACACCCAGGGTTTCCAGGCTGGCCAGCAGACGGCTCCGGCACAAGGAGCGGCCAAGACTCCCGCTGCACCAGCCCAGAACGCACCTGCCACACCGGCTAAATAAAAAATAGATAAAAAAGTACGGGATTTATTTGGCAGTATGAAATAAATCCTGTACCTTTGCACTCGCTTTTGAGAAGCAAACTTTCTAACACGGTGGATGTAGTTCAGTTGGTTAGAGCGTCAGATTGTGGTTCTGAATGTCGTGGGTTCGAGTCCCACCCTCCACCC
>CAZBQA010000075.1:0-11818 GCA_964493905.1 uncultured Prevotella sp.
GTGAAACTTTACCAGTATAAAATAGCAAGTTAGGAACTTGCGAAACTTGAATTATTAATTATAGGTTATACTTCAATTTCTTGAACCGGCTCATACACATAACGTAACAGATAAACAAAAGGTGACACCATCTGCGAAAAATCTTTTTGTAAAAGGCTAGATGACGATGCAACCGTCTAAAGCTAATCTTAAATAAACCTAACTATTATTATCACAACCCACTGATTACCAACAAAGATTACCGTTGGTAAGCGAGTTACACGCGTGTGCCCTCTTGCAGTATATTTGTTTTTCCACTACTTTTGCAATCGACTTACAAAGAGTAAGTAGATAACAACAAGTAATCAATATTCAACCACAATATGAGAGCTATCGTCATACATGGAACCTGCAAAGCCGAAGACCTACGGGTGGCAGACATACCCATACCTCAGGGTAGACCCGGATGGGTGGTTATCCGCATCCACGCTGCCGGCCTGAACCACTCCGAAGCCATCCTGCGCATGTATGAGGCCGACCGCGACTATATCCACACGCCCATCGTCCCCGGCATCGAGTGTGCCGGTGAGGTGGTTGACCCCTCCGACACTCCCTTGCAGGCTGGCGACCGCGTCATCGCCCTCATGGGAGGCATGGGGCGATCGTTCGACGGCAGCTATGCCGAATATGCCGTGGTGCCAGCAGCCTGTGTGTTCAAGGCCGACCTCGACCTCGACTGGCTCTTGCTGGCCGCCATCCCTGAGAGCTATTACACTGCCTTCGGCTCGTTGCGCCAGTGCCTCCTACTGACGGCCGACGACACACTTATGGTGCGGGGAGCCACCAGCACCGTAGGACAAGCGGCCATCCAACTGGCCAAGGCTTTGGGGGCGACAGTCGTAGCAGCGGTCAGACGCAATGCCTCGTTCCAACCGATGCGTGCGCTTGGGGCCGACGAGTGTGTCATCGACGATGAACACCTGGCCGACCATCCCTTTGCCCACCGCCCCAACAAGGTGCTCGAGCTGGTGGGGCCCAGGACGCTGCACGACAGTCTGCTCACCGTCAGCCGGCCCGGAATCGTATGTAGCACCGGCATACTGGGCAACCAGTTCACCGTAGACCATTTCGACCCCATCAAATACATTCCCAACGGCGTGTTCCTCTCAGGATTCTACAGCAACAATCCCACGCAGCAGTCTATCGACCAACTGCTCGGCCTCATCCGCGACCATCACATCTAACCGCTATATAATAAGGTGTTTGCACTCGACGACATTGTGGAGGCACATACCTGGCTGGAACGAGGCGGTGCCGGAGGAAAGATGATACTCAACATGTACCCCAACACCATCAAATCATGACCAGAGATTTTATTACCGACCCCATGTTTCCCGAATGTCCCATCAGAAACATCCTCTCGCGCATCGGCGAGAAATGGACGCTGCTCGTTCTACTCAACCTGGCCCAGCATGAGCCCGATGGCTTACGGTTCAACGAGCTGGGCAAGCTCATCCCCGATGTGTCGCAGCGTATGCTCACGGCAACGCTGCGCTCGCTCGAAGCCGACGGCCTGGTGCATCGTGAGCAGTTCTCGGAGATACCTCCGCGCGTGGAATACACCCTCACCCCAAGGGCCAAGACCCTCATGCCACTCATCAATCCCCTGGTGGAATGGTCGATCAGCAACTACAAGGGGATTGTGGAAGACAGAAAGAAATTTGAGGCTGCGGCCCAAAGATAATCATTCATAACTCTTTAGGTGGGTTCTATTAATTACCACCGAAACAAAATCATCAAATCATTGGTTACGTTTTGCCATCTTTCGGACTCTCTTCGGTTCAAATTGCAAGTTAGCCTCGAAGACAGTCTCGAAATCTGACAAAGCTAATTAATAGAACCCACCTTTAAAACGTAAAGACTATGACGTTAAGGAATCAATTCGCTTTAGGACAGGCACAGAACGAAGGTTCTGCCTGCGGCACAGCATGTGGTGCCAGTGACAAACCCGCTGAAAAGCCATCAGCTTGCGGCTCGGCCTGCGGAGCAGGCGATAAACCCGACGAAGCTCCCAAGCAGCAGCCTTCGGCCTGCGGCTCGGCCTGTGGCGCCGGCGACAAGTAACCTTTCATCCCACTATCGGCAAATGGAATATTTCGCTTTTCAATGGCACATCACCGAAGCCTGTGACCAACGGTGCAAGCATTGCTATATCTATGCGCTCGGGTCGCACGCCAAGTTCAAACAGATGAAGGTGGACGACATGGTACGTGTGCTCGACAACATCGAGGATTTCGGTCGCAAGGCCCACCGCCAGCCCTATCTCTATGTTACAGGCGGCGACCCCATCCTGCACCCGCAGTTCTGGACATTGGCCCAGATGCTCCAAGAGCGGAATATTCCGTTTGCCCTGCTGGGCAATCCCTTTCATCTCGACGACGACACTTGCCGACGCCTCAAGCAGTACGGCTGTCGCAAGTATCAGCTGTCTATCGACGGACTGGAGCAGACCCATGACCGCATCCGCCGGCCGGGAAGCTACCAGGAGACGTGGCAGGCCATCCCCCCACTCCAGCGTGCAGGCATCGATGTGGCCGTCATGACAACCGTCTCACAATGGAACTACCAAGAGCTGCCACAGATTATTGACGCCGTAGTGGAACACCATGTGGACATCTTTGCCTTCTCACGCTACTGTCCCGATGCCGACTCGCGCGACATCTGCTGCACGCCCAAACAATATCGCTGGCTGCTGTCGGCCTGCTGGGACAAGTTCCAGGAGCACAAGAATGCGCACACCTTCTTTAGCCTGAAAGACCACCTATGGACACTCTTCAAGTATGAGCGCGGACAGTTCAACCCCGCCGACTATCCCGAACAGGATGTCATCTACGACGGATGCAACTGCGACAACGCTCATTTCACCATCCTGAGCGATGGCGCGTGCTATGCCTGCCGACGCATGGAGAGCAAGATGGGCAACGCACTCGAAGACAACCTATACGACCTCTTTACCGGCCCAGAGATGGACAAGTACCGGCAGTATGACAAGTTCGAGAAGTGTGCCGGCTGCGAACTCCTGCGGTTCTGCCGCGGATGTCCGGCCGTGGCCAAGGGCTACCATGGCAGCATGTATGCCCCCGACCCCGAATGCTGGAAAGGGCTGAAGGCTGGATAAGGATGCGCGCAATGGTCAGAGCCCCTCAATGCTCTCCTCTATGGCCGTCAGCACCTGTTCGAGCACCTCGGGGGTGTGACAAGCTGAGATGAAGTTACCCTCGAACTGCGAGGGCGACACATAGATGCCCCGGCTGAGCATACGGTTGAAGTAGACGGCGAAACGCTGCTGGTCGCTGTTGCGCGCATCGACGAAGTTGCGGACGGGCGCAGCATTGAAGAAGAGGGTGAACATCGTTCCCATGTGGTTGAGCTGGATGTCATGTCCGGCGATGATGCTGCGCAGGCGGTCGATGAACTGCCGGCTGCGCTGCTCCAGGTCGGCATAGAACCCCGGTTGTCCGAGTTGCCGGAGGGTCTCTATTCCTGCTGCCATGGCCACCGGATTGCCCGACAGCGTGCCCGCCTGGTAGACAGGACCCTCGGGTGCCAGCAGCCGCATGATGTCGGACCTGCCGCCGAAGGCTGCCGCCGGAAAGCCGCCGCCTACGATCTTTCCCACCGTCGTCATGTCGGGCTGTATGCCGAAGCGTTGCTGGGCACCGCCGTAGGAGAGTCTGAAACCTGTGATCACCTCGTCGAAGATGAGCACCGCCCCATAGCGACTCGTCAACTCGCGGGTGGCCTGGATAAATTCTTCTGTCGGAACCACCACACCCATGTTGCAGGCCACAGGCTCGATGATAAGGGCGGCCACCTCATGACCGTGGGCCTCGAAATAGCGCGTCAAAGCCTCCACGTCGTTGTAGGGCAACGCTACGGTATATTGGGTGAAAGCCCCGGGCACCCCGGCCGACGAGGCGTTGCTGATATTGGCCACCGCCGACCCTGCCGACACCAGCAGATGATCGGCATGACCATGGTAACAACCATCAAACTTCACCACCACATCGCGACCCGTATAGCCACGCGCCACACGTATGGCACTCATCGTGGCCTCGGTGCCGCTGTTCACAAACCGTAGCCGCTCCATCGACGGCACTGCGGCGCGCACGGCCTCGGCAAGCTGCGTCTCAGCCTCCGTGGGGATGCCATAGCTGCTGCCGCGGCCCACGGCATCGACGGCGGCCTGACTCACCGCCGGATTGTTGTGACCGAGGATGAACACACCCCACGACATGCAGAAGTCGATATACTCGTTGTCGTCGATGTCGGTGATACGCGCTCCCGACGCGCTTCTGACAAACAACGGTGTGGTGCCCACGCTCTTCAGCGCCCGCACCGGACTGTTCACGCCACCGGGAATAATGCCCTGCGCCCGCTCGAAGGCCACGGCCGAGCGTGGCCTGCCATTGCTTACTTTGCCCATTTCTGCAGATATTCTTTTGCGTAATAAGTGATGATATATTGTGCCCCGGCCCGCTTGATGGCTATCAAACTCTCGTAGACCACACGTTCCTCGTCGAGGTATCCCAGCTTGGCAGCCGCCTTGAGCATCGAATATTCGCCGCTCACCTGGTAGGCCACCATCGGTATCTGCGGGAACTGCTGCACGCCGCGGGCAATCATGTCGAGGTAGGGCATGGCCGGTTTCACCATGGTCCAGTCGGCTCCCTCCTCAATGTCGGCGGCAATCTCATCCAGTCCCTGGTCGTGGGTGCGATAGTCCATCTGGTAACTCTTGCGGTCGCCGAAGGCCGGCGCACTGTCGGCCGCATCTCGGAAGGGACCGTAGAAGGCTGAGGCATACTTGGCCGAATAGGCCAGCACGCGGGTCTTGTCTTCGAGTCCACCCTCCCTCAACCTTTGTTTGATGGCCTCCACCTGTCCGTCCATCATGGCCGAGGGCGCCACGAAGTCAGCCCCGGCCAGGGCATGCTGGTACGCCATCTCAGCCAGCAGCGGCAGCGTGCTGTCGTTGTCCACGTCGTGGTCGTGGATTAGTCCGCAATGTCCATGATTCGTGTATTGGCAGAGACATACGTCGGTAAAGACCATCACACTGTTGTCGGCCGCCTTGATGGCTTTCACCGCCCGCACGATAAGCGAGTCGGAGGCGTAGGCCTGTGTGCCCTTGGCATCCTTCACGCTGTCGTCCACCACGCCAAAAAGCAGCACCTTGTCTACGCCAAGGGCCTTCAGTTCGGCAATGTCGGCCAGCAGGGTGTCTATCGAGAAACGGTAGACACCGGGCATCGTGGCAATCTCTTCCTTGATGCCAACCCCTTCTACCACAAAGTAGGGGTAAATCATATCCTCAGCATGCAGGGTCACATCGGCATAGCGGTCACGTGTGGCCTGATCTTTTCTGTAAATTCTGAATCTTTTCATTCCGTCTTTATTTTATTTCATCATTGTTTTCTTTATTTTGTTTGTCGATGCAAGCATCGAGATGAGCCTGCGTCACGGCACCCCGACAGACATAGTCCAGATGGCCAGGCAATGAGCCATACACCTTGAAGAAATTGTCGATGGTCGACGGCGAGGTGAACACCACCCGTCTGATGTTGATGAGGTTCACCCGCCGCGGACGGTCGGGGCAGCGGTTGCGGTAGGTCGTTATCGTCGTCACACGGTGTCCCTGCGCACGCAGCCCCTCGGGGATGATGTCGAGGGCTAGGTCCGACCGTGGCAGCAACACCCGACGCTGTGGCTGTCTTGCGAACCATGCCACCACGCCAAACGAGTCATCGCCATCGGTCTGCTCTACCGCCCTGACACCCTCCTTTAGTAGTGCCGCCGTGGTGGTGGTCCCGATCGAGACCACCGTCAGATGCTGCAAGGCGCTGAGCGGTGTACCCGAATGTCTGAGCGCCAGGAACCAATACTTCACGGCATACCTGCTGGTGAAGAGCAGCGTGTCGTAGTCGCCCAGATGAGCAATGGTCGCCATGAGCTCATGCGCGTCGTCGAGTGGTTCGAGCTGGATGAGCGGGGTGTGAATATAACGTGGGTCGGAGCACGTGGCACCGGTATAGAGCGTGGGCTGTATGTCGGCAGCTGCATGGTTACGCAGTGCCGCCGTGTAGCCCACGAGCATGATGAGCGGTGTGGGATAGTTGGAAGTATCGGCGACAAGGGCACCCAGCGTGGTGTCGAATACCTGCTCGTCGGGCAACGACACGTTGTGTACCAGCAATGCCGGCGTGTCGGCAGCCCGCCCCTCGGCCATGAGTGCCCGTGCGATCGTTGGCAAGCGCGAAGCCCCCATATAGTAGACCAGCGTGTCGGCATCGGGGGTGAGGGGCGTGGAGGCATGCCCGTTGACAAAGGCCACCGACGAGGCCAGGCCGCGATGGGTGAGGCTCACCTGCGTGTCGGCCGCCAGGGCCGAGGCAGTGGTGATGCCCGGAATGACCCTCACCTCGACCATGCAGCTTTTCAGAAATTCTATCTCCTCGCCCGCATGACCGAAGACCATCGGGTCGCCGCCCTTGAGCCGCACCACCGCCTTGCCCTCACGGGCGGCCTCCAGCAGCAGTCGGTTGATCTCTCCCTGCTCAGCATGATGCCTGCCGCTCCGCTTGCCCACATACACCTTCTCGGCCTTCAGGCGGTCGAGATAATCCTTACCGATGAGGTCGTCGTAAAAGATGATGTCGGCCGCCTCCAGTGCCTTCACCGCAGCCACGGTCAGCAGGTCGGGGTCGCCGGGACCGAAGCCTGCCAGCGTCACCCTGCCCTGCTGCCTGAGCAGGTTGTCACGCACAAAGAGTGCTTTGAGGTCGTCACGCCCGCGCAGCGCCGTAACAGCCAGAAACCCCTGCAAGGGATGGGTGGCAAAGGGCAGCACCTCACTGATCTCATCAGTCATACCCAGTCGTTTCAGCGCGCACGTCGCCACGATGGCGGCATCGAGCCTTCCGTCCCTCACCTGTTGCACGCGGTCTTCGATACATCCGCGTATGCCGCGAATCACGAGGTCGGGACACAGGGCCTGCAATCCCTTGCGACGCAACGGCGAACTGGTACCCACTGTGCTGCCTGCCGGCAGCCGGTCGAGCGTGAGGTGGTCGCGACTGACGAGCGAGTCGGTGGTGTCGAAGGCGGCATACAGGGCAATGACCTCCAGTCGGGGGTCAAGGGGATAGGGCAGGTCCTTGGCCGAATGTACAGCCACGTCGGCATCGCCGCGTAGCAATGCCTCGTCCAGCTCGCGCGTAAAGATATCGGCCGGCGCATCTCCGTCGAGCAATGAGATGTCTTGCCGACGGTCGCCAAACGAGGTAGTGAGCACCACCTCGGGCCTCAGCTCAGGATAGCGTGTAAACACCTCCTCGACCTGCAACTGCGACAGTCGGCTGGCTCGGGCTATGACTTTCAGTTCTTTCTCTTTCATTAATCATCAAACGTTATTTGCCTTGTTGTATTGTTGACCGAGCATGATGATTTTACCACCCACACCTTCTTTTCGACAACCCCACTCAGAAACATCATAGCTACAGATAGCCATGAGACAATGCTTGGCTACATCAATCGCGCATGACCAATGTTGTCTTGCTGAACCTCTCCCTCCTCAAGAGTGTCTCCTGCAGGTCGTCGATCTCCTCCTGGATGATGGTCTCGGCCTTTTTCACCTCACTCTCGCGAATGGTGATATTGTCCTTCACCTTACGCTCCACGTCGCGTATGTTGTATAGCGTCACCCCATCCTGCTGCCCTAGGACAGGGTCGATGTCGCGGGGAAAGGCCAAGTCGATGGCCAGCAGCCGGTGTCCCATGGGCACATCATCCTTGCCCACCACCAGATGGGGGGCCGAGGTGGCACTGATCAGGATGTCGGTCTGGGCCATCAACGTCTGTTTGTCAGACAGCGGACACACCTCTATGCCGAGGGGGGCGGCCAGGGCACGCGCCTTTTCCATGCTACGGTTGGCCAGGAAAATCATGCCCGCTCCTTTGTTTTTCAAAAACTTCAAGATGTCTGAAGTGAGCTTGTTGACCCCGATGATGGTGATGCGCGCCTTCGAGAGGTCGATGCCCTCGTCCTCGATAATCTCGATGGCGGCAAGCGAGTGCGACACGGCCCCATGCGAGATCTCAGTCTCGTTGCGCACCCGCTTGCCCGTGAGCAGGGCAAACTCAAACAGTTTGTTCATCTGGGCAGGCAACTTGTAGCGCGACTGCGCCAAGTGGAAGGCCTCTTTCACCTGTCCCTGCACCGCCCGCTCGCCGATGAGTGCCGACTCCAGTCCCGACACTACCCGAAACAGGTGTCGTGCCACCTCGTCGGGTATCTCGCCCTCGCCGTAATAGATCTCCGTGCGGTTGCAGGTCTGCAGAAAAACCACGGGTATATCAGGATTCAACTGTCTGATACTCTGAAAGTAGGCCTCATGCTTGTCCAGAGACGTGTTCTGCTGGTTGATTGACTTGTAAGCTATCATCTTTTTACCTTAAATGTTATCTTTCTCGCTGCCTCTGCGGCATCGCGATGGTTCATAAGATCTTGTTCTTCGAAAAACGACGCATGATATATCGTCCGGTCACACTCAGCACCAGCACGATGATGGTCAGCACCACGGCGGCAGCGTAGGCCCGGTCTTGCACCTCCGCCTGCGGGGCGCTGAGCTGGAAGAAGATGCTCAGGGGCAGGGTGGCGGCAGGGTCGTCCAATGCCGTGGGGATATTGTCGGAGAAGCCCGCCGTGAACATCACACCGGCCGCATCGCCTATGGCCTTACCCACCGCCAGCAGCGTGGCCGTGGCAATGGCGGGTGCTATCTGGCGCACCACCACCCCGATGGTCTCTATACGCGTGGCCCCCAGACTGTAGGAGGCTTCGAGCAGACTCTTGGGGATGTGCTTCGCCACTTCGTCTATCGAGCGGATGAGGATGGGTACCACCAGCATGGTCTCTACGATGATGCCTCCGAGCAGCGAGGCCCGCAGTCCCATATACACCATGATGGTGAACCCGAAGGCACCATAGACGATGGAGGGGATGCCAAACAGCACGTCGTAGGCCAGTCGGGCGACGTAGGCCAGGCGCGAACCCTGACGCAGGTACACGTTGAGGTAGAACACCACAGGCACCGAGATGGCCAGGCCGATGGCCGTAGACACCACCACGATGAGCAGCGAGCCAACGATGGCATTGAGGAATCCGCCCTCGCCGCCAATATAGAATCCGCCGCTCGGCACCTGCGACACCATCTCCCAGCTGAGCACGGGGATGCCTCGGCGCAGGATGCTGCCCACCACGCTGACGACCAGGAAGGCCACCACAGCGATGCTGACATACATCAGCGTGCGTACTGCCTTTTCTTCTACGAACTTCAGTTGCATGTTATTTCTTATCTAATGTGAATATCATATTTCTGTACCCCCTGGCCTTATACCAGCTTTCTCAGGGTGACCCGGGCAAAGAGGTTGAAGATGAGCACCAGCACAAAGAGGATGAGAGCAGCGAACATCAGCGCACTCTCATAGAGGGGCATCGAGAGCATCTCGCCGTAGTTGTTGGCAATGAGCGCCGGTATGGGATAGCAGGCGTCGAGCAGCTTCTTCGGAACAATGGGCAGGTTGCCACACACCATCATCACCGCCATGGTCTCGCCCAGGGCACGGCTCACGGCCAGCACCACGGCGGCGATGATGCCCGGTGCCGTGCGCCGCAAGACGACATACTTCACCGTCTGCCACCGGGTGGCCCCAAGGGCATACGACCCCTCACGATACTCGTTGCCCACGCCGGTGAAGAGTTCGATGAACAGACTCTCCATCAGTGGGATGATCATCACGCTCAGCACCAGTCCGCCGGCCAGCAGCGAGTAGCCGCCCGACTGCATCCCCAGCCGTGGGGCCAGCCATTCGGAGATCCACGGCACGATCACCAGCGTGCCCCACACGCCATAGAGCACCGAGGGCAGACCGGCCAGGATGTCTAACAACGGATACACCCACCTGCGCACGCCGCTGTTCGAGTACTCGGTCAGGAAGATGGCCATGAGCAGCGACACCGGCAGGGCGATGGCCACCGAGAGTAGGGTGATGAAGAACGTGCCGGCGATGAACGGCAGGAACCCGAACTCTCCTGCCATGGGCTTCCACTCGGCTGTCGAGAGCAACTTCCACAGCGAGTGTTCGCTGAGCACCGGCTCCGACTTCACGTAGAGCCCCACAGCGATACCAAGAACTAAAATGAGGGAGGCAATGGCTATCACTGCCATTCCTCCCCCGGCAATCTTGTCGGTAAGTATTCTTCTGTCCATATCGGCAAAACATTAAAGCAGCATGTTTCCCACCAGTCCAACCAGCAACGTCAAGGCGGCGAAGGCCAAGACGGTCGGCAGGCTCCACTCTGCTATTTCTTCTTCTTTTCTCAAACGGTTTTCTTCCATATCCAGTGCGCTTGTTATGATACATGCAAAGGTATGGTATTCCCGCCGAAGCAGAAATACCACAACCGGGCTAAAAGGATTACCTAACGTTTGGTATTCTTCAGCTGGGCCAGTGCTTTCTGCAACTTGTCCTTGCTGATGCCGATATATCCCTGCGGCACATTGGCAGCCTGTCCCTTGGTGAGCACATACTCCAGGAAGGCCACCACAACGGGGTTCGAGGGGTTGCCGTGGGCCACGAGGTAGAGGTCGCGCGCCGGGGGCGAGGGGTAGCGCCCGTCGGCAATGGCCTTCACCAGCTGGTCTTTGTCATCATAGAACCGCTCGTCGGCATCTATCTTGCCGTTGCCGTTCACGTCGATGGGGGCAATGAGCAGTCCGGCGTTGGGCTTCTTGCTCTTGGTGTCGTAGGCATAGCCGATGTTGTTCAGGCCGATGCCGTTGACATCCTTCTGCACGGCTGCTGCCACCCCCGGGTCGCCAAACACACCCGTACCCTTGAGGTCTTCCTGTTTCTTGCCCAGCCATCCGGCCCAGGTGTCGGCGGCACCACAGGCGTCAGAGCGGGTGTAGACGGTCACGGGCGTGCCATTGGCATTGCCAGCCACCTGACCCCAGGTCTTCACGCTGCCCGTGATCCACAGGCCGATGGCCGCCTCGCGCGTCAGTCCGTGCTCCAGCACAGCCTTGAGGTTGGGGTTCTTGGCGTTGATGGTGGCCACCACGGCATCCTTGGCCACGGGGAAGGCCACGGCGCCTTTCTTCAACTCGTCGGGGGCCAGCTCGCGCGACACCATGCCGAGGTCTACCACATCAGAGAGGGCATCGGTGATACCCTTGCCGGCGCCACCGGCGCTGATGTCGATCTTCACATCGGGGTGCAGCTTCTTGAAGTCGTCGGCCCATTTCACCGTGAGTGGATAGAGGGCGAAGGCCCCCGACAGCGAGATCTTCCCCGACAGTTCCCCATCCTGCACCTTACCTGCCGATTTGCCGGCCTTCTGTCCTCCGCAGGCGCCCAGCGAGGCGGCTAGCGTGAGGGTCCATACGAACGTAGCTAATGTCTTCTTCATCTTTTTCATCGTCATACTGTATTGTTAGAATTGAACAAATATCTGGGCTTCCACCAAGTGGATGTCGTCGGCAAGATGGTAATCCTCATAAGTATAGGCAGCCTGTATGCGCAGGTTCTTCAGCGGGGTGACATTGACACTAATCTGATAGTTCGACTGATGCTCGCCCGTGCTGGTATCGGCCCTGAAATAGTCGTAGCTCACCAGCGGCTGCACCACCCGCGACACCTGATAGGCGGCCAGGGCATACACGCCGTCGCTCTTCTGTCCGGCGGTGTTGCCATGCAGATACTCACTACGCAGGGT
>CAZBQA010000076.1:0-11797 GCA_964493905.1 uncultured Prevotella sp.
TCACCAAGAAATATCTGGCTGGCGCCTTCAGTTGATCATCCGGCATAGGATTTCGGACAAAGTAACAGAGGTTAAGCCATGCGGCATGGGGCTTTAGACAGAGTAACATAATAACAACCATGCGGGATGGGTATTAGACAGAGTAATATAATAACAGCCGTGCGGCGTCGGGGTTAGACAGAGTAACAAAGAACTGTACGCTTATATATAAGAAAAGGTGACGGAGGAACATGAATATCATATCATGTTGCTCCGTCACCTTTATTCATGATGGTGTGTTGTCCTTACATGCTCTCTTTCAGGATCTCCACCACCTCGTCGTGCGTCAGTTCCTTATATCCTCCTTTGAGGATGAAGGTGCCGTTGGCAATACCCTCGAACATCTCAGGCTTGACACCCAGCTCCGTGAGGTTCATCACCACACCGATCTGGCGCATCCAAGCCTCCAGGGCAGCAAGGCCTTCCTCAGCCACCTGGCGAGGTGTCTTGCCCTCGGCACGCACACCCCATACATTCTGTGCGAAGCGCACGAACTTGGGCAGTCCGGCATCCATCACATGACGGTAGTAGGCCAGCGACACAGCGGCAAGCGTCATGCCATGGGTGGCATTGGTGTAGGCACCCACCGACTGCCCGATCATGTGTACCATCCAGTCTTGCGACTTGCCCTTGCCAATGAGCGTGTTGAGCGCCCATGTCGCCGTCCACATGATGTTAGAACGTGCCTCGTAGTCCTGCGGGTTCTCGACGGCGATGAGCGATGAGTGGATGAGCGAGCGCATGAGGCCCTCGGCCAGGTAGTCGCTGGTGTTGTCGTCGGTGTTCGAGCAATACTGTTCCAGGATATGGCTCATGATGTCGAAGAATCCCGCCACCATCTGATACTGCGGCACGGTATAGGTGAAGGTGGGGTTGAGGATGGTGAAGCGCGGCATGAGGCGGTCGTCGAACACCTTGCCAATCTTCAGGTTCTGTGCATGGTTGGTGATTACCGATCCGCCGTTCATCTCCGACCCGGTGCCCACCATGGTAAGCACACTACCCACGGGTATGATGCGGGCGTCGGGGGCCGGGTCTTCCATCTTCAGGTAGAACCGCTCCCAGGGGTCGCCCTCGGCATAGGCTGAGGCTGCCACGCCCTTGGCATAGTCGATGGTAGAGCCACCGCCCACGGCCAGGATGAGGTCTACATTGTTTTTCCGCACCAGCTCCACACCCTCGTAGAGCTTCTCTACCGTGGGGTTGGCCATCACGCCACCATCTTCGACGATGGTCTTGCCACTCTCGTGGAGCAGGGCCACCACCTTGTCGTAGATACCGTTACGCTTGATGCTGCCGCCACCATACGACAGCATGACCACGGGGCCGTAAGCGGCCAACTCTGTTTTCAGTCGGTCCAACGCGTCCTCACCGAAGTAGAGCTTCGTGGGATTGTGATAATCAAAATTACCTAACATAATACTTTCCTATTGATTGAGTGAATGGTTGATTGTTTCCAGTGCAAAGATAAGCGATATCTTTCATAATCCAAGTACCCATATTCACGTTTTCTGTATCTCTTTTACCGATTCCATACATAATAACCCATAAACACATCATAATGGCATTGGGTAGGAAGACATAGTAACAGGTCTCAGCCATGCGGCGTGGTGTTTAGACAGAGTAACATAATAACAGCCATGCGGACGGGGTAGACAGAGTAACAGAACATTTCTTGTTTGGTGTCGTGTAGCGGCATATTCCAAGCCACAGGCTTTTGCGGGACTACTCACTGCGTGAGCCAGATCTGCGGAAATCCCCCGAGCATCAGCGAGGGGACCAACCACCGCGTTAGCCAATAATCTGCGTCATCTGCGAAATCTGCGAGAAAAAACCATCCTGCACGACTGTTATTCTGTTACTATGTCTAAAGCCCTCACCCCGCATGGCTGATATCATGTTACTATGTCTAAATCATCAGGCTATTATTATGTTACTATGTCTTCAAAAGAAAGAGAAAAGTAATAGAAATGAATAAGAAGAAACTTGAGACAAACAATCAGTAACAGGAAAGAAAGTGGCAAAAGCAGGAAACACCTATATTTGCCGCCGATTTACAATATCTTAATTTATTTACTTAAACCGAATGAAAAACTTTTTGATGACCCTGGCCGTGGCTTTGATGCCACTGGCTGCCACTGCCCAATTTGGTGTAGTGGCGCCGTTACATGTCAACGGCAATCAGCTAAACGATGAGCATGGTAACAAAGTTGTGTTGCATGGCGTGATGGACACGCCGAATCCTTATTTCAACAGGTATCGATGGGGAAATGCATGCACCGATGCACTTGTGCCCTCATGCATCAACTACTTTGATAAATTGTTTGCTGGTATCTCCAACCCTGCAAAAGGCACCTACTGTAACATCTTCCGACTACACCTTGATCCTTGTTGGACCAACGATCCTGCCAAGACTTCTACGGGTAGTGAGACGGGCGAAGCCAATATTTCGCGGTTTAGCAGTGCCCGTTTGCAGAAATATCTCACCTCGCTCTATTGGCCCATTGCCCAGAAGGCTCTAGGACATGGTCTCTATGTGGTGATGCGCCCTCCCGGGGTGTGCCCCAAAGACCTAAAGGTAGGAGATGCCTATCAACAATATCTTAAGACGGTGTGGGACATCGTCTCAAGGGATGCCAACATCAAGAACAACGCCGGCGTGGTGTCGCTAGAGCTGGCCAACGAACCGGTGCATGTGTATGCTGCCAACGGAACGTCCTCGGCACGGGCATTGTACGATTATTTTCAGCCTATTGTCAACATCATCCGGGCCAACGGCTTTAAGGGCATCATCTGGATACCCGGCACTGGCTATCAGTCGCAATACCAGAGCTACGCCTCCTACCCCATCAACGACAGCAACTACGGCTATGCCGTGCATGTGTATCCCGGATGGTATGGGGCCAGTGATACCAGCTACGATCACCAGAGCTTCATCAAAAACTTCAAGGCGCAGGTGCCTGTGGTGACGAGCAAGCCCGTCCTGGTGTCGGAAATCGACTGGAGTCCTGAAGTGGCCGGTTCGGGCAAGTATAATGAGTTTGGGCAGTGGGTTGCCTCGAACATGGGCACATGGGGAACGGCAAGCACCAGCAAATGGGGTAACGCCTGGAAAGCCGTGAAAGACTATTACGGCAATATCAGCATGACGCTCACCAGTACCGACGACTATCTGGATGTGGATGCCTATCTGAACAATGGGACGGTGCAGGCCGCCTTCAATGGTAATGTGGAGGCATGCGCCAAGGCCTGCTTCTACTGGTACTATGAGTATTCGAAGGTCAACTATGCCGTTGCCAGCAGCACCGGTAGCTCGTCGTCCACTACCCCCGACACCGACAGCAATCTGATCGGAGCCTGGCCGACAACCGACAACTTTGTGCCGAGCGGATGGACAGTAGCAGACGATGGTGTCGAAGTGGCTGCCGGATCAGCGCAGAGTGGTCCGCGCCTGATGCAGTTTGCCGCAGGTGGTGACTTCACCACGGGCTTTTACACACGTGAGGTGTCGGCAACAAAGGCCGGTTTTATAGAATATGGTGGTAAGAGTGGCTATACGCTGCCATTGGTCTATGGTGAATACGAGCTGACCTGTCAGGTGGCTGCCTGGCAGGGCACGCCCTACCTCAAGTGTGAGATCTTCGACCCCACAGGCGCTATAGTGGCCTCGACCATCGTTGCGGCGAAGCCTGACATCAACCGTAGCCGTGCCGCCATTTCGAGTGCTACAAAGGTAAATCTGAGTTTCTACTCCATGCTGAAGGGTAACTACAAGGTGCGCTTCTCGCCCGTCAACGATGCGCAAGGCAATGGCGGCACATGGCGTGAGGTGGTCATCGGCAATGTAGGACTATACTATAAAGGCAACCCCTTGGCCTTTAAATCGGGCAATCAGGTGCCTGCCGGATGGACGGTGGTGGATGCTGGCAACACCCTTGCTGCTGGAGCTGCCACGATGGGACCACGTACCATGACCTTTACGGGTGGTGGTGACTTTACTACCGGGTTCTATGTCCGGCAGAGCGATGCCACAAAGAGCGGTTATGCCGAGTACGGGACAGCGCAGGGATATGGCATGTCGCTCAAGGCCGGCAGCTATAACTTATCCTATAACGCAGTGGCATGGTCGGGAACACCTTATCTCAAATGTGAGGTCTTCGACCGCAACAACAACAGTCTGGGCGTTCAGATCATTCGTTGCAGCAAGAGCGTGAACAAGAGTCTGTCTGCATCGACATCTGGCAGCACGCAGGGTGTGGTGAATTTCTATGCGCCCTATACCGGTTACTATCATTTCCGCTGGACTCCCGTTGCCGACCAGTATGGCAATGCAGGCACTTGGCTCGAAGTGGTATTTGGTCACATCAAGATTCAGCAGGGCACAGCCAGCGCCAAATCATCCAACCTCTTTGGTGAGACGACGGCCATTGGCAGTATACGTGCAACAGATGAAAAACAGGCTGACGTATGGTATAATCTACAGGGCCAGCGTGTAAGTGCTCCCAAGAAAGGTATCTACATACGTAACGGTAAGAAAGTGCTTTGCCCGTAGTAGTGTTATTGCAGAGTAGCTCTCACAGATGGCGCGGATAGGCCCTCACCCCGCATGGCTGTTATTCTGTTACTATGTCTAAAAAAAAACGCCGCATGGTTTACTATGTATAGCAACCCATGCGGCATGATTGTTACGCGGTGGCCGGTTTAGAGGCCGCGGGCCTTCAGCAGGGCTGAGGCATCGGGCGACTGCAGGCCGGTGAAATCGGTGAAGGTCTGCATCAGGTCGCGCGTGTTACCCTTGCTCAGCACCTTGGTGCGGAAGTCGAGGCCCACGGCTGGGTCGAGGGCACCGCGATGGGCAAAGGTCTCGGCGATGTTGTCGGCCAGCACCTCGGTCCACAGATAGCTGTAATAGCCAGCAGCATAACCACCGCCAAAGACATGATTGAAATAGGAGGTAGAGTAGCGCGGCGGTATCTGGGCATTGAGCAGTCCCACCTCTTTCAGCGCCTTGGCCTCGAAGTCCTTGGCCTCGGCAGCATTAGGCACCTTCGACGAGGGCAGCACGTGCCACGCCAGGTCGAGGCAGGTGGCAGCCAGGTTCTCACCCAGGGCATAGGCCGACTGGAAGTTGATAGACTCCAGCATACGAGCCTTCAGGTCCTCGGGCATGGGAGCCCCCGTGACGGTGTGGCGGGCATAGTGGTTGAACACCTCGGGGATGGTGGCAAACGACTCATTGAACTGCGACGGCATCTCCACGAAGTCGCGGGCCACGGCCGTGCCGCTCAGCGTGTTGTAGTAGCAGTCGGAGAGGATGCCATGCAGCGCATGTCCAAACTCATGGAACATCGTCGTCACCTCGTCCCAGGTGAGCAGCGTGGGCTGGCCGTCGGGAGCCTTTGCCGAGTTGCACACATTGTAGATCACGGGCTTCTGCTGACGCTGCTTGCTCTGTTTGGCAAAAGAACTCATCCATGCGCCTCCGCGTTTGGTTGTCCGGCGATAGTAGTCGGTGTAGAACAAGGCCAGGGGCTTGCCGTCGCGGTCGATCACCTCATACACCTTCATGTCGGGATGATAGGTGGGTATGTCGGTGCGCTGCTCGAAGCGCAGGCCATAGGCGCGGTTGGCGGCATAGAACACCCCGTTGACCAGTACGCTGTCGATATTGAAATAAGGCTTCACGTCGTCTTCCGAGAAGTTGAACTGCTCCTTCTTCATCTTGGCCGAATAGTAGAAACGGTCGTAAGGCTCTAGCTTGAAGTCGGGGCCCTCCGTCTTCTGGGCATAGGCCTCGATGGCGCGTGTCTCGGCCTCGGCCTTGGGGGCATAGGCCGCGATGAGCTGCTTGAGAAACGCATACACGCGGTCGGGCGTCTTGGCCATCGTGCGCTCCAGCGAGTAGGAGGCATAGTCCTTATATCCCATCAGCTCAGCCTTCTCGGCGCGCAGCTTGGCAATCTCGGCCACCAGGGGGAAGGTGTTGTGGCTGCCGGTACCATCGGCGCGATGGATCGAAGCCTCATACACGCGGCGGCGCAGGTCGCGGTTGTCGAGGTTGGTGAGTATGGGCTGCTGAGTGGTGTTGATGATCACGATGCAATAGGGGGCTTTGGCTCCTCGGCTCTCGGCGTCTTTCTTGCACTGTGCCACGTCGGCCTCGCTGAGTCCAGCCAGCTCCTCGCGGCTTTGCACCCACACCACGGCATCGTTGGTGGCGGCAGGTAGCTGCGTGCCCCATTCCTGCTGCAGGGCCGATATGCGCTTGTTGATAGCCATCATACGCTCCTTTTTGGCGGCAGGCAGCAGGGCACCCGACCGCACGAAGTCTTTATACACCTCGTCGAGCAGTTTCTTGTCTTCGCCCTTCAGCTTCTTATATTCGTTCCGGTAAACATACTTCACGCGGGCGAAGAGCTTGGCATCAAACGAGATCTCGTTCTGCAGGTCGGTGAGCAGAGGCGTGGCCTCTTTCTCTATGGCCGCAATCTCGGGCGTACGGTCGGCACTGGCCAGACCATAGAACACGCTGGTCACCCTGTCGAGCAGCTCACCACTCTTCTCCAGGGCGAGGATGGTGTTGGCAAAGGTAGCCGGTTTCTTGTTGGCGGTGATGCGCTTGATGGCAGCACGCTGTTGCCGGATAGCCTCTTGGATGGCGGGCAGATAGTCGGTGGTCTTGATCTTACGGAAGTCGGGGGCCGAGAAGAGCAGACCGCTGCGCTGCAGCAGTGGGTTGGCAGCGGCCTGCGAGGGGGGCACTGCAGCCGATGCGGTCATCATCGTAGACACCAGGCTCGCACTGAGCAGGGTGCGTTTGAGTTGTGTGTTGATCTTTGTCATCATTGTTGTCACATTTTAGGTGGGTTCTATTAATTAGCTTTGTCAGATTTCGAGACTATCTTCGAGGTCAAATTGCTAGTGAACGAAGGAGTTATGCGGGCATAACGACTGAGCGAACTTGCAATTTGAGCCGAAGAGAGGCCGAAAGATGGCAAAACGTAACCCATGATTTTATGATTTGATTTCGGTGGTAATTAATAGAACCCACCTTTATATTTTGATTCTATTGAGGTCGTAAAGATATACATTTAATATGACTTTCCCATCATTTCCATACTCTTTTTTATCGCAAAGGGTCATCACACGCCCTTTTAATGCGTCATCACCCCCCGGTGGTGATGCTACCCTGCGGCATGGCCTACATGACAGTTGACCATGGTTGCCCACACCCGACAATGTGCCCAGCCCATCATGCGCACGCACACTAGTCTTCCTATTCATGCCATGGTGACGTAGCTGACATACACACCGCGCATGCTTTCCAAGGTGTGATTCGGCTCGAAGCAGACTCTGTTTCTACTCGAAGCAGAGGCTGTATCGACTCGAAGCAGAGGCTGTATCGACTCGAAGCAGAGGCTGTATCGACCCGAAGCACGACGGCCCGACGGCAATTCCTGCCCGGCATCTCTGCGCTCGTGAGATATGACAGCCCTGGTGTGGCTTCCCCAAAGCTGACGAACAATTCGCCATCGGTGCTCCCCGGCACTAACTCTACCCACCGCGAGGCTCACTGACACCCAAGTCATGACAAAACCACAAGAATACTAGCTGAGCACTTTTGCGTTTCCTTACCTATCCTACCATATATAAGGCTATTACATAGCTTTGCCGCATAACCTTGATATATCTCAAGTTTGCTAGTTAAAATACAATAAGCTATGATAATTGTAGGATTGGTATTTGTACACTTATCCATTTCTTTTGTACTTTTGCATTACCAATCAAAACGGGCAAGCCGAAATATATTCATTGACGAACAACAAGCATATTAATTGCCCATGAATGTTTCAGTAGTCTGATAAAGCGAATTAGTTCGATAAGAGTTCAGTCAAATATTATGAAGTTATCCAACAACCGAAAGAGTTATACATTAAACAAGCCATTATGCAAAAAGTATTACTTTCATTTCTCCTGTCATTGATGGCAATGACACAGGCATGGGGAATCTCGTTCAGCACAACGTCCAAGACCTACCAGCTCATTAATCTCACCGATGCCGGACAAACGGCAACAGGTGCAACAGGAACCATTACCTATTCGAGCAGCAATACAAAGATTGTGCAAGTCGACGCGAAAACCGGTGCGCTCCGGTTTGTCAACTCGGGTTTGGCATCGATTACCGCCACCGATTCCAACGGAGGTGCCACCGCAAGCTATTCGGTGACCATTGAGGCCGCCGCGGCCACGTATCGTATCAACAATGGCAACACCTACGAACTGACCGGAACCGGCAAACTTGGAGACAAGCGTGTGACCGATATTCCGGGCATCACGGCTCAGTTTGGCTTGGATGGCGAGGTGACGGTGGTGCGTAGTATCGGGGGCGGCCTGGGTGCCACTACGATAGACGCAAACGGCTATTCCTTCATTTATAAGCCCGGAACGTATCCCACGATGGGTACTTACTACAAGTTTACCCCCACAACCGATGGTTGGTTAGACGTGTGGGGTTATTTCTCCGACACCACACAGCCCCTTGTGCTCACCACAGAGAGTGGCACACAGGTGGGCAGCACTGTCGCTGCGGCAACCGGCTCACAGCAGCAAGGTTATTGGCAGCTTACGGCAGGTACGGTGTACTATCTCTACACCGATCGTTTTAACTGGTTTAACCTTACGTCTTTCAAGTTTGCCCCGACACTCACTTTCGCCGACAAGAGCGTGCGCCTGACGAATGGTACCACATCATATACCCAGTCGGTTACCGGAGCAACAAGTGGTGTTACCTATAGTGCTAAGTTCATGGGCATGACCGGCAGTATCAATACTTCCACCGGTGCGGTGACGATGTCGGGTACGGGGGGTGCCGTGGAGGTGACGGCAACATCAAGTACATCTAAGGCTTATTATGTCATTACCGTACCCTACGAGTCGAACAAATGGGTGTTCAATTCTACCACCCTGCCTGTCGCTGAACTGAAAACAGAAACCGATTGGGCGCTGACATATAAGGTTGTGACGAGAGATGCCAGCCAAAACATCACTTATCTAAGCAATCCTGTTTTGGCCAATGGCTCGGCAATCGACGGATTTAACGCCCATTTCATCAGTGCCACGGCCGGTTTGCTGATCAATACCGACGCGAAAGCATTTGGCGCAACGGCAACATTGTCCGGTACAGCCGGCTTGACTTTGGCCCAGCAATATAACCTGCCCTACACGAATGTTTCGTCCGTAGAGAAATTGACGATCAAAAAAGGCACGGTTATCACCATTCCTGACTTGCAGGCAGGCCAGTATGTCAAGGTGAGATGGCAGCGATACAGTGACGAGGTGGGCAACATGGTCAAGGTCACAAACCTCACCGACCTTGACGACACGGAGATGACAGCCGGTTTTGAGATTGGTACGCCAACGGCAGGAAGTGACTATGTGGGCTGGATGATGTTCAAGGTGAAGGCTAACGGCGATGTGACCATTCAAGTAGATGTGGACGGATGGATCAACATTGACCAAATTCAGCTCTACGCTCCGGGTATTGTGGGTACCACAGATCTTCTGATTAAGAAAGCGGGTAATGTGGCAGCACCAACTTATTATGAATACCTGATCAAAGATGGTGTTGTTCCATCACCCATAGTCACAGAGACCTACGAGACCAAAACGCGAAATATCCTCGCCGTGTCTGGTTTGCCAACTTTGGAGTTTACGCTCAATTCTGAGACTGGTGTGACCGCTTCCATCACTCCAACAGGCGTTCTGACCGTTACAAGCGGTTACGGAACCATTACCGTTGTCGAGAAACTCAAGTCGACCAACGGCTATGTGGTAGACAAGAAAGAAATGCCCATTGCCATCAACAAGGGTGTGCAGACCACCATCAGCTACCCTTACACGTGGGATTTCGTAGGACGTACAGAGACAGGGCGCACGATTCCCTCGTCAGAGACGCTCACAGCCTTTGGCACGGCCAACAATGGGGCTAATCCTTACTATTGGAAGAACAATAACAACGGTATTCTCGGCCTGTTGGCAGTAGACGAGACCTACGGCTTGCGCCGCCAAGTGGCGGGTTCTGAAATGTGGATCAATAATTACATTTTTAGAGAGTCTAAGGGGCTACGCATCACCTTGGCCGACTATACCACGGCCAACAACAACCAAGTGACGATGGGCAGCAACGGCGCGCTGACCGTGAAGAGCGGCGCAACACAAAAAATTACGATGCCCGGGGTGCCCGCCAACGCCAAGATATATGTGCATGGCAAGAAGCAAAGCGGAGCCATCTTGCAGCTCGGCACTACCGATCTTGCTGCAGTAAACGGAGCAACCGACGTGTATATGGCACAGGTTACCACGGCCGGCGACGCCACGCTCAATGTGGCCGGTGTAGATATCTACCGCATTGGTGTAAGCATCGATGACAAGTCTATCTCTTCGGTGGGTGCCGCTACCGAGGCGCGCGGATATGCCGTAAACTACGACTATGCGCAGACATTCCTCGGCAAGCAGCTCAAAGCCTACGCCGTGACCGGCCTGAACAGTGACAACACCAAGCTCACTACGACTCTCATTCCCCGTGTGGCCGCAGGCACCGGCGTGATGTTGTGTCCGGCAACGGTAGAATCGACCACCACCACATGGCCGCTCTTTACCACCGACATCAACGACAACACCGTGACGGCTGATAATAAACTCATCGGCGTGGTGACGCCACCGGCCGACAACGTGGACCAGCAGACTGGCAGCAATTACAATTACATGCTCTCAACCAAAGGCTACTCGGTCAACTATCCGGTGGGAGCCAACACGGGAACAGTGGTCCAGAACGTTAGTGGGCTGGGCTTCTACCTCGTATTAAAACAAGGTACAAAGATGCCCGATGGATCTACATACGCAGGCGGCAAGCCCAAAGCCAACTCGGCCTACCTGCAGCTGCCCGAGATACTGGTGGTGCACACGGCTACCGATGTAGCCCCGACAGCCTCGACAGCAGCCAAGAGCTTCTTCTTCATCGACTTTGCCAGTGCTGAAGACCCATCTGCTACAGCCATCGAGGATGTGGAAGTCTCAGAAGAGGCCGTTGTGGAGAAAAAAAATCGTACAGAGGATGACAACTATTACACTCTCTATGGTGTGCGTGTCGAACATCCCACCAAGGGTATCTATATCCACCGCGGCAAGAAGATCATCATCAAGTAAGAAAGTATCTGACAAATAACTATGACCAACAAGAAACAATATATAGTACCGGTTACTGAAGTGACCGCCGTACAGATAGAGCATCTTATCCTTGCTGGCTCGACAAAGCAAGACGAGTCGAGTTGGGATGATCAGCTCTCCAAAAAGAGCTCACTCACTGATTGGGAGGAGGCTACAAAGCTCCCATCCAGCAAGAGCCTATGGGACTGAATGCTTAACAGCACGGCATTTTATCATGCCATAATGCTCGTTTAATGTGAAACATCCCCTGGGACATTACTTGTCTCGGGGGATGTTTTTTTATATGCCGGCAAACGAAGGTTGGGTAATCAAATAGCTATACAAACACTCCTTAGCACTAGCCCTCACCTTCACCACCATCTGAGAGAAAAAGAAGGCACATGCGTGCCTCGCCCACAGGCTCATTCCTTCCCCACACCAAGGCATGGGGTGGCGCTTTGGTGGTGCTTTGGTTACGATTTTGTGCGATTTCGTCTGGCTTTTCGGATATTAATCACTATTTTTGCATACAGCGGCCCAGGCCGCGAGAATA
>CAZBQA010000077.1:0-11650 GCA_964493905.1 uncultured Prevotella sp.
CCGTATTATCGAAATGTGCCGGATGGTATTCTGTGAAATCCGTGTCTTCCGTGTTTAAAAAAACAGAGGGGGCCCTCCCCTGCCCTCGCCAAGGGGCGGGAGAGGCTGGCGCTATGGTTGTGCGTAATGAGACTTTTAATGTTTTAATCTTTGTTCCGGGCACGGGCAGGTAAGATTGAAGTTACCGCGCGCAGCCTCCGTTTACTCCTAGGCCGTATGACGGCCCACTCCAAGTACTTTCCAGTTTAGCGAGCAATAAGAACTCCCAAAACTCTGCGACTCTGCGTGCAAAAAAACTCGCATGCCCCCCACTGATTGGTTAGGGCACGCAGAGTCGAGGAGCTTGGAGACTAGTGATGTGGGGGTGCAGGTTCCGTGACATCCGTCCATCGCGACGCGATGATCCGTATTATCGAAATGTGCCGGATGGATATTCCGTTAATTCCGTGTCTTCCGTGTTTAAAAAAAGACTGGAAGCCCCTCCCCAGCCCTCCCCAAGGGGAGGGAGAGGCTCGCGCGGTGGGGATTCTCACAATAAATGCGGATTGGCTGGAGCGGGGTTTGTGCGATATGCTCACAACAAACGTTTGGCCGGAAGGCAATCGGGTGGTGAAATGCAAAACAGGTAGACTCACCGTGCCTCGTAGACGTCGCATCCCACCCCTCCTACCCTTCATGCAAGGCCGATGCCACACGAAGAAGGCCTTGGACAAAGCATTATTACTGCTCCGCCCAAGGCCCGCTCTACAGGCATCCTTGATGGGATTTATTTCTTGCTGTTCTTCTTGTTCTTCTTGTCGTACTTCTCCCAGTAGACCTTGCCTTTGGCCTTCAGCTGCTCGGTGAAAGCCTTGGCCTCGGCCAGGGTGGCAGCCTCGTCGGCAGGCGAGGCATAGGCGTGAGAGAATCCCTTCACCTTGTTCCAGTTGCCGCGGGTGAAGTCGGGCACCTCGACGGGCAGGCATCCGTTGTCCATGGAGATGGCACCCAGCTCAGCCAGGCAGCACCACTCGGCCAGGTCGTACACGTCCATATCCAGGGGCAGGCCGTTCTGCAGGCAATAGACAAAGCGGCTGTCCATGATGAAGTCCATGCCACCGTGGCCCCCCACCTCCTTGGCCTCCTCGCCATATTTCTTCACGATGGGGCTGGTGTATTTCGCCTCGAGGGTTGCCGCATCGGCGGCAGAGAGATAGTCGTGGCCGGTGAGGTCGTCGGCCGACGGCTTGATGCCCGCCTTGGCCATGTCTTTAGACGACAGGGCATAGCCCTCCACAGGGTATTTGTTGGCAAAGCCTGTGGTGCCCGTTAGCTGGTACATGCGGTTGTAAGGCTGCGGTGTCATCACGTTGTGGTGAATCTCGATGACCTTGCCCAGCTCGGTTCTGATGAGCGTGGTGGTCTGGTCGCCGTTGCGGAAATCGTCGCAACGCTCGCCCGTGCGCTCCTCCACCAGTTTCTTGCCGTTGAACGACTTCGTGTCCATGGCCACCAGGGTGCGCATACGGTCGCCGCGGTGGATGTTGAGCACCTGTGCGATGGGGCCCAGGCCGTGGGTGGCATAGACGTCGCCGCGGAAGTTCTTGTTGTAGTCCAGGCGCCATCCCAGCTTATCGTCGCCGTTTCTCTTCCAGTAGTAATCCCAGTAGGGGCTCAGGTCGTGGCGGTAGGCACCCTGCACGTAGATGACCTCACCGAAGAGTCCTTTCTGTGCCATGTTCAGCGAGTTGAGCTCGAAGAAATCGTAGCAGCAGTTCTCGAGGATCATGCAGTGCTTGCGTGTCTTCTCAGAGAGGTTGATGAGGTCCCATATCTCGTGCATGTTCATGGCCGAGGGCACCTCGATGGCCACATGCTTGCCATGCTCCATGGCATACTTGGCCACGGGGAAATGGTGGTTCCAGTCGGTGGCGATATACACCACGTCGATGTCCTTGCGCTCGCACAGGGCCTTATAGCCCTCAGCACCGTCATAGATGTCGGCGACGGGCATACTGGCCTGGCGCAGGTATTTCTGACAGCTTTCGGCACGCTCCCTCACATAGTCGCACAGAGCCATGACCTGTATGCCGGGTATGTGGGTCCAGCGCTCCACGGCACCGGGGCCTCTCATGCCCAGGCCTACGAACGCCACCCTGACGGTCTTGAGTTTGGGTGTCACCAGGTTCAACGCATCTTGCTGCCCGGCCTCACGCTGAGGCACCTCGGTGACAATGGTGCCATTGTTGATTTTGTAAGGCCAATTGAACTGTGCCTTCACGGTCTGCGGCAACAGCATAAGTGCCACTGCCGACAAGGAAAGAAGTAAAGTTTTACGCTTCATGTTAATAAAGATTGTTCCAACAGCAAAATTACGGATAATAGTTTGAGAACGCAAACAATTGGAATCATTTTTCTCTCATGTCATGAACTATTAACGTGCATACACATCCTGCTTTCCACCGGTGCCATCAATGTTTTCGCTGTTTATATAGAACAGAGCTGTCCGGCCTGTCTGTGTATGTACAGCTGCACCCGGCAACTGACCTCTCTGACAAGCGCAGCGCGTACGAAAGGAAAGTCCTCCCCACCCTTTTCGGGACACGTGCAGGCATGAGCCGCATGATGCGCCAAGACCCGCTGCAGTCTGCTTCGAGTCGAAGTACGTTCTGTTTCGAGTCGAATCACGTTCTGCTTCGAGTCGAAGTACGTTCTGTTTCGACTCGAACCACGCATTGGCTCCATTCGAACCACGCTATGCCGAAAGCCTGGCCGTGGTACGGGCAGGCTGCCCCGGCATAACGAAAGGCCGTCAACGGCGGCACAAATGTTACCCCCGATGGCACGAAAACCGCCGGGCACGGCTTTTGCAGGCCATCAGACAGACGGCCATGACGGTCGTTCCGGGTCGCAAGACCTTGCAACAAACAACGATAACCATTTAAACAAAGAGGAGACCAAGAAGATGAGTAAATTTGAAAAAGGAAAGGTATTCCAAGCCCGTGAGGTGATCGACTATGCCGAGGGTGGCGTGGTGAGTAAAGAACTGGTGCACAGTGCCGCAGGGTCTATCACCCTGTTCTCGTTTGATGCCGGACAGGGCCTCAGCGAGCACACGGCACCCTTCGACGCGCTGATCCAGGTGATGGACGGCGAGATGGAGCTGACGGTCACAGGCGAGAAGCATGTGATCGGTGCAGGCGAGAGCTTCGTCATTCCGTCGGGTGCTGCCCACTCGGTGCATGCGGCCAGACGCTTCAAGATGCTCATCACGATGATACGCGGATAAGCAGCTGACAACCCTGCCCCCGGCGGCCTTCACAAGCGGAACCAGCCTCCACCGCGAGGGCCTGCCGGATGGGTGGCAAGAATGTGGGCAAACAGAACACAAAACGGGAGCGCCGGGACATGAAAAAACGAGGGCGGGAGGTGCAGGATCGAAGTTATTTTGCTACCTTTGCATCATGCTAAAGTCATTTTTCAGCCAGTCAATGCTACCCCGACAATGCACCAGGCCTCTGTGGCCTGCGCTCCTGTGGGTGCTCGCCCTCATGTTCTCGGGCTGCGAGCATGTCTTTGACGTCCATCCCTACGACATGGACCTCAGTGGCGAGCGCAACATCAATGCCACCAACATCGCCAAGATCAAGGCGGCCTGCGAGGGGAGAGACACCGTGCGCTTTGCGGTCATCTCTGACACCCACGGCAACTATTCCGACCTGAGCGACGAGGTACACGATATCAACCGCCGCGACAGCGTCGACTTCGTAATCCATCTGGGCGACCTCACCGAGACGGGCACCACCAAGGAGTTTATGTGGGCACGGCGCGAGCTGGGCAAGCTCACCAAGCCCTATTTTGCCCTCATCGGCAACCACGACTTCCTGGGCACGGGCGACCAGGCCTACGAATGGATGTTCGGGACCAAGAACTTCAGTTTCGTCCTCAACGGCATCAAGTTCATCGCCCTCGACACCAACGCCATGGAGTACGACCACGTGGCTGCCGTGCCCGACTTCACCTATATGGAGAACCAGGCCACGGCCGACACCACGGCCTTCAGCCGCACCATCGTGCTGATGCACGCCCCACCCTACAGCGACGAGTTCAACAACAACGTGTCTAAGGCCTTCAACTATTATGTCACCCTCTTTCCCGGCGTGATGTTCTGTCTCTACGGCCACAACCACAACGACACCATTGTCGACATCTTTGACAATGGCATACTCTATTATGGCATCGACAGTGCCGCACACCGCAACTATCATATCTTCACCCTCACACCCAATGGCTATGCACAGCAGAGAATTGATTACTAGGCTGGTGGTCATGGCCACCATTCTGGCCATGCCTGCACACGCGCTCGCCGAGGGCGCGTCGGAGGTGGACAGCACCCTCACAACCCTTGTGCTGCACAACGACAGCAACCTGCGCACCAGCACGGCCAGGCCGAGGCCCTACGACAACCGCATACACCGCTACCGCCGATACTGGGCCAACCTCATCCCCACGCAGCTGATCATCCAGAACGCCGGCAACATGGGACTCGTGTCGGCCGGACTGGGTTGGGACTACGGCGGCCACCGCCAGTGGGAGACGCACCTCCTCATTGGCTTCATCCCCAAATACGAAAGTCCGCGCGCCAAGTTCACCTTCACGCTCAAGCAGACCTACATCCCCTGGAGCGTGGGGGTGGGACGCGACCTGTCGGTCGAGCCCCTGAGCTGCGGCATCTACTTCAACACCGTGGCGGGCCACGAGTTCTGGAAGGAGCAGCCCCACCGCTATCCCGACAAATACTACGCCTTCCTCTCCACGCGTTTCAGGCTGAATGTGTTTCTGGGCCAGCGCCTCACCAAGGTCATCCCCGACAACTCGCGCAAGTTTGTGAAGAGCATCACGGCGTTCTATGAGGTCAGCACCTGCGACCTCTACATCCGCTCGGCCTTCATCGACGACAAGGTGAAGATCTCTGACATCGTGGGACTGTCGCTGGGCATCAAACTCCAACTGCTATAACCTTTACCTATGCTGATACTCCTCACCGTGGCGGGTTATTTCCTCGCACTGCTGCTCTTCAGCCGGCTCACCACACGGCGCTCAGACAACGACACCTTCTTCCGCGGCAACCGCCGCTCGCCATGGTACATGGTGGCCTTCGGCATGGTGGGCGCCAGCATCTCGGGCATCACCTTCGTGTCGGTGCCGGGCATGGTGCTCCAGACCAACATGACCTACCTGCAGATGTGCCTGGGCTTCATCCTGGGCTATTTTGTGGTGGCCTTCGTGCTGCTGCCGGTCTACTACCGCCTCAACCTCACCACCATCTACACCTATCTGGAGGGACGCCTGGGGCCCCGCTCCTACCTGTCGGGGGCGTCGTTCTTCCTGCTGTCGAAGATGACGGGGGCCGCCGTGCGGTTCTACGTGGTGTGCATGATCCTGCAGGAGTTTGTCTTCGATGCCCTGGGCGTGCCCTTCGCCGTGACGGTGGTGGGCATGGTATGCCTCATCTGGCTCTACACGCGGCGCGGCGGCATCAAGACGCTGGTGTGGACCGACACCTTCCAGACGGCCTGCATGTTCACTGCCCTCATCGTGCTCATCGTCCAGGTCACCGATGCCCTCCACATGTCGGTCGGCGAGGCCGTGAGCGCCATCGCCCACGATGCCCACAGCCAGATGTTCGAACTGGACGACTGGATGTCGCGGCAACACTTCTGGAAACAATTCCTCAGCGGCATTTTCGTCACCATCGTCATGACGGGTCTCGACCAGGACATGATGCAGAAGAACCTCACCTGCAAGACGCTGCGCGACGCGCAGAAAGACATGTGCAGCTACGGCTTTGCCTTCTTCCCGGCCAACCTGCTGTTTCTCTCGCTGGGCATCCTGCTCATGATGCTGGCCCGTCAGCAGGGCATCGCGCTGCCCACGCAGGGCGACGAGCTGCTGCCGATGTTCACGGCATCGGGGTATCTGGGCAACACGGTGGTCATCCTCTTCACCATCGGCGTGCTGGCCGCTGCCTTCTCGTCGGCCGACTCGGCACTGACGGCGCTCACCACGAGCTTCTGCGTCGACATCTGCCACCGCCCGGGCGACGAGCGGCTGCGCCGCCGCACACACATGGGCATGGCCGTGGTCTTCACCTTATTTATATTAGCGTTCCGCATGGTCAACTCCACCAGCGTCATCGATGCCATCTACATCCTCTGCTCCTACACCTACGGTCCGCTGCTGGGCCTCTTCGCCTATGGTCTGCTCACGCGCCGCGGCGTGTACGACCCGCTGGTGCCGTGGATCTGCATCGCCTCTCCCCTGATATGCTTCGCCCTCGACACCATCGTGCAGGCCACCACGGACTACCGCTTCGGCTACGAACTCCTCATGCTCAACGGTGCTCTCACCTTCACCGGCCTGTGGATGTCTTCTGTGGGGAAAAAAGACAGAATAAGATAAAGGGAAATGAAGACAGAGTAACAGCAGTAGCGTTGAAAACAGAGTAACATAATAACAAAAAAACGGGATTAGAAGACAGAGTAACATTATAACATAAACGACAATTGGGTTAGAAGACAGAGTAACATTATAACATCAACGACAACTGGGTTAGAAGACAGAGTAACATTATAACATAATAATAGGTGTAAAGGCTGAATGGACGGGGAAGGCTCCACCAATCAACCAGCCCACCAACAAACCCATAAACCAACAAGCCAACAATGATTACAGTAAGACACAAAGGACAATTCAGAATGGAGATTACGCCTGAACACGAACAGGCACAGACATTCACCGACGTAGAAAAGAGCCATGGAGGCTACGAGATATACCCCACACCGGGAGGTATGCTGGCCGAGGCCCTTGCCGCCTGCGCCCTCACCACTGCCTGCATGGGTGCCGAGAAACGAGGCGTGGACACATCACGGTTTTATGCCGTGGTGGAGAACATCGAGTATGATGACCACAACAACTGTGTGGCCAGCATCACCATACACTTCCACTTCAGCAGTGATGTGGAGGAAAGCATGCGCAACCGACTCGAGGCCTACACCAAACGCGCCTGCACCGTGGGCAACAGTCTGACGGTGAGGAAGGATTTCGTCTACAGTTACGACGCATAAACCAACCGTCACGGGTGGATGAACCACTGGCTCAACCAACATCTGCGTTGGCATTACAAGGGGTGGGCGTGAACAACAGCCCTCCATATGCCCACCCTTATAGCCCTATCAGGATGCGCACGGTAGCAGGCTACCGTATGCGTTGGGGTGTGCGACTGATGAAATGGGGATGGTCGGCATCGCCGTAGCGCGCATCGTAGCTATAGCTGCCCATGACAAAGCCGCTGAGGGCCGCAGGGTCGGTGATACGACCGGTGATGGCATAGCGCGCCATGCCACCGCGGCAACTCTTGGCCCATACCGTCACCACCTTCAGCACGTCGCCCTTCTCGGCATAGAACAGCGGCTGCACCACACGCACCTCGCGCACCACGCGCTTCCAGTCAAAGAGATGTTCCATCTCCTCTGTGGCCAGGTGCAGCAGGATGCCATCGTCGCCCTTCACGGCATCGATGAGCATCTGGGTGAGGCGTGGCTTCCACCAGTCGAAGAGCGTCTGGTCGTCGGTGCCATCGAGGCGCACCTTCCCCTCCATGCGATAGGGATGGATATTGTCGAGCGGACGCAGCAGTCCGTAGAGAAACGAGGTGATGAGCAGGTGGTCTTGGGCCCAGCGCAGGTCGTCGGCCGAGAGGTCCTGCGCCTTCAGGTATTTGTAGGCCTGCCCGTAGTAGGCCAGCACGGCGGGCAGCTTCTGGGCCTCGTCGCCAAACTGCTGGTAACGCAGCACGTTCTCTGCCGCAATCTGTGCGTTGCACGCCAGCTTGCGGCGCAGGTCGTCGGCCGACCAGTTGCACACCTCCAGGGCCAGACGGCCGGCCTCGTCGTCAAACCGCGGACGCGACAGCAGGGGTGGGCGCACGTCGGTCTTCTCATTCATGATCTTGGCACTTGCCAACAGTATCTGCATAACTATTTGTGTTTAGGGGGTGATTCATAGAACCCACCTTGAATGATACAACAAAGGTACACAATTGCCACATACCCTGCAAGCAAAATACCTACTTTTAGGTAGCCTGACAGTTTGCCAGTCCCGATTTTTGGCATTACTTTTGCACGTATATCATTATAACAGATGATTCATCATTTAAATAATAAGCATATGAAAATTGAAAAAGTACATGCCCGCGAGATCCTCGACTCACGTGGCAACCCCACAGTAGAAGTTGAAGTAACGTTGGACAACGGTGTCATGGGTCGCGCCAGCGTGCCCTCTGGTGCCTCTACCGGTGAGAACGAAGCCCTGGAGCTGCGCGACGGCGACAAGGCCCGCTACGGCGGCAAGGGAGTGCTCAAGGCCGTGGAGAACGTGAACAACGTCATCGCCCCCGCCCTCAAGGGCATCAGCGTGCTCGAGCAGCGCAAGATCGACTATAAGATGCTGGAGCTCGACGGCACACCCACCAAGAGCAAGCTCGGCGCCAACGCCATCCTCGGCGTGTCGCTCGCCGTGGCCCAGACGGCTGCCAAGGCCCTCAACATCCCCCTCTACCGTTACATTGGCGGTGCCAACACCTATACGCTCCCCGTCCCGATGATGAACATCATCAACGGTGGTGCCCACTCTGACGCTCCCATCGCCTTCCAGGAGTTTATGATCCGCCCCGTAGGTGCTTCCTCAGAGAAGGAAGCCATCCGCATGGGTGCCGAGGTGTTCCACGCCCTGGCCAAGAACCTCAAGAAGCGTGGCCTCTCTACCGCCGTGGGCGACGAGGGTGGCTTTGCTCCCAACTTCGATGGTATCGAGGACGCCCTCGACACCATCATCGCATCGATCAAAGATGCCGGCTACGAGCCGGGCAAGGATGTGAAGATTGCCATGGACTGCGCTGCCTCTGAGTTTGCCGTGCAGGAGAACGGTCAGTGGTTCTACGACTACCGCCAGCTCAAGAACGGCATGCCGAAGGATGTGAAGAACGGCAAGAAGCTCACCGCCGACGAGCAGATCGCTTACCTCGAGGAGCTCATCACCAAATATCCCATCGACTCTATCGAGGACGGCCTCGACGAGAACGACTGGGAGAACTGGGTGAAGCTCACCGCCAAGATCGGCGACCGCTGCCAGCTCGTGGGTGACGACCTCTTCGTGACCAACGTGAAGTTCCTGGAGAAGGGCATCAAGATGGGTGCCGCCAACTCTATCCTCATCAAGGTAAACCAGATTGGCTCGCTCACCGAGACCCTCGAAGCCATCGAGATGGCTCACCGTCACGGCTACACCACCGTCACCTCGCACCGTTCGGGCGAGACCGAGGACACCACCATCGCCGACATCGCCGTGGCTACCAACTCGGGTCAGATCAAGACGGGCTCGATGAGCCGCACCGACCGCATGGCCAAGTACAACCAGCTCATCCGCATCGAGGAGGAGCTCTGCTGCTCGGCCAAGTATGGCTACACCAAACTGAAGTAAGGCTTATCTCAAGCCCTACCCCCTTCAAGCCCTGCCCGGCGTCATGCCCGGCAGGGCTTTTTCTGTGTGCTGCTGTTCTTTCCAACAGATACAAACAAACCGGGGGCCTTTGGCACACATCCTATTTTTGTCTTTCTTGTCAGTTCACGTGGTTGGACCATGACGCCTGCCATACCTAGGGTTGTTGCCGAGATACAGAAAGATATAAGTTGCGTTTTTTTCTCCGCTCGCCTGCGGCGAATCTCAGAATATATAAGAATATCATTTCTGAGGAAAGCTCATCGCAAAATATCTCGCAAGCCCCGCCAGCGGGTCTAATAAAAGAATATCAAGCCGCGGATAAACATAAAACCGCGGATAAACATAAAACCCAGGACTATCTCTCTATTGCGTGCCGCGCAATGGCATATTCAGAGCCGCAGGCTTTTGCGCGACCTCTCACCGCGCCAGCCAATTGCGTTCATTGCGTTTATCGCGAGAAAAACACCGCGTGAGCCACTCTCTCCCCTTGGGGAGGGTTGGGGAGGGGCCCAGTCTTTTTTTTTAACACGGAAGACACGGATGTCACAGAAAACCATCCGGCACATTTCGATGAAACGAGTGCCGCGTCGCGGCAACTGATGACACGGAACCTGCGCACCCATACCACTAGTCTCTGCGAGCCCCTCACCGCGCGAGCCAATTGCGTTCATTGCGTTTATCGCAAGAAAAACACCGCGTGAGCCACTCCCTCCCCCACGGGGAGGGTTGGGGAGGGGCTTCCCCCTTGGGGAGGGTTGGGGAGGGGCTTCCCCTTTGGTCTTATCCTTCGGCATTATTCTCAAACTTTTTGTATAACTTTGCAACCAACACTCGCATCACAACCAATATTACCACAGTGTGCATGTTGGAAAAGGGCACCGCACAGTTGTCGACGAGTGGACACAATAAGATAAGATAAGACAATGACAGATACACGCCTCCTCTCCGCGCCACTGGTGCGCCTCGCCACTCCGGCCGACGAAGCCAGGGCCTGGCAAATCGTTCACGAAGCAGCCCTCGACATGGTGCGGCAGGGACGTCAGCAGTGGGATGCCCACTATCCTGCCCGCCAGACCATCCATGACGACATCTGTGCAGGGCGAGGGTACGTCATCGAGATCGACGGAGAGGTGGTGGCCTATGCGGTCATCAGCTTCGACGGCGAGCCTTCTTACGACCACCTGCAAGGCACCTGGCTCACCACCGGACCCTATGCCACCATCCACCGCACGGCAGTGGCCCTCTCGCACCGCGGCCTCCGGCTCTCGCGCCTTTTCTTCACTCAGGCAGAGCTATTGTGCCGAGAGCATCGTGCCGTGAGCATCCGCATCGACACCAACCACGACAATGCCGAGATGCTCCACTTGGTCGAGAAACTCGGCTTCACGCGCTGTGGCATCTGCCATTACGAACGCGACGGCCACCCCACCCCGCGCATCGCCTTCGAAAAACCCATCGCCCAAACGAAGTCCCAAGCGTAGGCGGGTCTACAGCAAACAAGCACAGTAGAGTCGTGGCAAGCAGCATCATTGCCACATTGTCAGCACTGCCACCTCGGCAGCTGTTGTCGTTCTGGCAGATATCCATCGCCGTAATTGTAACATCATCTTCATCACACACAGGATTGATGGGATATGCGCCGTCCTATGGTGCGCACCCGCCATCATGCCCCCTTACCCGTCAGTGAAACTTATCGCATAGCATCTGCCATTTCACCGAAGATGGATTTGGCAAAAAGCCCCCACATTTACCGCCTAAGACGTATCTGTTCAGCGATTGTTGCTCACACAGAGCCACAGAGCACACTGAGAATCAGCTATAGTTATCTCACACAGAGCCACAGAGCACACAGAGAATTATTCCAAAGATGCTAACAAAAGCTCATCATTCCCTGGCTCAACGAGTTGCCACTCTGTGCCCTCCGGGCCTCTGTGTGAAAAAAAACTCCATGTGAATAAAGTCTCCGTGTACTCTGCGCCTCTGTGTGAACTAATATTTCAGAGAGAATAAAATCTCCGTGTACTCCGTGACTCTGTGTGAGATATGTTCGTTGAATGTAACCATTCAATATGGGCCGTCCTGTAATCATACAAAAAATCCCGAGGTTATT
>CAZBQA010000078.1:0-11422 GCA_964493905.1 uncultured Prevotella sp.
AATGCTTTTATGAAATAATTCCCTAAATTTGCACTTGCTTGTTGAATTCACCAAGACAAGATGATGCTTATTTCCTAAAAATCATGGCATTCATCAGTGTATTCAGAATAATTATCGTTAATTTTGCCCACAAACCAAATTTTAGACAATTCATTATGATCTATGTGATACGCAATGACCATGAGTATGGTCCCTATGCCGAGGAACTTGTGGCCGGCTATGTGGAAGAAGGTAAACTGTTGATGCACGACAAGGCGCGCGACGCTGTGACGGGTGAGGAAGGCACGGTGATGGTGTTTCTGGAACGTCGTCGACTTCGCCCGCGTATCAAAGACAAGGGTACAGTTGTGCAGCAGCTGCGTGGCATTGGCCGAGAGTTTATCTTTCCCAAAGAAGACATGACGCATAGCCGCTGGCTCGAAGACAAGCGACTGCTGGTGCTCGCTATTGTGGGTTTGTCGCTCTCGGTACTGATGCTGTTGCCCATAGGTGGGTATGTGGTGTTCTATGCCATATCGCTCTATTTCTCAGTCATTTGGGGAATATTCTTCTATTATTTCTTCAAAACGCGTCAAGTGCGTGTAGGCACAACGGTTTCGGTGTTCTTCCTCACACAGCTGGCCGTCTTTATCATCTTCTCGGGGTTGAACAAACTCAATTTCTTCTACATCTTCACCGAGGCTGGTTTTCCCTTCGATATCATTGGCTACATTCTTGGTGTTGGTATCACCGAGGAATTTGTCAAGATGACCCCACTCCTCTTTTTGGTGCGCCGGGCAAAAGAGCCATGGTTGCCTCAGACCTTGGTCTACTATGGTTTGATGTCGGGTATCGCCTTTGGGGTGTTCGAGGGTGTGCAATACCAGACAACCATCAATGCGCAAGCCGACTATACCACCGCCTTTCTGCTCAATGTGGCACGTCTCACCTCGCTGCCTTTCCTGCATGCGCTGTGGAGTGGCATCTGCGGCTATTTCGTGGGTTTTGCCCATCTTTACCCACGATACCGCAAGTCGCTGTATCTGTTGGCCATCGCCATCCCCGCTACGCTGCACGGCCTATACGATTCGTTTGCCGGAGTGTTCTATATGGTTTCGCTGATGATTGCCCTGGGTAGCGTGCTTGCGCTTATGACCTATCTGAGCAAGAGCAACAATTTCAGGGAGCGGCTCAAGGGCTGACCCACTTGTGGGAGGATGTTAAGGATGATGTGGATGTGCAAACAACCTATATATGTCACGTCTAGTTGCACGGTTTTTGCACAACCACCAGTTTATCTGAATTAAGTTTTTATGGTGGTTCAGTTATTTTTCCACATCTTCTTTGTTAAACTTCTGTTTTTTTTCATACCTTTGTCAAAATTAAAAGGGAGTCTCACCAAGGCTCCGTTTCATGGATGGGCAAGTGGACGGGCATAAGATGAACCCTGTTGCCGGTGATGCCTGCCAGGCCTCATTCATGCTGCCAAGGGAGTGGACATCGTGGTGTGTGACCTCCTTCAGTTTCAAAGCAATGATATTACTAACTTATAAAAGCACAAAAAAATGAACGAACAGGAAAGTGTTAAGCCTTACGTGATAGGATTGGACCTGGGTGGTACCAATTCTGTTTTCGGAATTGTTGACAGTCGTGGCGAGATCAAGGCCACCACAGCCATCAAGACGCAGGCCTACGAGACGGTAGAAGAGTATGTCAAGGCCTCTGTAGATGCCCTGCAGATTATCATCGACCAAGTGGGCGGCATCGACAAGGTGAAGGCTATGGGTATAGGCGCACCCAATGGTAATTATTATAAGGGTACCATCGAGTTTGCCCCCAACCTGAAGTGGGGTCACTCGGGCATTGTGCCACTTGCAGACATGTTCTCCAAACTGCTGGGCATTCCCGTGGGTCTGACCAACGATGCCAATGCAGCAGCCATTGGCGAGATGGCTTACGGTGTGGCTCGTGGCATGAAGAATTTTATTGTCATCACCCTTGGCACAGGTGTGGGCTCGGGCATCGTCATCGACGGTAAGTTGGTCTATGGCAGCGACGGCTTTGCTGGAGAGCTTGGCCATGTCACCATGGTGCGTCATGATGGCCGCTCATGTGGCTGTGGGCGTAACGGTTGCCTGGAGGCCTACTGTTCTGCCACAGGTGTGGCTCGCACTGCCCGCGAGCTGCTGGAGACCACCGATGAGCCCTCGCTGTTGCGTGAGTTGAATCCCGAGGAGATTACCTCGCTCGACGTGAGCATTGCTGCCGGCAAGGGTGACGAACTGGCCAAGCGCATCTTCGAGTTCACCGGTAAGATGCTGGGAGAGGCCTGTGCCGACTTTGCTGCCTTCTCTTCGCCCGAGGCATTCATCTTCTTTGGTGGCCTGACCAAGGCTGGCAGCCTGATCATGGATCCCATCAAGCGTAGTTACGACGAGCATGTGCTCAAGGTGTTCAAGGGCAAGGCCAAGTTCCTCATTAGCGGACTTGATGGCAGCTCTGCCGCCGTGCTCGGCGCCTCGGCCATTGGCTGGGAGCTGTAAGCCGCCTGTAAGGCCGCGAGCCTTCACACATCACCAAAAAAAGGATGCGCCTGCCTGTCAGTGCGCATCCTTTTTCTGATAATAGGTGGGCTGGTTGGCTAGTGGCTCTTTGCCTCTGTACCATGTACTAAACTGTTGCCCATTGGGCATTCCCGTTACACTTGCTCTTTTCCAGAGCTTTTGCCATGTTGTCGTCATGGTTGAGCCTTTTTATGACCATATTTCATGGTTCAATGCCATACGTCATGTAGACACGGTGGAGTGGGCTATCCGTCAGACCAAGATATTACGGTTGATAGATTGACCATCAACGGCATGTGATGAGACTATGGCTTAGCTCCCGCCGCTTGCCCCTACTGCTCTGTCGTCACGACTGCGCACTGGAGATAGAAGGGTTCTGGTCGAAGCTCACTTTGTTTCCACTCGAATCACCTTCTGTTTCCACTCGAATCACCTTCTGTTTCGACTCGAATCACCTTCTGTTTCCACTCGATGTACAGTGCGGGTGATTGCTAGTGAAGGTGCCAGGTCGTATGATTGGCGGCTTGAAATCAGCCTAATTTAAATAGCGTAATATCTCGATTGCCGTTGAGGAAGGCACGTGCATCCATGCGCTTTTTGCCCGCCATCTGCAGTTCACAGATTTCAAGCCATTGGTCGGCGCAGGCGATGAAGAGATGCCCGTTGTCTACCATGATGACGCCAACCTGTGTTCCTGTGCAGTCGCGACCGGTCTTGGCTGTCTTGTAAATCTTCAGTACTGCGGTCTTGGCTACCTTGGCGTCTGCTAGCTGCGGCACAACCGATGTCCATGCGCCGGGGTAGGGGGACAGGCCTCTCACGAAGTTGTACACCTGCCGCGCCTCTTGCTGCCAGTCGATTTCACAAGTTTCCTTGAATATTTTGGGTGCATGTCGCAAGTCTTCTTCCGTATAGCTCACCCAGTCTTGCTGTTGGGTCGATGCCACCTCGCCGTCGCCTTCCAACACAAGGTCGATGGTCTCGGTGGCGATCTCGGCACCGAGCTGCATCAGTCCGTCGTAGACATATTCCACGTCGGCCTCGTCGGGGATGGGAAAATGTTTCTGTAGAATGATACGTCCCGTGTCGATGTCTTTGTCGAGAAAGAAGGTGGTCACCCCCGTCTCGGTCTCACCGTTGATCACAGCCCAGTTGATGGGTGCCGCGCCGCGATACTGCGGCAGTAGTGCCGCATGTACGTTGAAGGTGCCAAACCGCGGCATGGCCCACACCACCTCGGGCAGCATGCGGAAGGCCACCACCACCTGCAGGTCGGCCTTGTAGCTGGCCAGTTGCTCCACAAAGGCAGGGTCTTTCATCTTCTCGGGCTGCAGCACCGGCAGGTCATGGGCCAAGGCATAGCGCTTGACCTCTGATGGCTGCACCTGGTCTTGGTGCCGTCCCACGGGTTTGTCGGGCTGTGTCACCACGGCCACCACGTTATACCCATTCTCCACCAGTCGGCTGAGTGTGCCTACGGCAAACTCAGGCGTACCCATAAATACAATTCTCAGGTCTTTCTTTTCCATCATTCTGATTGCTCTGTAAAACTCTTTGCCACGCTGGCTATGCCAGACTGTCGTCGATATAGCGGCGCACGATATCGCCATAATGGTCTATGCGCCTGTCTCTGAGGAACGGCCACCAGCGCCTCACCTGCTCACTGTGGTCGAGGTCTATTTCTACTACGATACTTTCCTCCTCGTCGGTAGAGGCCTGATAGTGGAGCTCGCCCTGCGGCCCTACCACGAAGCTGGAGCCCCAAAACTGTATGCCCCCTGTCTGTCCGCTGGGGTCGGGCTCATGGCCCACACGGTTAACGGTGATGACCGGCAGTCCGTTGGCCACGGCATGTCCACGCTGTACGGTAGTCCATGCTTCACGCTGTCGGGCCTGTTCCTCGGGTGTGTCGCTCGACTCATAGCCGATGGCAGTGGGATAGATGAGCAGCTGCGCACCCTGGAGAGCCATCAGCCGGGCTGCCTCGGGGTACCACTGGTCCCAGCACACGAGCACTCCGAGTCGGCCTACAGCGGTGTCGATGGGGTGGAAGCCCAGGTCGCCGGGGGTGAAGTAGAATTTCTCGTAGTAGGCGGGGTCGTCGGGAATGTGCATTTTGCGATATTTGCCGGCGATGGTGCCGTCGTTGTCGATGACCACAGCCGTGTTGTGATACAGTCCGGGTGCCCTGCGCTCGAAGAGCGAGGTCACGATAACCACGCCATACCGACAGGCCAGTTCGCCGAAGAAGTCTGTCGAGGGGCCGGGGATAGGCTCGGCGAGGTCGAAACAGTTGACGTCTTCGGTCTGGCAGAAGTAGAGTGAGTTGTGCAGTTCTTGCAGGATGATGAGTTTGGCGCCTCGCTTGGCGAGGTCTTCAATGCCCTCGGCCAGACGGCTGAGGTTATCTTCGATGTCGGCAACATTATGCTGTTGCAAAAATCCGATTCTTAATTCCATATTGCTTGTGGGTTGATGAAATTGATGATATATTCCGGTTGTATATTTTAACTAAGCCTGCCGACTGGGAGTCACGCCTGCCGGGTACTGCATGGTGAGGCAGTGTAGCGAGCCGTGCTGCCTCACCACCGTCGAGGCATCGATGCCCACCACCCTGCGTGAGGGGAAAACCTGCGCAATGGTCTCAATGGCCTGTGCGTCGAGCGAAGGCTGATTGTAGGTGGGCACGATCACGGCATGATTGATGATGACAAAGTTGGCGTAGGTTGCCGGCAGACGGTCGTCGCCGTCGTACATGGCCGCGGGCATGGGTAGCGGCATGAGGCGGTAGGGCTTGCCTTCGCGGGTGCGCAATGTTTGCAGCTGGGCCTCCAGAGCCATAAAGTCGGCATACTGCTCATCTTGTGGGTCGTCGCACCTAATATATAATAAGGTGTCGTTGGGTGCCATTCGCACAATGGTGTCGATGTGCCCATCGGTGTCGTCGCCCACGAGTTGCCCGTGGTCGAGCCATAGCACACGGTCGGCATGCAGCAGTTCGAGCAGGCGTGCCTCGATTTGCGGCCTGGTGAGCGGTTGGTTGCGGTGGTCGGCCATCAGACACATCGAGGTGGTCATGATGGTGCCCTCGCCGTCGCTCTCTATCGAGCCGCCCTCGAGCACAAAGTCGTCGTGGCTCTCCAGCTGTCCGTTCAATATGCCTTGCTGGTGCATCCGTCGGGTGATGGCATTGTCGAGCTGCCAGTCGAACTTCTCGCCCCATCCGTTGAACCGGAAGTCGAGTAGGCGTGCATCGGTCGCCTGTTTGGCGGTCTCTGTAGGCATCAGCGTGATGGCTCCGTGGTCGCGTGCCCAGGTGTCGTTGGTGGGGCAGGCGTAGCAGCTGATGTTGGCATAGAGGTTAGTGTCCAGTCGATGTCTGAGCAGCGCCTCGGTACCGGCCACATCGGGTGTGGCGATGATGACCTGCTCATGGCGGGCTATCTCTCGCGTGAGTTCGACGAAAGTCTCGACGATGTCATTGAGGTAAGGGCGCCAGTCGGTCGCGGCGTGTGGCCAGGTGAGCTGTATGGCACTTTGCTCAGCCCATTCGGCTGGCAAGAAAAAGTCATGGTCTCTCTGTTCTGACATTTCAGTTGTATCTGATGGGTAATTGTTGTATGCTGACGGCAACGCGGAAAGCAACCAAAAGGCCCCTTGTGCCGCCCTTAACAGACTGCAAACTTACATAAAATCTGTGGATTATATGCCCATTCTGTGCAATAAATAACATTTTTCTTTGTTTGGTGCATAACCGCCCAACCGGCAGGAGGTGTGGCTTCTTTTCAAAAAAACTGGTAAAAAAGAACCGACATGCTCAAATTTATAGTAACTTTGTGGAAAAGAAAACATCAATGACATGCTTGAATTCAAGAATGCTAAAGTAGCGTTGTCCGCCGGTTCGTCGTCGAGACCATTCTCCCTGGTGATGGGCAGTGGTGAGGTGTGCTGCCTGTGCGGTCCTGCGGGTTCGGGCAAAAGTCGCCTGTTGCTGTCGGTCCTTGGCCTTGAGCCGCTGATGGGAGGATATGTCACCGTGGATGGCGAACTGGTGACACCCGGTTCAAGTGCCTACTTCAGGCAGATGGTGGCATACGTGCCCCAGCAGGTGCCCGATGTGGGTGACCGTGTGAGCGACTTGTGTGACATGGTGTTGCGGCTGCGCAGTCATCCAAAGGCTGCGGAGCGCCGTAACGAGCTTGCTGCCCAATGGCAGCTGCTGGGCATCGATGCAGCTTATGCCAGTCGGCGGGTGGACGAGGTGCCTACGGCTACGCTGCAGCTCATCATGCTGTCGCTAGCGCCACTGCTTGGCAAGCCCATCCTGCTGGTCGACAACCCGGTGCAGAATGCCGAGGTGCAGTCGTTCCTGCAAGGCCTGGCATCAGTTGGTACCGAGATTCTCTATACCTGCCGCGAAAACAAGATGCAATGTAATCAAATCGTCAATTTGTAGAAACCATGAAGATTACCCTGTTAGGCTTTCTGCTGGGCCTGTTGTTGGTGGCCCTGCCTGTATATATGGCTTATGCCCTTCGTCTGGGAATGATGCGGCGGTTGCTGGTCTCCTTTGGCCGGATGATGCTCATGACCGCTCTCGTGGGTGGCATGCTCATGTTGGTCATCGGTGTCAACCAGACGTGGCTCACCATTGTGGTGGGTCTGCTCATGATGGTGCTCGGGGCCATGCTGACGGCCAGTCGGTCGTCCATTCCCCTGAGCCGTAGTTTGGTACCTGTGGCAGTAGGCACATTGGCTTCGGTCACAATAATCGCCCTTTACGTGCTGTTTCTGGTGTTTGGCCTTCGCAACCCCTTCGAGGTACGCTACTTCATTCCTGTGGTGGGTTTGCTCGTGGGGTGCACCATCAGCATAAACGTCAAGGCACTCAACACCTATTATTCAGGACTGGTTTATCATCACCAACTTTACAACTATCTGCTGGGGAACGGTGCCACCCATCACGAGGCGGTGAATTATTTCATGCGGCGCAGCTTTCAGTCGGCCCTGTTGCCGGTGACCAGGCAAATGTCGGGTACGGTGGTCTCGACGGCTCCTGTGCTGTTGTTGGCTTTGGTGCTCGGCGGTACCGACGTGTGGACGGCAACGGCTTTGCAGGTACTGCTCTTCGGGTTGGTGCTTTGTGTGTCGTTAACCTCTCTGGCGCTCACGTTACTCGTTGGTCGCAGGTATTTGTTTGACGGCTATGAGCGGCTGTATGGCAAGAGGTCGAAATCCAGTGTGGCCCCTGCCGCATCCGTTTCTGTCGCTGATACTGTTAGAGAAGACGAGTCTTCGACACCCGTAGATGTCTGAGCCTCTTTCACTTGAAAGATGGGGTCAGTAGCTTAGCTTGAAGCTCTTGAACCAGTCTTTCAGCACTCCGCCATATTGGTTTTGTGAGTCGGCAACGAGGAGTAGCACGCGCGAGCCATCGTGCAGCGTTGGGCCTAGGCACATGCCCTCATAGTTGGCAAAGCTGCGACTGAAGAGACCAATATCTGTCTTCCACTCCGCCACTAGTTCTTTGGCGGTGTCGCCAGGCACAATGCGGAAGAGCTTGCAGATGACCGATGAGCCGAGTTTCGAGTGGGTGACGAAGAGCTCGCGCTCGAGCAGCAACAAGCTGCCGTCGTCGAGGGCGCAGATGGTGCCGATGCCGTGGGCGTAGTTGCGGGCCTTGGTGCGGTCATAGCGGGGCTGTGCCAACAGATACCTATAGGTACAGAGCGGCTTGAGGCTGTCGTCGAAAGACTGTAAGTAAATGGTGTCGCTCTCATTGCAAGTCCACAGTGTGTGAGTGATGTGGTTGTAAGATAGTGCCTCGAGTCCCAGGTTGAAGGGAAGGTTCCTGAACCGAGGGGGCAGTTCGGCCTCGCGCAAAGTGCGAACACCGTCCATATTGTACTCTAATATACGGTTATCCTCCTCGCCGCTGATCATGATGGTGTTGGTGTGTGGGTTGTGGGCAATGCCTTCGTCGTCGCGCCCTTTGAACCCGCTGCTGCGGAAGCCCCGGTTGCGCACGGCCAGAATCTCACCCGAGAGCGTGTCGGTGTCGATCTCAAAAACGAAGAATCCGTCTTCCTCCGATTTGTCGCTCACCACGGCATATAGGTTGCCACCTAGCCATGCGATGCCACTATAGTTGCCCGGTGGCACGCTGTCGGCAAAGGCATGCTGTTTGTTTTCGGTCACTGTGACCTGTGCTGGCAGCAGCAGACAATGCGCCACCAACATCAATAGGAAAACCACTTTCATCTCTTCATTTGTTTAAAATAGAAACGTATACGTTTACGGTAAAAACGAGCACAGAGGAGGAATATTGCGTGTTAAAAACTATAGATTTATTTGGAGAAACAAGATGAAACACGTAAATTTGCAAATACAAAAGGAGAAAACGCATCGGGGGATTGTATCGGTTTGATCGGGATACTCATCAAATTACTTTGAAAACTGAGCATGTTTCCCTTGTCAATGGCGGGCCACATAAATCGCATTTGCGACTAAGCTGTAAAGCCGGTGGATTACAAAGGCGGAGAACGCTCACAACTTTTATAGCTGGAGTTTTCATCACATCATCGTTATGATCCCCTTTTATCTTGGGAGAATTGAGACAGCAGTGTTTGGATACGGGTCTCATTTCTCCCTTTTTCTAAAACACAAGATTATGTTTAGTGGAATAGTAGAAGAAATGGCCACGCTGGTGGCAATGAAGAAGTATCAGGGAAACATCGATTTCACGCTGACGTGCTCTTTCGTGGATGAGTTGAAGATAGACCAGAGCATCGCGCACAATGGCGTATGCCTGACGGTGGTGAGCATCGACGATGGCACCTATACGGTGACAGCGATGAAGGAGACCCTCGACCGGTCGAACCTCGGCCTGCTTCAGATTGGCGACCGGGTGAATGTGGAGCGCTCGATGCTGATGAATGGTCGCCTGGACGGCCATATCGTGCAGGGACACGTAGACCGGACGGCCACTTGTGTGGCGATGGAGGATGCCGACGGCTCTACGTACTTCACTTTTGAGTATCCGTTCGACAAGCAGATGGCCCGCCGCGGCTACTTCACTGTAGATAAGGGTTCGGTCACGGTCAACGGCGTGTCGCTCACCGTCTGCGAGCCTACGGCCAATACCTTTAAGGTGGCCATCATACCCTATACACGAGAAAACACGAATTTCTGCGATATCAAGGTAGGAACCGTGGTCAATATCGAATATGATATTCTGGGCAAGTATATTGCAAGGCTCAACGATTTCGCATAAAATCAGAATAAAAGGTTATATAAATAAGGGGATTTGTTGCATATGGTAACTTATCCCCTTAATTGTTGTTAATAAAAACGTGGCCTTGATAAACTTTTTTCCTTTTTCTTCCGTCAAACACACAAATACGAATCATAATAAAATTGTCAGAAAATGAATAGATCACACACGACAGCAGCAATGACATTCATCTTACTCATCAGCTCGGTAGCCGCTGAGGCCCGACAGTGGTCATTGCAAGACTGTATCAGCTACGCCTTGCAAAACAACATCAGTCTGCAGAAGACGCGTATCCAGCAGCTCAGTGCCATCGAGGATGTGAAACAGAGCCAGGCTGCCTTGTTGCCATCGCTCTCGGCATCCACCTCGCAAAATGTGTCGTACAGCCCGTGGCCTGAGACTGGCAGCTATGTCATCGCAGGCGACAAGGTGCAGACCAGTGTCGACAAGGTGTACTACAATGGTTCCTATAGTCTAAGCGGAAACTGGACGGTGTGGAACGGAGGGCGCAACCGTGACCAGGTCAAATTGAATCAGCTTACGGCAGAGCAGGCTTCGCTCGACAGTGCGACCACTGCCAACAGTATTCAGGAGCAGATTGCCCAACTGTATGTGCAGATACTCTATTCGCGGGATGCGGTGGAAGTGAACAAGCAAACGCTTGAGACATCGAAGAAAAATGAGGAGCGGGGACAGGAGTTTGTCAAGGTGGGCAGCATGAGCAAGGCCGACCTTGCACAGCTCACCGCCCAGCGTGCGCAGGATGAGTATGCTGTGGTGCAAGCAGAGAGTAACCTACGTGAGTATAAACGTCAACTTAAGCAATTGTTGCAGATTACCGACCAGGAAGAGTTTGACGTGGTGGTGCCCCAGACCACCGACGAGATGGCTTTGCAGACAATACCCGGTGTGACCAGTGTTTATGAGTCTGCACTCAACTGCAGGCCCGAAATTCAGAATGCTTTACTCGGTATCAAGAGCAGTGACCTCCAGGTCAAGATGGCAAAGGCAGGCAAGCTGCCCACTGTTACTGCCAGTGCTGGCGTGAGCACCAATACCACTACAATGAGCAGCAATGCCTGGGGAACTCAGCTCAAAAACAACTTTGCCATGGGTGCAGGTGTCACTGTGAGTGTGCCTATCTTCGACAACCGACAGGTCAAGACTGCCGTCAATAAGGCCATCCTCTCTAAGCAGGGCTATCAGCTCGATCTCAAAGACAAGCAGACCACGCTTTACTCGACAATAGAGAACTACTGGTTGCAGGCGGTGAACAATCAGGCTCAGTATAAAAGTGCTCAGGTGAGCACTCAGAGTGCTCAGGTAAGCTACGAGCTGCTCAGTGAGCAGTTTCGGCAGAACTTGAAAAACATCATTGAGCTGATGAATGGAAAAGATGCGCTGGTGAAGGCGCAACAGGCTGAGCTACAGGCTAAGTATCTGGCCATCCTCAACATCGATATGCTGAAGTTCTATCAGGATGGAACGCTGAAGTAATCGTGTCGTAGGTACGACACCGCAGATATTCTTAAAAAGATTGTATTCAATAATAATATGAAACGTACATGATCGGCTTTCGCCAAAGGGAATGAAAAGGGAATTTTGT
>CAZBQA010000079.1:0-11418 GCA_964493905.1 uncultured Prevotella sp.
CCATTCTTCTTGAATGGTTTGAAGAATCCTGACATCTCTCGCACCTTGGCACGTCATGCTGAAAGCCTGCCCTATAAGGTTATCTTCACGTTTGCGGGAAAGTGGTTGAACCCTGAAGGAGAACTGAGTGTCATCATTCCTGTAGAATTGCTGGAGCAGTTTACCATGGATGCCTATATGTCAGGATTTTGTGTGTCGAGAAGAGTGATGATAAGGACAACGCTAGACAAGTTGCCTAAGCGTTGTTTGATTGCTTTTTCTAAGCAGCGAAAGGGTGAGATGTATACTGCTGAGCAATATCTTACAGCACAGGATGGAGGGCGGAGTGAGTGGTATGCTAACTTAACTAAAGATTTTTACATACGCTGATTCCAAAGCATTGTTTGTATGTTAGTACTTTTATCCACGGGGCAATGAGCTGCATGCCTACGACAATGGGACTCAGATGCCGGGCAAATTTTTCTCGATCTTTTTTTGGATGAGTTTGGTAAGGGCCATTCCCCGCCGGGTGTGTCTGGCAATATCGTCGCGTACCTCATTGATTTCATTGAAGAGTTCGGCTGCTGCTGTCTGAAGAACGTTGGGTTTACGCTGGTCTTTATTGCCAAAGGGATTGACCACAATCTTGATGCCTTTCTCCACAATCTCGATGTCGATGTCGGCACCCGACATCACTGGGTCGCCGTCGTAATGAATCACACCGGGTTGAGAGCGGTGAATGCGGAGTTTCTTGGTTCTGAAGGTCTTGATTTTTGAACTTTTATTCAGCGTCTTGCTAAACATATCTATGGCAATCTGTGGTGCCTCCAGAACATCGAAGGGCTCCATGATAATCACATCCATCAGTCCGTCACTCATCGAGGCCTGCGGGGCGATATAGGCGTTGTTGCCATACTGCGAGGCGTTGGCACATGAAATAAGAAAAGCCTTGTAGCTAGTGGTGTCGGCACCGGCCTCAATCTCGTATGTCTCGGGCTTGTATTTCACTCCTTCCTCCAGTACCTTCTGCACATAGGTGATGGCTCCTCGCTTGCCGGCTTCGGCAAACTTCATGCTCACAAAGGCATCGAAGCCCATGCCACAGGTACAGAAGAAGGGGATGTCGTTAATGATACCGTAGTCTAGGTCGTGAATCTGTGCCTCATTCAATACTTCGATACTTTTCTTGATATTCAATGGCAACAACAGATGCCTCGCCAGACCATTGCCCGAGCCGTAAGGGATGATGCCCAATGCCGTGTTGGTATGGACCAAGGCACGCGCCACCTCGTTCACCGTTCCGTCGCCACCTACGGCCACGACAATGTCGATGCCGTCAGCACAGGCCTCTCGCGTCAGTTCGGTAGCATGACCTGCATACTGCGTTTCCTTGATCTCATATTCAAACTTGTTGAGATCTAGGTATTTGTTTATTGCCGCAGGTATGTTCCTCTTGCGCGCCGTGCCTGAGATGGGGTTGATGATGAAGAGGAGTCGTTTTTTCATATTCGCGTATTTTGTCGTACAAATTTAATTGTTTTTTTATGTATTCTCAATTTTATTCGTATAATTTTTGCAGTTTAGACGATTTCTCGGTTTTTTGTGCACATTCTAAGTTCTTTTTCGTACCTTTGCAGCCTAATTATAATATATCGTAGTTTTCTACACCTATTTTAAAATGGGACAGTTACAAGAAAGATACAAGAGCTATCGTTTGCCTCAAGAATACATGGAGGCAGGAGTTTACCCTTATTTCAGAGAAATTACCAGCAAGCAAGGCCCAGAGGTGACCATGGAAGGTCACAAGGTGCTTATGTTTGGTAGTAATGCCTATACCGGCCTTACGGGTGACGACCGTGTGATTAACGCTGCCCAGCAAGCCCTCGTGAAGTACGGCTCAGGCTGTGCCGGAAGCCGGTTTCTCAATGGTACACTTGACCTTCATGTGCAGTTGGAGAAAGAACTTGCCGCTTTTGAGAACAAGGACGACGCGTTGTGTTTTTCCACAGGTTTTTCGGTCAACTCTGGTGTCATTTCGGCTGTGGTTGGCCGTGGTGATTATATCATCTGCGACGACCGCGACCACGCATCCATCGTCGATGGCCGTCGTCTCAGTTTTGCCACGCAGCTCCACTATAAGCACAACGATATGGAGGACTTGGAACGTGTGCTGCAGAAGTTGCCCTACGATGCTGTCAAACTCATTATTGTGGACGGTGTGTTCTCGATGGAGGGCGACTTGGCTAAACTGCCCGAGATTATCGAACTCAAACACAAATATAACTGTTCTGTCATGGTCGATGAGGCCCATGGTCTGGGTGTGTTCGGCGACCAGGGGCGTGGTGTTTGTAACTACTTTGGTCTGCAAGACGAGGTAGACCTCATCATGGGTACTTTCTCGAAGAGTTTAGCTTCTATCGGTGGATTCATTGCCGCAGACTTCGATACCATCAACTACCTGCGCCATACCTGTCGCACTTATATCTTCTCGGCCAGCGATACGCCTGCCGCCACCGCAGCAGCTCTTGAGGCCCTTCACATCTTGCAGGAGGAGCCCGAGCGTATAGCACATCTGTGGGATGTGACCAACTATGCCTTGAAGCGTTTCAGAGAGGAGGGCTTCGAGATTGGTGAGACCGAGAGTCCTATTATTCCCTTGTATGTCCGTGATGCCAAGAAGACCTTTACGGTGACCAAGCTGGCTTTCGACGCTGGTGTGTTTATCAATCCGGTCATTCCCCCGGCTTGTGCGCCTACCGATACGCTTGTACGTTTTGCGCTCATGGCAAGCCATAGCATCGAGCAGGTGGAACGCGGTGTGCAGATTCTGAAAAAGATCTTTGCAGAGCAAGGTATCATCAAGTAAGACAATCTTTAAAATATCAGAAATCGCTTTCGAACGACTCGAAGGCGATTTTTTTTTTTTGTGATTGGCTTTGGTTTGGGGGGACTTTGGTTTTTAATAATGAAAAATACATGTCGGTCATTAAACTACCCCCCGCACATTGCGTCAAAATAATGATTAACTCTTCAATACCTTATTATATATATCAGCAATATGATAGACTTTAATTATTATGCTCCCACGCAAGTGGTTTTTGGCAGACAGGCAGAGGAACGTGTCGGCGAGTTGGTGAAGCATTATGGCGGTCACCGTGTGTTGTTGCATTTTGGCGGTCATAGCGCTATCAAGTCGGGCTTGCTCGACAAGGTGTGCCGTCTGTTGCAAGACAGTGGAATAGCCTTTACCAAACTGGGGGGTGTCGTGCCCAACCCGCGACTGTCAAAGGTGTACGAAGGCATCGAGCTATGCCGAAAGGAGCAGATAGACTTTATATTGGCTGTTGGAGGTGGCAGCGTCATCGATTCGGCCAAGGCCATAGCTTACGGTGTGCCTTACGACGGTGATGTGTGGGATTTCTATATCCGTAAAGCCGAGCCCGCCACATGCCTGCCCGTGGCTTCGGTGCTGACTATTCCGGCTGCAGGTAGCGAGATGAGTGAGTCGAGCGTAATCACCAATGAAGATGGCGATGTGAAACTCGGCTATTCCAATGACCTGAGCCGGCCTAAGTTTGCCATCATGAACCCCGAGCGCACCTTTACCTTGCCTGCCTACCAGACGGCAGCCGGTGTCACCGACATTCTGATGCACATGATGGAACGTTATTTCTCGCACGATGGCGACATGACGCTCACCGACAATCTCACAGAGAGCATCATGCGCACCATGATGGACAGTGTGTTTGCCGTACTGAAAGACCCAACCGACTATCGCAACCGTGCGCAAATCATGTGGGGCGGAAGTCTTGCACACAATGGCTTGACCGGATGCGGTCGTCGTGATGACTGGGCTACTCATCAGCTCGAGCACGAGCTGAGTGCGATGTTCGACGTGACACATGGAGCTGGACTGGCTGCCGTATGGCCCAGTTGGGCACGATATGTGATGAAGGAGGATGTGAGCCGCTTTGTGCGTTATGCCGTCAACGTGATGGGTGTGGCCAACGACTTCACCGACCCCGAGGGAACTGCCCGGAAAGGTATCGAGGCCATGGAGCGTTTCTATCGAGCCATTGGCATGCCCATTAATATCCATGAGTTGATAGGCCGTGAGGTGACCAACGGCGAGATCAAGGAAATGGTGCGCAAATGCAGCCGCGACTTTACGGTGAAGCATGGTGCCTTCATGGTGCTAGATGCCACCGACATGGAGGCTATCTATCGCATGGCCAAGTAACCCTGTCTCACTAAGCACATACAAAACATGTTCAAGGTAGGAATCATAGGAGCAGGCTGGATTGCCGAGAAGATGGCTGCCTCGCTGGCACCGTTGCCCGATTATCGTGTCTATGCCATCGCCTCACGGTCTAGGCAAAAGGCAGAAGCCTTTGCCAAAAACTGGGGGATTGAGAAGGCCTATGGAAGTTACGACCAGTTGGTCGACGACCCATTGGTCGACTTGGTGTATATCGCAACACCCCATTCGCACCATTACGACCAAGCCATGCTGGCTGTGAGTCACCATAAGGCGGTGCTTGTCGAGAAGGCTTTCACCGCCAATGCCCGTCAGTGCGAGGCCTTGCTTGCCGCAGCCCAGAGCGAAGGTGTGTTTCTGACCGAAGCCATCTGGACCCGCTACATGCCACTGTCTATGAAGGTCATCGAGCTGATGAACAGCGGTGTCATAGGCGAGCCACGGGTGTTAACGGCTACCCTGTGCTACAGTATGGAGCACAAAGAGCGCATCGTAAGACCCGACCTCTGTGGCGGAGCCTTGCTTGATCTCGGGGTCTATGTGCTTAACTTTGCACGGATGTACTTTGGCACCGACATCACGAGGACGGTGACTAACTGTTTGATGGGCCCCACAGGTGTCGACCTCCACGAGAGCATCTCGCTTACCTATCGCGATGGTAAGATGGCTAACCTGCAGGCTGGCGCTCTCTGCCTGAACGACCGGCAGGGCATCATCAGTGGCACCGAAGGCTATATTCGGGTGGATAATGTCAATTGTCCGGAACTCGTTGAGGTTTACCGCAACTACGAGCTTGTGGAAAGCCATAGCAGGCCCGCCGACATGGTGACAGGCTATGAGTATCAAGTGAAGGAGAGCAGGCGCTGCATGGAGGCTGGACTGCTGGAGTCGCCGATGATGCCACATGCAGAGACGTTGGCCATCATGCGCCAAATGGATAACATGAGGCAGGAGTGGGGCGTGCATTACCCCATGGACTGACCCACTTGTCACGTTCTGCCAGATCAGTGGATCGAGACCGACGTGAGGGTATATGGCAAAAATCCAAGACGTTGAATCAAATAAAAAGAGGGACGTCTTGGTTTTTTTTGTATTTTTGCATCACAAAGAATCTACTTTAATATTATAACACTAACTACAATAGATGAAAATCATGAATCGTTTGATGGGAATGGGCCTATTGCTCCTGGTGTGTCTGGGACTTCAGGGTGCTCAGAAGAAAGACCTTTGGCCTGACGGCACCCCTATAGACCCGTGGTTCAGCGATACCGCTGCGGTGGATATGGCCACGCTGGGTAAGCGCTATGTGGTGACCGACTATGGCGTGGGGCACGACTCAACCCTTGTGCAGACCAAGGCCTTACAGGCTGTCATCGACCTTTGTGCCCAGAAGGGTGGTGGCGTAGTGGTCATTCCGAAGGGCACCTTCCTTTCTGGTAGTCTTTATTTCAAGCAAGGCACCCATCTCCAGGTGGAGAAGGGTGGCAAGCTCAAAGGCTCCGATCGCGTCGAGGACTTCGATATCAAGGAAACACGTATCGAAGGTCAGACTTGCAAGTATTTCACAGCCTTGGTCAATGTCGACGGAGTCGACGGCATGGTGATATCCGGCCCCGGTACTATCGACGGCAATGGGTATCATTATTGGAAGCAGTTCTGGTTGCGTAGGGCCTGGAACCGCGAGTGTACCAACAAAGACGAGCAACGCCCACGACTGGTATATATATCCAACAGCAAGAATGTGACCGTACAGAACGTTCGCACGGTAAATAGCCCGTTCTGGACCAACCATATCTATCGTAGTGACCATGTGCGTTACCTCAATTGCTATATTTACTCCGCTACGGAGGGTGTCAAAGGACCAAGCACCGACGCCATCGACATCGACGTGTGTCACGACATCCTGGTCCACGGTTGTTATATGAATGTGAACGATGATGCCATCGCCATCAAAGGCGGTAAGGGTACATGGGCTGACAAAGACCCCAACAACGGTCCCAACACCAACATCATCATCCAGAACTGCCGCTATGGGGTTGTACATGGATGTCTGACCCTGGGGTCGGAGAGTGTGGCCGACCATAACATCATTCTTAGGAACATCCATGCCGAGAAAGTCAACCGGGTGTTGTGGCTCAAGATGAGGCCCGACACGCCACAGCATTACGCCTATGTGCGGGTAGAGAACATCACAGGCAACACAGGGTCGTTTCTGGTGGTGCGACCTTGGACACAATTCTTCAAGCCCGAGAAGCGTGACGACATGCCGTTGTCTCAATGCAACAACATTGTGATGAAGGACATCAGAATGAACTGCCGCAACTTTTTCGATGTAGGATTGTCCGACAAATATGCCCTCAAGAACTTCACCTTCGAGGATATCGAGGTCAACGATGAGAAACAGGCTTTCAGCACGACAGTTATTGAAGGTACTATGGTAAAGAATATGAAGATCAACGGGGTGAAATTGCCAAACAAGAGGTGATATGAAGAAAAGATTGGTTATATACCTTATTATATTATCATCGAGCTTGTCTGCAATGGCGCAGACGGCTCACAGTTTTGTGCTGAAGAACTCAGCAGATGGTGAGTCTGAACTGACCGTCTACCTGCCACAGAATCCGTCTGGGCGTGCCATCGTAGACTGTCCTGGCGGTGGATATTCGCATCTGGCCATGAACCATGAAGGGCACGACTGGGCAAAATACTTTAATGCCCAGGGTATAACCTTCTGTGTACTGAAATATCGTATGCCAAAGGGCGACCGCAACATTCCGCTCAGCGATGCCTATCAGGCCATCAAGACCGTGCGCGACTCGGCTCAGGCATGGGGTGTCAATCCCTACGACGTGGGCATCATGGGCTTCTCGGCGGGTGGACACCTGGCATCGTCGGTAAGCACCCATGCCGACTGGGCGGTGCGTCCCAACTTCACCATCCTCTTCTATCCAGTGGTGACGATGGGCGAGGGCACCCACAAAGGCTCTCGCGACAACTTTCTTGGCGGCAATCGCGACGACAAGCAACTGGTGCGCGACTGGTCTAATGAGACCCTGGTACGCAGCCATCTCACTCCGCCAGCTGTGATATTCCTGGCCAATGACGATCAGGTGGTTCTGCCGCTGCCCAATGGTGTGGCCTATTACACGGCCATGCGCAACCAAGGCATCAATTGCTCATTGTATGTCTATCCCTCGGGCGGGCATGGCTTTGGCTTCAGACCCGAATACACGTTTCATCAACAGATGCTTGATGAGCTGACGATGTGGCTCTCCACGCTCCCTTCGCCTAAGAAGGATGCAGTCAGGGTGGCGTGCATAGGCAACAGCATCACCGATGGAAGCGGTATCGACCTGCGCGATGTAAACAGCTATCCTGCCCAGATGCAAAAGATGTTGGGGCCCGACTATCATGTTCGTAATTTTGGAATATCGGCACGCACCTTGCTCAACAAAGGAGATCGGCCCTATATGCGCGAGGCTTACTGGAAAGATGCGCAGGCTTTCAATCCACAGGTGGTTGTGATCAAATTGGGCACCAATGATTCTAAAACCGCCAACTGGATTTATGGCCGTGAGTTTGGGCCCGATTTGCAGCAGATGATTGATACACTAAGGACCCTGCCCGCCAAGCCGACGGTCTTGCTCTGCACGCCCATACCTGCATATAAAGATTCGTGGACCATCAACGACAGCGTCATTGTCAACGGTATCATCCCGATTCAGAAAAAACTGGCCAAGAAAAATAAACTGGTACTGATAGACCTTCATGCTGAGTTCCAAAATCAAGACGGAAAACAAATGCAGCACGATGGAATTCACCCTACACAAGCGGGTGCAGAGCAATTAGCAAAAATCATAGCAGGTTATATCAAAAATCAATGGGAAAAATCGGTTGAAAGATAAAAAAATCACGAAATGAACGATTTTATATATTTTTTGAACGATTTTGACCATCAATTTTCAAAAAAATGCTTTATCTTTGCATCAGTTTTCTAAGGGTTCATGGCGATGAATTCTCTTCAAATAGAAAGCAAAGCTAGTAAATAGGTTTTGGATATTATTTAGGTAGTATTAGTTAAGAATTAAATTTAAGTAAATAGCCGAGCAGTGATGCCCGGCTTTTTACTTTTTAGCCATTGTGGTTTTAAAATTCGTTTCATGCGAGCAATAGACTTAGTCTGAAAACCCGGTGGGAGCCGTTGCCGCCCACACTGGTCTGCCCGGCTGCCTGTAACGGTAAAACCGTATATGTCTCAACCTGCTTTACTGAGCCGTAAACGGCTTGATGGCCGTGTGGGGGGCATCATGCTGTGTTTCATGTCCTATGGGCAAGTCGGTCTTCAGGCAAACCGATATCATGTGTCTCATGCCGCGGTGTCGATGCAGACGTGCACGCTAAGCATGCTTCACCAAGTGTGGTTCGACTCGAAGCAGCATCTGTTTCGACTCGAAGTAGTATCTCTTTCCACTCGAAGCAGACTGTGGTTCTACTCGAAGTATGACAGCCCGAGGGCAATCCCTGCATGGGATAACAGTGCTCAGGAGGCAGGAGAACTGTTGTGAGGATGCCTGAAAGTGGACGGATCATTTGCCATGGCAGTCCATATTCGGAAACTATACCAACCGGAAGGCCTACTGATACGGTCATCATGTTATTGACACACGAGTATTTATGTGTAAGCCTTTACAAACATCATACATATCGTCTGTAACCATCATACATGTGAAGTGCAACCGTCATACTTGTCGCTGTCGACCATCATGCCAGATGTATTGATGTTGAAGTGTGTAGCAAGTTGGCTGCCAAGGTTGGCAGTGCTCGGGCTGACAGATTTGGCATAACGTGGCACAGAAGTTGCATTGGCACACTTTTCGTAATAGGGTTGGTGAACTTTCTAAATGAGAGGTCACAGAAATGATTATTCCTTATTATTATAAATAAAACAAATTATGAAAGTAAAACCATTAGCAGACAGAGTGCTGGTAGCTCCGGCTCCAGCTGAAGAGAAGGTAGGTGGAATCATTATTCCTGACACAGCAAAAGAGAAGCCCCAGCGTGGCAAAGTGGTTGCCGTGGGGCAGGGTACCAAGGACGAGCCCATGGTTCTCAAAGAGGGCGACGAGGTGCTTTATGGCAAGTATGCCGGCACCGAGTTCGAAAACGGCGGTGAGAAGTTTCTCATGATGCGCCAGAGCGATGTTCTCGCTGTGGTAGAAGACTAATCCTTTCATTCAACTCAAAACATCCGAATAAAGTATAGAAACTATGTCTAAGATTATTAAATTCGATACAGAAGCTCGTGACCTGCTCAAGCAGGGCGTAGATCAGTTGGCAAATGCTGTGAAGGTGACACTTGGCCCCAAAGGTCGTAACGTGGTCATCGAGAAGAAATTTGGTGCTCCCCAGATTACCAAGGACGGTGTGACCGTAGCCAAAGAAGTGGAGCTTGAAGATAAGTTTGAGAACACAGGTGCACAGCTTGTGAAGAGCGTGGCCAGCAAGACGGGTGATGATGCCGGTGACGGTACGACAACTGCTACCATCCTGGCTCAGGCTATCGTGACCGAAGGTCTGAAGAATGTCACTGCAGGCGCCAACCCTATGGACCTGAAGCGTGGAATCGATAAGGCTGTGGCCAAGGTGGTGGAGCACATCAAGGAAAACGCAGAGGTGGTTGGCGACAACTACGACAAGATCGAGCAGGTGGCTACCGTGAGTGCCAACAACGATCCTGAGATTGGCAAATTGCTGGCTGATGCCATGCGCAAGGTGTCGAAAGACGGTGTGATCACCATCGAGGAGAGCAAGACCCGCGAGACCAGCATCGGCGTGGTCGAGGGTATGCAGTTCGACCGTGGTTACCTCTCGGGCTACTTCGTGACCGATACCGATAAGATGGAGTGTGTGATGGAGAATCCTTACATCCTCATCTACGACAAGAAGATCAGTAACCTTAAGGAGTTCCTGCCTATCTTGCAGCCTGCTGCCGAGAGCGGACGCCCCTTGCTGGTGATTGCCGAGGATGTAGACTCAGAGGCTCTGACAACTCTGGTGGTCAACCGTCTGCGTGGTGGACTGAAAATCTGTGCCGTTAAGGCACCGGGCTTCGGCGACCGTCGTAAGGCCATGCTCGAAGATATCGCCGTGCTGACCGGTGGTGTGGTTATCAGCGAGGACAAGGGTCTGAAGCTTGAGCAGGCAACTCTCGAGATGCTGGGTACCGCCAAGAAGGTGAATGTATCTAAGGACTTCACCACTATTGTAGACGGTGCAGGTGCCAAGGAGAACATCCAGGAGCGCGTGTCGCAGATCAAGAACGAGATTGCCAACACCAAGAGCTCTTACGACAAGGAGAAACTGCAGGAGCGTCTGGCCAAGCTGTCAGGTGGTGTGGCTGTGCTCTACGTGGGTGCAAACTCTGAGGTAGAGATGAAGGAAAAGAAAGACCGTGTGGACGATGCGCTTTGCGCTACCCGCGCTGCCATCGAAGAGGGTGTCGTTGTAGGTGGTGGTACCACTTACATCCGTGCTCAGAAAGAACTGGCTAACCTGAAGGGTGACAACGATGATGAGCAGACCGGTATCAATATCGTATGCCGTGCTATCGAAGAGCCGCTGCGTCAGATCATCGCCAATGCCGGTGGTGAGGGTGCTGTGGTTGTCAACAAGGTGCGCGAGGGCGAGGGCGACTTCGGTTACAATGCCCGAAAGGATGTTTATGAGGACCTGCGTGCTGCTGGTGTCATCGATCCTGCCAAGGTTGCTCGTGTGGCCCTTGAGAATGCCGCGTCTATCGCAGGTATGTTCCTGACAACAGAGTGCCTTATTGTTGACAAGCCTGAGGAGAACGCTCCGATGATGCCTGCTGCACAGCCTGGCATGATGTAATCAGACAATAGAATAGTTCTGTCTGCCAAAAGACAGAAATAAACTAGCAAGATATGGCGGGTAGGGGCGTTTGCAAACTCTACCCGTCTTTTTTGTTATAATATGTTATAATAGAGATTTTTCTTTGAATTGTTTTGGAACTTATCCATAAAATATGTATCTTTGCAATACATAAAAAGATAAGATGTCCTATCGAGGACTCAATAATATTTTTGATTTGTTTTAGTAGATTAGTTTTTAAGTAGTTTGTTTTTTGGAAATCGGTTGTCGTGATGACATCCGATTTTTTT
>CAZBQA010000080.1:0-11255 GCA_964493905.1 uncultured Prevotella sp.
TCCTCGAGCAGTTCCAGAGCGCATTCTGAACCACTATCACCAACATACACAAACCATGGTGAGGATGACCTGCCGACAAGCGGCAGACATCCTCACCTTTTTTTATATCCTATGCGTCCACTCTACGATGTGCTCACCAATACATCCGGTCTGGAGCCGTGAATTGCTTGAAAGTCGTATCTTTGCACTGTAGACAACATCTTTCCAAATCGTAATTACAAAATTAATCTCATTTCATAATCTTGTATTGGCCAGAATATCAGCCAGTTTCCCGGTTTGTATCGTTGCTGGATTCGGGCGGGCGTGACAAATAATTCATCAGCTATCATACGGCCACACGATGGTTCTCTTGCCTCAAAAGCGCAGTGAGGGCACATAGAGATTACCGACAGGCTGTTATACATCGACTCGAATCACGGTCTGGTTCGAGTCGAAGCAGACCGTGATTCGAGTCGATACAGATTCTGCTTCGAGTCGATACAGATTGTGCTGGGATTGGAATTACACCTCGGGAAACCTGCGCTATAGGAATGATTTCACTCTTTTTATGTTTACATCAGCATTCTCTTTGCTAGCACCATGTCTCACATAGATAGACATTTGGAACATTGTAAAACCATCTCTCTGAAAGTTCTTCTATATATTCTTTCTTCGAATAGTCACAGGCACGCATTGGTATCACTTAAGCGCAAGCCCCCCAGAGATAGAAAGAAGATTCTGTAACCCATGAAGTGGACTTACCGAATTCCATCGCCCAGCGGGTCAACATCCATGATCGGTATGGGCTGGTTGGCCGACTCCTTCACGCCGAGCTGTTTCAGTTCGTTGGCCTTCTGCACGATGCTCTGTCGGCCGGTGTAGGCTTTGTTGTAGGCATCGTCGTAATCCTTGGTCAGCGTGTCGATGTCTTTCTTCACCTTGTCGAAACGTTTCACAAACTCGCCCACGCGCTTGAGCAGTTCCTCGGCCATGCCGTAGATCTTCTGCTGGTTCTCGCTCTGCGCATACTGCCGCCAGGCTATCTCGATCATCTTGAGGATGGCCATGAGGTTCTGCTGCGAGGTGATGAAGACGCGTTTCTCGAAGGCGTCGCTCCACAGCCGCTTGTCGGTGGCCAAGGCCAGTTGCAGCGCCCCCTCGTGGGGCACGAACATGATGACGAAGTCGATGGCGCGACGCGGCGGCCTGACATAGCTGCTGTAGTCTTTGTGGGCGAGGTTGGTGTACTGCGTGCGCACACTCTTCACCAGGTCGTCGGCATACTTCTTCTTGAGCGTGTCGTTGTCGGTGTTGACCCATTGCTCGTAGGCCTCGATCGACATCTTCGAGTCGATCACCACATCCTCGTTCTTGGGATAATGCAGGATGACGTCGGGTATCATGCGCCGTCCGCCCTCGTCGCTGGCGAGCACGTTGCCCTTGTCGTCGGTGAGGGCCTGCTGCACGTCATAGTTGATGCCCTCCTTGAACCCATTCTGTTCTAATATCTCGGTGAGGATGAGCTCGCCCCAGTTGCCCTGTATCTTGTTGCCGCCACGCATCACATTGGTGAGCCGCGTCGCCGTGGTGTCGATCTTCTGCGTCTGCTCTGCCATCTGCTTGAGTTGCTCGGAGAGCGATGCCGTGCTCTTGGCCGTCTCCTGGTTGGTGTGCTGTATGGCCTCGTGCAGCTTGCTGATGTTCTCTTTCAGCGGTGCGGTGAGCACTTCCATCGACTCCGTGTTCTGCGTCTTCAGCTTGTCGGTGGTCTGGTCGAGCACCCGCGTGGCGAGGTTCTGAAACTGCTCCTTCACCGTCTCCAGCTGTGCGGCAAACTGCTGCTGCAGCTGCGTCTCACGACGCTCTTGCTGCTCGCGGCGGTCGGCCTCGGCCTTCTGCTCCTGCTGGCGCCGCTGCTCGGCATCCTCGTCATGCTGACGGCGCTCGGCAGCGAGCTGCGCCTCGGCGGCGCTGAGCGACATGCGTGCCGTGGTGAGCTGCTGCTGCAGGTCGCGACAGTCGTCGCTCATGGCATCGAGACGGCCCTGAAGGTCGGCCCGGGCCCTGGCCTCGGCCTCGGTCTGCTGGCGCGATACCAGCAGGTCGGCCTCCACCGACTTCTTCTTGCCTTGCAGCAACAGGTAGGCCAGCAAGCAGCCTACCACAATTCCGATGATGAGATAGATGATTTCCATAACCTTGAGTTTATACTTTGTTGGGCAGATACTCCCTTTTTCCTTGGCGAGGGCGAACAACAGTATCTGACATTTAGGCGATTAAACAACCTTACGACGGCTCTACCATGGTCATGCACCAAGCCCACGGCTCGAACCTCGGTAATCGTCCCGACAAAATTAAGCAAAATATTTTGTACGGCAAGTGCTGCCTGTGAGTTTTTGATGCTACGAACCATATTGGTACGAAGAATAACGACTATTGTCATTGTGCCCTAAAGTCTTCTTATGCTTACTCCACCTGCAAACGCACCTAAGCTGCCTCAACAATAGAAGTCGCATGACTGTCGCTCCCCGACTATACCTTCTTGGGTAAACAATGACCAGAGCCCAGGTACAATTTATAAACAACTGGATATTAAGGTGGGTTCTATTAATCTGAGTCCGGGATAAGTTCGTGCTGTTTACGGTTCCGAAAGAATGTACAAGTCCTTTACTCCCCTGTTTCCGCTGACGAGAGTAGCTGTCTTACTTGTACAATTATGATTCGATATACTACTGTAACGGTACAAAATAACAGCGAAATTACAACTTTTATTAAAAATTTCTTATCCCTGACTCAGGTTAACATGTTTTTTGCGGCAACCATACTATTCGATATATCCCTCCTGGTCGTATCCCTTTCGTTCTTCGTTGATGCAGTCGATCAACTGCTGGAGCTCCGGGGTGTCGGCCACAAGTCTCTTAAAGCGAGCATACTGATCGTCGTACCGTTTGGCAGAGCCATGCTTCAAGCGATAGGAGATATCGGCGGGAATGAGGAAAGAGGCACGTGCTGTGCCCAAATGTTTTTGGTATTCAGAAAGAAAGATGTGAATGCCTGCCAAATCGAAGTCACCAAAATGGATATAGCGATTGGGGATAGTGGTGAGCCATTTACGCAGATCTGTGGATTGAGGATAGCGAGAAACGAACAGCACATGTCCAGAATAACCATGTTCGACCAAATACTGCTCGATAAATGCTTTCTGCCGACGAATCAAACGGAAGTTCTCCATATTCTCAACGCCAACAACGATAACGTCATGGGGTATCTCGAAATGTTCCCACTCTGTGATAAACACAAAACTACCCTCCATCGGATTCACAACGAAGTCTCTGCCCTTCAATCGGCATGAAATTCTCTCCCACGAATTTACCGGAAAACCGGGACACGAACGAACCATGACAAGTTTGGAATTACCCGTTTCTTGAGCCATCGACGCGCGCGAGACGGATGATACACCCAATATTTTATACTGCTCATCTTTGTCTATGAGATATTGTTTCAGCATCTCCACATCCCGGGCCCGGTACGATTTCCTTGAACCGCGCACCACCACAGACAACATCCGTTCGGCCATCAATTCTTCCAGGAGCTTGCCACTCAGCCGCGAGCCGGCAACCGTTTCGCCAGCCAGCAGCGCTTTGACAGATGCATTTATTGCCATATTAATTTTTCTATATCGTTCGCTTCAAGAGTTTCTGCACCCTGGTCTTCACCCCTTGTTTACTCAGCAGGTAAGTGTATTTGTAATCGTATGGGTTGTATGAGGTTGGCGAACTGTTAATCAAGTAGATATTGCGCGAATTGGCAAACTGCAGTATTCCCTTGATGTTATTGGGATGCAGGCGCCCTATCTCATCCATCATACAATGCACGATGAAGTCGCCGCTTTTCTTAGCTGCCTTCTTCTTGAACACATTAATGAGCATGATATTCACCATGGCTTTCACCAGAATGTCGGTACCGTCGGAGCCCACGTTGTTGATGCGTTCCACCCAGTTAGTGTCGTTGTCATTTTCCTTCACGCGGAACTGCAGGCGGAAAGCGTCGCCAAGAGAAACTGTCTGGCGGTTGGCTTCATTCTGCAACAGATAGGAAAGTCCCTTCAGATAGTCCACCACCTTGAGGTTCACCTCATCACGGTTGTTGCCCGAGAAGAGGTTGAGCTCACCGATAGAAAGTGCATTCTCGACGGTATAGTGATGTATTGACATCAGCAGCTGCATGAGCTTGTCGGACGACTCGTTGGTTCTCAGTTCTATGCTCTTGATGACTCCGGCAAAGTTCTTTTCCACAAAATCGCGATTGATGTCGATGATCACCCCGTCAACATCCGCTCTGCGTCTCATCAGTGCCCCTATCTCTGCAGAAACACGACCAAGAATATCCTTGTAATGTTCGCTGGTGCGCAGGCGGAACTCTTCAATCTTGTTGTTATCCAGAAAATCTTGCAGATTGGCAGCTATCTGCAGATAGTCGTTGTCGGTCAATGGCATGGTGTTGAAGTGAAACGCATTTTGTGGCTTGAAATTACGGTTGAAGTTCATGACGAAACCTTTCAGTCGTTCAATTCCTTCGCGCTTCTGATTGACCGTACCTCGCAGCTGACTGATCAGTTCCTGGCAACTCAGATGCGTCGAAACCTTTACGCCATCCTGGAGCAATGTATCGGGCACCAGATGCTCTTGGTCTATCACCTGATGATATTGCCCCAGTCCTTCGCGCATCAACTGTAAATCTTTGACCACTTTCCGTAATTGCCCTTCCTGTTCTTGCCGTTTCTTCTCCAATCTGGCACGCTTATCCTCATATCGCCGTTGTATCAGCGCAAGGCGTTGCTCAATATCCTTGATGTCCTTGCGCACCAGCGGTTCCTTGGCAAACAGATTCACTTCTGCATCCTGATACCGTATGACGTCCGGACGGTCTTTGTCGATTTGCTCCAACATGCTACGAAGGTCAGCCAAGGCCTTACGATACTGGTCGAGCAGGTTCACGTCAACGCCTTTGCCAGCCAGTTCTTCTTTCTGTTGGAGCTCCAGTTGAAGCCATTGCTCGGCATATTCCCTCTTGCGACTGTCAGCCTCCTTGGCCATTGTATCCTTGTATGCCTTTACGTCCTCATCGAGTTTTTTTGCCTCTCGATTGAATGTCAGATCGAGGTCTTTCTGTTCTTTCTTGTTTTTCGCCTCACGCAGCTCTCGTTCTTTGTTTACATTTTCAACTCTGAGCACAGCCTCATTGTATATGCGAGTCCTCTGCTGCTTCTCAGCTTCAACAAGCTCTTGCTCGTCCATTTCCAACTTATGCCGCTCGTTCTGCAGGTTTTGTCGTTTCGCGGGCAGCTGTTCAGCCTCCACCTTCAACCGGGTAGACTCCTGGCGAAGTGGGTTGAGCTGCGTGCCATACTTTTTCCTTAGTTTCTCCACCTCTTCCTGTAGTGTGACAGGAAGTTGATTGAGTTCGCGAATCAGCTGTTGCAACTGTTGTTCCATCTGCTTTTTCTCCCTCCGGTAATCGTCGGGCGAACGATGTACAGCTTCTATATTCTCCAGATTCAGCCTTACCCCAAACAGTCCGTCAGCCGACGTCACATGCTGCGGCTCCAGTCCTTGTGCATAGAGTATCCGTTTTTCATCCACAACCCTGCCGATATTATCTTCCCATCCCTCTACATGCTCGTTGAGCCATTGGTACAGCGAACCATCAAGATGTGAAAGCAGCGCCTCTGCCTCCGCTATTTTCTCTTTGAAGTCATCGCATTGTTTTTCGAGCGATTCCTGCCGCCGCTGTGTCGCCCGTTTCAGTTCATCCTCCTTCATCTGCCCCTCGCTGGTGATCTGTTCTATCTGACTCTTGATCACAGCCTGTTGGGCAGCATTCTCTTTCTCTACTATTTCCTGACGCTGCAAGTCCTTGGTGACAAGTGCCATCTCCTCAGCCAGAGGATGCCATTGTTTGAGTTCCTTCAGCGCATGTTCTGCCCCGTGCTGTTCGGCAAGCAAGAACTGCAGTCGCTCATCATACGAATGTCGCCAGGTACTGAACGACTCCATCAACATATTTCTGCCTCTGGTTCTTTCATCTTCCAGTTGTTTTCTTTTGTCCTGCTGCCCATCCTGAAATCGGTAGAGTCGCTCTTTCTGCTCATTCTCGAATGCCACCCTTGCATTCTTCAGTTTCCCCCTGGCGATGTTGTATTTCTCCTCAATGGTGGCATTTGTTTTCAACAGGTCGTCCAGCAACGTCTGTTTGTCGGCAGCTTCTTTCTTGAGCACCTCCTCGCGAGCGGCAAGCACCAATTTATCTTTGATGCCCAATGCTTCAAAGTGCTTTCGGGCCTGCGCTATCTCTTTCAGTTTACTTTTCTTTGCCCCCAGCTCCTGATTGAGCGAATCTTTCTCCTTGCCATAATCGGCAGTGAGTTCCTTTTCACGGGCGCATTCTTTGTCGATCACTGTCCTTACATCAACAGATTCAGCCTCAAGCAAGGGGATGCGCTGTTCACTTTCGGCCACGGCATCATTCAGCATGTGCCACACATCAGCCAGCTGTTGGTCCAGTGCTACAATCTTTCTTCCTTGTTCGGCAATCCTTGCAGCCTGCTGACGCACAGGGTAGTTGCCGTCACGTGTCTGTCTGAACCAGCAGTCTATCTCGTCGTACTCGCGCTCGAAGTCGGTCACCAGTCGTCGGTAGGTCTGAAGGTCAATGGGCAGGTCTTCATCTGCCATCGACTGGATGATGGTGTTCTTCACAAAATCGGCATCGAGCTTAGTGTTGAGAAACACATTTTGAATGCTTCTGGGAACATTCTGATAGTGGGTGCTCTGCACCAGCGCATATCGTGTGTATTTGTGGTCGTGGGTATTGCCAAAGATGATATCCTTGAACATGGCTCCCGAATCTATCCGGGCAGAAACCGTTATGTTCTTGTCTATCCGTTCACGTATCTTCACCCAATCGCTCATCACCCGATTGTTCTCATCCACAAGCCATTCTCGCTGGTATGGGGCATCGATAAAACGCCATGTGGCGCGACCTTGATAACGGCTCACCAAGATGGTGTAGGCACCGTTGTCGCGCATCACCTCGTAGAGCATATACGAGTTTGACTGGCGGAAGTAAAACTCATCAAAGGGCCGTTGCCCCTGCTGTATGCCCAAGTGATGCTTGTCGGCGTTGTAGAAGAACAGCAGGGCCCTCAGCACCGTGCTCTTGCCCACACCCTGTGTTCCCGTGAAGTGCACGTTGCCATCAACCAAAATCTCTGCGTATGGAATATTGGCGCTGTTGATAAAAACAATTCTATTCAGGTATTTCATCTTCGTTGGCTATTTGAATGATGTTGACCAGCTCCTCGGCATAGCGGAACGCCGATGTGACTTTGTAGGTCTCATCCTGCTCGCTGATACATTCGGCAAAACCCATGTTCTCCATCTCAAGGAGCAGTTTGTTCACAATGTCTACGTTCGAGGCGGCACCATATTTCTTGAACAGATGACTGGCTTTCTCCTTAAGTTCGATATCCAAACTGATTTGCTCTGTCAAGTGACTCTTGCGGAACTGATACCCGGCTGTGAACGATTGGTTGTAGCACTTCAGGAAGTCGAGATAGTCGAGCCATTTGGCAAAACTCTCCAGTTTCTGCTCGATGGCTTGCTTGCCCTCTCCCACTCTCGAAAAGTAAAAGTAGCCATTGCCTGATTCCAGCTGCAAGCCTATTTCCTTGAAGTAATCGGTATATTCACCGATATTCTCCTCCACATCCTCATACAGATGACGCATGGAAGGATCGGAGCTGTCGACCGAGAGAAACTCCCCGCGACTCAGCAGTTCGTATATTCGTTGAGTGTTATTTCGCATAGATGATAGGATATTCAATGTCTTGATATGTGGCGTATCTGTCACTGATTCGGCAGTCGTCGGTGTGCAATATCACCAACTGGCAAAACAGTGCTGCATGGTCTTCGATGCTGCGCTTGCTCTTATAGTCGTATCGCAGAATGAAGTCGAACAGATGATAGCTTGAGGCAGCAAAGGCATTCCACACTTCGTCAGGGTCGACCTCTCTCAGGTTTTGCACGTGCGCTTGCAAATCATCGTCGGTGAGTGGCTCAGCCTCTGTTCGTGCCGTTCTCTGAATGCCATTGCGCTCTGCAATGCGTCTTAATATTTTTAGGATTTGGTCATTCTCTCGAAGCATATCCAATGACAGCCGTATTCTGCTATATTGGCGAGGCTCCATCCATAAAGGGTTCATCTCTTCCAGCACCTGCACCAGACTGGTATCTGTCTTGATGAGCAACTGATCCTGGAGATATTTCAGCTTTCGGATTTTCTTGTATAACTGGTTTTGCTGGTCGATCTGGTTGATATATACGATGATCTGCCGGTCTATCTCCATGAGTGCATGGTAGGCTTCCACAAAATCGTGCTTCACATCGCTGCAGGTCTTTGCCATGTGCGGGTCGTTGGCCATCAGAAAGAACGCCTGTTCTGTGTCCATGAGTTTCTCACATTCGCGAATCATGGCGCGTATGCTGTGACTCTTCTCGTCAAGGTTTTGCAGCTTTTTCTTTTTGATGGCATAATTGGGTTCCTGCTTGTAGGCGTTGTCCATGTTACGCTTCAGGTCAACAACATTCTTAAGCGTCCTGAATCCGGTTTTCTTGAGCAGTTGTCTCACACTATCCTGGTAACCGGCCTTTCGGTTCACGTTCGACTCTTGCAGAAAATACCCAATTTGTTCCTTCAAGGTATTGATACATTCCTGGACACTCAGCACGCTGATCTCCTCATTCACGTTCAACACCTCCTCAAAGAAGTTCAGATAGTCGCTCTCTATCTCTACAGCATTGCCATTCTCAACCAGCACCCCATAGTCCACCAGTCTTCTCAGCCGTTTCTCATTGCCGCCCACAAGTTCCAATGCCAGTCCTTGCGGAAACTTCATCAGTTTTCGCTTCTCAAACATCTGACTCAGCAACACATATTCGCGCGCGAGCGTCTTCGTCAGCTCTTCAATGGTTCTGAAATGTGTGAGTATATCCATTGCGATTCTTTTTTTTATCTATTGAATTACGTCATTCTGCTCGCTGTTCATGTAATGCTACAGATTTGACAAATTACGTGCTTCAAAGATAAGATTATTAATCGAATAAAGGGCTGAATGTGTATAATAATTGGGGATTTCCAGAGTTTTTTTTCTCTGAAAAACACCATACGTAACTATTCAGCGATATTGGCATGAGACATCCTCAAGCCTTGTTCGAGGTTTGAGTATGTCTCATGCCAGTATCGCTGAATAGTTATGCAGTCTATCGACTGATTTGTGGTTAAGTTCTATCACCGGTTCCTAAGTAACATATGGACTTCTTATTCCATATCCCATTCCATGTCATTCATTTCTGCTAAATCGTATGAAGAAAGTTCTTCTACTACTTGTTCGTCCCAACCTGCTACGGCTTTGCCTGTAGCCTGTTCTACAAGTTCAAGCAACGCGGCCGTACGTTTAGTAAAGTATGCATCGAAATCGTCTGAGCGGATTGCATCAACATCTATCATGTGAGAAGATATATACTCGTTAAGTTTTTCTCGATCTACACCATGATTGCGTTCAATACTCGAAAGATATTTGCTTGGGGCATTACCTCCAATAATTCGATTCGTCCGAGCATAAAGTGGTGTCTTGTTGATGACAGAGTTCCATAAGGCGCGGTCTATATGTTGGCTTTCACAAAAGTGCTGAGGGAATATGTGGTGAATGTCTGTTGCCTCACCTACGTAAGACGCGAAGTCCATCTGACTTCCCTTTATGAAGTCAAGAGCATGAGCTTTCATAATAAGAGCTATGATACCCTTGTACGCTGCACTATTACGTGTATACAACTGTTTAAGGCGTGAAGCATGAAAGTTTGAACGGCGCACAGTATCAGGTGCAGCATCGTCATCCCTTGTCCATTCAATTAAACCAGTAATATCTGTAACATATCGCGTTTCGTTGGCTCCGCCATATAGCTCTCCAAAGACCCCACACCAATACCATTGTTCAAGTTTTCGCCGATTAGAAGCATTATACCAAAGGTTTTTATCTAAGGCAAAGGCAACGGAGAGTGGAATCAATTGACTGGTATATGGCATATCGATTGCCGTAAACACCCGCTGCTCTTCAAGGAATTTCACCGCTTCTATCAAGCCGGATAACATCTTGTTCCTATAGGTTTGATAATCAGTATAAGTGAGCCGGAGAACGTCTTTCTTCTTACATGACACAGCTTTGGGCCTATCATCCTTTGCAGAATTGAACTTGACATAACTGGCAAGTAATGTTAGAGCAGTAAGGAAATCAGTTCCAGTAAACGACCGATACTTTTTGTAATATAATTGACGATATCTCTGCAACTCTTTCCATAAGTCTTCCCAATCCTTGCGCAGTTCAAAATTGTCGACTGCAAACGTTGCTGTAACCAACTCAAAGACTGTTAACGAAACACCTCCCTGATTCACATTTTCAAATACCTGACACACGGCTTCCTTGGGAACGTCGTTACCCACCTGAATAACTGGAATCTGGTAGGTGGCCATTGGCACTAACACGTTGTCATAGAACTTGTCCCAGTTCTCGTCTACCTCTTCTGAATTATGGAAACGGGTGTACTGGCGTTGCCATCGCATCATTTCCTGAGAATCAAAAACAATGTTCAGAGGAAAACGATGCTCCTCAAACTCTTTCTCACGTGTAGAGAGGTCGAGTTTAATTTCTCGCCCAATATTTTTATACACGATTTTATCTTCCGGCACCGACTCCACTGCATCTATGCGGTCAGTAAGAGTGTCGAGGCATAGGGGAATGTTGAGATAATAGAAGCGCTTGATCGGTTTTTTCTTGCTATCAACCGTTTCTACAGGTTTCTTGGAATACATAGCACGGTAGATTGACGTATTGCGCTGCTGGCCGTCAAGAACAAGCCGATCAGGTTCAACACTCCCCTTAGACTTATCAACTCCTTCAAAAAGGCGATACTTGAACTGTATATCTTTGCCACCAGTTTGCAGAAACATAGCGGCACCGATAGGATAGCCATTGCTAATACTTGCTATAAGTGCCCGGATGCGTTCGTCTTCCCATACCCAACCTCGTTGGAAGTCTGGAAGCTGCGTCTTTCCATCGTTAATAGACTTAAGTATATCAGATATGGATTCGTTGTTTGAAGTTATCATATTCAAGTTTCGCAAGTTCAAAATGAGGTAAAATAGGGCAACAAAAATGAGCA
>CAZBQA010000081.1:0-11128 GCA_964493905.1 uncultured Prevotella sp.
CCTCCGCGTGCCCAAGCCCCAACCAAAACACCGTCGGTGCCCACTTTCATCGCACAGCGGTCTTGCTGTATCTCGAATTGTTTGAATGTAAACCTGCTGTTCATCGTTTTTTTAACGAAAAATGGTTTTCTTTATTTTATCTTGTATCCAAAACCATCATTTTTATATACCTTATTTATAGGTATCTGCTAGATTTTGTTTACCTTTGCAAACTATTATAGAACAACCAAAGCCTCCCAAGGGCATGTTTTAGGATAAAACAATGAACAAGAAACCCAATAATTCTATTCAGATGTTTGCCGATTTTGAAGGCGACATTGAGAATTTGTTCCAAACGGAAGCTCCGGCTGAGGTACCAATCCTCGCTACTCGTAATATGGTCCTCTTTCCTGGTGTGCTGGTGCCCATCTTGATTGGACGTAAGGCAAGCATGAACCTGGCCAAACGACTGAGCAAATCATCCACCGACAATATCTGTGCAATCTTTTGCCAAAAGAACTCCGACATCGACACACCGAATGCTGGCGACCTGTATGATGTAGGCGTTTATGCTCATCTGGTGCGCATCATCGAGATGCCTACCTCTGATACCGTGACTGCCATATTCCAGTCACAGAGCAAGTGTAAACTTGAGAAAGTAACAGCTTTAAAGCCCTTTTACAAAGGCATTGTATCGCCTTTGGCGGATGTCATGCCCGACAAAAAAGATCGTGAGTTCAACACGCTGGCCGAAGACCTGCGCACCACCACCGAGGAACTGATCAAGAAAAGCGAGGACATCCCTGATGACATGCTCATGACCATCCGAAACTTGAGCAATGATGTCATGCTGACCAATTTTGTGTGTACCAACCTTCCGTTCTCGGTCAAGGACAAAATCAGCATGCTCAATAAAGACAACCTCAAGGACCGGATCATCGAACTGCTTAGGAATGAGAACCGTGAACTGCAACTGCAGCAGCTCAAGAACCAAATCCACGAGAAGACCCGCGAAGACCTGGACGAGCAGCAGAGAGAATACTTCCTGCAGCAGCAGATGAAGAACATCAAGGCAGAACTTGGAGGTGGAGAGAAGTCGCCCGAAAAACAAGAACTCGAAGAAAAGGCCAAAACCAAGAAATGGCCCGAGGAGATTGCTAACATCTTTTATAAGGAGCTTGACAAGCTCGACATGTTTAATCCCCAAGGCCCTGAATATAGTGTGCAACTCAACTATCTTCAGCAAATGGTGGCCTTGCCCTGGAGGGAATACACCCAGGACAACCTCGACCTGCAGCGTGCGCAGAAGATTCTCGACCGCGACCACTATGGCATGGAGAAGGTGAAAGAACGCATACTTGAATATCTGGCCGTGCTTCAACTGCGTGGCGACCTCAAATCGCCCATTATCTGCCTCTACGGCCCTCCGGGTGTGGGAAAGACGTCGCTGGGCAAGAGCGTGGCCGACGGCATGAAGCGTAAATATGTCAGAATGTCGCTGGGCGGACTGCACGATGAGAGCGAGATCCGCGGTCATCGCCGCACCTATGTGGGTGCCATGCCCGGCCGCATCATCAAGAATATTCAGAAAGCCGGGTCATCGAACCCCGTCTTTATCCTCGACGAGATCGACAAGGTGACACAGAACACCATCAACGGAGACCCCTCATCGGCCTTGCTCGAAGTGCTCGACCCAGAACAAAACTCGGCCTTCCACGATAACTTCCTGGATGTGGACTACGACCTGTCGAAGGTGCTGTTCATAGCTACGGCCAACGACCTGAACACTATTCCCCGTCCTCTGCTCGACCGCATGGAGATCATCGAGGTATCGGGGTATATCACCGAAGAGAAGGTGGAGATTGCCAAGCGCCATCTGGTGCCGCGCGAGTTGGCCAATACAGGACTTGACAGCCATACACCGAAGATCAAATTCAACAAGGCGGCACTCGAAAAAATCATCGAGTCGTACACCCGCGAGAGTGGCGTGCGTCAGCTGGAGAAACAAATCAACAAGGCTCTACGCAAGATGGCGTTCCGCAAAGCCCTCGATGGTAAGCTCGAGACCACCAACATCACTCCTGCTGAAATCGAGGACCTGCTGGGCAAACCGCCTTTCTATCGCGACATCTACCAAGGCAACGAATATGCCGGTGTGGTCACCGGACTGGCCTGGACGAGCGTGGGCGGCGAAATCCTTTTCATCGAGACTTCGCTGGCCAAGGGCAAAGGCGGCAAGCTGACCCTCACGGGCAACCTCGGTGATGTGATGAAAGAGAGTGCCATCATCGCGCTGCAGTATGTCAAGGCCCATTGCGACAGTCTGCAAATCGACCATCGTATCTTCGACAACTGGGACATCCACATCCACGTCCCCGAGGGTGCTACACCCAAGGACGGCCCCTCTGCCGGTATCACCATCGCCACCTCTATTGCCTCAGCAGTAACGCAGCGCAAAGTACGCAAAAACACGGCCATGACTGGCGAGATCACACTTCGTGGCAAAGTGCTGCCTGTGGGAGGTATCAAAGAAAAGATCCTGGCTGCCAAACGGGCTGGCATCACCGACATTCTGATGTGCAAGGACAACCAGAAGGACATTGAGGAGATACCGGAGAAATACCGTAAGGGCGTGGAGTTCCACTATGTGGAAAATGTACAGGACGTATGGGACTTCGCCCTGACCGATGAGATTGTGGACCATCCTCTTGACCTGCGTATCCACGAGGAGATCAAGAGTGTGAACGACTAAATGGCAGGCGCAGCAAAGCCCAAGTACGACGATTACAAGACAAGTGACACATGACATTTGAACTGCAACATACCGACTCGGCCAGCGACGCGCGCACCGGCCTCATCACCACCGACCACGGACAGATCAAAACCCCGATCTTCATGCCTGTGGGCACCTGCGGAAGCGTCAAGGGTGTCCACTTCTATGAGTTGCGCGAACAGGTCAAGGCCCAGATCATCCTCGGAAACACCTACCACCTCTATCTACGCCCGGGGCTCGACGTGCTCAGGGCAGCCGGAGGGCTCCACGGCTTCAACGGCTGGGACCGACCCATCCTCACCGACAGTGGCGGCTTCCAGGTCTTCTCGCTGACCGGCATCAGGAAGTTGAGAGAGGAAGGCTGTGAGTTTCGCTCACACATCGATGGCTCAAAGCACATCTTCACCCCAGAAAATGTGATGGACACCGAACGGATCATCGGTGCCGACATCATGATGGCATTCGACGAATGTCCCCCGGGACAGAGCGACTACCAGTATGCCAAGCAGTCGCTGGCCATGACCCAGCGATGGCTCGACCGCTGCATCAAACGCTTTAACGAGACCGAGCCACTCTACGGCCACGGGCAAAGTCTATTCCCCATCGTACAAGGATGCACGTTCAAGGACCTGCGTTCAGAGGCAGCCAAGTTTGTCGCCGACAAAGGATCCGACGGCAACGCCATCGGCGGACTGGCCGTAGGCGAGCCTACCGAAGTGATGTACGAGATGATTGAGGTGGTCAACGATATCCTGCCCAAGGACAAGCCACGATACCTCATGGGCGTGGGAACACCGCAGAACATTCTCGAGGCCATCGAACGCGGGGTGGATATGTTCGACTGTGTGATGCCCACACGTAACGGTCGCAACGCCATGCTCTTTACCTATCAAGGTACGATGAACATGAGGAACAAGAAATGGGAGACCGACTTTTCGCCCATCGACCCGGAGGGTTGCGATGTCGACCGCATATATACCAAAGCCTACCTGCACCACCTCTTCAAGGCCGGCGAGCTATTGGCCATGCAGATTGCCAGCATACACAATCTGGCGTTTTATCTGCGGCTTGTCACCGACGCTCGACAGCATATCGAGCAGGGCGACTTCGTGAAATGGAAGGCATCTGTCATCGACCAACTTGGCCGAAGGGTCTAACCTTGCAAAACAAGCGACAGAAAAGAAATTGTCATGAGTAATTTTAGCAAAATCCGTAAACACCACAAGCGCTACAAGGTGCGCCGATGGCTGAGCCGTCACCCGGCTTGGCTCCACCGCCTTTTCAGGTGGGTGAATGGGCATACCAAATTGCTGCAGAGGATGGCCAGGTGGACTGGTAAGAAACTCAGTATCTTGAGTGTCCTCAATCCGTTTCGCTACATCAAGCGCATGGATTGGTACATCATCAAGAAATTCATTGGCACCTACTTCTTCTCCATCATTCTCATCATCTCGATTTCTATTGTCTTCGACTTCAATGAGAACCTGGCAAAGTTTTCTCAATACCATGCACCCATGAGTGCAATCATCTTTGATTACTATGCCAACTTCATCCCCTACTTCGCCAATCTGTTCAGCGCTCTCTTCGTGTTCATTGCGGTGATCTACTTCACCTCAAAGCTGGCAGGAAACTCAGAGATTATTGCGATGCTGGCCACGGGCATCTCTTTCAAGCGACTGCTGCGGCCTTACATGATCTCGTGCATCCTCATCGCAGGCATGTCCTATTACCTTTCTGCCTATGTGATTCCCCACGGCAATGTCATCCGACAAAATTTTGAGTCGATGTACAAGAACAAAAAGAAAATCACCTCTGCCGAGAACGTGCAACTGCAGGTAGGCCGTGGCGTCATTGCCTACATCCAGCACTATGACAATGAGCAGAAAAAGGGATACGGCTTTTGTCTCGACAAGTTCGAGAACAAGAAGATGGTCTCTCATCTTACGGCCATGGAGATACATTACGACACGGTGTCGGACACGAAGTACCACTGGAAACTGAGCAACTGGAAAATCCGCAAACTGAAGGGATTGCGTGAGCATATCACGAGCGGGGCACAGATGGACTCACTCATCCAGATGGAACCCATGGACCTGGTGTACTCCAAGGGACAGCAGGAGACCTTCACCTCTCCCGAACTCAAAGACTATATCTCAAAGCAGATCGACCGCGGATCGGGCAATGTGGTACAGTATCAAGTGGAGTACCACAAGCGCATTGCGGCATCCTTCGCTTCGTTCATCCTGACGATTATAGGCGCTTCACTGTCATCCAGAAAGCGAAAGGGTGGTATGGGACTCTACTTGGGAATAGGTCTGGCACTGAGTTTCGCATATATTATGCTCCAGACGGTATCGGCCACCTTTGCCGTCAACGCAGATTTCCCACCCATGCTGGCAGCCTGGGTACCCAACATTATTTTTGCAATCATAGCTTTCATCTGCTATCGATTTGCACCTAACTAAGTAAGAAGGATATGGCCGAACCTCCTTCCTTCACAAATAAAATCAAGACAGAAAATAATCATGAAATTTGAAGATTTAGATTTAAACAACGACATTTTGGACGCACTCTACGATATGCGATTCGATGATTGTACACCCGTTCAAGAGAACTGCATACCCGCGATACTTGAAGGAAAGGACATGCTCGGCGTGGCACAGACCGGTACGGGCAAGACAGCCGCCTACCTCCTCCCCATCCTGTCGAAACTAGACGATGGAGGCTATCCCGCCGATGCCGTGAACTGCGTCATCATGTCGCCCACCCGCGAACTGGCTCAGCAGATCGACCAGGCCATGCAGGGTTTCTCATATTACATCCCCGACGTGTCAAGTGTCGCTGTATATGGAGGCAACGATGGCAACCGCTACGATCAAGAGCTGAAGAGCATGCGACTCGGAGCAGATGTCATTATCGCCACTCCCGGACGCCTCATCTCACACATCAGCCTAGGAAACGTAGACTTGAGCCGTGTGAGCTTCTTCGTGCTCGACGAGGCCGACCGTATGCTCGACATGGGATTCTCGGACGACATCATGAAGATTGCATCCAAACTCCCTAAGACTTGTCAGACCATCATGTTCTCGGCCACCATGCCCAAGGAAATAGAGAAGATGGCACAAAACCTGCTCAAAGACCCGGTGAAGATTAAGCTCGCCGTGAGCAAACCTGCAGAGAAAATCAAGCAGAGTGCTTATATCTGCTTTGAGACCCAGAAAATAGACATCATCAAAGAGATTTTCAAAGCCGGCGACCTGAAGCGTGTCATCATCTTCTCGGGCTCCAAGCAAAAGGTGAAGCATATCAACCTGGCCCTGACCCGCCTACACATCAACAGCGACGAGATGCACTCAGACCTCGACCAGGCCCAGCGCGATGAGGTGATGTTCAAGTTCAAGAGCGGACAGATCGATGTGCTTGTGGCTACCGATATTGTGGCCCGTGGCATCGACATCGACGACATCGCTATGGTCATCAACTACGATGTGCCTCATGACGCAGAAGACTATGTTCACCGTATCGGTCGTACCGCACGTGCCGACCGTGATGGCATTGCCTACACATTTGTCAATGAGGACGACATGTTTGCCTTCCACCAGATTGAGAAATTCCTGGAGAAAGATATCGAAAAAAATCCCCTTCCTGCCGATTGTGGCGAAGGTCCCGAATACACGACATCCAAAAGACCCGGTAAGACCTCAGCCAAAAACCGTCGCCGTCAAGACCGCGACAACACCTCACACCGTAAGGCCAAGCAGCACGACCATGGCCGTAGGAGCCCCAAGACTGAAGCACAGGATAAAGGTCAGCAGGCGAACAAGGTCCCAGACGCCAAGGCACAGGATGCCAAGCCCACACCAAAGCCCGAGGCCCAAGAGGAGCAGCGTGGTGAGCGTCAGCCAAGAAACAACGATCGCAGGGAAGGACGACAGAACCGCGACCGTCAGGATAAACCCCGTGACGGAAAGCCTGCACGACGTGAAGGCCAGAAGCCCAACGACGGCAACCAGCAGCCGGGCGAAGGCGAGGTACGCAGAGACCGGCGCAAAGGCAACAACCCCAGAAATGGAAATGCCCGCAACCAGAATCGCAACAACAACAAGCCCCGCAAGCCAAGACAGAACGACGACCGACGCAACGAGGAACGGACGCCAGTGGCCAACCCTGCAACCATAACGCAAAACAAAGAAGGAGGACTCAAGTCACTGATCAAGCGTCCCCTGAAATGGTTGAAATCGTTCAAGAAATCATAAGCCACAGCCCATCAAATATCATTTTAAATGCTACATTTTATATCTTTCGGTAGTGGGAGTAGCGGAAATTGCAGCTACCTATATACCGAGAATGGCGGCATCCTCATCGATGCCGGTGTGGGCCTGCGGACGCTGAAGAAATATTTCAAGAATTACGGCCTTCAGTTCCACGACATCAGACACATCCTTATCACACACGACCATGCCGACCATGTCAGGTCGGTGGGTAGTGTGAGCAAGGAGTATGGCCTACCCGTTTATACCACCGAAAAGGTTCATCGCGGCATTGAGGTCAACTGGTGCGTGCGCTATAAGATTCCCTCCGAACGCGTCAAGGTTATTGCCAAGGACGAGCCTTTCGTGCTGGACGACTTTAAGATCACCCCCTTTGGGATACCTCACGACAGCTCCGACAATGTGGGCTACTGCATCGAGTGCGAGGGCAAGACCTTCGTGCTCATGACCGACATTGGGCATCTCACCCCCGAGATCACGAGCTATATCAGCAAGGCCAACTATCTGGTCATCGAGGCCGACTACGAGGTGGAGATGCTTGCTCATGGCCCCTACCCTGCCCATCTCAAAAGCCGCATCAGTGGCCCCTTCGGTCACATGAGCAACCAGGAATGCGGACAGGCATTGGCAGAGAATGCCACACCTGGCCTGCGCCATGTATGGCTCTGCCACCTGAGCAACGAGAACAACCATCCTGACCTGGCTGAGAAGACGGTCAAGCAGATTCTTCAGTCGCATGGCATCGTTGCCGGCACGGGCGCAGGAGCCGACTTCCAACTAGATGTCCTCAAGCGCAAGACGCCCTCCGAAATATACACTTTAGATTGATCCTCCCGTTCGGCCAAGACTTTGCCTCCCTATTCTAGAAGGGCATGCCCACCGCAAAGTGGAAGGCAAAGTCTCTGCTGAACTTGGGATGAAAGATAGCCCAGTGCTCCTGCCGGGTGGTGTACGCCGGGTTGACCGCTTTCATTCCCATGTCAAACCGGATAATAAAATAATCGAAGTTCAACCGCAGTCCTATGCCATAGTTTACAGCAATCTGCTTATAAAACTCATTGAGCTTGAACTGTCCTCCCGGTTGGTCTGCGTAGTCGCGCAGGGTCCAGATATTTCCGGCATCCACAAACGCGGCTCCATTCAACTTCCAGAAGAGATAGGTGCGATACTCGGCGTTAAGGTCGAGCTTCATGTCACCCGTCTGGTTGATGAAGTCGATACGCCCGTCAGTACCCCGATAACTGCCGGGACCCAGTTCGCGTACACTCCACCCTCTCATACTATTGGCACCGCCCGAGAAATAACGTTTCTCGAAGGGAAGCACGTTGCTGTTGCCATAGGGCCAGGCCACGCCCAGCGCCCCATGTAATACCAGCGTGTTGTGCGTGTCGAAATGGAACAAGTGGGTATAGTCTACGTCAAACTTCATGTATTGCGCATAGGCGATGTTTAATAGGGTGTATTGTCCGTTCTCGTTTTTCTTGAATCCAGCTATATGGGCAACGCTGTTCAGCAAGTTGCCTGCTGTCTCCACATTGGCCCTGATGGCATTGTTGCTGTTGCTGTAGGTCACGCCAAAACCCATCTTCATGATGAAGAGGTCTTCATAGTTGTAGCGCAAGATGGCGTTGCGGTTCGACACACTGTCCAGATAGTCGTGCTTAAATGTCTCACTGATCCACGGCATGTAAACATAATTGAGGTCGAGCACGTCCAACCTGTAGGTGGTGTGGTGTGACGGCTCCGCCCAGCGGTATCGCCAGGCCGTCGAGAAGACTCTACGGTGAAACTCCGGTCGATTCTGTAAGTCCCACGACACCGACAGCTCCGATGTGGCGTTGCTGCGCCGCTTGAATGTCGGCGAAAGAAAGGGGGCTATGAATCGGGGCAGCGTGAGTTTCGACTCAATACTGTATTCCTCATAGTTCTCGTCACGATAGCCCTCCAGTCCGGTGATGGCCTCGAAGGCTCCCCTGAGTTTGATGCTCCACAATTCCGACCCGTGGAACAGGTTACGGTTCTCATAGGTCAGTGATGCCGCGGCACCCAGGTCGCCGGCACGGTTGGTACCCTCGGGCTGAAACGAGATGGTGGAGGGCTTATTGGTGCTGATCTGGATGTCACAGTCGAGCAGCATGGTGTCGGGCAACTCCCTGAAACTGATATTCGTATATCTCACGGCCTGCAGTTTTCCGAAGTTGTTGTAGGTGCGCTGGAGGTCGGAGGCACTGAAGGGCTGCCCGCTTCTCAAGGCTGTGCTGTTCTCCAGCACGCGTTTCCGCAGGCTGATCTTTCCTCCTTCACCACTGAGGTAGTTGATCCGTCCGATGTTGTACCTCGGATGCAACGTCTCAGGCGAGTTGCCATCAGCTCTGTATTTCAGCAGCCTCAGTGTCAGGTTGATGTCCTGACTGTTGGAGGCCGAGTCGGCCACATACTGGATAAAGTCTTTGTGAAACCTGTAGTAGCCCGAGTCCATCAGTATCTCCGTAATCCGCTTTCGCTCCTCGTCCAGCCGTCCCACCGTGAAGATGTCGCCTGCCTTCAGCCCAACCAACCTGCCGTTCTTGCGGGCCATCATCCTTCGGCGGTAATTTTCCAACACCTCCCTTACTTTCTCGTCACGAATGTCGTAGCTCACCCGGTTGATATGATAAGGCTCACCGGGACGGAGGGTGTACACGGCCTTGAGCTTCTTGCCTTTGATCTTTGTCGACAAGTCTACCCTTGCGTGCATATAACCTTGATTTTGCAGGGCCTTTCGCAGGTCGTCCTGCGACAACCGGGCCTGCAGCGTGTCATAGATCACAGGTTTCTCGCCAATCTTCTGCAGGGTACGGTTGATCCATTTGGTTGTATCGCGACCCGACAATGCATAGGTTCCCAGAGGTATCTTGAAAATGGAGAACCATTTGGAGTTGGCCTTCTGCCTGACGTATGGCTCGAGCTGCGATATGTTCAGCTCACGCTGGTCACTCCGCAGTTCCACCGCCTCCAGCAGATATTGCTTCTCGGGTACAAACTTTGAACTGCTGCACGATGCCAGCAGCCCCAACAGGGCTATCGCCATGTATATGTATATCGACTTCACAAAGATTATTCGTTTTGTTTCTTCATTCCACTCACCAGGCACTAGCCCTTCTATGCAAACATGCATAGCTAGGGCAAAGTTAGAAAAAAAAGTCAGAAAAATGGCAGCCGAAAGGTTTTTTTGCGTTTCTACCCCCCACGCCACTCCATCAGGCACCAATGCCTCTGTGGGCAACCATCACATGCCTACGGCCGGTATGATGACGAGCAACACGTAGTTAATGTTTCCCAAAACCTATGCTATTACAATTATTTTTTGTAGGTTTGCATTCATGACCAGGGGGATGCCCTCATATCCCCAAAACCACTATCCATGCAGCAAAAGAAAACAGTACCGCACGAACCACATCGTCACTTCCAGAAAATAAGAGCATTCAAAGACCACATCTTCTACAGCCACCGCGAGGAGTTGTGGAACTCGTGGAGCCATGCCGGCGGCATCGCCTTGGGCGTGGTCTTCGGTATGATATTCCTCGTGTGGTGCTTCCGCGAGCAAAACGGCTGGGCCACGCTCGGCGTGTCGCTCTACCTTTTCGGCATGCTCGGGTCGTATGTCGCCAGCACCACCTACCATGCCATGAGTGCCCTCAGCCCCTGGAAGGAACGGCTGCGCAAGTGGGACCATGCCGCCATCTATTGGCACATCGCAGGCTCCTACTCGCCCATCACGCTCATCGCCCTCCGCGAGCACGGCTATTGGGGCTGGTCGCTTTTCATCTTCGTATGGCTCTGTGCCATAGTGGGCACCATCACCTCATTCAAGAAACTCAAGACACATAACAACCTCGAGACACTCTGCTACATCGGCATGGGTCTGAGCGTACTTATTGCCTTCAAGCCCCTCATCGAGTCGGTCAGCGGTGCCGTGCTGTGGATAGTGGCCGAGGGCGTGTTCTATATCACCGGTGCCCTGTTTTATACGCTTCACAAACGACGGTATATGCACACCGTGTTCCATTTCTTCGTGCTCATGGGCTCGGTTTGTCACCTCATTGCCGTGTGGGACATCCTCATG
>CAZBQA010000082.1:0-11101 GCA_964493905.1 uncultured Prevotella sp.
CGTACGTACGGTGCAATGAGAGGTGCTGGGGAGAAATCCCCACATCTACTCTATTGCCACGCACCCTGCGCGGCTTTGGTGCCATGGCACCCAGCGCCCGGGCGGTAGCAAGGGTCACACACCGTTTCACGAACAGTGGCAGCCTCAAGCTCAGGTGACCTGCCAGCCATTGCCCACGAGGACAGGTGTCAGCGCACCGTCACCTTGCGCCCGTCTACGATGTAGATGCCGCGCGGCAGGCGGCGCAGCAAGGTGCCGAGCCCATCTCTGGTGCTTTCGCCCACTTTCACGCCGTTGAGCCCGAACACGCCTACAAGGTCGCTGTCCACATCCATGACGGTCTCTATACCCGTTGCGGTGCCCAGCCTGTAGCAGTAGGTCTCGTTGGTCCAGATGGCATTGTCGATCTCGAATGTGGTGGTGTTCAATGTGCCGCACGCCAGCTTCAGCTTGAAAAGGCCAGACGTGAGGTTTTGGAAGTCGAAGCTCAGCTCCACCGAGGCACCGCTGCCCATGGTGATGGTGTTGTAGGAAATGCGGTTCATTACCACCTTGACAAAGCTGCTGCTGGCTTCGTCATACTTGTATAACGACGCAAGCACGTTTTTGTTTTCAATGTTTTGCACTGCCTTGATGGTGTATTTTCCAGTGAGTCTGTTGCCCGTCACATCGGTGACGATATTGTTGCCCTCCTCGTGTGTGGAGCCAATGATGCTGTTCTCCACGGCAATCGCCATTATCTGGCATGCACCAGTCTGTGCGTCGCCTTCCGTGACCACGATGCCGTCGAGCTGGGTAAGCACCTGGTTGCCGCCCTTGTCGGCACATAGCCACAGGGTATAGGTGCCGGCTTTGGCGGGCGTGAATCCCAACCACACCTTGCCTGTCGAGCCTGCCTCAAGGCTGGTATTGCCTTCAGCCACGGCGCTGCCCTTGTTGTTGGCATCGGTGCTGGCAAAGAGGTATAGCGCACCGGCAAAGAGTGAGCTGCCGGTATTGGTCAGGTCGGCGGTGACATCCATGGTCATATTTGTCCTGCGGATGGGGCCCACCTGCAGGTTGCTGGCCGTGACAGAGGTCTGGGGCATCTCCGTGGCCGTGACGTGGCCTTGTGCATCCACCGTCACAGCGATGTATTTTGCTGCCGACCACATCGACTTCCACGCTGCCGTGCCGTCGACCTTATAGGCGGGCACGATTTCATATACCCCCTTGCCCAGGCCGGCTGTGCTCAGCTCCAGGGTCATGGAAGAAGTGCTGTATTGTCCGAGGCTGAGCGTGACGGTGCGTGTGGCACCTATGGCAGTGATGCTGCCGTCGTTATTGCGCAGGCCATAGCCATAGTTGAAGGTGGCCGGGTCGTTACCCAGGTAATAAGGTTGGTACGACAGCTTCGTGCCCGTGGCCGTAAAGTTCCTGACATTCAACAGCACGGTGGGGCTCCCGCCTTGGTTGGGCATAGCGTTGATGATGGCCTGCTGGCTGTTGTTGTATCCCATGCCGATGGTGCCTGCGCCAGTGCCGCCGCTTTCGGGCGCAAGCACGTTGAGCAGGTACTTGCCGTTGCCATAGCCGCTCCAGCCCCAGTTCACATCAAAATAATTGTCGCCGCCGTAGCCTTCGATGATGAAGGCGTGGCCGCTATCCTTGTCTGAGGAGCCGCTGTAAACCACGGGCCTGCCTGCTTTCAGTTCGTCGTAGATGGCGTTGTTCCAGTCGGCTGCGGCATATTGGTCGCGACTGATCACCGTTACAGACTTGTCGAAACCGAAGTAGCTTATCAGTGCTTTGGGCATCTTGGCATCCGTTGCACTCGACCCTCCGTTGGTTTCGTCGGCATAATCCATGTTGACCGCTGCCCCGCAATATAGCATCAGGTTGGCCACAGCCTGCTTCTTGTTGGCCGGCTCGCTGCCGTTGTATGATGGCAGCATGTTGGCCCAGTCGATTACGGTTCCTGCCGGTATGGCCGCCACGCTGATTTGTCCGTATCCCGTCCAGTTGGTCTTGCATAGGTATGCGGGAATCTCGGCCTGGGTCTGCTTCACCATGTTGGTAGCATGCTTTGCATGGTAGTAGAGCAGCTGTGCCATGGCCGTTGCCACGCATCCGGTGACACTCTTTTTGTTGGTAAAGAAATCAGGGCAGGCGTCGTTGTAGGGGCTCACCTGGTCCCACTTGGTGGAGAGCATCGGTGTGATGACGGCCTTGTCGCTGGCAGGCGCAGCAGACTTCACTGGCTGGATGTCGTGCGTCTGCAAATAGTCAATCTGCCGCTCATATTCTTTCAGCCAGGCCTTGAGGTTGTCGGGCAGCGAGTCAGGGTTCAAGGCACCTTGGTTGGCATAGCCCAGCACGGGCACGGTGCGGTCGTCGCCCGAGACGATGGCAAAGCCGCGGTTGTCGCCGGCATTGAACACATAGTATGTAGCGGTGGCCTGCGTGGCAGCAGCACGGTAGGCCTTGCCCATGGCCTCGGTGGTCATGGTGATGCCTTTCGAGGCAAAGAAGGCTTGTGCCGTGGCTATGGCCTGGCGTTGGGTCACGGGGGCTGCCCAGGCGGGCATCGCCATCAGGGTAATGATAACAGGTAGCAAAGTTTTACGCATAGGGTTGGTGGTTGTTAATGAATAAGTCAAGTTATGTTGTCATTGGTCAACGCTTGTCGTGCTCCCTTCAGGGCTGCATGAGACGGTTGCGGATGAAGGCGTCGGCCCAGTTGTAGTATTCGTCCAAGGCCTTCAGCGCCTTGTCGTTGCCGGCGTCTTTCCTCAGTTCGCCGATCACCGTCTCGCCGCGCCTGATGAGCTCGGTCTCGATGGGCTCCAGGCGCTGTATGGTGCCTGTGCCCTGTCGGTTGATGAGTTTGGGCAGGTTGATGTAGTTGAGTCCGTTGCCACGGGTCATGGGGTAGAGTGCCTTCTTGGCTTCCAGACCGTAGTGGCAGAGGGCCGAGAAGCCCTCGGCATTGCGTGTGACCACGGCCGGCAGCTTGCCCGAGGGGGTGATGACCAGCGGCACGGCCACCGTGGTGAGCGGACAGCCGATGATGGTCCAGCTGATGGTGAGTCGTGGGTCTTCGCCCGGCCGCACGCCCTGGATGACATCGGCCGAGGCCGTGTAGTAGCGTGAAATAAAATCGGTGTAAGGCACCATCTTCATGCCCTCGTCGGTCTGGGGCATGGTGTCGTAAAGGTTTGTCTTGGTCATGCCGTTGGTGAGCTGTCGTGTGGCCTTGCGCAGCAGCAGGTCACGGTCGATGGCTCCGGCAAACGCAGCCTGCGTCATCAGGTCGCTGATGGCCATGTAGCGTTCGATGCCTTGGTCGAGGCTGCGGTCGCCCGTCATGGCATGGTTGGTGCGTACCAGATAGCCGTAGGGTGCTGTCGTGGGGTCGTTCACATCAAATTTGGTGTAGTGTGTGTTGCCTGTCTCGTAGTAGGCGCAGTTGCCCTGTGCATCCATCACGCCGAAGTTGGAGTCGAGGTGCATGGGGCGGGCCAGCGTGTCGAGCAGGTGCTCGAAGTCGGCCACCGTGGCACATATCTCCAATGCGCGTCGCATCACCCTGCCGTCGTTCTCCACCGCGGGCTTGTCTTTGCCGTTGAGGTTGAAGGCGTCGGTGTTGAAGATGGCAAAGCCTTTCTCGTTGTGCCCCGACCATACGTTCTCCATCCGGGTGTCGGCGGTGGCTACGATGCCCACAAACCGATAACGCTCGCCCTGCACCATCACCACTACATTGTCGAGGTCGTCGGCATCGCGGTTTTTCAGCATGAGCGGACGACCGTCGGGCGTCACTTTTCCAGAAACGATCACAGAGGTGCAGGCGGGTGTGCCGAGCGAGATGGCCAAGGCGATGGCTGCCGATAACAATATTTTCATAGTTGTGCGATGTGGGGTTTGCGTTGCGTTCATAGCCATGCCCCGCGACCCATGCGCAGCGATGGCTGGAGCATGGTGTGCAGCATCTGCTGCTGCCGAGGGCATGATGTTGCAAAGATATCTTTTTTTGCTCATATCCGCAATATTTCTCCGTTTTTTTGCAGATTTCTTTCCATCCCCGCCGTCCGTCTTCTCTCGTGTTGCTTTGGCCGGCCGGCATGAAGCCCATGCGCTGGGCACCGTTAGGAGATGTCGTGGCGATAGTCATCGTGCCACGGTCAGGGTGTGACGGCAATGGGCCACCGGTGCTATGGCGTGCTGCTTCGGGTGGAAGTACGCGCTGCTTCGAGTGGAAGTACAGTCTGCTTCGAGTCGAAGTAGATGTTGCTTCGAGTAGAATCAGACGGTGCTTCGAGTGGAACGAGGTGTGGTTTGGTGCTGAATCCCAGCATCGCAGGGGTGGGATGAGGGTTCGGGTGATGCCCTTCGGCAGGTTGTCAATAGCCTTGCCGGTGTTTCTCGTGGGCCACATGTCCCACGATGCCGCAAATGATGAGCACCAGCGGGAGAAAGAGCAGGAGGTTGTAGTTGGTAAGGCCGACAAAATAAAACACGACGAGCAGCAGCACGCCGGCATAGACCAGGTGTACGTCAAACCAGCGGCGGCATTTCGGCCAAAAGGCCTTCAGCATAGTGACCAACTTCTTCATTGCACGTGCAAAAGTACGAAGAATTATGCCTGGCTGTCGCAAAATATATGTTAAAAAGGGAAAAAACAAGAGAGGGCAGGGTGGGGTGTGCATATTTTTTTGTACCTTTGCACCCGCAATTTGCAAATTTATCATTCATTTATTTACAAAGTAGTATGAATCAATACGAAACCGTTTTCATTTTGACTCCCGTTTTGTCTGATGAACAGATGAAGGAAACGGTCGCTAAATTCACGAAGCTGCTCAAGGACAATGGTGCAGAGATTCTGAATGAGGAGACCTGGGGACTGAAGAAGATGGCCTATGCTATTGACAAGAAATCTACAGGTTTCTATTGCCTCGTAGAGTTCAAAGCAGAGCCATCAGTAGTAGACCGCCTCGAGACCGGCTATCGCCGCGACGAGAAGGTTATTCGTTTTATGACCGTGAAGCTCGACAAGTATGCTGTGGCTTATGCTGAAAAGCGTCGTGCTAAGTGGGCAAAGAAATTGGAGGCATAATTATGGCAGAGAAATCAGAAATCCGTTATTTGACAGCTCCTTCTATCGACACCAAGAAGAAGAAGTACTGCCGTTTCAAGAAGAGCGGCATCAAGTATATCGACTACAAGGATCCTGAGTTCCTCAAGAAGTTCTTGAACGAGCAGGGTAAGATCCTTCCCCGTCGTATCACCGGCACATCTTTGAAGTATCAGCGTCGCGTGGCCCAGGCCGTTAAGCGTGCCCGCCAGATTGCGCTGCTTCCATACGTAACCGACATGATGAAGTAATTTACAGGAGGAAAGATATGGATATTATACTGAAAGAAGATATCATCGGTCTTGGATACAAGAACGATATCGTGAGTGTGAAGAGCGGCTATGGCCGTAACTATCTCATCCCGAAGGGTAAGGGCATCATCGCCTCTCCCAGCGCACGCAAGATGCTGGCCGAGAACCTGCGTCAGCAGGCCGGCAAGCTCGCCGCTCAGAAGGCTGAGGCCGAGAAGCGCGCCGAGGCTCTGAAGGACGTGGCTCTGGTGATTCCTGCCAAGGTTGCTGCCACTGGTCACCTCTATGGTTCTGTGGGTGCTGCCGCCGTGGCTGAGGAGCTTGGCAAGCTGGGCATCGAGATCGACCGTAAGATTGTCACCATGCGTGACGCTCGCAAGGTGGGCGACTTCGAGGCTGTGGTTCACTTCCACAAGGAGGTTGAGGTAAAGGTTCCTGTGAAGGTTGTTGCCGAGAACGCTTCCGAGCCCGCTCCCGCAGTGGAGGAGGCACGTGCAGAGGCTCCCGTTGCCGAGGCCGAGGTGGCCGAGGAGGAGGCTCCTGCAGCAGAGTAAGCCCGATTGGAAATTTTCGCGCTGTAAAGCAAATCAATAGAAATCCCTTTCACCGGCATGGTGATTGGGATTTTTTTTTGGTGTTTGTTGCTGGGGTGGTTTGTTGATGGATTGTAGTCGTTTCTTGGTTGTTCAGGTGTTGTTGCTGTTGTCGCCCCATGCGTGTGGGGGCTACGCTTGACACCCTATGGGCTGAGACCGTAAAAATGTTAATGACCACTAAGAAACGTGATAATCGGAGGGGGCGTGTCGGCAGGATAAGTGTTTTTTTGTACTTTTGTATCATCATTACATTTTCAATAGGAATGTTTTCTATCAATAAAGGATATTCCAACAAGTTTCATCAGGTGCTCAGTCTGCTGGCTGTAGTGCTCATGATGCTGGCCGTGTCGGTGCGTCGCGACGGCAAGTGGCTGGGACATCAGATCAAGCCGCAACCCACAGCGGTGGCCAAGGCTGCCGGCGACACCGTGCGCACACTGCCCGACGGCAGTATGGTGATCAATACCACGGGCCTGGGCAAAGACATTATAGGCTATGGGGGCACGGTGCCCCTCGAGCTCACCGTCAAAGACAACAAGGTGGTGAGCGTCAAGGCACTCGACAATACCGAGACGCCCGACTTCTTTGAGCGGGCATCGGTGCTGTTGCATCGCTGGGATGGCATGACGCTCGACGAGGCCTCCGACCTGCAGGTAGATGCCGTGTCGGGAGCCACCTTTTCGTCCAAGGCCATCATCGGCAACGTGCGCCGTGGACTGCAGTATGCCCAGCAGAGCACAGCCAAGGAGAGTGTCTTTGCTCAGGTCGACCTCAGCGCCAAGGCAATTGCCGGACTGGTGGTGGCCCTGATGGCCGCCATCGTACCGCTGTTTTACAAGAACAAGCGCTATCGTGTGGTGCAACAGGTGCTCAATACGGTGGTGCTCGGCTTCTGGTGCGGCTCGTTCGTCTCTTATTCGGCCCTCATTGGCTATACGTTCAACGGCATGAACATCCTGGCCTTGCTGGTTCCCGTCATCATGCTCATCACCGCATTCATCTATCCGCTCTTCGGCAAGAAGAGCTATTATTGCACCCACGTGTGCCCCTTCGGCGCCGTGCAAGAGTTGGCCAACCGCTGCGTGCCCTACCAGCTCAAGCTGGGCAACACCACGGTGAAACGCCTCGACACCTTCCGCCAGGTGCTCTGGGCCGCGCTCATGCTATGCCTGTGGACGGGCGTATGGTTCGACTGGGTGGATGCTGAGCCCTTCTCGGCCTTTATCTTCGAGTCGGCTTCATGGGCGGCCATCGCCATCGCCGTGACGTTTGCCTTGCTGTCGACGGTCATCATGCGCCCCTACTGCCGCTTCGTCTGTCCGATGGGCACCCTGTTCAAGATTGCGCAGAAGGGCAGGTGAGGTCACCGTCCATCGGCCAGTCAGACCCCTTGAGCATTAGCAAGTCACTTCATCTCAAAAAGAAAAAGATATGAATTCAAAGATTATCATTGTAGTGTTGGCCTTGGCACTGGTTATTGTGAGTGCCAAGCTGGCTATGGGAAGCTTGTTCTTCTCTTCGTCCGACAAGTCGGCCGTGCGCGACAGCGTGGTGAACAACGCCGCATACCAAAACATCATGGCACGTACCAGCGTGCGTGCCTACCAGCAGCGCGAGGTGGCCGAGGCCACCGTCGACAGTCTGCTGCGTGCAGGCATGGCCGCGCCATCGGCCATGGACAAGCGCCCGTGGCATTTTATCGTGGTCAGCGACAAGGAGACGTTGGCCCGTCTGGGCAAGGTCTTGCCTTATGCCAGCATGGCCGCCAAGGCACCGCTGGCCATCGCCGTGTGTGGCGACATGCGCAAGACGGGGGAGGGTAAGTCGCAGGAATACTGGATACAAGACACCTCGGCAGCCTCCGAGAATATCTTGTTGGCCGCGCAGTCGATGGGTCTGGGGGCTGTTTGGACGGGTGTCTGGCCTATACAGGAGCGCTGCAAGGCTCTCGCCGAGATCCTCGACGCGCCCGACTATATCGTTCCGCTCAACCTCATTGTCGTTGGTTATCCTGCTCGCCCGCAGAAGCCCAAAGACAAATACACGGTCGATAACGTGTCATACGACAGCTACGAGGGTGACTGATGGTCTATAGGTAAAACTGTATTGTTGGTGGGCTGGCCCAGCCCACCAACAATATCCATATCACTCTCTTGTTGTTTTTGCTAAACGGTTGGGTTGCCGCTATTCGTCGGCATCTGTGGCCGTTACTCCCGACAATGTCCTGATAATGTTGTCGAGCGCGGGAATCATCGAGACCAGAAGGTGGGTGTCGATGCCGCATTTCTCCAGGTCGCCGGTCATGCAGCGAGGTATTTTGGCGGCCTGTTCTTTCATGGCCTTGCCCTTGTCGGTAAGGTAGACAATCTGCTGTCGCTTGTCCACCTCGCTGTCGTGACGGGCCACCAGTCCCAGCTTCTCCATGCGCTTGATGAGTGGCGAGGTGGTGTTGATGCCGAGCTTCAGGCGTTGTCCGATGGTGTTGACGGGCTGCTCGTCGTTCTCCCACAGCACCAGCAGCACCAGGTACTGGGTGTAGGTGATGCCCAAAGGCTTGAAATATGGCTCGTAGGCCTGTTGTATCAGTCGGCTGGCCGTGTAGATGCGGAAGCAGATCTGGTTGTCGAGTTTCAGTTGTTCGTATGCCATGGTGTTGTATGAATTGATTACGCGAAATTACAAAAAATCTCCTGTAGTTTGCCTGCAGGAGATTGCTATTTATGTTTTATTTTGTTATCCGAGCATTTTCCGGAGTCCCGGGTGCATGCTGTTTGCACAAGCCCGGTAGCGCCTCCATGCACCTGTCGTTGTATGGCGAGCGTCTTTTTCCGGATTCGATGGAGGTCTCTTAGGGAATGTGAGCGGGCCCAAAAGAGTTGTTGGGCAGGATGTTGCATAGCTTCCGAAAGAAAATCCAGAAATCATGGTCTCATTTGGAAAATTAGTGTTACTTTTGTGGTGATTTAAATAAAACTAATTTGTAACATGGTTAAAATCACATTTCCAGACGGATCTGTTCGTGAGTATGAGCAGGGCGTGACTGGCTTACAAATCGCAGAGAGCATCTCGCCGGCTCTCGCCCGTGACGTTGTATCTTGCGGGATCAATGGTGAGACCACCGAGTTGAACCGTCCCATCCAGACGGACGCAACCATCGTATTCTACAAATTTGAAGACGAAGAAGGCAAGCACACCTTCTGGCACACGTCAGCCCACCTGCTGGCCGAGGCCCTCCAGGAGCTCTATCCCGGCATCCAGTTCGGGTTTGGTCCGGCCATCGAGAACGGTTTCTTTTATGATGTCATGCCCGCCGAGGGACAGACCATCTCTGAGAACGACTTCCCCAAGATTGAGGACAAGATGCGCGAGCTGGCCAAGAAAAACGAGGCAGTGGTGCGCCGTGAGGTTCCCAAGGCCGAAGCCCTCAAGGAGTTTGCCGCCGACGGACAGCAATATAAGGTGGAGCACATCGACCTCGACCTCGAGGACGGCACCATCTCTACATACACCCAGGGTCATTTCACCGACCTCTGCCGTGGCCCGCACCTGGTGAGCACCGGGCTCATCAAGGCCATCAAGATCACCAGCGTGGCCGGTGCCTTCTGGCGCGGCGACGCCAAGCGCGAGCAGATGACGCGTATCTATGGCATCACCTTCCCCAAGAAGAAGATGCTCGACGAGTATCTCGTGATGCTTGAGGAGGCCAAGAAGCGCGACCACCGCAAGATCGGCAAGGAAATGGAGCTCTTCATGTTCTCCGACCGTGTGGGTAAGGGTCTGCCCATCTGGCTGCCCAAGGGCACCCAGTTGCGCCTGCGCCTGCAGGAGCTGCTGCGCCGACTGCTCAAGCCCTACAACTACCAGGAGGTCATCACGCCGGGCATCGGTGGCAAGAATCTCTATATCACCTCGGGCCACTATGCCCACTACGGCAAGGACGCCTTCCAGCCCATCCACACCCCCGAGGAGGACGAGGAGTATATGCTCAAGCCCATGAACTGCCCGCACCACTGCGAGATCTACGCCCGCAAGCCGCGCTCGTACAAAGACCTGCCGCTGCGCATCGCCGAGTTTGGCACGGTGTTCCGCTATGAGAAGAGCGGTGAGCTGCACGGACTGACGCGCGTGCGTACCTTCACGCAAGACGATGCACACATCTTTGTGCGCTCCGACCAGGTGAAGGCCGAGTTTGAGAACAATATCGACATCATCCAGAAGGTGTTCCGCATCTTCGGGTTCGACAACTACGAGGTACAGATCTCGCTGCGCGACCCCAAGGACACCGAGAAGTATATCGGCTCCAGCGACATCTGGGAGGAGAGCCAGAACGCCATCCGCGAGGCCTGCAAGGAGAAGGGCATGGAAGCCCGTGAGGAAGAGGGCGAGGCAGCCTTCTATGGTCCGAAGCTCGACTTCATGGTCAAGGATGCCATCGGCCGCAAGTGGCAGCTGGGTACCATCCAGGTAGACTATAACCTGCCGCAGCGCTTCAAGCTCGAATACACCGCTGAAGACAACAGTAAGCAGACACCGGTGATGGTACACCGCGCACCCTTCGGCTCACTCGAGCGTTTCACCGCCGTGCTCATCGAGCACACCGCCGGCCACTTCCCCCTTTGGCTCACGCCTGACCAGGTGGCCATCCTGCCCATCTCCGAGAAGTACAACGACTACGCCCTCGAGGTGAAGAAGTATTTCGACAGTCAGGAGGTGCGTGCCTACATCGACGACCGCAACGAGAAGATTGGTCGCAAGATCCGCGACAACGAGCTCAAGCGCGTGCCTTACATGGTGGTGGTAGGCGAGAAGGAGTCGGCCGAAGGCCTCGTCTCCATGCGTAAGCAGGGTGGCGGCGAGCAGGCCACCATGAGCATGGCCGACTTCGCCCAGCGTATCAAGGACGAGGTTGCCGACCAGCTCAAGGAGATCGACGGGTAAGTTGGTTTGCTGGCCCCAGTTAGTAAGTGGGTTGGTGTGATGATGTGTTGGTAATTGCCAACGCGCCATCCACCAACTCCCTTTTTTATATTATCCCACAACCCACTTATTGTCACAACCTCAGGACGTTCTCCCATCAGACCCGCAGGCGAGCAGAGGAGAACCACAGAAAGATAAGCCCCTCCCCGGCCCTCCCCGTGGGG
>CAZBQA010000083.1:0-11070 GCA_964493905.1 uncultured Prevotella sp.
GTGGGCGGCTACGGCACCGACGTGGCCATCGAGGGCATGCTGCGGTCGGGGGCGGGCGACGCACGCCTGGCCCTGGCACGCCGCAAAGACAGTTTCACGGGCCGGCTCGAGACCGATGGCTTCAACCTGCGGCAGGTGCTCGCCGACGACAAGTTTGGCATGCTGGCATCCAACATCAGCATCAAAGGCAACATCAGGCAGAAGGCATACATGGCACAGGGACAGGTGCAGCGTTTCGACTACAAAGGCTACTCGTACCACAACATCACCGTTGACGGCACGGCCAACAACGGTGCCTTCAATGGTAAGTTCAACATCGACGACCCACACGTGGTGGCCGACATCGAGGGCAGCCTCAACACCAATGCCCGCATGCCCTCGGCCAACCTCACGGCACGCATCAGGCAGCTCAGTCCGGCCGTCCTCAACCTCATCGGCGGCAAGATGGCCAACGCCACCTACAGCGCCGACATCGTGGCCGACTTCACAGGCCGCAACCTCAACACCGCCAACGGTAGCCTGGAGGTACGCCATTTCACCATGACCGCGCCAGAGAAGAGCTATACCCTCGACTCGCTCAGGCTCAACGCCGGCAACAACGCCAGCGGCCACTTCCTCACGCTCGACAGCGACTTCGGCAATGCCGAGATCACCGGCAAGTACGACTACACCACCCTGCTGCAGAGCGTGGCCAACGCCCTGGCGCGCAAGCTGCCCAGCATACAGAAGCTCACCCCCATCAGATACAGGCCCACCAAGGGCAACGACTTTGCCATGAAGGCGCGCATCACACGCAGCGACTGGCTGCGCCACTTCTTCGACATACCCGTAGAACTGCGCGAACCCCTGCGCATCGAGGGGCGCATGAGCAACCGCTCCGAGCAGCTATACATCAACGCCATGATACCCGATGTGGTGTACAACGACGCACACTACAGGTATGTGTCGGTGGTGGTCAACTCGGGCACCCGGCAGTTTGATGCCGACATCAGCCTCACCAAGATGGGCAAATATGGCACGGGCACCGACTATCGCGTGGAGGCCGAGGCCAGGGACGACCAGCTGGTGTCGGTGCTCTCGCTCGACAACCACGCCGACAAGCAACGCGTGAGAGGGATGCTCAACTCGGTGACACAGTTCACCCTCAACGGCCACGGACAGGCCGAGGCAAGGCTCAGCATCAACCCCTCGGAGCTCAGCGTGGGCGACACGGTGTTTACCATCCACCCCGCGACGGTGGTCTACAGCAAGAACCACCTCGATGTCAATGGCTTTGCCCTTACCAACGGGCGACAGCACGTACTGGTGAACGGCACGGCGGCCAAGGGCACCGACGACTCGCTCACCATCGACCTCAACGAGGTGAACGTCAGCTATGTGCTCGACCTGGTGAACTTCCACTCGGTAGACTTCAGCGGCTATGCCTCGGGCAAGGCCTATGTGTCGCGACTCTTCGACCACCCCGAGGCCCGCGCCAGCCTCAGCGTGGCTGACTTCAGGTTCATTGAGGGTCGCATGGGCACGCTCTTTGCCAATGTGCGCTGGAACAGGCAACAAGAACAGATCGACATCGACGCCACGGCCATCGACACGCTCAACGCGCCAAAGGCCGACAGCCGCTTCAGGACGACAGAGATAAAAGGCTATGTCTCGCCCAAACGCGGATACATCGACTTGGGCATCAGGGCCGACAACACCAGGGGCGAGTTTCTGCAGACGCTGTGCTCCAGCTTCCTCAGCCACACCGACCTGACGGCCAGCGGCGACCTCAGACTGAGCGGCGACCTCAAGCGCATGAACCTCACGGGAGCCCTCGTGGCCGATGGCACGGCAAGGGTGAAGGCCCTCAACACACGCTACCGACTGCAAAACGACACCATCAGGTTCCAGGTCAACGAGATTGTCTTCCGCAACGACACCGTCTACGACCGCAACGGCAACATCGCCGTGGTCGACGGCAGCGTCTACCACCAGCACCTCTCGCGCATGTCATACAACCTGGGCATCAGGGCCGACCACTTCCTGGGCTACGACTGGGACGGCTCCGATGGCAGCACGTTTTATGGCACGGTGTATGGCACCGGCCGCGTGGGCATCAAGGGCCGCCCGGGCGAGGTGACCATCGACGTGAATGTAGCACCCACCAAGGGCTCGCAGGTGGTGTATGATGTGACGAGCCCCAACGACGTGGGGTCGCAGGAGTTTATCCACTGGGTGTCGCGCGACTCGCTCGCCGGCGACTCGCTCGCGGTCAACTCGCCCTTCGTGCCACTCGGACGTGACGATAACGGCGACGGAAAGATCGACATTCCCACCGACATCCACATCAACTTCCTCATCAACACCAGCCCAGAGGCTACGCTCAAGCTCATCATGGACAAGACGGCCGGCGACTATATCACACTCAACGGGTCGGGAGGCATACGGGCCACCTATTATAATAAGGGGGCACTCGATATGTTTGGCACCTACACCGTAGACCACGGACTCTATAAGCTCACCATACAGAATGTCATCAAAAAGGACTTTGAGTTTATTCAAGGCGGCACCATCGTCTTTGGTGGCGACCCATACAATGCCTTGCTCAACCTCAACGCACAATACCAGGTCAACTCGGTGAGCCTCTCTGACCTCCAGCTCGGACAGAGCTTCTCGGGCAACAACATCCGCGTGAACTGCCTGATGAACATCACCGGCACGCCCAACGCGCCCAAGGTCGACTTCAACCTCGACATGCCTACCGTGGGCAACGATGCCAAACAGATGATCTACAGCATCATCAACAGCGAGGAGGAGATGAACCAGCAGGTGCTCTACCTGCTTGCCGTGGGCCGCTTCTACTCGCAGGGCAACAACAACGCCTCCACGGGCGGCACCTCCGACAGCCAGACGAGTCTGGCCCTGCAGAGCCTGCTCAGCGGACAGATCAGTCAGCAGATCAACAATGTCATCAGCTCGGTGGTCAACAACACCAACTGGAACTTTGGCGCCAACATCTCTACCGGCGACGAGGGATGGAACAACGCCGAGTATGAGGGATTGCTCAGCGGCAGGCTGCTCAACAACCGACTGCTACTCAACGGACAGTTTGGCTATCGCGACAACCCCAACGCCACGACATCGTTCATCGGCGACTTTGACGTGAAATACCTGGTCATCCCCAACGGTAACATCAGCATCCACTTCTATAACCAGACCGACGACCGCTACTTCACGCGCAACTCGCTCAACACGCAGGGCTTCGGCTTCATCTTGAAGAAAGACTTCAACAGCCTGCGCGACCTCTTCGGCCTTAAGCCCCGGAAGCCGAAGGTCACGGGCAGCAAGTAGAGCCTACCCCGACCCCTCCGACAGGAGGGGAGGGAGCCCCGCCACTTGGAATGCCCCACCAACCCTTAGGGTGCTCCCCCCTGTTCATCTCCCCTTCCCCCGTTCATCCCCCCCCAACTTAGCAGGCCAAACACCTCACGTACTAAATCTACGTGAATCCCCCGAGCATCTGCAAGGGGCCAAGTACTCATTAGGCAAAATCTGCGAGAAAAACAACGCGCACGCCCAAGCCCGCAAGGCACTCCCCTCTTACCGGAGGGGTCGGGGGGAGCCACAAAGGGCCGCCGGGAAACGATGTCCCGAGCGGCCCTTATCATATCTAACAGTTAAATAATAGTTTTCCTAGAAGTGTATCTTCACGTCGGCACCCACCTGCAAGGGGTTGCCGCGCTGGGCAAACCAGTTGGAGGCACCTGTGGCTCCGCTGTTGACGGCGAAGACATTGTAACGGGTGCCGGTGAGGTTACGGCCCCAAATGTTGAGGTTCACCTTGCCGAAGTCGAGCCCGAGGTGGGCACCAAGCACGGCATAGAACTTCTGGCTCAGAGTGTTGGCCTCGTCCCAGTAGGTCTTGCCCTGGGCGTTGACATTGGCTCCGAGGGTGATGCTGCGGACGACACCTGCGGCCAGGTCGAAACGATAGTCGGCACTGGCGGCCATGCTATGCTCAGGAACAAAGGGCACTCGTTTGTCGTGGTAGTCGACCAGCGTGCGTTTGCCGTTTACCGTCACCGAGTCGGTATACTCGTCGAAGACAGCGTGCGTGAATCCATAGCTCAGCGCCCACGTCAGGTGGTCATCGGCAGCGCTGCCGCGCAACATGGCCTCGATGCCACAGCTATAGCTCTTGCCGGCGTTGGTCATCATGCGACCGAAACCGTAGTTGCCGGCCATCTGCGAGAGCTGCTGGTTTTTGATCTGCATATAGAAGGCCGCGAGGTCGAACTGCACCTTGTTGCCGAAGAGGTTGAGGTGGGTGCCCACCTCGTAGTTCCAGCTGGTCTCGGGTTCGTAGGCGATGGTGGCGTTGACATTACGGTAATCGGCCGCGGTGTGGGGCACGACGTAGTCGGCACGCTGCGAACTGTTGACCTGGATCTCGGCCTGGAGAATGTCGGAGAACATCTGGATGTTGTAACCGCCGGCGCGGTAGCCCTTGCTCACGGTAGCATAGACATTGCTGCCGTTGTCGGCCACTTTATAAGTAAGTCCAAACTTAGGCAGCAGCTGGTCGAAGTGGTTGTGGGCACGGCTGTCGAGCAGAGATGTCACCGTGACGGCAGCCTGCTGTCCCATGACATTGGCCTGTGAGAAGATGGATGAGCTGGTGTTGTAAACCACACGCACATAGTCGTAGTCGTAGCGCAGACCCACGGAGGCACGCAGTCGGCTGCTGATGTCGAAGTTCGACTCATGGAAGAACCCGACGTTATAGGTGGGCGTGCGGAAGGTGCCCGGCACATTGCGCATGTCGACATCGAGTGCCACGCCACCGGCACGGGCAATGGTGGTGGCAGCCATCTCAGCGGCAGCCTCGGGTGTCATGCCACGGGCAATGAAGCGACCGGTCATCGACCCGAGCATGGCCTGGTACATGGCCCGCTGGATGGTACTGCCCAGGAACTTGTCCATATCGCTGTTGAAGTTCACTGCGCTGCCGGTCTTCAACCAGGAGAAGCCGCCGAAAGCACCTGCCGTCCAATGCCAGAAGCCACCTACCGGACGCGTGCTCTTGAAGACAAACTCCTGGGTGAAAGAGTTCTGCAGCTGTTGCTGTTCCATGTCCATGAAGTCGGAAGGCATATAGTCAATGTCCATCGCCATGTTGTCCTTAAGATACTGGTAGCTCGAGGTAGAGGTGAAATCGAAGCCGTTGGCATGGAAGGTGAGGTCGAGGCCCGTGTTGAACATATTGCGGCGATAGGTGTTGTCGCGGTTGGTGTTGGGGTCTCCGGCCACGCCGTCGTCGCCGATCAAGGCGTAAGGAAAACCGTTTTGGTGGGTGTACTGGTAGTCGGCCAGAAAGTTGATGTTCCAACGCTCAGTGGGTCGGAGCACCAGACGGAACCGTCCGCCTGCCTCATCGTATTTGTCGGCACGCTCACCGGTAGTGACATTCTTGAAGAAACCGTTCTGCCCATTGTAGAAGGCCGACAGTGAGAACGCCACACGGCTGTTGAGCTTCTGGAAGTGCGACAGCTCGGCATTGCGATAGAAACGCGAGCCGCCACCCAGACTGAGGTCGGTGCCCTGGTAGTCCATGGGGTTCTTGGTGTAGAGTCGCACCAGTCCACCCTCGGTGTTAAGGCCATAGAGCGTGCCCTGGGGACCGCGCAGCACATCGACGCGCGAGAGGGAATAAAGATGGGTGTTGAAGGCCGACTTGCTCAACAGGGGCATGCCGTCGACATAGATGCCCACCGCCGGCGAGTTGACACGCGAACCGATGCCGCGCACATACATGGCCGAGGTGTAGCGCGAACCGTAGTTGGGCATGGTGAAGTTGGGCACGTAGGCCGACAGCTCACGCAGGTCGCGGGCACAGAGACTACCGGCCTCGGCACCCGAGAACATCGACGCGCTGACGGGTTGCAGACGCAGGCGATACTGCTCCTTGGGCTGTTTGACGACCACAATCTCGTCGAGGTCGTACACCCTTGACGAGTCGTTCAGATTCTTTGGGGCAGCAACCGCTGGCAGCGCCCCACCAGCCATGACAGCCAGAGCAAATAACTTTAGTTTGTTCATATCAATAAGCAATTGTTTTTCTCATTTTACATCGCTGTTTACAAGTTGCAAAATTACGATTTTTCATTGTATTTAACAATCCTCATTTCTGAGGAAATATGCCATTTGCGGGCTTTGAGAGGAAAGGCAGGGGGTCACTCGTTCATTGTGCCACAGTAGGGGCAGCGTCCTTTCTGGCGCAGCTTGGCCCCGCATTTGCCACAGACGAAACGCGCCCTGTTGAGCCTGTGATACTGCCGGATGGCAAAATAGAAATAGAGTGCGAGCAGCAGATAGCCGATGACATATAGGGTGGTGATGCTGAAGACAATATAATTGACGGCACACACGGCGGCCAGTCCGCCCAGATAGAGCACGGCATCGCCGAAGGGCAGTTGGTGACGCACGTCGTCGACGGCGGCCAGACCCACGATGAGCATAGCCCACACCGAGCTGAGAAAGACGCCCAAGGCAAGGGGAACGGAGAAGGGGTTGAGCGTGGGGTGGAAATAGAAATGCTTCCACAGCTCGGGGTTGAAGGTCTGGATGCTGGCGTATAGCGTCGCCGAAGAGGCCACGATGAGACAGAGCAGCGTGGGATAGAACGAGTCGATATCGTTGAAATGCACGATATGGGCATTGTGCCGGTAGATGCGCCGCAACAGGTAGCTGGCACCGATGACGACGATGACGATGAGGAAGATGATGACGTGTGCGTCGGAGAATTTGGAGATAAACTCAGAGATGGGGTCGTCAGGCATCACGCGAGGCAGCAGCTGCGACTCGCGCGCCCAGCCGAAGACAGAGCTGTCGTTAGCCAGCTGCACCCACACCGAGTCGATAGTGTCGGTGGGCACCATACGGATGTCGGCCACCACAAGGTGGGTGCCCTTGGGCACGCTGAACGAGTCGGTCTGCATGCCGCTGATGAGCTCTTCGGGCAACTGTTGCAGCAACATCATACTGTCTTTGCGCACCACAAAGTTGTAATTGTTGGTATAGTGGTGGGTGGAGAAAAACGACAGCGAGTCGAGCTGTCGTTCGCTGAACCGATATGGCGAGTGCCAGCGTCGGTGCTGTTGATAGCACGAGGTGGTGAGGAGGGTCGTCAGCATGACCATCATCAACCAGAAGGCTGTTCTTAACGTCTTGGTTCGCTTCATCATTCGCATAGCAGTAGTTGTTTTATCTGTCCGGCCGTCGCTCACCGGTTATCGTCCATACTCAGCACATTCATCTGGCAAGCCTTGCAGTCGAACTCCAACCTGAACCTGCGACCGTCGCCCAACCGCAGGGTGAGGGGCTCGCGCCAAGTGGGCTTGGTACCACCATGCACCACGCAATGGCCGAGACTGAAGCGTATGCAATGGCGACACTGCATGAGCACGCGTTCGGAAGGTCGGGCGAGGGCCGCACGGTCCCAGGTCAGCGACGGCGAGTGGTTGCCCTGCCACACCTCGAAGGCCGGTCCCACGGATGCCTGTCCGTGGTGCTCATAGAAGGAGCGCGAAAGCGAGTTGGACACATTATAGAGATAAGAATATCGCCGGTATTCGGGCTGCCATGCCTTTGCCTCTGTGTCGATGCCTGCCGTAGAGGCAGGCACCAAGGTGTCGGCTTGCCGGTCGACCCACTGCTCGAAGGCCTGCGCAAAGGCCGCAATGGCCTGCCGGCGCAGGTCGGCGAGAAGGCTCGACGGCATAAACCATTGGTCGGCACCAGGTGCGATGTCGAGTTGCTGGCATGCGTAGACGGTGTTGCCGAGTTTCGACAGCTGCCGTCTGATGTTGTCGGCCTGTGGCTTCTGCGCCTCCTGATGGTCGAAGGGCACCGTGGCCGTGGCCTCCACGGGCTGGTCAGAGCCGGGTGCATGGAAGGCGACCGTCAGGCTGAAGCCCCCGTCGGCGAGGCCGAAGGTGAGACGCACGGGCAGTCGGCGGTCGGCGGTGTCGCCCGCCAGAATCTTGCCGAAGGCTTCATCGTTGTTGCGGTAGAGCACAGTGCCGGACTTCAGTCCTGCCGGCATCTTGAAGGGATAGAGGCGGTTGCCCACGGCGCGGTTCACGCGGAAGCCCTCAAGCTCGTGGCGCGCATTGATAAAGCAGAGGCCGTCGCCATTGGCAAACGAGGCCGTGCCCGAGACATTAAACGAGTCGGGGCGCACCTCCTTGACATGTCCCACACACTCGCCCAAGGCCTTGGGGGTGTCGAAGGAGGCGATGTCATGCTGGCGGCCACCGAGGAAATAAGAGGTGAAACCGCGGTTGAAGCTCTTCTGCAGGCTGGGCTCGAAGTGATAGTCCACCCTTCCGTAGGAGGCCCTGCGGTATTCGTCGGGACGCTTGGCCACCAACTGGTCGAGGCGACGGCTATAGGCCGCCACCACGTTCTTGACATAGCCTACCTCCTTCAGTCGCCCCTCGATCTTAAACGAGCAGGCACCGGCATCGGCCAACTCTTCGAGGTGGTCGATCTGGGCCATGTCTTTGAGCGACAGCAGGTGGCGGTCGTGCTCGATAACCCTGCCATCGGCATCCACAAGGTCGAACTTCATGCGGCAGAACTGCGCACACTCACCACGGTTGGCCGAGCGCTGGAAGCAGTGCTGCGAGGCATAGCAGATGCCCGAATAGCTCACGCAGAGGGCACCGTGGACAAAGACCTCGAGCTCCATGTCGGGCACGGCACGGTGGATGGCACGTATCTCGTCGGCCGACAGCTCACGGGCCAGCACGGCCCTGGAGAAGCCCAGACTGCGCAACCAAGCCACCTTCTCGGCCGTGCGGGTGTCGCACTGCGTCGAGGCATGGAGCATCGGGGCATGGCCCACGGCCTCGAGCGTCACCCTGCGCATGGCGAGCGTGGCCATGTCTTGCACCAACAGGGCATCGACGCGAGCCTCAGCCAGTTCGGTCACCAGCTGCTGCATGGCCTCCAGCTCTTCCTCGTAGATGATGGTGTTGACGGTGACATAGACCTTGGCACCATACTGATGGGCATAGCGGCACAGGGCCCGGATGTCGGCTACCGAGTTGCCGGCCGCCGCGCGGGCACCGAAGCTGTAGGCCCCGATATACACAGCATCGGCCCCATGACTGATGGCAGCCATGCCACATTCAAGGTTCTTGGCAGGTGCGAGAAGTTCTAAATGCCTCATTAATCAAGTGATGTCGTTGATGTTATACGGTGTCTCCTGGTAAACGTAATAGTTGATCCAGTTGGAAAACAGCAGGTTGGCGTGTGAGCGCCAGGTCACCAGTGGGCCCTTGGCAGGGTCGTCATCGCGATAGTAGTTGATGGGGACACTCACGTCGTTGCGCTTGCCGAAGTCGCGCTTATACTCCTTGTCAAGCGTGTCGGGGGCATACTCCAGATGGCCGGTGATAAAGAACTCACGGCCGTTGCGCGCCATCACCATGCTCACGCCGCTCTCGGGCGACTCGGCGATGATGGTCAGTCCCTCCACCCGTTCGATATCCTCGCGCTTGATCTCGGTATGCCGGCTGTGGGGCATCATGAACACATCGTCGAAGCCACGGAAGATGGGCAGCTCGGGCTGCAGGGGTGTCTGCGCAAAGATGCCGAACATCTTGCTGGGCAGCGGATATTTGGGTACGCCGTAGAAATGATAGAGGCTGGCTTGCGCCGCCCAGCAGATGTAGAGCGTCGAGGTGACGTGCGTGCGTGCCCAGTCGAAGATGCCCTTGATCTCCTCCCAATATTCCACATCCTCAAACTTCAGCTGCTCGATGGGCGCACCCGTCACGATCATGCCGTCCCACTTCTGCTGCTTGAGGATGTCGAAGTCTTTGTAGAACATCATCATGTGCTCGATGGGGGTATTCTTGGGGGTGTGGCTCCTGAGTTTCATGAATGTGATCTCCATCTGCAACGGCGTGTTCGACAGCAACCGGATGAGGTCGGTCTCGGTGGTGATCTTCAGGGGCATAAGGTTCAGGACAACAATCTTGAGCGGGCGCACCATCTGCGTGTGGGCACGACTCTCGTTCATCACAAAGATGTTCTCCTTCTTCAGAATGTCTACGGCGGGTAACTTATCGGGTAATCTTAAAGGCATATATCAATACTATATACAAATAAAAGCTATGCCGGAAACAACAACCGACACTCCATCAGTTTGCAAAGTTAGCAATTAAAAAGGAAATAAAGGAGAAAAGCACCACAAATAGCAACGAAAAAATACACTTGACTTCACTGTCGCATTTATCCTACAAATTCGTCTTGCTTCCAGCGATTGGCGGTCTAACCATCAGGATCTGGTACAGATGCATGTCGTGTACCTGCTACCTTCTTGCCTAAACAGCAGCGCATAAGCTCTGAACTCTACCGCCATCCTATATAGCTATAGCGCCTCTTCTCATACAGCAGAAACTTACACCTCCCCTCAATTTGAGCACCTAAAACTACAAACTTCTCGGGACTTGTCGTAATCGACAGGTCCCTTTTTGGGTGTCGTCGATCAGACACACTCAAAGAAACAGTATCGCTTGACAAGTATACTGACGAGCTGGCTAAGCTTTTCAAAAAGTAATAATGTGATAACTTAACAACGTCTCTAAACATGTGAGTAAAGGTCCTGTAGCAGTATCTTTCCCCACTCTATGATGTTTATGGTTATAACAATAACTTACTGATAATAAGCCATAACATCTGATGGTAAAATATTCATTACTTTGTGGAGTTCGCTCAAGTCATCAAAAATAAGATAACTCAAGGAGTATCCATATTTATTAAGATAGACGAAAAAATACTTCGGCACCGCTTTACTGAAGTTCTTGCAATAAATTGACTTAAGAAGAGAATAATCAACTGAGTCTATTACATCATTAGGTACTTCCAGTTTTATACAAACGGTCTTACCGGAAAGGACACAACTTCTTATTGTCGTTATTTCATCTGTCTTCACAGGACACTGAGCATTGAGTGTTTTGACAGTTTCCAAAAGATAGGAATAAAAATCATCAGATAAACTTACCCCTTCATTTTTATTAA
>CAZBQA010000084.1:0-10905 GCA_964493905.1 uncultured Prevotella sp.
TCACTCCTCCACCAGCTCCATGGGCTCATGGCAGCAATAGGGGGGCTCTGTCTCGGTACCGTCGGTACGGACTTCACGGCCGCAAAGCGGGCAACGGTATAAATGAACTGTTTTTTCCATTGTGATTGTGTTAATTAATTAAACTTTTGAAATTTTCTTGTGACTGGTGTCACTATGTTTGGGATAAAAGATTAAAGCATTGGAACTGAATATGTGTGTCGAACCCAGTTTGTGATGTCAGTCTTTCAGTGCCTGGCCTGTGGGGCTGTTGCAAGGACAGATGCTGAAAACTACCACGGCTCATATCCCGTGCGGGGCAAGCTCTCGACACCCTCTCTCACATCGTCCAAGTGGAAGTCGTGGGGATCGAACTCGCCGTTTTCTTTCATCTCCTCATATCCCCATATGCCACCGCAGTCTTCCTCGGGGCAGGCACCCTTGCCTGCGGTGCAGGTGGCGTGGGACGACTCGCGGTCGATGACTTGCTCAAGCGTGATGTCGTGAATCCAGTCGTCACCGAAGTCGTAGACATAGCATAGGTTCTGCGCACCTGTGCCCTCGCCGAAAAACTCGCCTACCGTGAATTCGCGGGCATTGTAGTCGGGCTCGTCCCAGTCGTCTTCGTTAGGCTCGGCAATGGTGAGCTGGCGGCGGTAAGGGGTGTTGCCGAAGCAATAGAGGTGCTCGTTCCACCATCCGAAAGCCTCCTGGATGACGGCATGGAGACCTGAGAAGGTGAAGTCAGCCGGAACGAGCACCCGACGCCATACCGGAGGCTTGGTGGCTCCGCGCAGCTTGACCTTGAACTGGTAGGTCGCCTTCAGGCCCTTGCGTCCCACAGGCGTGATGGCGGCTGTTTGTTTTGCGAAGTTCGGCACACGGATGCCCATCGCCTTGCCAAACTCATGAAAAGCCGACATCAAGTCTTGAGAGCTCATTTGTTGGTTCTGAGGAGTGAGTTTTATTTTTTTTGCCATAATCTCAAATCATTTTCTTTGTCAATATACTTCTTGTATGTGCCCTCCATTTAAGGTGGGATCTATCCATTCGCCTTGTCGAAAGAAGGCAAAACGTAACCCATATTCAATTATTTTGTTTCGGTGGTGATTAATAGAACCCACCTTAAATCATTTGAATGTGTCTGCTGCTTTTATTGCAGGGTATTGATGTCTTCTTCTGATAGTCCTGTGAGCTGGGAAATGGTCTCAGAGGGGAGTTGTTGTTGTTTCATCTTGCGGACAACCGAAAGCAGTGCCTCCCGCTTGCCCTCTTCCTTTCCTTCCGCTCTTCCTTCTGCTCTTCCTTCCGCTCTTCCTTCTGCTCTTCCTTCTGCTCTTCCTTCTGCCAGTCCTTTACGGTGGGCACTGGCATAGTAAGTCCGTTCGGTGCGGATCATGTCCCAGAAATGGTCGTAGCCTTCAAGTTGTGCAGGGGAGAAGGCTGACTCTTCGAGTGCCAGCAGTGCTTTCTTGACGTGTGGGTCTTCTGTCAGCTCACTGGGCACTTCCCTGGTGTGTTCGTTGATTTCAGTGAGGTAGCGCAGCCAGAGCACCTGCATTTTTTTCTCGCTGAAAGTCTGAGGCGTAAATTTGGGGAGTTCCACAAAAACCAAATGGAGCCCGTCAATAATCTGGTCGGTATGTTCAATGTTGACTATGCTGTAGTAATGATAATACTCATTGGACTCGTCGTATTTCTCATTGACCAGATTCAAGGAATATACGGGTTGGAGCAGCTCATAATGCTTGTTTCGGTCCAGCTGTCTGACATATGCCTTGGAAGCATTGAACAGCACGCGTTGCATAAACTCGCGCGTCCAGATCATCTGCATCTCCACCAGGAACTGTCGCCCCAGAGCATCCTTGCACCTGACATCCACGATGGTGTCCTTGCGCATTGGCGTTTCGGGCACCAGTTCTGGGGGGAGGTATTCAATGTCTTCTATTTCTTTCCCTTTCTCCAGCGGGAGCAGGGCGTTCAACAGACTGATGGTAAGGTCTTTGTGCTCGCCAAACACTTTCTTGAAGGTAAGGTCGGCTTTGGGGTCTAGGTATTTCATGAGGTCAGCCGTAACGGTGTTTACAAATAAAAAAGGGCACAGTCGTCGCCTCATTTACTATCAAGTGAATCGAGAAGACAACTGTGCCCATATAGATACCGCCTAAGCGGTGCGATTTCAGTTTGTTCAGTTGTTTACTTTACGTAAACCACGGCCAGACGGTTAGAGGTAACACCCTGAACGCCCTTACCGGTAGCCTCGTCGATGATGACTCCGTTGCCCTTGAGGTAGTTGGCCACAACATCGGCACGAGCCTGAGACAGACGGTCGTTGAGCTCCTTGGAACCCTCGGGTGATGCGGTACCTACAATCTGTACGTGCTTGCCGCTCTTCACTGCATCAAGAGCCTTCTTGGCCTCCTTGGTCAGGATAGACTTGCCCTGCTGGAAGGTAACGAATACGAGGTTGTCTACGTTGACTGTGTTTGTTGTGGGAACTTCCTTCACCACTTCCTTCACCACTTCCTTCACCACTTCCTTGGGCTTGGCAGCCAGCTGGGCGCGGAGGTCGTTGATCTGGTCGTTGAGCTCGCCTACGTTCCAAACTTTGAAGTTGTGTGTGCCGTTAGAGGTACCGAACTTGTAGTTAACACCTGCGAAGAGACCAATCTGGGCAAACTTCTTTGAGAAGTGGATGGCATCGCCAGGACCGTGTGTGAGGTTCCAAAGCACAGCGGGCTCTACATAGAACTGCCAAGCCTTCTGCTCGCCCAGGTTCCAGGCGAAGGTAAGGCCAGCCTTGGCCGTCAGCTCGGTGTCGTCACCGTAGTTGTCTTCGGCAATGAGATACTTGTCGCCGAAGAGGATGGCATAGCCTACACCCAGCTCGGTGCCAACCTCGAAAGTGCGCTCAGGGTCGTACTCCTTAAAGAGGTTTGTCAGGTTGATGGTACCGTTCAAACCGAGGTTCAGGGCCTTGGCGAAGGTTTTGGAGTTCTCATAACGGTTGTCACCAAACGATACAAGACCTTCCACATTGGCACCGAAGATTGGGCTGAAGTTCTTACCGAGCTTCAGACCGGCAGCGCCGTTGAGCGGGAAGGTGTGGTTGAAACTCAGGTTGGTGGATGCACCGCCCTCTACGCCGAGATAGAAATTGTCGAAGAACTTGGCCTTCTCGTAAGCCACCTGGGCCTGCATGCTGCTCATGCCCAAAAAGAGCATAGAAGCCACGAATAAAAGTTTTTTCATAAGCTAATAATGAATTAAAAAAAATAAATGGTATTGCTTAGGGTAGCCTGACATCACGCGATGAGAGCAGTGAGATGTGCTCGTCACTCCGTGTATCTCTTTCGTGTCATTAAAATGTTCTACCTTGTTTTTTATAACCGTTATCTTTAATCTGTAGTGCATACCTCGTTCTCCCCCATATCTTGGTCACGATGGAGTGAGATAATGGCATTACGCCGCGAGGCTGAAATAGCATCCGCATCAGAGATTTTCACGTGATATCATTTTAGTTAAACGAGGAACAGAGTGATTAATCGTTCAATTCCCAGTGAAAAATATACTCACGTTATCGTTCACATTGTTAACTATTACCAGATACTGCTCACGTGACCATACTCGCAGATTATCAATAACAGTCGTTTTACGGTGCAAAAGTACGTAAAATAAAGCAAAGGAACAACAAATTTTACAAATATCTGTTTGACAAGTGCAAAAAACTTGATTTATTGCACGGAGTGGAGGATGGGATGGTTGGTTTGTGGATGGGTCTACCCTACAATCTTGGCATACTCTACACACCACCCGTCCGACGTGCCGTGTGGCTCACCCCTACCGAAGCAACTAAAGGGGCTGAGGCATGATTCAAACCATAGCCCCCAAAAGTTACTTCGTCAATGCGAACAAATAGTCTGACAACCTGTTGAGATAGACGAGCAGCACGGAAGGCTGGGCTGCCGTTCGATGCAGCGACACCAGACGGCGCTCGCAAGTGCGGGTCTTGGCCCGGGCTATGTGGAGGGCGGCATCGAGCGGTGAGGTGCCCGGCAACACAAAGCCAAAGGAGATGTTGCGGGTAGCCTCTGCGATAAACGCCTCCATGCGGCTGACGGCCTGCTGCAAAGTGGCGAGCCCGTCGTGACGGCCGGCAACGGCTGCCATCAGCAACATGAGCTCACGCTGCAGTGTCTCGTAAGGCTCGGGGGCTCCGCTGAGGGCCTTACACATGCCCAGCAAGCCGTTGAGCTCGTCGAGCTGTCCGTTGACCTCGATGCGCAGGTCGTCCTTGTCGACCCGCGTGCCATCGTAGAGCGAGGTCTGTCCCTGGTCTCCTTTCTTGGTGGTAATCATCGTATCATTGTCTTTTGAGTATCACATAAATGATGACCGGCGCACCGATGAGTGGCGTGACGGCGTTGAGTGGCAGCATGCCTCCACTACCCGGCAGCGTGGTGAGCACGTTGCACAACAGGGCGACGGCACTACCCGTGAGGATGGTGACGGGCAGCAGCTGACGGTGGTTCGACGTGCGCAGCAGCAGGCGTGCGACGTGGGGCACGGCGAGGGCGATGAAGGCGATGGGGCCGCAGAATGCCGTCACCACGGCAGTGAGCAGTCCGGTCAGGGCCAGCAGGATGTTGCGGGTACGCCGCACATCGATGCCCAGGCTGGCCGCATAGCGCTCGCCCATGAGCAGGGCGTTGAGCGGTTTCATGAGCAGCAACGTAGAGGCTGTGGCCACGAGGGTGACGGCAGCGAAGAAAGGCATCTGCGCCATCGACACATTGCCGAAATTGCCCATGCCCCATACGGCAAAGCTCTTCACCCCTTCCTCGGTGGCGAAGAAGTTGAGCAGGGTGATGCCACTGGAGGTGAGGTAGCCAATCATGATGCCGATGATGATAAGCACCACGTTGCTGCGCACCACGCGACTCAACAGCCAGATGACCACCGTGACGGCCATAGCCCCGACGAAGGCTGCCGCCACCGACGACACATACGCCCAGGCTCCGGCGAAGGCCATGACGGGGGTGAGGGTGAGCAACGCCACGGCCAGACTGGCACCGCTCGTCACGCCAAAGATGTCGGGCGCGGCGAGGGGGTTGCGAAAGGCCGTCTGCAACAGCAGTCCGCTCACCGACAGGGCCCCGCCTGCCAGCAGTGCGGTGAGGGCCTGCGGCAACCTGCTCTCGAGGATGATGAATCCCCAGCTCTCACGCTGGGCGGTGCTGCCCGTCAGCACGTCGAGGGTCTGGCCCCAAGGAATGTCGACACTTCCGTGGAGGAGGCTCAAGCCGAAGAGCAAGAGCAAGAGCAGGATGAGTATGCCATAGATGCGGGCCATCTTCATAGTTGTACAACGCAAACAAAGGGTGGTCTATTGTCGATGCTGGCCGTTTTGGCGGTTCATCGCGTTGGCATGCTCGATGTCGATATGCCGGTAGTAGCGCAGGGGTGCGAGTGTGGCCTTGGGATGAAGCAGCTGAATCATCTCGCGCAGCAGGTAGTCGGGGCGGAAGGGCGTCTCGTCGAAGTAAGGCACCACCGACGTGTTGCACTCATAGATGGTGCCTGTGCGAAAGGCCTTCAATGCCGTGTAACCGTGATACTCGCGCAACAGGTCATCGCGCGACATCATTGCCGAGCCATTGTATTTGAAGGCCCACACATCGCTCTCGCCCGCCTTGTCGATAATCTGCTCCACCGACAGTGCCAGACTGCCACTGTGGGTATCGCCGGCAAAGGCGTAACGGCCGTGGGCATCGCTGATGATGGTCGCCATGGTGCTGCGGCCGCCCGGCGTGTACCACGTGGCGCCCGTCTTGCGCTCGGTGAGGATGCTGCGGCCCAGGGGCAGCTTGGCGGCGTAGACCTTGAGGTAGCGGTAGGTGGAGTCGACGACGTGGAAGAGCGAGTCAGCGCGGGCACCCTCGCCGAAGAGGCGACCATAATAGCGCATCCACTCAGCCCGTCCCAGAGCCGACGGCTCCATATAGTCGGCGGCCTGGATGATGGGAATGCCCAACTGCTCGAGCTTGCCAAAGCCCCCGCTGCCCTCAAAGGGACTCACGATGATGGCATCGGGGTGCAGGTCGATGATCTTCTCGAGGTCGGGACTCATGGCATCGCCACAGTCGACGATGCGACCGGCCTTCACCCTGCGGCGTATCTCGGGGACGAGCATATAACGCAGGTCGCACACCCCCACGATGCGGTCGGCCAGTCCGAGACTCACCAGCAGCTGGCAATGGGCGGCGGTGAACACCACCACGCGGCGCAGCGCACCCGGCGTGTCATAGCGCTGCAGCACATGGCCCTGCTGCCAGGGGTCGGCCACGATGGCCTGCAGCCCATGGCCCTGTTCCACCACCGTGAGCAGACGGGCATGATGCAAAGAGAGGGTGTCGCCCTGTCGGCCACCCTGCCTCGTGGCATTGCCACACGAGAACAGCAGCAGACTGGCAACACCCACTCCCAAGAGTTGCAAGCGTCTCATCAGCATGGTAATTACTTCACCTCTTCAAAGTGATAGGCAAAGACGATGGTGCCGGGGCAGACGCCACAGTCGTACTTGCCCATGAACGAACCGGTGGGGTCGTACACGGCCAGATAACCGTCGCCGGTGTAGCTGGCACTGCCGGGCACGTCGGGGTTTTGGCTCAGCGAGGTGATATACACGCGGTTGGTGATGGGGTCTACGCCGATGGCGTAAGGACTGAAGATCTCGGTACCGGTAATCCAGTTGGTAACGGTATGGGCTGAGAGGCTATAATAAGAATAGGTGGGCTTCACGCCGTAGGGGGCGTTGACCATATAGAGACGGTCGCCCGCCACGGCGGCCATCGTGGCCTCGCCAATGAGCATTACCTCGTCGGTGGCGGCATTGAGCTGTTGCACGGCGGGCTTCACGTCATTGTAATTGCCCTGGCTCACCACAAAGATGTTGTTGCCCGAGGCAATGAGCTTGGTGGGGTTGGTCACCACGGTGATGTCCTTGAGCTTGTCGAGCGAGGTGTTGAGCTTCACCACATTCTTGTTGTAGGTGTAGTCGGCATTCCACGAGTTGCACACATACACGCTGCCGTTGGCCACGGCGATGCCCTCGAGGTTGGTGCCCACAACGGCCGAGCTGTCGACAAGCTCGTGGCTGGTGGCGTCGATCTTATAGACCTTGCCTGTGTACGACGACACATACACGGCATCGGCATCGTAAGCCACGGCACGCGGCTTGACAATCTTGGCCACGGCCACCGACTTCAGGGTCTTGGCATCGGCAATCTCCACGCGGTTCTCGTCGGTGCTGGCGATATACATCTCGCCCTTGCTGTTGATCACGGCATCGTTGGGCGTGCCACCCAGCGAGCGGCCATTGGCCGACTTGAAGATGTTGCGGGTGGGCGTGAGCGACGAGGTGCCGTAGGCATAATAGTCGAGGCTGCCGTTGATCTGTGAGAAGTAGCTGCCCTGGTTGAGCACGAAGACACCGTCGGCCACGCTCTTGAGACCCTCGTGGGGTTTGTCGCTGTTATCGTCGTCAGAGCATGAGGTAAAGACCGACAGGCCCATCAGCAGGCAGGCGGCCATGGATAAATACTTTTTCATTGCTGTGTAAATGTTAAGTGTGATATTATATATGTTGTTGTCTGTCATGTTCACCGCAGTTCGAAGATGGCCGACACCTTCCACCCGCGGCCCGGCATGGGATAGTGGGCCACGATGTCGTACTGGCGGTCGAGGAGGTTTTGCACGCCGGCCCGCAGTGTGAGGTCCGACTGCCACAGGCGTAGGGTGCGAAACACCGACAGCCCCAGCTCTACAAACCCTGCGATGCGCGTGCCGTCGGCATGCTCGTTGGTGGCCCACCTGTTGCTCATGCCGTCGGCGGTGAAGGCCACGCCCACCCAGGGGTTGAGCCAGGTGAGTGAGGTGGAGAAGGTGTGCTCGGGTACATAAGCGATCTGGTTGCCGTAGTTGGGCGACTCGCGGCGGGTGTGGTTGCGCACGCGCTGCAAGCTGTAGTTGCCCGTCAGCTCCAGCTGCTGCCGACGGTCGAGGTGGCCGGTGACACCAAGGGTGAGGTCGGCACCGGTGACGTCGACACGTGCCACGTTCATCGTGCGCCACACAAACATGTTGAAGGGGATGGCCACAATCTTGTCGCTGACGCGCGACACGTAGCCGTCGGCCGAGAAGCGCACCGAGACCTTGCTGCCGGGCACCTCGCCCGTAAGGCCGAGGTTCCACTGACTGGTGTTCTCGGGCTTGAGGGTGGTGCTGCCGATGTGGTAATAGTAGAGCTCGTTGAACGTCGGCACGCGGAAGATACTCTTCCAGAAGGCCCTGACATACAACTGCCGCCGGGGCAGCAGACGCCACGACAACGACACGGAGGGCGACCAGCGGTGGGCATCGGCCGATGCCTCGCCCTCGGCCACCCCGTTGAGATAGTCTGACCGCAGCAGGCGTGCCACGGCTGTGAGCCTGCCCTGCCGCACCTTGGCCGAGAGGGCTTGGAGAATGCTGTGGCGATAGGGGCGCACGCTTACGGCACCATCCACCGTCGCCGTGGGTGTGGTGAGGGTGCTGTTGAGGTTGTTGAGGACATAGTCGAGCGAATAGTCGACCGACAGCCATTGTGTGGGGGTGTAGAGCCATGCCGTGGTGGCGTAGTATTCGCGCTGCCAGTAGCTCTCGCTCTTCACACCGCCGCTGGGTATGCCCACATGATAGCGTGTAGCCACCCAGTTGACCTTGGCAGCGGCCTTCAGCGACAGGCGCTGGCTGAGCTGTCCGAAGTACCCCACCTGCCCGAAGGCGTTGCGGTCGTGCAGCCGTTCGTCGTTGTCCTGGGTATAGAGGTGTACGATGCCGGGCAGACGGTGGGCATTGTCGTAGTAGTAGGCCTTGAGGGCGACAGCCTGTCCCTGGGCGGGGTGCCAGGCGAGGTTGAGCTCGCCGTGGCCACTGCTCATGCGACTGTTCTGCCGGTGCTCGCGCGTCACCAGGTCGACATTGGTCAGGGTGAAGGGGTAGTTGCCCTCGGTGTAGATGTAGTTGCCCTGCAGGCTCAGCGTGAGGCGACGGCCGAGTGGCATGCGCCAGAAGAGCGAGGGCTCCACGGTGCCCCACGAGCCGACCGACAGGCCCACACGCAGCTCGCGCCCCTGCGCCATGCCCGCACCGATGTCGGTAGACATCTCGAGCACCGAGGCCGAGGACACGTTGCGTGCCGGCACAAAGATGTTGTCGCCATCGCCAACGGTGAGCATCAGACTGCGCATGTTGGCCAGACTATAGCGGCTGAGGTCTACCTCGCCGGTCTGGCAGTCGCTGAGGGCCACGCCGTCATAGACCACGGCGGTGTGCTTGGCACCGATGCCACGCACCGACACCGTCTTCATACCCCCTGCCCCACCGTAGTCGCGCACGGTGATGCCCGACACATGCTTGAGGGCATCCTCGATGGTGAAGATGCCCATCTGCACCATGTCGTCGCGGCTGACCTCCTGGCGGGGCACCGTCGACTGCACGTTGTTGCCCGAGGCCACGCCCAGCACCTCCACGCCGCCAAGCAGGATGGAGTCGCGCTGTGCCCACACCCCCAGGGAGCAGAAGGACAGCATGATGGTCATGAGTGTCTGTTTTTTCATTCTTCCTCGAGAACAGAAAAAGTGAATCGCAATGGCAGGTCTTCTGACTTACGGCTTCAGACAAGCGTCTTCCCGACCAAGGGGTCAGTGACATGGTGCCTGTCGACAATGCCGATCACAGCAGCGGGACTGTCCGGGACTTACACCCGGTTCCCATTTTCATCTCAACAAGGAGAACCTATTGCGGATGCAAAGGTAGCAATAAAATTGGAAAGTAATCAAAAAGGGAGAGAGTTTTTGGTGGGGGGGGATGCTAGTTTGTTGGTTTGCTAGTTTGCTAGTTTGTTGGATTGTTGGATTGCTAGTTTGTTAGTTTGTTGGATTGTTGGTTTGCTAGTTTGATAGTTTGATAGTTTGTTAGTTTGTTGGATAGATGGATGGTTGGTGGACTGGAGGAATGGTTGTTAGTGAGATAGTGGTTATTGAGCTGTTTACATTTAAGGTGGGTTCTATTAATTACCACCGAAATCAAAACATAAAATCATGGGTTACGTTTTGCCATCTTTCGGACTCTCTTCGGCTCAAATTGTCAGTTCGCTCAGTCGTTATGCCCGCATAACTCCTTCGTTCACTAGCAATTTGACCTCGAAGATAGTCTCGAAATCTGACAAAGCTAATTAATAGAACCCACCTTAATTGTTTGAACAACAGATTACACGGATGTAACAGAAGCCACGACTGGCACGTTTAGACTGCGAAGCATCGCTGCGCGATGAGCAGATAGCTCGGAACCTGCGCACCCACATCACTAGTCATCTAAACTCTGCGTGCCCCATCGCGCCAGCCTCTCCCGCTCCAACGGGGAGAGCCAGGGAGGGGCCCAATCTTTTTTTTAACACGGATGTCACGGATCTCACAGAAAACCATCCGACACATTTCGATAAAGCGAGTGCCGCGTCGCGGCAACTGATCACACGGAACCTGCACACCCACATCACTAGGCTCCTAATCTCTGCGACTCTGCGTGCCCCACATCGCGCCAGCCTCACCCGCCCCCACGGGGAGGGCCGGGGAGGGGCCACCTCAGTTTTTTTAAACACGAATAACACGGATCTCACAGAAAACCATCCGACACATTTCGATAAAGCGAGTGCCGCGTCGCGGCAACTGATCACACGGAACCTGCACACCCACATCACTAGGCTCCTAATCTCTGCGACTCTGCGTGCCCCACATCGCGCCAGCCTCACCCGCCCCCACGGGGAGGGCCGGGGAGGGGCTTATCTTTCTGTGGTTCTCCTCTGCTCGC
>CAZBQA010000085.1:0-10886 GCA_964493905.1 uncultured Prevotella sp.
ATTTCGTAACGGGGGGGCTAAAGATGGATTACCCACTCGATTCGTTATAGAGCCACTTTTGTCTATAAAGCCACCATGGCCATGTGGAAAGAATGGGGTGGCAGGGAAAAACGCACCTGTTGCCTGCTCGTGCGGCAGGTGGTGGCAGTGGGTTAGAGGAAGCCCTGCTGCTTGAGCGCCTTGAGCATCCCTTCAGACATGGCCTCGTTGTCCTTGCGCGTGTAGCGCAGGTCGGTGAAGACCTGTGCCAGCGTTTCCTTGTGGTTGATGTCTACAAAATGCTGGTTCTCGGGCAGGTTCTCCTTGTCGGTGTAGAAGGCATCGATGCGCTCGGGCGTGTAGTCGACATAAGTCTCCTCGTGTACGATGCTTGCCAAGGGCAGTCGGTCGCTCAGTGCAGGCTGCTCGTCGGGCCATCCCAGGGTGATGGTGGCTACGGGGAAGACCAGTTGCGGCAGATGCAGGGTGTCGATGATCATCTGCGGCATATAGACGGTGGTGCCCAGAAAACAGGTGCCCAGTCCTTCTTCTTCGGCCAGGTTGCAGAAGGTTTGGCAATATAATAAGGTGTCGGTGGCCGCATTGATGAAGCTCAGGAAGTTGTCGTACCCCGGCTGCGCCTTGCGGTTCTCAGCCCAGAGGGTGGTACGACGGAAGTCGGCACAGAAGGTGAGCACCACCGGAGCCCCTTCGACCATGGGCTGGTTGAAATGTGCCGGTGCCAGTTTGCTTTTCATGCCTGTGTCGCGGGTGACGATGACGCTGTAGAGTTGGAGGTTTCCCATGGTGGGAGTACGCTCGGCCTCTTCAAGTAATCGGTTGAGCAACTCGGTGGAAACGGCTCTGCCAGTGTATTTTCTGATGGTTGTTCTTTCTTTTAAACTTTTCATTTTGGAGAATTTTGTTGTTTGCAAAGTTATATAAAATTTCCTAAAAGGAAAATGATTCATTGTTTTTTAATAATAGAAGTCGCCATGAATATGGATTTTTTTTCGTAGCTTTGCATCAATCATTTTCAAAAACAGAGAAAGCAAAATACACAATGGAAAAGCAAAAAATCTACTCCTACGATGAAGCCTTCGAGGCCTCCATGAAGTATTTTGGCGGCGACGAACTGGCTGCCAGGGTTTGGGTCAACAAGTATGCCATGAAAGACAGCTTCGGGCAGATTTTCGAGAAGTCGCCCGAAGACATGCATTGGCGCATCGCCAATGAGATTGCACGGGTGGAGCAGAAATATGCCAACCCGCTGAGTGCCCAGGAGATTTTCGACCTGCTTGACCATTTCCGCTATATCGTGCCCGCCGGCAGTCCTATGACGGGCATCGGCAACAACCACCAGGTGGCATCGCTGAGCAACTGTTTTGTGATTGGTCTGGAGGGTGACGCCGACAGCTATGGTGCCATCATGAAGATTGACGAGGAGCAGGTGCAGCTCATGAAACGCCGCGGCGGCGTGGGCCACGACCTGAGCCATATCCGTCCCAAGGGCAGTCCGGTGAACAACTCGGCCCTGACGTCAACGGGGCTGGTGCCGTTTATGGAGCGTTATAGCAACTCCACGCGTGAGGTGGCTCAGGATGGCCGGCGCGGTGCTCTGATGCTCTCGGTGAGCATCAAGCATCCCGACTCAGAGGCCTTCATCGATGCCAAGATGACCGAGGGCAAGGTGACGGGTGCCAACGTGAGCGTGAAGATCGACGACGAGTTTATGCAGGCCGCCGTAGAGGGCAAGCCCTACGTGCAGCAGTTCCCCATCGGCTCTGCCGAACCCATGGTGCGCAAAGAGGTGTCGGCTGCCAAGCTGTGGGAGAAGATTGTGCACAATGCCTGGAAGAGTGCCGAACCCGGTGTGCTGTTCTGGGATACCATTATCCGCGAGAGCATTCCCGACTGCTATGCCGACCTGGGCTTCGGCACCGTGAGCACCAACCCCTGTGGCGAGATTCCCTTGTGCCCGTATGACAGCTGTCGCCTGCTCAGCATCAACCTCTACAACTACGTGGACCATCCCTTTACCAAGGAGCCCTCGTTCGATTTCGAGAAGTTTAAGAAGCATGTGCAGCTGGCACAGCGTATCATGGACGATATCGTAGACCTGGAGATGGAGAAGATCGACCTCATCATGGAGAAGATCGGTACCGACCTCCAGAGCAAGGAGGTCAAGAACACGGAGTACCACCTCTGGGAAAAGATCAAGCGCAAGAGTGGCATGGGTCGTCGCACGGGTGTGGGCATCACCGCCGAGGGCGATATGATTGCGGCCATGGGGATGCGCTATGGCACAGAAGAGGCCACCAACTTCTCGGTATCGGTGCATAAGACGCTGGCCCTCAATGCCTATCGCTCGTCGGTGACCATGGCCAAGGAGCGTGGTGCCTTCGAGGTGTACGACGCACAGCGCGAGCAGCACAACCCCTTTGTGAACCGTATCAAGGAGGCCGACCCCGCACTCTATGCGGACATGGTGAAGTATGGCCGCCGCAACATTGCCTGCCTCACTATCGCCCCTACGGGTACCACGTCGCTCATGACGCAGACCACCAGCGGCATCGAGCCGGTGTTTATGCCGGTGTATAAGCGCCGCCGCAAGGTAAACCCCAGCGACAAGGATGTGCATGTGGACTATGTCGACGAGGTGGGCGATTCGTTCGAAGAGTATATTGTCTACCACAAGAAGTTCCTGACCTGGATGGAGGTCAACGGGCTGGACACCACCAAGAAATACACGCAGGATGAGATTGACCAGCTCGTGGCCAAGTCACCTTATTATAAGGCTACGGCCAACGATGTTGACTGGCTGATGAAGGTGCGTATGCAGGGTGCCATCCAGAAGTGGGTGGACCACAGCATCTCGGTGACGGTGAACCTGCCCAACAACGTGGACGAGGCCCTGGTCAACAAGCTCTATGTCGAGGCCTGGCGCTCGGGATGTAAGGGTTGCACCATCTACCGCGACGGCAGTCGCTCGGGTGTGATGATCTCGGTGTCGAAGAAAGACAAGAAAAAGAAAGAAGACCATGAGTTGCCAGAGCCCATCACCGCGCCTTCTGTCAACAGGCCCATGGTTCAGGAGGTACGCCCCAAGGAGCTCGACTGCGACGTGGTGCGGTTCCAGAACAACAAAGACAAGTGGGTGGCATTTGTCGGATTGCTCGACGGCTATCCCTATGAAATATTCACCGGCTTGCAGGACGACGACGAGGGCATTGTGCTGCCCAAGACGGTCACCAAGGGTAAGGTCATCAAACAGACCAATGAGGATGGCAGCCACCGCTACGACTTCCAGTTTGAAAATAAGCGCGGCTACAAGACCACCGTCGAGGGACTGAGCGAGAAGTTCAACCCCGAATACTGGAACTACGCCAAGCTGATCTCCGGTGTGCTGCGCTACCGCATGCCCATCGACCATGTGATCAAGCTCGTGGGTTCGCTGCAACTTAACGACGAAAGCATCAATACGTGGAAGAATGGTGTGGAGCGCGCGCTGAAGAAGTATATCTTCGACGGCACGAAGGCTGCCGGACAGACTTGTCCGGTGTGTGGGCAGGAGACCCTGGTCTACCAGGAAGGCTGTCTGATCTGTACCAACTGCGGAGCCAGCCGTTGCGGATAAGCCCAATGGGTCCGCGTGCTACAGCGCGGAAACAAGAATTGATGAAGCTATGCTGAAAGAAAGCTATATCTATTTGCGTCGCCTGCGCTTTCACGCCTTTCATGGCGTGGAGGCGCAGGAACGTTTGACAGGTAACGACTATGAGGTGAGCCTCCGGCTCCATGTAGACCTGCACAAGGCCATGGTCAGCGACGAGGTGGCCGACACGGTAAACTACGGTGAGGTCTACCAGCTGGTGGCTCAGGAGATGGGGGCGCCCAGCAAGCTCGTGGAGCGAGTGGCATACCGCATTGCCGACCGTATCATGCGCCACTGGACGCAGGTGCGGGAGGTGGACATACAACTCACCAAAGTGAACCCCCCGATGGGTGCCGACAGCGATGGCGCCGGCGTGGAGCTACACTTAATAAATGATAAAACGGAAAGCCAGTTATAGGTTTTCACATCAAAAATCCGTACTTTTGCAAAATATTTGTAATGGGCATGTTTAGGAAGACACTCTTTGCTTTGTTCTCACTGCTGATGATCTCGCTTGTTGCGACAGGCGCAAACCGTCGTTTTACCCTCGTCATCGATGCGGGGCATGGCGGTCACGACTTTGGTGCGCCGGGATCGTTCTCTCAAGAAAAAGAGCTCACCCTGAAGTATGCCCTTGCCTTCGGTAGGCTGGTGGAGCGCAACTGTCCCGATGTGCGGGTAGTCTACACGCGCAAGACCGATGTATTTATCCCCTTGCACGAGCGGGCGAGCATTGCCAACAACAAGAAGGCCGACCTCTTCATGTCATTCCATATCAATGCCTTGGATGGCAACCACACCGCACGCGGCTTTCAGAGCTACACCCTCGGCCGCGGCGAGCGGTCGGGCGACAAGGGCATTCGCGAGAACCTGGAGGTGGCCAAGCGCGAGAACTCGGTGATCTTCTTGGAGAAAGACTATCAGAAAACCTACAAGGGCCTCGACAACAATTCGGCCGAGAGCGACATCATGTTCGAGTTTATCGCCGACAAGAACCGTGAACGCAGCGTGGAACTCTCAAGGTTATTGCAGCGCGAGGTGTGCAGGGCTACAGGTAGGCAGGACGGTGGCTCGCACCAAAACAACCTTGCGGTGCTGCGACTTACCTCTATGCCCGCCACGCTGCTGGAGCTGGGCTTTATCTCTACACCCGAGGAAGAGCAGTTTCTGAATAGCGAGGAGGCTCTGAACCTCTTCTCCCAAGGTATATACAATGCGTTCATCAAGTATAAGAACAAGTACGAAGAATATATCGACGTGCCCTATCGTGTCGATGGCGATGATGTGTCGAGACGGCCTGTAACGGTGGTTCCTGACCGACAGGAGCAGGGTTCTGATACCGATGTGCAAGTGGGAAAGACTGAAGAAACCCCTGTTGTGGCACAGCCGGAGCCACGGCCGACAAGCAGGAACACCGGTAGTCGCGAAACTGCGCGGAGGCCCTCGTTGGCGGGCATCAGGCAGACGGCGGGCACACCCAAGGCTGTCGTGGGCGCTGCCGCATCCCAGGTGGTGGCCTCTAAACCCGTTTTCAAAATCCAGATCGTGGCCAGCAGCAGGATGCTCGGTGCCAACGACGCAGCGTTGAAAGGCCTTTCGGGCTGTGAATACTACGAGGAGGGCGGTTTCAAGAAATACACTTATGGCGCCAGCAACAATTACAATGAGATCTATCGTCTGCGTAAGCAGATATTGGATAAGTTTCCACAGTGTTTCATCATTGCCTTTAAAGACGGCAAGAAGATAGATGTGAACGAGGGAATCAGAGAGTTTAAGTCAAACAGATAAGAATAGAGGAGAACAGGATATGAAGTTTTTTACGAAAGAAGTCAAAATAGCCATCGTGGCCATCGTCGGAATCGTGGTATTGTTTTTTGGAATGAATTTTCTGAAGGGCATATCGCTGTTCTCAAGTACCAGTTCCTATTATGTCAAGTTCAAGAACATCGATGGGCTGTCGGCCTCCAATGCCATCTTTGCCGATGGATACCAGGTGGGGGTGGTCAAGAACATCGACTACGACTATTCGGGCAATGGCGGCATCGTGGTGAAGTTTGACGTAGACCACGACTTGCGCATCCCCAGAGGCTCCAGTGCCGAGATAGTGAGCGACCTCATGGGCAATGTGAAGATGAACCTCTTGCTGGCCAACAACCCGCGTGAGCGCGTGGCAGTGGGCGACACGCTCGTGGGGCAGGTGAGCGTGGGCCTGATGGGAGCCGTGGGCTCACTGCTACCCACGGTAGAAAAGATGCTGCCGAAGGTCGACAGCATTCTCTCCAGCGTCAATGCGCTGCTGGCCGACCCTGCACTGGCACAGTCGTTGCACAATGTGAAAAGCATATCCGACAACCTCAATACCACCACCCGTAACCTCAACACGCTGATGGCCGACCTCAACACGAAGGTGCCTGGGATGATGAATAAGGCTGATGCCGTTCTCACCAAGGCTGGGACGACACTCGACAACACATCGACGCTGACAGCCAACCTGGCTGCGGTGGATGTGGCAGGCACCATGGCCAAGGTCAACCAAACTCTGAGCAATGTGCAGGAGGTGACGGCCAAGCTCAACAGCAACCAAGGTACGCTGGGCCTGCTGATGAACGACCAGACGCTCTACTACGACCTGCACTCCACGATGCAGAGCGCCGATTCGCTCCTTACCGATCTCAAGGCACGGCCTAAGCGGTATGTGCATTTCTCGTTATTTGGCAGAAAGAGCAACTAATTTAAAAATAGTCTAAATACATCGGGGGGATGTTTCACGCCTCAGGGAGCCTATCAAAATGGCATAATGTGGTTTTACAGTGGTGTTTCAGTAATGTTTCACAAGCTCGCCGGGGTATGGCAGGATGTGTGCTATTCCTTTCATTATCAACAATTTGTAATCTTGCAATAAGGCTAGTGGTATGTGCTTGTCGCTAAAGTCCATAACTTCCGTTATTTTAGTAAGTTATGTGACCATAGTCGAAAGAGGTGACAGTTTGCTTATTTGGAAATGAGCAAAATCTTTATTAAATTTGCAGTTGCAATAAGACTAGGCAACGTCGCTAAGACAAAAGGTCAAAATATAAATTGCTCATGAAAGTAAGTCCTGATGCTCGTTGGGACAGTGCGCTTGCGCTCATCCGCAAGAATGTCACCGAGCAGATATACAATACATGGTTCAAGTCGATTGTCTTCGAGCAGTATGATGAAGCTCAGAAGATGATTCTGGTCCAGGTACCCAGTCCATTCGTGTACGAGTATCTGGAGGAGAACTTTGTAGACTTGCTGGGAAAGGTCCTCTACCATTGCTTTGGCAAAGGAATACGACTCTCTTATCGGGTTGTGACCGACAAGGAGCACAATCTCTCTCAAGACATTGAAGCTGAACCTGCCGATGCCATAGACAAGGTGAAGCCGCGCACGCGGGCCAATCAGAGTCCCACCATCCTTGATGCGGCCCAGCCCCAGCAGCTCGACCCCCAGCTGAATCCTCACCTGACGTTTGGCAACTATATTGAAGGCGACAGCAACAAGCTGCCGCGGTCGGTGGGACTGTCGATTGCCGAGCATCCCAACACCATGCAGTTCAACCCAATGTTCATCTACGGTCCGTCGGGATGTGGCAAGTCGCACCTCATCAATGCCATCGGTGTGCGCACCAAGCAGCTGTTTCCCCAGAAGCGTGTGCTGTATATCAGCGCCCGCCTCTTTCAGAAGCAATTTACCGATGCCGTGCGACAGAGCTGTGTGAACGACTTCATCAGTTTCTATCAGACCATTGACATGCTTATCGTGGACGACATCCAGGAGTGGGCGACGGCCGACAAGACGCAGGACACGTTTTTTCACATCTTCAACCACCTTTTCCGCAACGGCAAACGTATCATCCTGGCCTCCGACCGTCCGCCGGTAGACCTGAAGACCATGCCCGACCGCTTGCTGACGCGTTTTTCGTGCGGATTGATTGCAGAGTTGGAGAAACCCAACCTCAAGCTCTGCATCGACATTCTGGAGAGCAAGATCCGTCGCGACGGCCTGAAGATCCCGGCAGATGTCATCCAGTTTATTGCCGAAACGGCCAACGGCAGCGTTCGCGACCTGGAAGGCGTGATCAACTCGCTGATGGCTTATTCCATAGTCTACAACTGCAACATCGACATGCGTCTGGCCGAGCGGGTCATCAAGCGTGCCGTGAAGATCGACGACCGTCCGCTGACGGTGGATGACATACTCGAAAAAGTGTGCAACCACTATAACGTCACGCCGGCCCAGGTCAACTCCAAGTGTCGCAAGCACGATTATGTGGTGGCCCGGCAGGTGTCGATGTATCTGGCGCAGAAATACACCAAGATGCCGGCCAGTCGCATTGGCAAGCTGGTAGGCAATCGCGACCACTCCACGGTCATACACAGTTGCTCACAGGTGGAGAAACGGCTGCAGGTCGACCAACTGTTTTCTGCAGAGGTCATGAGTATTGAAAACTCATTTAAACTGAAAGGATAAAACAAACCGATGCTCACTTGGGCATCGTTTTTTTATTGGGAGAGGGGCATGAAACGCATGATTTACTTGAGTTGATGGATGGAGCAGGGGCTCATGCTACCTGAGATGTGATAAATATAACGATTAAAAAGGCAGACTGCCTTCGAGAAGACAGTCTGCCGGGTATCTTGCTTGATGTTGTGGGATGATACCTTCCCGGTTACAGATTCAGTTTGATATTTCCACCGGCCATGATCCAGAGTCCCGGTTGCTTCACGGCGCCGAAGTCGTAGTAGCGGTGGGCGGTGACGTTGTCGGCCTTGATATAGAGCTGCCATGTGGGCTCGGTCCACATCAGCTTGCCGTCGAGCTTGGCGTAGGGTGAGTAGCCGTTCATGCGTTGCTGCCATCTGAATGCCCATGAGGCCGATAGGCGGGCAACGATGGGGTGGGAGAGTTCGGCCACTACCTTATGGCGCAGATACTCGAGGGCATAGAGCGACTTGTAGATCTCTTGCTCGGTCTCGTGCTTTTGGTGGATATAAGCGTAGCCCACCTTCAGTAGCACTGGCGCAGTCTTGGTACTGGCGTCGAACAGCAGCTGCGACAAGTTGAAGTCGGCCGTGAGGTTATAGCCCATGTTGTCGAGCTTGCCAATGTTCATGGCATGATACTTGGTCGATGTTTCGGTCTCGTACACCCAGTCGATCATGTTGGTGCCGTTGCTGTAGAAAGCGCTGGCCACGGCCTCGATGCCACGGGTGCGGTAGCGTGTGCCCACCTTGAAGGTAGAGTTGCGCTCGGGCTTGAGGTTGATGTCGCCCTGCTGCACCGAGTTCGACGTATAGAGGTCGGTGTAGGTGGGCACGCGCAAGGCTTTGTTCCAGCTGGCATACACCTTCCAATGGTCATCGGGACGGTAGCTGATGTCGACGCCCGGATAGAACCGGAAGTCTTCGTCAAGCCCCGTGTTCTTGTTGGCCATGATGCCGGCTGAGAGGGTGAATCCCCCGAGGATGATGTTGTGCTCCAGGAAGAGGCTGGTGTTGGTACGGTTGCCCTCTCGGTTGTATTTGCGGTCGGAACCAGCGATGTCTTTCCACTCGCTCTCAGGCAGCTCGTCGCCGTAGGCCGTAGAGATGATATGCTCCTTGCGGATGTCGGCCCCGATGGCAGTCTTGCCCGCTGCCCAGTCGAAATTGATGTTGAGCGAGGCTCCGTAGACGTCCGTGCGATGGTCGTTTTCGCCGGCCTTGGCACCCTCGGAACCTTTGATGAGCTGATAGTGGTCGTAGTCGCGATGTCCGTAGACCATGGGCCTGAACGTCAGCGAACCGAGAAACATGCTTTCGTTGAGTTCGAAGGGCCGGATGGCAGCGCCCAATGATGCAATGTATCGGCGCGTCTCCTCATACTGATTGGCAAACTTGGCCGAGTAGAACGTGTTGGCCCCATAGTCTTGTGAGCTGATACCGGCCTGCCAGTCGAGGTCAATGCCCTTTGTGGCGAGCGAGCCCTGGTAGAAGGTACGTCGCTTCTTGAAGTCAGAGTTGGTAGTTCCTCCATCGCTCTGGACATATCCTCCCGAGAGCTGGTGTCTGGTCTTCAGCGTCTTTTGGGAGTTGAGTGTTCCACCCCATGTCACGGCCGCGTCGCCTCTAAAAGTGCCGAATGAGCCCCCCTCTGCGCTTACACGCACATTGCTCCGGGCATCAGCCCTAGTCACGATGTTGATGGCTCCGCTGAATGCCGTGGCACCGAAGATACGTGCCGAGGCACCTTCTAGCACTTCGATGCGCTCGATGTCGTTCAAAGAAACGGGGAAGTCGGCAGCATTGTGTCCGGTCTGAGGACTCGACAGCGGCATGCCATTCAACAGGATGGCAATCTGGTCGAATGTTCCGCCATTGATGGAGATGTCCGTCTGCACACCAAAGCCACCGCGTTGACGGACATCCACGCCCGTGGCTAATTTCAATACGTCGTTGATGGTCTGTGCCTCGGCCCGACGAATGTCGTCGCGCGAGATGACCTCAACAATCTTGGCCGACTGCAAGGCAGTCAGCGGCGCTCTGGATCCAGTGACTTGGACCTCATCGAGGCGCTGCTCTCCGAAGCTCACCGTGTCGGCCTCAGCCAGAGGCTTGGTGGCGATGCCGTCAGCCTTGGCATAGGTCAAGGTGGTGACGCTCAGCACACCGATGAGCACTTCTTTGCCCAAAGCGGCAAAGAGGCTGTAGCCCTTCCGGTTGAAATGCTTGAAGAGAAGCGCAGAGCGCTTGTTAAACGAATTTGTTTTCATAAAGCGCTTGCAAAGGTACAAAAGTTTTTTGGTTCTGGGATGAACTTGTAAAAAAAAATCCCGATACTCTTCATTCAGTATCGGGATGGTGATAGGTATATGCAGTTGATATTCAGCCTGAAACATTTGGGTCTTTTCTTGACCATATTCTTCAGGTCAGTCAAGGTGAAACAGCTCCACGAGGGGTACTGTGACGGGCGAATTGTCGGGGTTGGTGTCCATGATGTCGGCCATCATGTCCCACCATTTCTGAGTAATAGGATCTACGTCGATGGTATCCTGCGAGTTGGTGTCCTTGGAACATTCCTGATAGGCGAAGAGCAGGTTGGTCTGCTTGTCCCAGAAGATGCTGTAGTTGCTCACTCCCTGGTCTTCGGTAATCATTTTCTTGAGTTCGGGCCAGATGGCGGCATGGCGCCTGGCATACTCTTCCTCGCATCCCGGCTTGAGATACATCTTAAAAGCAAATCGTTTCAT
>CAZBQA010000086.1:0-10845 GCA_964493905.1 uncultured Prevotella sp.
TTCTTACTTACGCAGACCCAGAGCCTTGATGATGGCGCGATAGCGGTTGATGTCGCGGTCCTTGAGGTAGTCGAGCAGTGCGCGGCGCTTGCCTACGAGCTGTGTCAGCGAGCGGGTGGTGACGAAGTCCTTGTGGTTGGCCTTCACATGCTCGGTGAGGTGCTGGATGCGATAGGTGAACAGTGCAATCTGGCTCTCGGCAGAACCTGTGTCGGTGTTTGACTTGCCATACTGGCCGAAGATCTCCTCTTTCTTTTCTTTGTTGAGATACATGTCGTTGTTTTGATTAATGGTTGTTGCATCATTACATCCTTCAGTCGCTCGCCGGCCTTAATCACAACCGTGGCGGCATCAAATGCATCGGATTTTCCGAAAATGCGGTGCAAAGTTACTAAAAAGATTTCAGACAGCAACAATATCTCCAATCTTTTTTGTACTTTTGCACGCATATTAGTATTCGCATAACTTTAAGGTAAAAAATGCAAGACATTCGTAACATCGCAGTAATTGCGCATGTCGACCATGGCAAGACAACGCTGGTCGACAAGATGATGCTCGCTGGAAAACTGTTCCGTGACGGCCAGGACAACAGCGGTGAAGTGCTCGACTCCAACGACTTGGAGCGCGAGCGAGGGATAACCATTCTGTCTAAGAACGTTTCCATACAGTGGAAAGGCGTAAAGATAAACATTCTCGACACCCCGGGCCACTCCGACTTTGGCGGTGAGGTGGAGCGCGTGCTCAATATGGCCGACGGCTGCCTGCTGCTCGTAGACGCCTTCGAAGGGCCCATGCCGCAGACCCGTTTCGTGCTGCAGAAGGCTCTGCAGATAGGCCTCAAGCCCATCGTCGTGGTCAACAAGGTCGACAAGCCCAACTGCCGCCCCGAGCAGGTCTACGAGATGGTGTTCGACCTTATGTGCGACCTCAACGCCACCGAAGACCAGCTCGACTTCCCCGTGGTCTACGGCTCGGCCAAGATCGGATGGATGGGTGCCGACTTCAGCCATCCCACCGACAATATCGACTATCTACTCGACGAGATTGTGGAACGCATCCCTGCACCGCGCCACATCGACGGCACGCCGCAGATGCTCATCACCTCGCTCGACTATAGCAAATACACTGGGCGCATCGCCGTAGGGCGCATACACCGTGGCGTGTTGCGCGATGGCATGAACATCACCGTGTGTCACCGCGACGGCACACAGGAGAAGACCAAGATTAAGGAGCTCCACACCTTCGAGGGCATAGGCCACAAGCGATGCAGCGAAGTGGAGAGCGGCGACATCTGCGCCGTGGTGGGCCTCGAGCGATTCGAGATTGGCGACACCATCGCCGACTTTGAGAACCCCGAACCCCTGCCGCCCATCGCCGTCGACGAGCCCACCATGAGCATGCTCTTCACCATCAACGACTCGCCGTTCTTCGGCAAGGAAGGCAAGTTCTGCACCTCACGGCAGATCGGCGACCGACTGCAGCGCGAGCTTGAGAAAAACCTCGCCTTGCGTGTCACCACCGTAGAAGACTCCACCGATAAGTGGGTGGTCAGCGGGCGAGGCGTGCTACACCTCTCGGTGCTCGTAGAGACCATGCGCCGCGAGGGATTTGAGTTGCAGGTGGGACAGCCTCAGGTGATCTACAAGGAGATCAACGGCGTGAAGTGCGAACCCATTGAGGAGCTCGACATCAATGTGCCGCAAGACTATTCGAGCAAGATGGTCGACATGGTGACACGCCGCAAGGGAGAACTTACCGGCATGGACACTGAGGGCGACCGCGTGAACATCACCTTCGACATCCCCTCGCGAGGCATCATCGGTCTGCGCACCAATGTGCTCACTGCCAGCCAGGGCGAGGCCATCATGGCCCATCGCTATAAGGAGTATCAGCCCTTCAAGGGCGAGATTGTGCGACGCACCAACGGCTCGATGATTGCCATGGAGACCGGCACGGCCTTCGCCTATTCCATCGATAAGCTGCAAGATCGTGGCAAGTTTTTCATCGACCCGGGCGAGGAGGTCTACTACGGTGAGGTTATCGGCGAACACGTCCACGACAACGACCTGGTGGTCAATGTCACCAAGGCCAAGCAGCTCACCAATGTGCGCGCCTCGGGTTCCGACGAGAAGGCCCGCGTCATTCCCAAGACGGTGATGAGTCTGGAAGAATGTCTCGAATATATCAAGGAGGATGAGTATGTGGAGGTGACGCCCCTCAACATGCGCATGCGTAAGATTTACCTTGATCATCAGGAGAGGAAGAAGTATAATAAGGAATAAGAATAACCAAGCCCTGGCCTCCTCATAGCAGGGAGGAGGCCAGGGTTATAAAACCAACTGACCCAGTAGCTTCTTCAGAGAAGGGTTTTCCTCTCTTGTCTCCTATTGAAGACTTATCTTTATATGCACCTTTAAATTCGCAGCCTGTTGTTTAGGAGTCTGATGAATTGTACATGTCGAATATAGGTTGTCTTTGAATATGTATACTCCACTTTCTAGGTCCTGATAATGTTTTTGTGCTACAAGTGCGAAGTGCAGGAAGAAGGAAAAGGTCACATCCTTGATGGGTTGTCACATCCTCAACCCAAGAGCCGTGCAGACCTCTGCGCGCATGAGTGAACGGATTATCTCGTGGTATTGATAACCTGATAATCTGCATCACAAACCGAGTATTGATGGCAACACGAAGACAAACTGAGGTCAAACTGCTCCTTTATGGAAAATTCTCCGCTCAAAGGAGTAAGATTTTCATATTTTAATACTAACTTTGCCATGCATGTTATGACTTTTCATTGTCTTTGTTTTGCAGAAATAAGATTAGTTGAAAGCTCTGACGTGGCAGTCCTAGGTAACATTTGTTGCTCAGGTACTTAAAACATATAATTGAAAACTAAGTTGCGAATGAAGGTAGATAACAGTCTGATGATGAAAGTTTTGAGCAAGAGACTCCCCTTGGTGTTTGGCTTGTTGGTGGTATCAACCTGCACCTTTGGTCAGTCCAACGACCGTGCGTTGCGCCGGCAAAATGCTTCGGCCATGCACTTGTCGAAACAATACGAAGACTCACTAAAGACCTATGGCGACCAGTTGTATGCACCTGATGGTCAGGTGCCCACTACCCTGAGCCAAGGCGATATGGCCCCAATCTTTTTGCCGCTGACCTTCTATCGTGACATTACTCGTAAGGCCTTTGCACTCGATGGCTCGCTCACGCCAATAGACGCCCAGCTGCTGTCGATGTATCTCAGGCATCCTGAACTGGTGGTCAACACCCAGAGCAGGCTGGAGAAGACGGGCAGCGTGCTGGAGCCTACCACTGTGGTGCAGCAGCCGACGACATTGGTACGAAAAACCGCACCACAGGAGCCCGAGGCTGAGCCGATAGACATGGTGGTGCTGAAACCCAACTTCTGGACCATCAAGGGCGATTATTACCTCCAGTTTCTGCAAAATTATATCTCGGGCAATTGGTATAAAGGAGGCGAGAGCAACTACTCTATGGTGGGCTCGGCAACCATAGAGGCGAACTACAACAACAAACAGAAGGTGAAGTGGGACAACAAACTTGAGGTGAAACTGGGTTTCCAAACCACCAAGAGCGACACGGTGCACAGCCTTAAAACTTCTGAGGACTTGTTCCGTTACACTGGTAAACTGGGGCTGCAGGCCACCAAAAAATGGTATTACACCGTGCAGGTGCTGGCCTATACCCAGTTTATGCGCAACTACAAGGCCAACCAAGACATGGTGCTCTCCGATTTCATGTCGCCTTTCAACCTCAATGTTTCTGTCGGTATGGACTATACGGTCGACTGGTTCAAGAGTAGGCTGACGGGTACTATCCACCTGGCTCCTGCTGCCTACAACTATAAATATGTGGGTCGTTTAGCACTGGCCAGCCGCTATGGTCTTGATGAAGGTAACCACTCATTGCACGACATTGGTACGCTGTTTACGGTCGACCTGAAATGGAAGTTCTCTGACAACATCAGCTGGCTTACCCGTCTCTATGGCTATACCACCTATCAGCGTTGCGAGTTGGAGTGGGAAAACACCTTTACCTTCCAGTTCAATAAGTATATCTCCACCAAGCTCTTTGTCTTCCCTCGATTCGATGATGGCGCCAAGCGCGACGACAAGCATGGCTATTGGCAGTTCAAGGAATTTGTCTCCCTTGGCTTCTCCTATAGCTTCTGATGGGTTATCATTAAGATTACGAACAAGTCTGGCAAGACCAATCACGCTAAGAATAGGTAGTCATGCGTAGCTTCATGCTGTGCATGACTTTTTTGGTGTTGTGATACCCAGCTTTGGGAATCCTCGCACATGCCATCTGAGGAATGATTATCTGGTTGACCAGTAACAATAACGCACAAACCGACCCACTATCCCTTCAAGTCCGCCATCAAACCCACAACCAGCCAGTAAACCGTCTAAAACTCAAATATCACCTTGGCGTTAAACTGTCGGCCCGTAAGATAATTAGGTACAGCATATTGTTGGTTGGTGACATCGGTAATCCAATAATATGAGTTGACATTGTTGATGCCCAACAAGTTCAGACAATCGAGGCCCAACCATATATTGCGGAAGATGCTCCTGCTCGACCGGTCTTGGTTGTCGAGAAGACGGTAGCTCATGCCGATGTCAGCGCGTTTGTATGCCGGAGCTCTAAAGTTGTTGCTTTCCAGTTCGCGGTGAGGGGCCGAGAAGGGCAGACCGTCGGCCAATGCCAGCTTCAGGCTCATCTTCCATCGTTGCGTGCCCGGGAAGAAGTCGGTGAAGAAGAGGTTCACCGCATACCGCTGGTCGGTGGGCAGCGGTATCGACACCCCATTGAGCTTCATGCGTGTGCTCATGAGTGAGAGCGACACCCACGAGTCACTGCCTGGTACAAACTCGCCAAAGAGCTTCAGGTCGAGGCCTGCCGCATGACCGCTGGCTTGGTTGTCGCCGTAGTACACCACCTTCACGTTGTTCACCGAGTAGGGCACCAGATTACCCAGCAACTTGTAATACACCTCGGCCGTGAACTTAAAAGGTCGGTTGTTCATGTTGAACCGGTAGTCCATCCCCCCGATGAAGTGTATCGACCGCTGACTCTTGATCTTGTTGTTGAGTGTGGCGTAGGTCACGCCGTTTACCGTCGTCGTGTCGCGTAGCTCCTTAAAGAATGGTGCTTGGTAGTAGAGACCCGTGGCCACCCTCAGGCTCATGTTATGGTCGAAGGCTGGGATGATGCTCAGTGCCACGCGTGGAGAGAGGATCGACTCTTTGTTGAAACTCCAGTTGGCGAAGCGCAGTCCGTAGTTGAGCGTAAAGAGCGTGTGTTCACCAGCCGACCTGAAACGCCAGGTGTCTTGCAGATACACCTCCAGTCGGTGCGCATCAAGTGAGTTTTTGGCGCGCAGCGTGTAGATCATATTCAAGTCTTTGCCCGTGTGTGGCACACTATATCCTGCCGAGTCGCGCATCTCATACTCGTTGGCATCCTCCTCGATATGCTCCCATTTGTAGGTTAGCGCACCCTCGATCTGATGTTGTCGGGTGGTGTGTTTCACCAGCATCTTCACACTCTCCACGTGCGCCTTGAGGTAGTTGCGGGCATGCTGGAAATAAGTACCCACCCCTAGGTTCTCCGATGTCTCTGTCTGCGTGAGCCAGTACTGTCCCTGGATGTCATATCGTTCCTGCTCGCGGGTGGAGTAGGCCGACCCGATGAACGACACCGATGTCGAATCGCCGTAATGGCGCGTCAGTCCCATCGTACCAAAGAAGGTGCGGAACACATCCTTCTCCTGACCATCGAAATACACCCTGAAGGCCCGCACATTCTCTTGCGTGCCAAACTTAGTTTCGCGGTCTTTAGGGTAGAAATTATAATGGTTGTCAGAGATGTTGCCAATAAAATCGAGGCTCCACCGTTTGTTGGGCGTATAGGTCAGATAAGTCTGGTAATCAATAAAGTCGGGTCTGTACTCACCCTTTGTCTCCAGCGACCCCAGCAGATACTTCGTCGTTTTGTACCGTAGACCATTCGACCATGAGAATTTCTTGTTGGCCATGCCCATATAGGCACTGGCACCCAGCAGCGATGCCGTAAGGTTGCCCTCCCATCGTTTGGGCTTACGGTAGGTGATGTCGAGTGCTGAAGACATCTTGTCGCCGTATTTGGCCTCAAAGCCACCGGTCGAGAATCCTATTTTCTCCACCATATCGGGGTTGATTACCGATAGTCCCTCCTGCTGTCCGCTGCGCACGAGGAAGGGTCTGAACACTTCCACCTGGTTGATGTAGACGGAGTTCTCGTCAAACGATCCGCCACGCACATTATACTGTGACGATAGTTCCGAGTGTGTCGACACACCTGCCTGGCTCTGGATGAGTTCTTCCACGGCGTTGCCCGTTGTCGATGGCAGTCCCTTGAGTTGCTTGGTCGAAATCTCCTGTGTTTGTCCCGACTGGATTTTCTGCCCCGTGATGCTCACCTCATTCAGTTCGCGTGCCGACTCATAGAGCACCACCTGCAGCGTCTGGGTGCCTTTGGGATTGCGCAGCACACGTGTCTTCGACCGGTATCCCAACATCGAGAAAGTCACCGCCACTGAGTCGGCACTGTGCAGCGTCAGCTTAAACTCGCCCTTGAGCGAGGTCACGGTTGCCTTGCCCTGTGACAGACAGGACACGCTGGCCAGTTCTATGGGGTTGTTCGATTCGTCAGCCACCCGACCGCGCAACGTGAAGGTCTGAGCGGTGGCAGCCAAGGTACAGGTGAGAAGCATCACCAAGACAAACACTCTCTGTTTCATACATAGCACATAACGCAACGAGGCCCGATTTATTGCAACAGCAGTGCCGTTGCTTGGCCCTATTCGCGGAAAAACCAGGAGAAAAACCTATTCACCCAGCCAACCGAGAACCTGAACCATCGGTATTTTGATACGGGTTTGCCGCCAAAACTGAGGATGAACTTACGGTAGGGGTTGCTGTTGTAAGGCAACCCCACATCGAGAAAGAAGATATGGGCGTAGTTGTGCTTCCATGCCCACAGAATGGCATACCACACCGTCATCATGTTGGGGTGCAGGTGTGGAAAACTCTTGCGGCGTGAAGCCAGGTACCAGAGGTAGGCGTTACCCTCGGTATAGACACACACGCAGCCACCGATGACCTTCTCTTTATAGGTCGTGATAAAGATGCGGCCGAAGTCGCTTTTGTAGAGACTGCGTATCTGGTGTTCTGGTGGGATGATGCGGCGCATCTTCAGGCGATAGAATCGGTTGAGTAGCTTGTAGAACAGATGCACCTCTTCGTCGGTCTGTGCCTCGCGTGTCACCACACCCTGCTTGTAGAGTCGGTCGATGCGGCGGGCCATGCGGTCGGTGATGCGCTCGTAGGGCGAGCGCGAGTGCAACGAGTTGTGTACCTCTTGCCAGCTCACGGCGAAATATCCGTTTTGTCGGAAGAGACGGTAGCCGAACATCTTCTTCGAGATATCGCTAAACTCGATATACAGGCACAGCTGCCGGCGTAGCTTGCGGGTGAGTTGGCGCAGCAGCACCCCGAAGACCTCCTCGCGTGGCACATCATCCTCATAGTCACCCTCCCCATAGATACGTCCTTGCGTATATAAATAAGGTGGCATCCACGACCCACGTCGCCGTACCTGTGCCAGCAGATGCCCCACAATTCTGCCCTCCTCATCGGTAGCCACAGCCATGTAAGGCCACTGCCCGGGCGTCTTCTCGAGGATATGGAAAAGCTCGGCGCTATGGAAGAAGTTGTTGCAGGTCATTTCAGGCAACTCCTCTCCCTGGGAATACAGCTTTACATGGTACGTGTTCACAATGGCAAAATTAGGTAAAATTATTCAAACCACCAACAATCCTGCCCACCAACAATCCACTCCATCATCCCTTTTTGCCCCATTTTTCTTCCTCTCCATACCTCCCGTTCGGGAATTTTTATGTAAGTTTGCATCAGAGATGCCGGCGAGTGCCGCTGGCCATCATATCTTGGTGTCGGCTCACCGTCTTGGGAGGGCCCACCATTCACCCCTCATTCACATAAAACCAAAGAACAATGAATAAAGACTTCAAAACACTCGTGCAGCAGCGCCGCAGCCACCGCAAGTTTACCGATGAGCCTGTGAGCAAGGAGCACCTGCACCTCATCCTCCGTGCCGCCCTGATGTCACCCACCTCTAGGGGCCAGCGCAACTGGCAGTTTGCCGTCGTCACCCGTAAGGCAGACATCAAGCGCCTCTCTGCCGCCAAGGATTCGGGTGCTCAGTTCCTCGAGAAGGCCCCGCTGGCCATTGTCGTCATGGGCGACCCTTCTGCTAACGACTGCTGGATCGAGGACGGCAGCATCGCCGCCATCGCCATGCAACTGCAGGCTGAGGATCTTGGGTTGGGAAGCTGCTGGGTGCAGATGCGTGGGCGAGGACTCGCTGACGGACGCACGGCCGACGTCATGGCTCACGGCATCTTAGGACTGCCTCAGAACATGGAAGTGCTCTGCGTGCTCGGCATCGGTCATCCTGCCGATGTGCGAAAGCCGCAGACCGAGGAACACCTGAAGTGGGAGAACGTCATCGTGCAGACCGATGATTGACTACGACCTAAAAAAAATCAAGGCCGTCATCTTCGACGTCGACGGCGTGCTCTCGGCCGAGACCATAGGCATGGACGACGAGGGGCAGCCCCTGCGCACCATCAACATCAAGGACGGCTATGCCATACAGCTCGCCGTGAAGATGGGACTCCGCATAGCCATCATCACTGGCGGCAAGTCGCCGGCCATTGCCAAGCGCTACGCCTATCTCGGTGTCGAGGACATCTATATGGGTGCTGCCGTGAAGGTCGACACCTACGAAGACTTCCTGCGTAAGTACCGACTCGTCGACAAGGAGGTTATCTTCATGGGCGACGACATCCCCGACTTCGAGGTCATGCGCCGTGTGGGCTGCCCCTGCTGTCCTGCCGATGCCTGTGTCGAGGTCAAGGCCATCTCTACCTATATCTCTCAGCGGCGCGGTGGCTACGGCTGCGCGCGCGATGTGCTCGAACAGGTGTTGCAGGCGCAGGGCAAGTGGCTTAGCAATGCCAAGGCATTCGGCTGGTGACCTGCCATACATCTCATTCTCTGCCACATGAAGAAAATCATATTATCCAGCAATTCCCCGCGCCGTAAGGAGCTCTTGGCCGGCCTCGACCTCGACTTCGAGGTGCGGGTGCTCCAGGGCATCGACGAGAGCTATCCCCACGACCTGCCCGTGGGGCAGATACCCCAGTATATCGCGCAGCAGAAGGCAGCCGCATATACCATCGCTGCCGATGAGCTCGTGCTCACCGCCGACACCGTTGTCGTCGTAGACCATCAGGTGCTGGGCAAGCCTGCCGATGCCACCGATGCCCATTGCATGCTCCGCCTGCTGAGCGGCCGCACCCACCAAGTCATCACCGGCGTGTGCCTTACCTCCGCCAAGACGCAGCGTGCGTTCTCTGTCACCACTGACGTCACCTTCCGCGAACTCACCGATGCCGAGATCGACTATTACATCGAGCGCTACCAGCCCTACGACAAGGCCGGGGCCTACGGCATTCAGGAGTGGATTGGCTACGTGGGCGTCACAGGCATTCATGGCAGCTACTTCAATGTCATGGGGTTGCCCGTGCAGCGTATCTACCAGGAACTACAGCTCATGGAACCCTGAGCCACATTGCCTCATGGCTCGCCATTGAATGGTATGCTTTCACCTGCCTACTTGCGAGTTCACCAAACCCATCAACCCACCGTTCATGGCTTGTTGCGGTATTCGGTGGGTGAGCATCCACTGTGGAGCTTGAAGAAATTGGTGAAGGCACTTGGGTCATGGAAACTCAGGGCATCGGCAATCTCTCCGATGTTCATCTCACTCGACCTCAGCAGGTTGCACGCCTCATGATAAGTCAGCAGCGTGAGCTGGCTACCCACCGTATTGCCCGAAATCTCGAGCACCACCTGGTTGAGATAGGTTGGCGTGATGTTGAGTTGGGCGGCATAGAAAGGCACCTGCCGATGTGTTCTGAAGTTACGTTGGGCCAAGAGTATGAACATGTTGTATATACGTTCCTTACGCCTGGTGTCGGGTGTGACAATCTGAGTGCTGAACGATAGTTCGCTGACAAAGAACTGACAGGCGCGTACCAGCGACCGTATGATTTCCAGTTGGTAGAGGCGGTTGTGCCTGAGCACCTTGCGTATGAGCTGGAACAGGTCGCTGAGCTCCTCGGCCTGTTCGGGCGATAGCTTATATATATAGTTGTGTCTGGCCCTGAAGTTGGGCAATGCCCCCGCCTGTCCCTGGGTGGGCGTGGATATGCTGTCATAGAAGTTGCTGTCTATGAGCATCCCCTCTCCGCGACCACGTCTGGCGGGAAGTGGCATTTGGCGGGCTGGTAGGGGGTGAGCGCTAGCAGCGAGTCGCGCTCAAGTGTGTAGCGTTTGCCACCGATGATGACATGTGCCTCACCTTGCCTGATGAGGTTGAGCTCATAGCAGCAAATGGTATCGGTCACAGCGCGCAGGTCTTGCTGGCCGCCTTCGGCCGAGGAGAAATAGGCCACACTGGCGCCAAAGATGTGCGATATGCTATATCGGGCCGCAAGCTCAGGCAGGCTCAGATTTCCTTGTGATTTCATAGATGAGCATGATAGTTATGATTCGATAATCGTGTTCAGGGGTCAAAAATAATACTTTGTTTCGAAATTTGCAAATAATAAATGAATATTTGTAAATGCACTCGGGTGAATTCAACAAGCAAGTGCAAATTTAGGGAATTATTTCATAAAAGCATTGT
>CAZBQA010000087.1:0-10761 GCA_964493905.1 uncultured Prevotella sp.
AGCAAATCGTTTGTTTTATTTAATATTAGGTATTTATGAAGAAAATCGAAGCAATCATTCGCAAGACGAAGTTTGATGATGTGAAGGAAGCATTGCTTGCTGCCGACATCGAGTGGTTCTCCTACTATGATGTGCGTGGCGAAGGCAAGATGCGTCAGGCCCGTATCTACCGTGGTGTGATGTATGATACCAGCAGCATCGAGCGAGTGCTCTTGAACATTGTTGTACGTGACAAGAATGTTGAGAAGACGATTTCTGCCGTTGAGAAGGCGGCGCGTACTGGAGAGGTCGGTGACGGCCGCATCTTTGTAATCCCCGTTGAGAATACGGTTCGCATCAGGACTGGCGAGCGCGGAGACATTGCGCTCTATAACGCCGAACTGGAGCAATGAACCCAAGCCAACGAAAGTAACACTCAACGAAACGGATACAACAATCCTATCGAACAAGGGTAACAAAGCAACTGAACGGGATGAACCGTCGGCTGTCGGAAGAGAGAGAAATACATAGAATATCATCATGTAAATTCAGGAATTATGTTGGATACAGGAAACACAGCTTGGCTCACCATGGCTACGATATTGGTGATGTTGATGACGGTACCGGCTCTGGCACTCTTTTACGGAGGTCTTGTCAGGTCGAAAAATCTATTGAGTGTATTGATGCAGTGCATGATCTGTACTGCGGTAGGCAGTATACTCTGGATAGCCGTGGGCTACAGCTGGGTATTTGGCACGGGGTTCGCCGACAGTGCAGCGAGCAGTTTCATCGGCGGATTAGAGAAGTCGTTCCTATGCGGTGTGGGGATAGGCTCGGTGATACAGGGGCCCCAGGTGCCTGAAATCACTTTCGCACTGTTCCAGTGCATGTTCGCCGTGATCACCCCAGCGCTGATGATCGGAGCCTTTGCCGAACGGCTGCGCTTTTCCGCTTTCCTATTGTTCACGATACTCTGGTCACTGATCATCTACTATCCCATGGCCCATTTCGTATGGGGTGGCGGATGGCTGCAGCAGATGGGAGCCCTCGACTTCGCTGGCGGCACGGTGGTGCATATCAACGCGGGTGTCTCGGCACTCGTCCTGGCACTGATGCTCGGGCGCCGCACCGATTACCGTCCCAACCGTCCTATTCCCGCCCAGAACGTGCCCTTTGTGTTTATCGGAGCAGCAATGCTGTGGCTCGGATGGTTCGGATTCAATGCCGGTAGCGGCCTAAAAGCCGACGGTCTCGATGCAAACGCTTTCCTCGTGACCCACCTCGCCACCAGCGTAGCGGCGCTCACCTGGATGGTCATCGACTGGCTACATAGCGGCAAACCCACCACCGTGGGCTTCTGCACAGGTGCTGTGGCCGGACTCGTGGCCATCACCCCTGCCGCCGGTAGCGTCAGTGTGCTGGGTGCCGTGACCATCGGCATCACCACCAGTGTAGTATGCTACATCATGGTAGCCTTTGTCAAGCGTCGGCTGGGTTATGACGACGCCCTTGATGCCTTCGGTGTTCACGGCATTGGCGGTATCGTAGGCTCTGTACTCACCGGAGTTTTCGCCACGGCAGCCGTATCAGGCGGCCCCTCCGGTGCACTTTACGGCAACTGGCACCAGCTCTACGTGCAAGTCGTCGCCACGCTGTTCACCATTGTCTACAGCGGCGTGGTCACCTTTATACTATATAAGATCGTAGACGTGATGATAGGCATGCGCGTGGCTCCCAGAGAAGAGGAGGAGGGTCTCGACGTGTATGAACACGGCGAGAGCGCATACAACTGATAACAACCATTTAAATGAGATAACAACCATGTGTGGAATCGTAGGAATCTTCAACATTCAGGCGCAGACGCCTGAGCTGAGACAGAAAGCATTGGCCATGAGCCGGCGCATCCGTCATCGCGGACCCGTCTGGGCAAGTATCGCAGCGACGGTCGCAGCAACGCCATCCCTGGTCACAGCCTGACCATCGCCTCCCTGGGTGTGTTCATCCTCTGGTTTGGCTGGTTCGGTTTCAACCCCGGTTCTCAGCTTGCTGCCAGCGGTGAGGTGAACCGCGTAGCCATCTCGCACGTGTTCCTCACCACTAATCTGGCCGCTGTGGCTGGTGGTCTGGCCACGATGTTCACCACTTGGATCAAGTATGGCAAACCCTCGTTCTCGCTCACCCTCAACGGCATCCTTGCCGGTCTGGTGGGTATCACCGCCGGTTGTGACCTTGTGTCGCCTGCAGGCGCTTTGGCTATCGGTGCCATCTGCGGCGTTCTCCTGCCCTTCGGCATTGAGTTTATCGACCAGAAGCTGCACATCGACGACCCTGTGGGTGCCAGCAGCGTACATGGTATCTGCGGTATCGCAGGCACGCTCCTCACCGGTCTCTTCTCGGTAAGCACCGGCGCACTCTACGGTCATGGCTTCGGCGCTTTTGGGGCCCAGGTGCTGGGTATCCTCTGCATTGACGGCTGGGCAGTGCTGTGTGGTGTCATTCTCTTCGTAGGCATCAAGAAGACCTTTGGTCTCCGTGTCGACAAGCGCATCGAGGAAGAAGGTCTCGATATCTACGAGCACGGAGAGAGCTGCTACAACTGATCCCCGCCATCGGCGACCCATATCCCAAAAGGCAGGCGGGCTGCTACAGCACCCGTCTGCATTTTGCCCCCTCGGGGGAAGCCCAATGATCAATACAAGCATCAAGAGACATATCAATCTTTAGCAAACAACATAGCAACATTAACAACCATGTGTGGAATAGTAGGAATTTTCAACATCCAGGACCAGCGTCCTGAACTGCGACAGCAGGCCTTGGCCATGAGTCGGCGCATCCGTCATCGCGGACCCGACTGGAGCGGTATCTATTGTGGCGGCTCTGCCATTCTCTGCCACGAGCGTCTGAGCATCGTCGACCCCGAGTCGGGCCGACAGCCCCTGTTCTCACCCGACCGACAGCAAGTGCTGGCTGTCAATGGTGAGATTTACAACCATCAGGATATCCGTACACAATTCAAGGACTACGCCTTCCAGACCGAGTCGGACTGCGAGGTGATCCTTACGTTATATCGTCAGTGGAAAGCCGAGGGTGCTTCTGCTGACGCTATTCCGTCTCTGATCGAGCGGTTGAGCGGCATCTTTGCCTTTGCCCTCTACGACACCACCGACGACAGTTTCCTCATCGCCCGCGACCCCATCGGTGTCATCCCTCTCTATATCGGCTACGATGCCGACGGCAAGGTGCTGGTAGCCTCCGAGCTCAAGGCCTTGGAAGGCTGCTGCGACCGCTACGAGCCTTTCCTTCCCGGTCATTACTACTGGAGCAAGGCCTCCGGCGTGAAGCCCTATTACCATCGCAGCTGGCAAGACAGCGTGCCCGACGGACATGCCAGCGGAACCTACGAGCAGGCCGTGAAAGATGTGAGAGAGTCGCTCATGGCCGCCGTGCGCCGCCAGTTGATGAGCGACGTGCCCTATGGCGTGCTGCTCAGTGGAGGCCTCGACTCGTCGGTCATCTCAGCCATTGCCGAGGTGTATGCCGAGAACCGTATCGAGAACGGTGGCGAGACGCGTGCCTGGTGGCCCCGTCTGCACAGCTTTGCCGTGGGCCTCAAGGGTGCCCCCGACCTGGCCAAGGCCCGTCTGGTGGCCGACCACATCGGTACCGTACACCACGAGATCAACTATACCATCCAGGAGGGCCTCGATGCCATCCGCGATGTCATCTACTTCATCGAGACCTACGACGTCACCACCGTGCGTGCCTCTACGCCGATGTACCTCCTGGCCCGCGTCATCAAGTCGATGGGCATCAAGATGGTGCTCTCGGGCGAGGGTGCCGACGAGATCTTCGGAGGCTACCTCTACTTCCACAAGGCCCCTTCGGCCGAGGAGTTTCACCGCGAGACCGTGCGCAAAATCTCCAAACTCTACCTCTACGACTGCCTGCGTGCCAACAAGAGCCTGTCGGCCTGGGGCGTAGAGGGCCGCGTGCCGTTCCTCGACAAGGAGTTCATGGAGGTGGCCATGAACCTCGACCCGGCCTGGAAGATGTGCCCGGGTCAGGCCGTGGAGAAACGCATCGTGCGCGAGGCCTTCAGCGACATGCTGCCCGAGGAGGTGGCCTGGCGACAGAAGGAGCAGTTCTCTGACGGTGTGGGCTACTCGTGGATCGACATGCTCAAGCAGGTCACGGCAGCGGCTGTGACCGACGAGCAGATGGCCCACGCCGCCGAGCGGTTCCCCATCAACCCGCCGCAGAACAAGGAGGAGTATTACTACCGCTCCATCTTTGCCGAGCATTTCCCCAGCGACAGCGCCGCCCGCAGCGTGCCCAGCGTACCCAGCGTGGCCTGTTCCACCGCCGAGGCCCTGGCCTGGGACAGCTCATTCAAGAACCTCAACGACCCCAGCGGACGCGCCGTGGCAGGTATTAATCAACAAGCATACCACCAATAGGAAATCAAAAGATATGAACACAGGATTGTACAACAGTGCCTACGAGCATGATGCGTGCGGTGTAGGTATGGTAGTCAACATTTACGGCAACAAGAGCCACGAGCTGGTTGACAACGCCTTGAAGGTACTCGAGAACATGCGCCACCGTGGTGCCGAGGGTGCCGACAACAAGACGGGCGACGGAGCAGGTATCATGCTCCAGATACCCCATGAGTTTATTCTCCTGCAGGGCATCCCCGTGCCCGAGAAGGGCAAATACGGCACAGGACTCATCTTCCTGCCCAAAGAGGAGAAGCGCCAGCAGGAAATACTCTCGATCATGATCGAGGAGATCGAGCGCGAGGGCCTCCAGCTCATGCACCTGCGCACCGTACCCACCAACCCCGACTGTCTCGGCGAGGCCGCGCTGGGCACCGAGCCCGCCATCAAGCAGGCCTTCATCACCGGCGTGACCGACGACAAGGTGCCCGTCTTCGAGCGTGTGCTCTACCTCATCCGCAAGAGAATCGAGCGCCGCGTTCACGACAAAGACTTCTATATCTGCTCGCTCTCGAGCAAGAGCATCGTCTACAAGGGCATGCTCACCAGCCTGCAGGTACGCCAGTATTTCCCCGACCTCACCAACACCTATTTCACCAGCGGCCTGGCCTTGGTACACAGCCGCTTCTCTACCAACACCTTCCCCACGTGGAGCCTGGCCCAGCCCTTCCGCCTGCTGGCCCACAACGGCGAGATCAACACCATCCGCGGCAACCGCGGGTGGATGCAGGCCCGCGAGAGCGTGCTCTCGAGCGAGGCCCTGGGCGACGTGCAGGACATCTCGCCCATCGTTCAGCCCAATATGAGCGACTCGGCTTCTTTAGACAATGTCTTCGAGTTCTTCGTCATGAGCGGCCTGTCGCTGCCCCATGCCATGGCGGTGATGGTGCCCGAGAGCTTCAACGACAAGAACCCCATCTCCGAAGACCTCAAGGCCTTCTACGAGTACCACTCTATCCTGATGGAACCCTGGGACGGTCCGGCAGCCCTGCTCTTCAGCGACGGCCGCTATGCCGGTGGCATGCTCGACCGCAACGGCCTGCGCCCCGCCCGCTATACCATCACCAAGAACGACATGATGGTGGTGGCCTCCGAGGTGGGTGTCATGGACTTCGACCCCTCTGAGGTGGCCGAGAAGGGACGCCTGCAGCCGGGCAAGATCCTGCTCATCGACACCCAGGAAGGCCGTATCTACTACGACGGCGAGATCAAGGAGCGGCTGGCCGCCGAGCATCCCTACCGCCAGTGGCTCAGCACCAACCGCATACAGCTCGAGAAGGTACACAGCGGTCGCAAGGTGGAGAACGGCGTGGCCGACCTCACCCGCAAGGAGGTGGAGTTTGGCTTCGAGCAGGAAGACATCGACTCGACCATCATCCCCATGGCCACCAACGGCCAGGAGCCCACGGCCTCGATGGGCAACGACACGCCGCTGGCTGTGCTCAGCGACCGTCCGCAGATCTTCTTCAACTATTTCCGCCAGCAGTTCGCACAGGTCACCAACCCTGCCATCGACTCCATCCGCGAGAACCTCGTCATGAGCCTCTCAGAGTATATCGGCAGGGTGGGCACGGGCATCCTCAACCCCGACGAGACCAACTGCAAGATGGTGCGCCTGCCGCATCCCATCCTCACCAACACGCAGCTCGACATTCTGTGCAACATCCGCTATAAGGGTTTCAACACCCGCAAGCTCAAGCTCAGCTTCACCCCTGCCGACGAACAGCCGGGCGAAGCCCTGCGCGCGGCCCTCGACAGCCTCTGCCAGGAGGTGGCCCGCAGCGTGGACGAAGGTTACAACTACATCATACTCTCAGACCGTGACCTCGCCCCCGCCGACGTGCCCATCCCCTCGCTGCTGGCTGTGAGTGCCGTACACCATTACCTCATCAGCGTGGGCAAGCGCGTGCAGACCGCCCTCATCGTCGAGAGTGGCGAGATACGCGAGGTGATGCACGCCGCCCTGCTGCTGGGCTACGGCGCCTCTGCCCTCTGCCCCTACCTCACCTATGCCGTCCTCGACGACCTGGTGAAGCGCCACAAGATACAGGAAGACTATGCCACGGCCGAGGCCAACTACATCAAGGCCGTGAAGAAAGGCCTCTATAAGATCATGGCCAAGATGGGCATCTCTACCATCCGCTCTTACCGCGGGGCCAAGATCTTCGAGTCTATCGGCCTCTCGGAGTCGCTGCTCAAGACCTATTTCGGCACCGACATCAGCACCATCGGAGGCATTGGCCTCGACAAGATTGCCGCCGACGCCGTCTCTCGCAAGACCGCCGCAGCCAAGGCCGACCCCGACATGCTCGAGAACATCGGACTGTTTCATTGGCGCAAGGACGGCATCCAGCATGCCTGGAACCCCGAGACCATCGCCACGCTGCAGCTCGCCACGCGCAACGGCAGCTACGAGCAGTTCAAGCGCTACACCCAGATGGCCGACGACAAGGCAGAGCCCATCTTCATCCGCGACTTCTTCGGGTTCAAGAAGAACTCCATCAGCATCGACAAGGTGGAGCCCGTGGAGGAGATTGTCAAGCACTTTGTCACCGGCGCCATGTCGTTCGGCGCACTGAGCAAGGAAGCCCACGAGGCCATGGCCCTGGCCATGAACAAGCTCGGCGCACGCTCCAACACCGGTGAGGGTGGCGAGGGCGACGACCGTTTCTATGGCTCGGTAGACGGCATCTCGCTCAACAGCAAGACCAAGCAGGTGGCCTCTGGCCGCTTCGGTGTCACCACCGACTACCTGGTCAATGCCGAAGAGATACAGATCAAGGTGGCACAGGGTGCCAAGCCCGGTGAGGGCGGACAGCTGCCCGGATTCAAGGTCAACGAGGTGATTGCCCGTACCCGCCACTCCATCCCCGGCATCTCACTTATCTCGCCTCCCCCTCACCACGACATCTATAGCATCGAAGACCTGGCACAGCTCATCTTCGACCTCAAGAACGTCAACCCCACGGCGGCCATCAGCGTGAAGCTCGTGGCCGAGAGCGGCGTGGGAACCATTGCCGCCGGCGTGGCCAAGGCCAAGGCCGACCTCATCATCATATCGGGCTCGGAGGGCGGCACGGGTGCCAGCCCCTCCTCGAGCATGCGCTTCGCGGGAATCTCACCCGAGATCGGGCTATCGGAGACACAGCAGACACTCGTCAAGAACGGACTGCGCGGACAGGTGCGCCTGCAGGTCGACGGACAGGTGAAGACCGGCCGCGACATCATCCTCATGGCCCTGCTGGGCGCCGAGGAGTTCTCGTTCGGTACGTCGGCCCTCATCGTGCTGGGCTGCGTCATGATGCGCAAGTGCAACCTCAACACCTGTCCCATGGGTGTGGCCACGCAAGACCCCAAGCTGCGTGCCCATTTCAAGGGCCACTACAGCTATCTGGTCAACTTCTTCACCTTCCTGGCGCAGGAGGTGCGCGAGTATTTGGCCGAGATGGGATTCACCTCGCTGGCCGACATTGTGGGTCGCACCGACCTCATCGAGCAGCTGCCCGACAAGCCCGGAAGCGTGACGGCCGCCGAGCGTGGCCTCGACTTCAGCAGGCTGCTGCACCGCGAAGACTCCAACACAGCCATACGCCACACGGGCGACCTGAAGCTCGACCTGAGCGACGTGCTCGACCAGCGCATCCTCAAGGCGGCCAACGACACCATCATGCATGGCGGAGAGCTCGACCTCGACTTTGCCATCCGCAACACCGACCGTGCCGTGGGCACCATGCTCAGCGGGTTTATCACCAAGCAGGTGTCGCTGGCCAGGCAGCGCGGCGAGGAGTATGTGCAGCCCTCGCTCAACATTAAGTTCAAGGGCTCGGCCGGACAGAGCTTCGGTGCCTTCCTGGTGAAGGGTGTCGACTTCAAGCTTGAGGGCGAGACCAACGACTACTTCGCCAAGGGTCTCTCGGGCGGTTGCATCTCCATCCTGCCGCCCATACGCTCTAACTTCGCCGCCGAGGATAACATGATAGCCGGTAACACGGGTCTCTATGGTGCCACCTCGGGCGAGCTCTACATCAACGGTAAGGTGGGCGAACGCTTCGGTGTGCGCAACTCGGGAGCCATTGCCGTCATCGAGGGCGCCGGCGACCACTGCTGCGAGTATATGACCGGCGGACGCGTGGTGGTGCTCGGCGAGACCGGGCGCAACTTCGCCGCGGGCATGAGCGGCGGCGTAGCCTACGTGTGGGACAAGAACCACAACTTCGACTACTTCTGCAACATGGACATGGTGGAGATCAACCTCGTGGAAGAGAGCACCTACCGCAAGGAGCTCCACGAACTCATCCGCCAGCACTGGCTCTACACCGGCTCGAAGCTCGCACGCACCATGCTCGACGACTGGAACCGCTACGTGGAAGACTTTATCCAGGTGGTGCCCATCGAATACAAGCGCGTGCTGCAGGAAGAGCAGGTCAAGAAGCTGCAACAGAAAATCCTGGAGATGCAGCGCGACTATTGACCGCCTTGCCGTGGCTGCCCTGACATACGGCCGCAAGGCCGCCGGCGAAGGGCCTCGGCAGCGTGCCCGCAGCGCGAAAAGGCACTGTAAGCAAGAGGACTATGGTGATGGCAAACTGTGGTTCGGCTGGAAACAGACAGTGATTCGACTCGAAACAGATTCTACTTCGACTCGAAACAGACTCTACTTCGAGTGGAAACAGACTGTGATTCGACTCGAACCAGCGCGTCACAAGTACGGAGCCATCCTTCCTCCTCAAGGCCCGGCGCACACCGCAACGGCCTGCACGCCCTGCCAACTGAGCCCGCACGCGGCATGACGGCCACGGCCACGGCCACGCAGCACGGCAGCAACCAACCAACATCGTAACACAATCAAGAAGAAACATTATGGGAAATCCAAAAGCATTCCTGTCTATCCCACGCAAGGAAGCAGGATATAGACCAATCAACGATAGAATCCACGACTTCGGAGAAGTGGAGCAGACCTTGAACAGCAACGACCGCAGGCAGCAGGCCTCGCGGTGTATGGACTGCGGTGTGGCCTTCTGCCACTGGGCATGCCCGCTGGGCAACAAGCCGCCAGAGTGGAACGACGCCCTCTACAAGGGCGACTGGGAACAGGCCTACCGCCTGCTCAACAGCACTAACCCCTTCCCCGAGTTCACGGGCAGGGTGTGCCCGGCGCTCTGCGAGAAGTCGTGTGTGCTCAACCTCATGGACCATGAGCCTACCACCATTCGCGAGAACGAGGCCGCCATTGCCGAGCATGCCTTCCTCGAAGACTTCGTGAAGCCGGTAATACCCGTACGCAATGGCAAGACGGTGGCCGTGGTGGGTGCCGGTCCGGCTGGATTGGGGGCAGCGCATGCGCTCAACCGTAAGGGCTACAGCGTGACGGTGTTCGAGGCCAACGAGGCTGCCGGCGGACTGCTGCGCTACGGCATACCCAACTTCAAGCTCAACAAGGCCGTCATCGACCGTCGCCTGCGGGTGATGGAGGCAGAAGGTATCGTCTTTAAGTATGGCGTGTATGTAGATGTGAATAAGTTGCCGGAGGGTTTTGATGCCGTGGTGATCTGTACAGGTACGCCCGAGGCCCGCGACCTGAAGATTCCCGGCCGCGAGCTCAAGGGTGTCTATTTCGCCCTCGATATGCTGGCCCAGCAGAACCGCGTGCTGGCAGGCATGGAGTTTAAGAAAGACGAGCTGGTGAACGCCCACGGCAAGAATGTGCTCGTGATCGGCGGCGGCGACACCGGTTCCGACTGCATCGGCACGGCCCACCGTCAGGGTGCCAAGAGCGTGACGCAGATCGAGATTATGCCCAAGCCCATCGATGCCCCCGACGACCCCGCCAACCCGTGGCCGGCCTGGCCGCGCACCTTCAAGACCACCTCGAGCCACGAGGAGGGCTGCGTGCGCCGCTGGAACATCAACTCACTGGAGTTCTTGGGCAAGGACGGACAGCTCACCGGCGTGAAGGTGCAGGAGATAACCTGGAAGCCCAACCCCGAGGGCGGCCGTCCCATCATGGAGCCCGTGGGCAAGCCCGAGGTCATCAAGGCCGAGATGGTGTTGCTGGCCATGGGATTCCTCAAGCCCCAGCAGCCCAAGTTTGCTGAAAACGTGTTTGTGGCCGGCGATGCCGCCGAAGGAGCGTCCCTGGTGGTGCGTGCCATTGCCGACGGACTGAAGGCGGCCGGCAAGGTAGACCGCTACCTGGCTGCCAAGTAAGCCGCACCCCCAGCACGATAGTCCGGTCTGCAGACCGGCACCTGATATTCTCTCCCATTTCGCCCAAGGGCGGGGTGGG
>CAZBQA010000088.1:0-10683 GCA_964493905.1 uncultured Prevotella sp.
AGCGTTTCAAGCAGTCGCACTGGCTGCTCTTCAGCGAGGAGCTGAGCACCGACTTCGTGCGACTCATCCTGGCCAGCAGTCAGCAGTTCAGCATCCTACTCAAGGAGTCGCCCCTCAACGAGATACGCGAGGCCATCACCTACGCCCTTGCCCACCGCCGATTTATCTGTCAGCACACCACCGAACTGCTGCTCACCCAAGACACCGACAAGCACGAACAGGTGAACCTCACCCGCACTGAGACCGAGATCCTCAAGGATATCGCCCTCGGCATGACCACCAAGGAGATTGCCGACCAGCGCTTCTCGAGTTTCCACACCATCAACACCCACCGCAAGAACATCTTCCGCAAACTCGGCGTCAACAATGCCCACGAGGCCACGAAATACGCCCTCCGCGCCGGCCTCATCGATGCCGCGGAGTACTATATCTAGTGAGTTGGGTAAAGTACACCCTGTCTAATCTACCCCATGTTTAGGCCGGCACCCATCCTCCGGCTACTTGCTGACACCCCTATTCGTCATGGTCGTAGACCGGTAGCTTGCCGTCACGGAACGTTTGGATGAATCACTATAAACAATAATACAAGATATGACAATAACCTATCACGACACGCACGAGTTTACGAAAGAAGATCTGGAAGCGTTGTTCCTCTCGGTGGAATGGTCGTCAGGACACTACCCTGACAAACTCGTCGTGGCCATGCGCAATTACAAGACCGTGTATTCGGCATGGCACGGCGACAAGCTTATCGGTCTCGCCTGCGCCATGGATGATGGTATCATGACGGCCTACATCCATTACCTGCTGGTGCGACCCGAGTATCAGGGCATGGGTATCGGCAGGAAACTCGTGGAGATGATGAAGGTACAATATAAAGACTACCTACGGATCTCTCTTGTGGCTTACGACAAGAGTCTGAAGTTTTATGAGTCGTGCGGATTCAAGAAGGGGGTAGACGAGAGTCCTATGTTCATCACAAGTCTTTGGACATGATTTTCCCAAAGACCTTGGCTAAGAAGTTGGTCAGCCCTTATCTTTCAGCGACATCAACGTCACCATGCCATCTGGAGTGGTGTTGATTATTCCCGTGGATTTGCAATGAGCATGCCATACTCACCTTCATGCCCGGAGTAGTATCTTTCCATAACTTACCTTGCCCCTTGCGCCGATGGTCTATCGCCACGCAGCCAGCTTCACCCAGTCGACAAGAAAGGTGACGTTCTCATGGGGAATGTCCTTGATGAGCCCATGCCCCAGGTTGAATATCCAGCGTGAATGGCTGCGGAAGAAAGGCAGGTAACGCTCCAAGTGTCGGGCAATGACCTGCTGTGGCGCATAGAGCAGTCGTGGGTCGAGGTTTCCCTGCAGGCCAAGGGCGGGGTCGAGAACAGAGCGGGCATGGTCGAGAGAGGTCTGCCAGTCTATGCTGACCACATCGCACACATCAGGCGTTATCATTCCGAGGCCGGCGCCGATGCCCTTGGGAAAGAAGATGGCTGGCACGCCCTGCTCGCGCACTGCCGACAGGATGCGCCTGACGGATGGGAGGAACAGCTCGCGGTAGAGCTCGTTGGGCACTGCTCCTGCAAACGACTCGAAGAGCTGGAAAACCTCAACACCGTGTCGCACCTGTTCCAAGGCATAGGCAACGCTCATCTCGGTGAAGGCCTCCACCAGTTGTCGGGTGGTCTGGCGGTGGGCATAGAAATATTTCACGGCCTCGGCAAATCCATCCTTGCTGCCATTGCCCTGCAACATATAACACAGACAGGTGAGCGGACCGCCGCAGAAACCGATCAGTGGCACAGAGCCCTGGCGCTTGGCCACGATGCTGTCGATGGCACGATACGAGCGTTCCAACGGTTGCCTATCGCACCCCAGCTCCCGCACAGGATTGTCGTACTGCATCAGCGGGTGGGGTATCAGCGGCCCTTGCCTCGTCCATTCCACCTCCACACCCATCGCCATGGGAACCACGAGGATGTCGCTGAAGAGAATGGCGGCATCCATCCCCCACTCTTCCACGGGCATCAATGTCACCGTAGCTGCCAGGTCGGCATCTGCCATGAGGCCCCCAAAGCCATGTTGCGCGGCAAGCGCACGATAACGGGGCAATACGCGCCCAGCCTGACGCATCAGCCAGACAGGGGGGCGGGGCACCTCCACGCCTCGGATTGTATCGAGTAATAATGTATTTCTGAGCTTTTCCATCGTGCGGCAAAAATAAGCACTTTAGCTGACACCTACAATCCTCAATTATAAGGATTTTAGGCCGAGCACAGGCAATTTCCTTATAAATGAGGATTGTAAAGAAAAATAGTTTCCCGTACCTTTGCACTCAATTTCAAGGGGAACCAATATCATACAAGATGCTTAACGAGTTACTTTTATTATCATTGACACTTCACCCTACACCCGACCTCCCCGCCGACACCAGTATGTACAAGAAGGTGACCCTGGAAGAAGTAGTGGTGACCGATTTCAAACAGAACCGAAGAAACCTCACCCCCACGGCCTCAACGCGTGCCGATGCTCGTCTGTTGCAAGACCAACAGGTGGTCAGCATCAAGGAGTTGTCGGCCGTCATGCCCAATTTCTTCATGCCCGACTATGGCTCGCGTGCCAACACTCCTATCTACATCCGCGGCATCGGTGCCAAGTCAAAAGGTGCCGCCGTAGGCTTCTACGTCGACGGGGTGCCGCATTATGAATCGTCGGCCTTCGACATCGACCTCAGCGACATCGCAGCCATCGACGTGCTGCGTGGCCCCCAGGGCACGCTCTACGGCCGCAACGCCATTGCAGGCATCATCAACGTGTACACCCACAACCCGCTCGACTACCAGAACACACGCATCAAGCTGGGGTATGGCAAGTATAACGATGTCACCGCCCAGTTCTCCAACTATACCAAGCTCAGCGAGCACTTCGGTTTCAGCGCCGCAGGCTCTTACTATCACAACGACGGTATGTTCGAGAATGCCTACCTCAACGACAAAGCCGACGACATGGATGAAGGCGAGGGGCGCATCGGCCTGTACTGGAAACCCTCAGACCGCTGGACGCTCCATCTGAACAGCACGCTGACCTACAGCGACCAGGGCGGCTACCCTTATGCTCCCTATAACGTGGAGGAAGACCGACTCGAGGACATCAACTACAACCGCTACAGTCTTTTCCGCCGACTCATCTCCTCCACCGGTCTTAACGCGCGCTATGCCAACAGCTGGCTCAGCTTCAACAGTCAGACCTCGTTCCAATACATCAAGTCGCATCAGGCCATCGACCAAGACTTCACCATCGACGACAAGTCGTTTGTAGAAAACAACTACCGCCAGAACATGGTCTCGCAGGAGTTTACGCTGAAGTCGAACAACAACAGCCGATACCAGTGGATCACAGGCATCTTTGGCATGATGATGCACACCCATCAGTTTATTCAGAACAACGCATTCACAGCCGGAACGGCAACACCTACCGACAATATCACGCCCAATCAGTCGCTGGCCATCTACCATCAGAGTTCGTACAATCTCTGGCGCGGACTGTCGGCGGCTGCCGGTCTGCGCTTCGACTACGAACATGCCAAGTCTGACTATCACCGCGAGAAACTCGACCTCGGCACCGGTGCAACGTCGCCCCTGCTCGACTTCCACAGCTCGGCCCACTTCACACAGTTCACCCCTAAGTTCACCCTGCAATATCTCACCACCCGTCATTTTCTCTATTATGCGAGCATCACACGCGGCTACAAGCCCGGCGGCTTCAACGAGAGCGCCAAGGAAGCCAGCGAGCGTTCCTACGACCCAGAATACAGCTGGAACTATGAGGTGGGTGCCCGCACCATGTTTCTGGACGGCAAGCTGACGGCCGAGTTCGACCTCTTCTATATCGACTGGCGCGACATGCAAGCCACCTACACCATCCTTGGCCAAGGCAACCTCATCACCAATGCGGCACATACCGACAGCAAGGGCCTGGAACTGACGGTGGGCTATCGCCCCTTGAGCGGTCTGCAGCTCAATATGAGCTATGGCTATACCTATGCCCGCTATCTCGACTACAAGAAGAGTGACAAGGAAGACTATACCGGCAACCGCCTGCCCATGGTGCCCAACCACACCTTGGCCATCAATGGCAGTTATACGCTGCTGCCCGCAGGGTGGATCGACAAGGTAACCATCAGTGCCGGCATGACCGGACTGGGACGCATCTACTGGGCCGACGACAATGTGGTGAGCCAAGACTTCTATGCCACGCTCAATGCCAAGGTGAGCCTCACCAAGGGCTGCCTCACCTGGGACTTCTGGGGAAAGAACCTCACCGACACCGACTATATGGCCTATGGCTTTAAGTCGTCGAAGGGCAACTATGCCCAGAAGGGCAAGCCCCTGACCTTCGGTACATCGCTCAGCGCCAATTTCTGATAGCGTGCTTAAGACAACTGAAAGAAACATGGAAGAAATAGGAAGCAAAGCAGCAAGCATACCCGCAACGACCTTTGGCGGCAACGGCAAGGTCATCAACCTGGGCACATTTCTGTGCCTGTATATCTCACAGTTTGTGCCTCAGTCGTTTCTCATGACGGCCCTGCAGGTCACCATGCGACAGGGTCACTACGACCTCCAGATCATCGGTCTGCTCCACCTGGTGCGTTTGCCCTGGCTGCTGAAGTTTCTATGGTCGCCCTATATCGACCGCCACTGCCTCACCGTAGCCGACTACAAAAAGACCATTATCTCTACCGAACTGGTGTATGCCATCGCCCTGTTCTGCACCGGACTGTTTGATGTAAAGACCGACCTTCTGCTCATCCTCATCCTGTTCTTCATCTCGATGATGGCCTCTGCCACACAAGACATTGCCACCGATGCCTTGGCCATCCTCTTTTTCAAGAAGCACGACCAGAGCCTTGTCAACAGCATGCAGTCGATGGGCAGTTTCGGCGGCACGCTGGTGGGTGGCGGTCTTCTGCTGATGGTGCTCCATCGTTATGGCTGGAATGTGGTGGTGCCCTGCCTGGGCATGTTTGTCATTTGCATGCTCATCCCGCTGGTGCTCAACAAAAACATCAAGATCCAAGAAGACCGTAAATCCAAAGAGCGGGCCCGTCCCTCAGACTTCATCTGGTTTTTCTCACGTCGCAGCATCCTGCCACAGTTGGGATTTCTCGTGCTTTTCTATATGGGTATCATCGGCATACTCTCCACCGTCCGCCCCTTCCTTGTCGACCAAGGTTATGACATGAAAGAGATTGGATTCCTCACCGGCATCCTGGGCACCTCGGTGTCGTTTGTCATGGCTTGGTTCTCGGGTGTGCTGGTACGCAAGGTGGGCATTGCCAAGGCCCGCTTTGCCATTGCAGCCCTCATCGTTGTCGGCCCGCTCTATTTTCTCCTCACCAGTTTCCTGCCGTTCAACATTGTGGTGTATGTCATCGGCATGCTCTACATCAAGGCCTGCTATGGTCTGGCCACGGTGGTAGTCTATACCTCGGCCATGCAGATGGTGCGCCCTGGACGCGAGGGTACCGACTTCACGATTCAGGTCGTTATCACACACCTCAGCGGACTGCTTATCGCTGTGGCATCGGGCAGCATCGGCAAGTATTTCGACTACCAAGGCGTATATGTGGTCGAGACGGTCATCGCCCTGCTGAGCTTCGTTTATGTGGCTGTGCTGTTCAGACCGAAGAAAGGTAATGCTTCAGTCGCTCGGCAAACGCTGTGAACGAGTGATACCTATCTGAGACAAAATGCACCGGTAGCCCCGCTGTCCGCGCACATCTGGCCGTATAGGGCCCAAAGCACGCCAGCGTGGTGTGGCTCAGGAGGCTCATTTGCTCGAGACCGTCTTCCAAGACCTGCCTGAACACCTGCGCCTCTCCCCCACTGGTCAGCGCCACACAGTCTATGCCCTGTCGCAAGAGGTTGCGCACCCTCTGCCGCGTCTCGCCAGAGGCGCTGCGCGTGGTATAGGCCGGCAGATAACGCACCTCGCCGACAACACCGCCCAAGGTCTCCAGAAACTCGGGTACCGTGGCAGGCTCAGGCATACCCACCACTCGGGGGCCCAAGACCACCACTCTTTTCTCCCCGGCACCGGGCATACCAGCCAGTGCCTTCACAATCCCCATCAAACTTGGTTCGCAGTCGGGTAGCCCCTGAGGCTTGCCCAGCAATGCCGTCATCAGCGTTACATCCCGCCCGATGGCCACATAGCTGGCCTCGGGAGAGAGCATGCCTATGTCGTGCCGACACCAGTAATGCACCGCCTCTATCGCCTTCCTGCTCGTAAACACCACCACGTCGGCATCGTGGAGCGTAGACCGCAGAGTCCTCGCGCCGTCGGTCGTGGGCATCACCTCCGTCTCGATCAATGGCACTGCCACCGGCTCGAAGCACAGCCCGCCGGGTTCCGAGACAGCCCTCAGCGCGGCGTCCAAGCGCTCGGCATAGCCCCTGGGGGCAGTGATGAGAATAGTGCGTTTCATGATGCTACTGGCAGATGGCAACGGCCACATCTACGGCTTGCTTGATACGGTCGCCCATGCCGATGCCGTCCTTGATGTTGCCGGCGATATGCAGCGTGGGATAACGGTTCTCTACAGACTCGATGGTAGCCAGTCGCTCGTCGGTCCCTTCCATATATTGGGGGATGGCATGCTTATGGCGGAAGATGCGCACTACATCGGCACGCTTACCCGCTGGAAATTTCAGCATGTCGTGGAGAGCCTTGTTGACGATGGCTGTCAGCTCATCATCCGATAGCTGCATCACCTCCGAATGCCGCACGCCACCCATGAAATAAGCGAAGTTGCACCCGCCTTGGGGCGCCCTGTCGGCAAAGCAGGCCGAGGGCATGAGTATGCCGAGCACTTTCTTCTGCTCTTTGGAGGGCACCAGACCGCCAAAGGCTTTCCACTCCACTCCCTCCGTGTCGCGTATGCCCACACCTACCTCCACCACGGGGGCGTAGTAGAGACTGCTGAGCACCTTCAGTTCCTCATCGTGCAAGAAGGGCAGCAATGCCGGCAGCTCGTAGGCAGGACAGGTAGTCACCACCTGGTCGGCCACCACCTCTTCTGTGCCCCAGCTCACCTTCCAACGGTTGCCCATCGGTGTGATAAGGATGTCCTTGCACCCAAGTGAGATACGGTCGGCCCCGATGGCCTCGCCCATGGCGTCAATAAGATTTCTGAAACCGCCCTTCACCGAAAACACCGCTTTGGTGGCACGCTGTTCGCGGGCGGTCTTGGGCTTGCGGGCCAAGGCCAGGGCCCCTTTGATGAAGCTGCCATAACGCTGCTCCAGCTGGTAGAGTTTGGGAAGGGCCAACCGGGTGGGCAGGCGATAAGGGTCGCCGGCATACACGCCCGAGAGGAAAGGGTCTACGGCATAGTCGACAAACGACTTGCCCAGGCGTCGTTCGGCCAGCGCGCCCACGCTCTCATTGGGATTGGTGCCCTTCTTGCGGAAGGGCTCAAAGAGGATGCGCAACTTATCATTCAGCGTAAACAGCGGTGTCGTCAGTCCACCGATGGGACCCGAGGGTAGGGCGTGGAAGCGGCTGCCCTTCCAGATGAGGCGGCTCTTGCTCGCAGCGGCGGCCTCCTCGAGTTCACAGCGACCACATAGGTCGTCGAAGAGTTCTGCCACCTCGGCATACTTCACAGTGCCTGTGCTCGGTCCCTGCTCCATGACAAAGCCGTCGACCTCGACAGTCTGCATGAGTCCGCCGATGCGGTCGGCCCGTTCCAATATTTCCACGTCGCGCCCGTTCTTCTTCAGCTGCCAGGCGCAGGTGAGTCCGGTGAGCCCGGCTCCAACGACAATGACTTCTTGATTTCGTTGCATATATTATATCGGTTTTGAGAATTTCTTGGTGGTGTTGACCATCAGCGGGTCGAGGGCTGCCGCCACGTTGCGCACGAAGGGGTTGCCCTCGCCGGTCATCACCAGACTGTCGGCATCGTAGTGAATCACGCCGTCGGCCTGCATCTCTGCCAGCTGTGCCTCATCGTAGTGTACGGCATGCTTGACCTCATCCTCACTACACCCCAGCGCAGCGGCCAGCGCGCTCCAGTCGACACGGTAGTTGCACATCAGCATCTCGATCACCTCACGGGCCACACGCTCCTGGGCCGACAGCCTATAGCCCTTGCTCACGGCGAGCCTTCCCTGGGCCATGGCCGACACATATTCGTCGATGACCTTAGTGTTCTGGGAGTAGGCCGTGTCGAGCTGACTGATGCCTGTAACTCCGAAGGCGTAGACCTGCGCCGTGGTGCGACGCGTGCAGTAGCCTTGGAAGTTGCGGTGCAGCTGGTGGGTGTTCAGTGCAATAGCCAGTTCATCGTCGGGGAGCACGAAGTGGTCGAGTCCTACACTCATATAGCCGGCCTCATGGAGGGTCTGACGGGCATATTGGAACATCAGCGATTTCTCCTCGGCCGAAGGCAGTCCGGCCTTCTCCAGTATGAGTTGCCGCTTGAAGATCCACGGGCAGTGGCCGTAGCTGAACGTGGTCACACGGTCGGGGCGCAATGCCACCGCCTGTGCGATGGTGTGGTTGAAACTGTCGGCCGTCTGGCGGGGCAGACCAAACAGGAAGTCCATGTTGATGCCGGCACCGGCGTGGCGCAGTATGGCCACGATCTCTTCCATCGGCAGCTGGGCGGGCACGCGGTTGACTACCTTCAGCACATCCGCGTCGAAATCCTGAACACCCAGACTGAAGCGGTTGAAGCGCGCCTCCACCAGCCCCTCCCAGTCGTGGTGCGACAGATAGCCTGGATGGCACTCGATGGCAATCTCGGGACGGTCGATCGTTGGGAAGAGCGAGAGCAGATGGTCGTTAATTTCGCGCAGTGCCGGCACGGGCATGGCCGTGGGACTGCCACCGCCGTAGTGGATTTGCGAAATCTTGCGCCCCTTATCCAGGTGCCGCGCCACGAGATCGATCTCCCGGTGCAAGGCTTCGAGATAAGCCTTCACCTGCTCCTCACGCGGCATGGCATACGAGTTGCAGCCACAATAGTGGCACAAGCGCCTGCAAAAGGGCATGTGGAGGTAAAAAGAGATGTTGTTGTTCTGGGCGTGGTTGCTCTCTGCTACAGCTTCCAGGTATTGCTCCTGGCCGAAATCCTTGAAATAGTTAGCAGGCGGATAGCTTGTGTAACGCGGCACAGACACGTTGTATTTGTCAATCAGTTCTTTGTCCATTGCATACAGATATTGATAGGAAGAGCACGACCACGAGCCTCCCTCTTCCGACGAAGTACAAAGGTACTACTTTTCTCGACAACTCACAACCCTTATTTATGAGGATGTTCAGCGTTGCCGTAAGTCTTACCCCTTCCAGCATGCTCACCAACCAATCGTTACCAATACTATTCCTGGAGAATCCAAAAGACTCTAGGACTTGTGTGTTTTCGGGAAAAAGTACACTTATTCAAGTAATATTTATAAAAGGGAATAGCAACAAAGCTTGTATCTTTGCAACCAAAGATGATGATGCTTCGTAATATTAATTTAAAGCATAATATAAGGAATGAAAGAGATTATATCAATCGTGATTTTGATAACTAGTTTTATGACAGCAAACGCACAACAGTATGGGGATGAAGGACCTACACTTGTCCCCAACGCCTTCGGGCTTGTTTATGAAGACGCCATCGGCAGCAATGTTGACGGCCAAGTGAATGTTCACAAAGTGAATTACACCGTGGAGGGAATCAAGGTGGTAGCCAACGTTTACACGCCGGCGGGATACGACGCACGGGCGTCATACCCTGCGGTGGTGGTGGCGCATCCCAATGGGGGCAGCAAAGACCAGGTGGCCGGACTGTATGCCCAGCGGCTGGCTGAGGCTGGTTTTGTGACACTTGCCTTCGACGCTCGCTTCCAGGGCGAGAGCGGTGGCGAGCCCCGTATGACAGACAAACCGTTTTACCGCATGGGCGACATCATGGGAGCCGTGGACTTTATCCAGAACTATCCTGGGGTAGACGCCGACAGGGTTGGAGCCTTGGGCATCTGCGGCGGAGGCGGTTACACCTTTGCCGCCGCGCAAGTAGACAAACGTATCAAGGCAGTGGCAACCATCAGCCTGTTTAATACGGGCGACGTGCGACGCAATGGATATATGCGCACACAGATGAACAATATCTTTGAACGGCAAGCCGAGGTGAGTATGGCGCGGCAGGCCGAGGCAAAGGGGGCAACGCCGCAACCGGCAGGCTTTGCCAACATGACGCCCGAGGAAGCACGCAACATCAAGGTGGACCTTTATCGTGAAGGTTACTTTTATTATAGCGTCACCCACAAGACACCCCATGCCACAGGTGCCTATCTCAAAAGTTCGCTGATGGACATGATGGCGTGGGACGCTACCGATCATGCCGACCTCATTACCCAGCCCCTGCTGGTCATCGCCGGAGAGAAAGCCGACAGCCGATATATGTCGGAAGAAGCCTTTGCCAAGGCGAGCTCTACAGCCGACAAAGAACTCTTCATTGTGCCCGGCGCAACGCACATACGCACCTACTATGTCAAAGAGTATGTCGACCAAATCAGTCGCAAGATACAGCGTTTTTTCAATGAGAAACTTCTTGCAAACAAATAATTATAGGTGGGTTCTATTAATTACCACCGAAACCAAATCATTAAATCATGGGTT
>CAZBQA010000089.1:0-10664 GCA_964493905.1 uncultured Prevotella sp.
AAACGTAACCCATGATTTGATGATTTTGTTTCGGTGGTAATTAATAGAACCCACCTTAATAGACCCCACCTATATTACTCTAGGTCTTCCTGATGCCATAAGGTGTGTAGGTGGAGCGGTTGGCCTTGGTGGCCTGGCGTATGTCGTGGTTGCGCCGCAGCGCCTCGTTGTTCACATACGGCCGGCTGTGGTCAAGGTGCAGCACGATGGCACTGTACCGTATCTGTATGCCCCGCAGCCCGTTGTTCATCATTCGCTCGCCCATCTCGCGGTCTTCGCCGCCATATTGCATGCGCTCATCGAAGCCGTTCACGTCGATGATGTTTTCCCGCCAGGTGCTCGAGTTCATGCCATTCCATGTGGCATGGGTGGTGGTGAGGCGGTTCATGAATGTCCAGTGCATGAGCTTGGTGCACTTGAAAGACCATCTCATTCCCTGCCGTCGCAACCATCGATAGCTGAAGGCACTGCCTTCGGCTATGTCTTCTTGGGTGATCTGCTGGCTGATGGTCATGGGCAGCTTGAAGTATCCCCCACTTAGAAACGTACCTTTACGGGCATAGCGCAGATGGGTGGCGATGAAGTCGGCGCGCGGTATGCAGTCTTGGTCGGTGAAAATGAGATAGTCGGCCGTAGCCTTCTCCACGGCTTTGTTCAGAATTGTGGTCTTGCGGAACCCGTGGTCCTCGTGCCACACATGGCGTATGGGCAGCCATGCGGCGTATCGGGCTATCATTTCGGCCGTCTCCTCGCCGGAGCCGTCGTCGGCAATGATGATTTCGTCGGCAGGCCTTAGCTGGTGCATATAGCCCCAAAGCGTTTTTTCGAGCCACTTAGGGTTGTTGTAGGTGGAAATGATAACGCACACTGTCATAAGTGAAGATGATTTAGACGGTTATAATTGCAAAGATACGCATTTATCCAAAAAGAATGTAATCCATCATCCATTTGTTTGATGCGGAGGTGCAACGTAGGTCAGGGAGCGGGAAGGTGTCAGCGGTCAACGGTAGCAACCAAATGGCACACTCCAAAGGGTAAAGTGTTGTTTGCCGTTTGATAGCAAGCAATGGGAATTGTCAAGCGTGTTTGAGCAAATATTAGAGGTTGATTAGAGGTTGATTAGAGAAACATTAGAGCCTGATTTACCTATTGATTAACTTGGTGAAAACCATTTCACGCCCAAGAAAGGTAGTGTAAGCAGGCCAAGAGCATTCGTCCGGCTGTATCCTTCGGTCGCCCGCCCGCATAGCGTTATCCCTTTGTATTCTCTGTGGTGTCGAGATATTGGTCAATGCCTACCTCGGCCCGTTTTCTTCCGCTCTCGATGGTTTCTCTGAGCATGCGGTTGTTTTCTGCCGTGCGCTCCTTGCTTTTTTCGGGATGGTAGAGGTGGACGGCGGGGGCCATGAGCTTGGCGTTCTTACGTTGTAAGCCATTGTTGAACAGGCGTTGCACAAATTCCGAGTCTTCGATACCCCATCCCACAAATTTCTCTTCAAAGCCATTGACCTTGAGATAGTCGTCGCGCCATACGGCGAGATGACAGCTGCGGGCGTGGCGCAGGTCGGTATGTCCCTTGACCAAAGGGTGTAGCCACGGCATGCGCAGCATGACCAGTCGGCGGCCCAGTCCACGGGTGAAGAATCCGATATGTGGGTTGAGTGTCTGCACCATGTGCTCGGTGGCCCTCCGGCTGAGGCGTGCGCGGCTGCCTGCGACGAAGCATCCGTGTTGGCGCAGCCTGACATGGTCTTCGATGAAATGGGGCGACAGGAGGATGTCACCGTCTATCAGGATGATGTATGTGCCTGTGGTCTTGGCCCCTGCTACGTTGCGCGACTTGGCCGCGCGGAAGCCTTCGTCGGGAATCCACGAGTGTATGAGGGGCACGGGGAATGTCTTGCGGTAGCGGTCGATGAGCTGTCGCGTCTCGTCGGTCGACCCGTCATCGGCGATGATCACCTCGCCGGGCAGGATGTGCTGGACCATGACGGTCTTGAGTACCAGCTCCAGGAAGGGAGGGTTGTTGTAGGTGGTGATGATGAGCGATGTGTCGGATGCGATGTTCATAAGGCTATACAGATGGATTGAGGTTGATGTGGTGGTGGCCGATGAAATCGTTGAGGCGCCGCCACACTTCGTCGACGGTAATGAGTTCGTATTTCTGGCGGTCGGTCATGTCCGTAGTGTCGGCGAGGTCGGCCGCCGAGATGCCGTCGGCCGGCACCTGGTCTTGCGGTATCCAGGTAGACTTGATGGAGCGTGGGGCGCAGACGACGAAGGAGGGCCGTCCGGCGGCATGGACGATGTGGCGTGCGCCGCCCTCGTTGCCGAAGTAGAGCGTGATACATTGTGACAGGGCGAGGAGCTCGCCGGGGCTCTTGGCCTGCACGTCGATGAAGACGCAGTCGGGCCGCCGGAGGTTGGCGTAGATGCGTCGGGCATTCGCCTCCTCTTGTCCCGGGGCGTAGTTGAAGATAATTTGTGCCTCGGGATAGCGGTCGATGAAGCGGTCGACGAGTTCGGTCATACGCTCCTCGTCCCACGTCTTGTGGCTCAGCTTGGCCGTCACGCCCATGAGCACGATAGGCTTGGTGCGGTCGATGCCCATGCGGTCGAGATACTGCTGCATGGCTGCCAGCGCGGCAGGGGGCATGGGCAGGGTGATGTGGCGGTCGGCCACGAGGGGGCGGAGGACTTGCAAGGGCGTGGCCAGGCCGATGTTGTGGTCTACCATGCTCTTGCTGCCCCACTTGGGCAGCAGGTGGTTGGAGGCCACGCGTGTGTAAGCCTTGCGCACGGCCACGCGGTATGGTGTATGGAGCGAGAACAAGGCAAAGGGCTGGGTGTTGAGGGTGGAGCGCATGTCGATGATGACATCGTAGCGCGTATGGTGTACCGTGCGCCAAACCTTGCGCAGGTAGGTCAGCATGTGGTGGCGCTCATCGTCGGTGAAGGTGATGATGCGGTGGAGGGCCAAATGGCCTTCGAAGAGTGGGGCGATGTGCGCGTTGAGCACCAGGTCGATATGCGCCTCGGGAAAGGTGGCATGCAGGGTGTTGAGCAGCGGCGTGGCCAGGATGGCATCGCCCAGCTGCCTGAATCGGATTACAAGTATATTCATTGTGTATAATTAGTAGTATGGAGGCTGCTGCCCTTATTTATATTGTTGTTGGCCGTTGCTTGCGTGCTGCGGTGCTTCCGGCCGGTGTGCGGCTGCGTGGGCACGGATGTGATGGCGGGTCACAGCTCCAGGCGGAATGGTATGTGGTGTTTCTTCTGATAGCGTTTCCAGAACTTTGCGCGGGCCGGCATGGCGATGGCGAGCGCCTCATGGGTATCGATGCCCCTGATGCGTGCGTACTCGGTCACGAGCAATTCGGTAAACCCTTTGGGTCCCCAGAACCTGACGAGGTTGCCTAAACCCGCCTTGGGCGTGACCGGACCGAAGTACATGCGGTTGATGTCGACAACGCAGAAGTGGTAGCCCTCATTGTCTTTCTTCCATAAGATGTTGCCTGGGGTGAAGTCTTTGTGCATCACCTCTTGGTCGTGCATATAGGCGGCGAAGCGTCCCAGGGCCTTGGCGGCTTCTTCATATTCTCCGGGTTTGGCATCGCCAAACTCGTATAATGTATGGTTCCAATCTACTTGCAGGGTAATCAAATAGCTGTATCCCAGCAGGTTCAGTCGGTTGTGCTCCTCGATGAGCGCCACCACCTCGGGCGTCTGTATGCCCTTGGCCAGCATGATGTCGGGGTATTGCCACGCCCGCTCACCCTTGGGTTTGCGCAGTCTGTACGAATAGACCAGGAGGTTGAGAAAGCGTGGGGCATGATAGCGCTTGACATTGAGGCGTAGGCCAGAGGGAGTCTCGAAGAGCTTGATCCAGTTGCGCTTGCCGCCGTAGACATGCTCTCCCTGCTGCTCGAAGATGTCGGGCAGCTGCTCCAGCCATGGCCTGAGCGACTCGTATCGTGGCTTCACCTTAATGGTTCTCATGCGTTGTCTTTTTTGGGGATGACCTTTCCGTTCACCACCTCAAACCTGCGTTCGAACTCCTCGCGGGTGCGTTTCCATCGGTTGTGTGTCCAGAGGTAGTAGCGCGGGTCGCGGCGGATGGTGTCTTCGAGCATCTCGAAGAAGCGGCGTGTGACCTCGTACTCGGGCAAGGCGGCGGGGTCGTCGGTGATGAGCCGGTAGGTGGCGGTGTAGTATCCGCGTCGCGGGCGCGCCATCTCCACGTAGAACACAGCATCGTTCATCTTGCGCATGATCTTCTCGCCACCGGTAAACACCGGCGTGTCGTGATGGAGGAAGGGCAGCCACAGGTGTATGTTCTCCCATTTGGGGCCTTGGTCGGAGATGTACCCGAAGATCGACATGATGCCCTTGCGCTTGTAGTCGACGAGGTAGCGCAGTATCTCGTGCTTGGGTATGGGCACGCCGTTCTTCTCATGCGAGCGGATGCGCCGGAAGAGATTGTCGAAAGCCTTGTTGTAGAGGGGATGGTAGATGAGTCCCATGACGCGCTCGGGCGGCAGGTTGATGCCCACACACGAGAGCCACTCCCAGTTGCAGTAGTGGCCGAGGATGGCGGCAACGTTTTGTCCGCGCTGGAAGCGGGCCTCCACCTCCTCGGAGCCATACACCTGAAAACGGCGGCGCAGCTCGGCATCGCTGATGGTGAGCAGCTTCACGGCCTCGAAGAAATAGTCGCAGAACCAACGGTAAAACTCGCGCTCAATCTTCCGGAGCTCGGCCTCGCTCTTCTCGGGGAATGAAGTGGTGAGGTTGCGCCTGACAATCTTGCGGCGGTAGCCGATGAGCCGATAGACCAAGAGATACTCAAAGTCGGACAGCACATAGAGCACGCCGAGAGGCAGCAGCGAGAGTATGCGGAAGAAATGGTAGACGAGGGTCGTCATGGGTTGGTGGGTTGGTGGGTTGGTTTGTTGGTGGGTTGGTTTGTTGGTGGGCTCTGCCATCTCCTTACCGACTATCTGTTTTGCAGGATGTCGTCGACGATGGTCTGTGCCTGCTCGGCATCTTTTTGATAAACCCTGATGGCGTGGCCGGGCATGGGTCCGTAGCCGCCGTTGACACCCAGGACGGTTTGGTCGACAACCATGCAGGCAATGCCGTTGTCGGCCAGGGTCTGACGGATAATGTCGGCGATGAATGGATTGTCGCAAATGGTAATGGTCTTCAATGCTTCCATGATGGTTGGTTTGTTGGTGGGTTGGTTTGTTGGTGGGTTGGTTTGTTGGTGGGTTACGACTGCATGTCGTGCAGTTTTTTGTAATAGCCGTCGCGGGCCAGCAGTTCGTCGTGCGTGCCGCGCTCCACGATATGTCCCTCGTGGATGACACAGATCTCGTCGGCGTTCTTGATAGTGGAGAGTCGGTGGGCGATGGCTACGGTGGTGCGCGTCTTCATGAGCTTGAAGAGCGCCTCCTGCACCAGTCTCTCGCTCTCGGTGTCGAGGGCCGAGGTGGCCTCGTCGAGGATGAGGATGGGCGGGTTTTTGAGGATGGCGCGGGCGATGCTCACGCGCTGGCGCTGCCCGCCCGAGAGTCGTCCGCCGCGGTCGCCGATGTTGGTATCGAAGCCCTGTTCCGACTCCATGATGAAGTCGTAGGCATTGGCGATGCGTGCGGCATTGTCTACATCTTCCTTCGTGGCGTGGTCTACGCCGAAGGTGATGTTGTTGTAGAAGGTGTCGTTGAAGAGGATGGCCTCCTGGTTGACGTTGCCGATGAGCTGTCGCAGGTCGTGGATGCCCAGGTCTTTGACGTTGATGCCGTCGATGAGCACCTCACCCTCCTGCACGTCGTAGTAGCGCGGGATGAGGTCGACGAGTGTCGACTTACCGCCGCCGCTCTGTCCCACCAGTGCGATGGTCTTGCCCTTGGGAATGGTCAGGTTGATGTTGCGCAGCACCCAGTGGAGCTCCTGCCCCGGCTGTCCGTAGGCAAACGACACGTTGCGGAACTCGATGTCGCGCTCGAAAGTGGCGATGTGGTGGGGCTGGGCCGACTCCTTGATGTCGACCTCGGCCTTGAGTATCTTGTCTACGCGCTCCATCGAGGCCAGTCCCTTGGGAATGTTGTATCCGGCCTTCGAGAACTCCTTCAGGGGGTTGATGATGCTGTAGAGGATGGTCATGTAATAGATGAACGAAGGGCCGTCGATGCTCTTGCTGTTGAGCACGAGCACGCCGCCGAACCACAGCACGATGACTATCATCACCGTGCCCAGAAACTCGCTCATGGGGTGGGCCATCTGCTGGCGTATGTTCACCCGCATGATGTTGTTGCGGTAGGCAGTATTGACCTCGTCGAAGCGGCGGTTCATCTTCTCCTCGGCACAGAAGGCCTTGATGATGCGCAGTCCGCCGAGCGTCTCCTCCACTTGGCTCATGGTGTCGCTCCACAGGGCCTGTGCCTTGATGGAGCGGCTCTTGAGCCTGCGTCCCACCAGGCCCATGAACCATCCGAAGACGGGCACGAAGACAATGGTGAACAGCGTGAGCTGCCACGAGATGAGCAGCAGGGCGGCAAAGTAGATGATGATGAGCACGGGATTCTTGAACAGCATGTCGAGCGACGACATGATGCTGTTCTCTATCTCCTGCACGTCGCCGCTCATGCGGGCGATGATGTCGCCCTTGCGCTCCTCGGAGAAGAAGCCGAGCGAGAGCGAGGTGATCTTGCGGTAGAGCTGGTTGCGGATGTCGCGCACCACGCCCGTGCGGATGGGGATGATGGTGGCCGAGGAGAGGAAGTAGGCCCCCGTCTTGAGGAAGGTAATGAAGGCCAGCACCAGTCCGATGATGAGCAGGGTGGTGGTGGCCCCGGTGGCGGCGATGAGCTGGTTGACATAGTAGTCCATGTTGTTCATCAGCGACTCCTTGAGATGCTCCATCTCGATGGGCATGAGGTGTGTGGCGCGCCCCGCCGTGTCGGTCTGGAAGAGGATGCCCAGCATGGGGATGAGCGTGGCAAACGAGAAGACGTTCAATATCGCGGAGAGGATATTGAAGACGACCGACAGCGCGAGGTACTTCTTATAAGGAGGCAGGAACCTCCGCAACACTTGGATAAATTCCTTCATATTCAGATTTCTTCGCCCATCAGCGTGGCCGACGAGCTGCCTGTGATTCTTACCATGACCCTGTCGCCGATGTAGTGGTTGCCCTTGGCGATGACCACGGCCTTGTTTTGCTCTGTGCGCCCCATGAGCTGCTCGCGGCTACGCTTGGCGAAGCGCTCGATGAGTATCTCGAAGACCTTGCCCTCGTCCTCCTTGTTGCGCTCGGCGCTGATCTCGGTCTGCAGGCGTATGAGCTCGTTGAGGCGTGCCACCTTCACCTCCTCGGGCACGTTGTCGGGCAGGTGCTTGGCGGCGTAGGTGCCGGGCCGCTCGCTGTACTTGAACATGAAAGCCGAGTCGAAGCCCACCTCGCGCACCAGGTCGAGCGTCTGGCGGTAGTCGTCGTCGCTCTCGTCATGGTAGCCCACGAAGATATCGGTCGACAGCCCGCAGCCGGGGATGATGCGCCGGATGGCCGCCACCTTGTCGAGATACTCCTCGCGGGTGTACTTGCGGTTCATCAGTCTTAGCGTCTTGTTGCTGCCGCTCTGTGCGGGGAAGTGGATGTGGTTGCAGAGGTTGGGCTCGGCGGCGATGGCATGGAGGATGTCCTCGGTCATGTCTTCGGGGTTCGAGGTGGTGAACCGCACCCGCATGTCGGGCACGGTCTGTGCCACCAGTCTGAGCAGCTGGGCAAACGACGTGCCGTCGTCGGGCCGCTTGCCGTTGGGCAGCAAGCCGTAGCTGTTGACGTTCTGCCCCAGGAGCGTCACCTCCTTGAAGCCCTTGTCGTGCAGGTCGCGCACCTCCTTGATGATGCTCTCCACGTCGCGGCTGCGCTCTCGTCCGCGGGTATAGGGCACGATGCAGTAGTGGCAGAAGTTGTTGCAGCCGCGCATGATGCTCACAAATCCGCTCACTCTGTTGCCGCCGATGCGCTGGGGGATGACGTCGCGGTAGGTCTCGGTGGTCGAGAGGTTCACGTCGACGGCCGGCTGTCCCAACTCCACGGCCGCGATCATCTCAGGCAGGTTCATGTACGAGTCGGGACCGCACACCAGGTTGGCGTGGTGGTTCTTCACCAGGTCGTCCTTCACGCGTTCGGCCATGCAGCCCAGCACACCCAGGATGGGGGAGTGTGGAGCAGGGATGGCATCCGATTCTGAATCTTGAATCTTGACTTCTGATTCTGAATCTTGGGTCTTGAATTTTGAATTTTGAATTTTGAATTTTGCATGCAGGGTGTCGAGGCGGTGGTAGATCTTGTTCTCCGCATTCTCGCGCACCGAGCAGGTGTTGAGGAAGATGGCGTCGGCCTCCTCCTCGTTGTCAGTCATTTCATATCCGGCCATCTGCATCACCGAGGCCACGACCTCTGAGTCGGCTACGTTCATCTGGCAACCATAAGTCTCGATATATAGTTTCTTACTCATTCTTAATCAATTACATTTAAGATTGCAAAGTTACGAATAATATTTCGTGTTATGGTCAAATCTTCCTACGAATACAGTTGGTTTGTTGGTTTGTTGGTGGGTTGGTTTGTTGGTGGGTTGGTAGCCGTGCGACAAACTAACAAACCAGCCCACCAACAAACCAACAACCCAACCTACATCTTGCTTCGGTTGGCCACGCCGGTCCACAAGAAATAGAAGGCTATGCCGAAGGCCAGGCCGGCGAAGACGTCGATGACATAGTGTGCCTGGATGTAGACCGTGGCAAAGCAGATGAGCAGGGCAAAGGGCAGGATGGCGAAGAAGAGCTTGCGGTTGCCCGTGCGCCAGGCCAGCAGCAGGGCGATGGCCGATATGCCCACATGCGAGCTGGGGAAGGCGGCGGTGGGTTTCTCCTCGGTCTCGTGCATGCCCACCAGAATCTGGTGAAAGAGCCCGTCCTTATAGCCCGGCGAGGGTAGCATGTCGGAGTGGGTCCTGAAATAGTCGCCCACGCTGGGGAAGATGCCGCGTGCCACCTGGTCGAGCCCCACCGCCTTGTAATAGTACATCGGTCCCACCACGGGCAGCAGGTCGTAGATGACGTAGAACGAGAGGAACGAGGCCATGAAGACGAAGCAGCAGCGCTCGAAATCCTTGTAGCGGTAGAAGTAATAGTAAAACGCCACCACGGCGATGATGGGGAAATAGCTGAGGTAGGCCATGTCGAGCAGTTCGCTGACAAAGACCGAGGGGTATCGGCTGGCGAATACCAGTGCAGGCTGGAATCCGAAGATACTCTGTTCGGCCGCAGCAAAGAGGTGGTCGAGGTTGGGGAAGAGCACGTTGAGGCTGTAGGTATCTTTGTACCACCAGCCGAGCATACTCATCTGAATGAGTATCCTGAGCAGCCGCGTCACGCGGCAGGGCATGAGTCGGTAGACCACCCACATGGCCAGTCCCACGGCCACGATGCGCACCCGTCCCCATATCATAGCGTCGGGATTGTCGACCTTGGTATAGCAGAAAAGCACAAGCATCAGCGTGAACGCCATATAGGCAATGACCGTCCACTCCAATGCAAAGAGTCCCTGCTTGGGATGCTTCTCCAGTTCAAAGTATTTGGAAATATTCATTATAGCCAGTTGTTCTCCTTGTACCATGCCACGGTCTCACTGACGCCGCGTTGCAGGTCATACTGCGGATGGTAGCCCAGTTCATCGCAAGTGGGTTCGATGTTGCATCGCCAGTTGCGTTGTTTCAGAATGTTGTATTTGTCGTTGTTAAGTGCTGTGATCTTGCCCGTGGCCTTGCCCACCTGTTCGCCCAGGAAGGTGACCACCCTGAGCACCCACACGGGTGCCTTGACCCTTATCCACCAGGGGTGCCCCATCTCGTTGCGCAGGTAGTTGCTGAAGGTGCTGCTCTGGTACACGTTACCGTCGGAGAGGAAGTAGTGCCGTCCCGACATGCCGCGGTCGAAGGCCAGGAAGACGGCCTGTACCACGTCGCGCACATAGACAAAGGTGATGTCCTGGCGCTTGAATCCCACGCTGAAGTCGACATGTCCCTTGATGCTCTTGGCCATGAGGAAATAGTCTTTCTCGCGCGGACCGTAGACGCCCGTGGGGCGCAGGATGACGTAGTTGAAGGCGTTGCCGATGCTGTCGAGAAACTGTTCGGCCTTGAGCTTGCTCTTGCCGTAGGCCGTGTTGGGGCGTGGCACGTCGTGCTCGGTAATCTCCTGGTAGGGCAGCTGCTCCTTGATGTCGCCAAAGACGCTGAGGCTGCTCAGGTAGACAAAACGCTTAAGCGGCATCTGCAACTTGAGGATGGCGTTCACCAGGTTGCGCGTTCCCTCGTAGTTGATGGTGTAGAAGTCGTTGGCATGCAGACACTTGGTAGCTCCCGCGGCATGCACCACATAGTCGAAGGTATAGCCGCGGAGCTGGTCTGTGAGGGCTTGCTCCGACGAGAGGTCGAGCTCCAGGAAGTGGATGCGCTCGTCGCGCAGGTATGCCCTCGAGCTGGACTTCCTGACGGCGGCCCAGGTCTCGAAGCCCCTGCGCAGGGCCTCCTCAACAATAAAACTGCCAATAAAACCGCTGGCACCGGTAACTAGGATCGTCATAATTAACA
>CAZBQA010000090.1:0-10539 GCA_964493905.1 uncultured Prevotella sp.
TACCTTTCTCATTTGCATTCATTATTGTTTCTTGTTTTTAGAGTTAGCTTTGAAGGTCACCGCCCGTGGGTCGTATGGCGCGGGCATCCATAATAGTTTTGATGATGACGCAAAAATAAACAGATTATTTCATTTGGCAAAGAAAAACGATGACTTTTGAGACAAATAGGCATAAAGTTGAGACCCCCCTCGTCAGTTTTTTTAAACCACGGAAGTCACGGATCTCACCGAAACACCATCCGGCACATTTCGATAACACGGAGGCCGCGGCGCGGCTACTGAAGACACAGAACCTGCACACCCACATCACTAGTCATCTAAACTCTACGACTCTGCGTCCCCCATCGCGCCAGCCTCTCCCGCCCCTTGGGGAGGGCTGGGGAGGGGCTTCATCTGCGTCAATCCCCGAGCGTATGCGAGGGCCAATCATCATCGCGCCAGCCTAAAATCTGCGTCATCTGCGTCATCTGCGAGAGATAAAAACATGTTGACAGGTGTGGTTCACGCGGAGGCACTGTTTCATGCCATGGCAACGTAGCCGACACACACATACCGCATGCTAACCAAAGTGTGGTTCGACTAGAAGCAGACGCTATATCGACTCGAAACAGACTCTGAATCGACTCGAAGCAGAACGTCTTTCAACTCGAAGTATGACAGCCCGACGGCAAGTTCTGTGTGGCATCACGGCGCACAGGCCACAAGAGAACTATGGTGTGGCTGGCTGATGCTTGGCTCGCGTAGCTGCCCCCCCTCACTTGCCCTCACCAGGGGGGGGGCTCCCCGACCCTCCCCGGGGGGAGGGGGAGGCTAGCGCGATGGTTTTTATTTCGTGAGAATGGCGTAGATTATGGAAGCGCAACAAACCAGACCACCAACAAAAGCTCAAAGTCGGAACTCCACCTGTGTCTGGCTCACGCCCAGCTCGCTGGCTCGCTGGCAGGGGGCGGCGGCGCCGAGGGTGAGGACATACCGGCCCTTGACCAGACGCGAGGAGCCGTCGGCCTGTACGGTGAGCAGGCGGTCGGCGGCGACCTCGAGCTCTACCGTGGCCTCGCCATGCGGCTCCAGGTGTACGCGCTTGAAGCCCACCAGCGACTGCAAGGGCGCGGTGGTGCCCGCACCGGGAGCAGCGAGATAGGCCTGCACCACCTCGTCGACCGCCTTGTCGCCCTCGTTCTTCACGCTGAAGGCCACGGTGAGACCGCGCTTCTTGTCGGCCTTGCCCACGAGGCGTGCGCCGCTGTAGGTCACACGGCTGTAGGACAGTCCGTAGCCGAAGGGGAAGGCGATGTTGCCGGACATATATTTATAGGTGCGTCCCTGCATCGAATAGTCGTCGAAGGCCGGCAGCTTGTCGGCATCGGCGGGGAAGGTCACGGGCAGTCGACCCGAGAAGTTGGCGTCGCCGAAGAGCAGGTCGCCCAGCGCATAACCACCCTCCTGGCCGGGATACCAGGCCATGACCACGGCATCGGCCAGCTGACAGATCTCGCGCACGTCGACGGGACTGCCGCCGGTCAGCACCACGATGAGCCTGTCTGTCTTGCTCTTGCGCACCTTGCGCAGATACTGCATCTGCGACTCGGGCAGGGCGATGCCCACCCTGTCGCCGCGTGTGGCCGAGGCGATGGCCTCACCCTCCTCGCCTTCGAGGTTGCCGTTGTTGCCCATCACCACGATGGTATAGTCGGCAGCCACGGCCTCGTCTACGGCCCAGTTCATGGTGTTGAGGTCGGGGGTGATCTGCATGAATGCCGGGCGGTAGTTGACGCTCGTACCGTTGCTCACCTTCGAGACGATGCCCTGCAGGTAAGAGCTGTAGCGGTGGCTCACGCCGAAGTAGTTGCCCATGAGGTAGAAGGCATCGGCAGCCCCCGGTCCGGCCACGAAGAGCGTGCGGAGGTTCTTGTCGAGGGGCAGCAGTCTGCCGTCGTTCTTGAGCAGCACCATGCTCTGCAGGGCAGCCTGGTGGGCCAGCCGGATATGACGGTCGCAGCCGATGAGGGCCTCGTCGAAGTGGTTGTAGGGACACTCGGGGTCGGGCTCGAGGATGCCCAGCTTGAGCCGCGTCATCATCAGCGGCAGCAGGGCCTTGTCGAGGTCGGCCTCGGTGAGCAGATGCTCGTCGAGGGCTTGTCGCAGGGCCCTGAAGCTGGTGCCGCACTCGAGGTTGAGCCCGGCCTTGATGGCGATGGCACAGGCCTCGGCCTCGCTCTTGGCGATGTGGTGGCCCTCGTAGATGTCGGTTACGGCACCGCAGTCGGAGACGATGTGTCCGCGGAAGCCCCACTGCCTGCGCAGGATGTCGGTGAGCAGGAACGTAGAGCCCGACGCGCTCTGCCCGTACACGCGGTTGTAGGCTCCCATGATGGTCTCTACCCTACCCTGCTGCACCAACATGCGGAAGGCAGGCAGATAGGTCTCGAAGAGGTCGCGCCGCGAGGGCTCCACATTGGCCGTGTGGCGGGTGGCCTCGGGACCGGAGTGTACGGCGAAGTGCTTGCCGCAGGCCCCCACCTTGAGGTAGAAGGGGTCGTCGCCCTGCATGCCGCGCACGTAGGCGGTGCCGAGGGTTCCCGAGAGGAACGGGTCCTCGCCGTAGGTCTCCATGCCCCTGCCCCACCGCGGGTCGCGGAAGATGTTGACATTGGGCGACCAGAATGTCAGTCCGGCATTGCGCGAATAGTTTTGCAGCCGCTGCGCCACCTCAAACTTGGCACGCCCCTCGGTGGCCACAGCATCGCCCACCCGGCGCACCAGGGCGGGGTCGAAGGTGGCACCCAGGGCGATGGGTTGCGGAAACACGGTGGCACGGCCGTCGCGCCCCACGCCATGCAGCCCCTCGCTCCACCAGTCGTAGGGCTTGATGCCCAGTCGCGGTATGCCGGGGGCCTCGTTCATAAGCTGCGAGATCTTCTCGTCGACGGTCATCCTGGCAATCACGCCACGGGCCTTCTGCCCCATGCGTTCATACTTGTCGGTCTGTGCCCAGGCCATGAGCGGCAACACGAGGGCCGACAAAAAAAGGAATACGCTGTGTGTTTGTGTTGTCTTCATAAATAACGATTAAGACATCTTCATCGGTCATGAATAAGCCATGAGGCTGCGTGCCGAGGGCCCCGCAGGGTCTCCGCTCGCAGCCTCATGTATAAGATATGGTCAGCATGCGCTGGCAATCACTCGTAGCTGGGATTCTGGTAAGCAGCCTTCTCGCTGTCGGTCATCTGTAGGGCGTCGATCTGTCCCTGCGGTATGGGCCGCAAGTATTTCTGTGGCGTGATGGTACGCGTGACGGTCTGGGGGGTATGGTCGCCCACGTTCTTGCCACAGATGGTGTAGGTGCCTGCCACGCGTTGCCACGACTGGGTGCGCACGAGGTCGAGCCAGCGGTAGCCCTCGCCAAAGAACTCGCGTGAGCGCTCCTCGAGGATATAGTCGATGGTGATGGTCTGCGGGGTGGCCGCCACCATCTGTGCACTGTAGTCGGCCACCTTCTCGCGCTGGCGGTTGTTGTCGTAGGTCCACTTGCCGGCACGTGCGCGCAGCACGTTCACCAGGTTGTAGGCCGTGAAGTTGCCGGTGACGGTGGCACCCTTGACGGCTGCCTCGGCGGCGATGAGATAGAGCTCCGAGAACTTGAGCACGGGATAGGGTCGCGGCGAGTCGCCATTGGGCTTGCCCAGTCCGGTGTCGCCGGTGCGATAGATACCGTTCTTCCAGTTGTTGAGCCAGGCGTAGCGGCTGATGCCGCTGGCCGCGATCACATAGTCGGCACGACCCGGCAGCACACCGGCACCCACATTGCTGAATCCGGCTGCCGAGGCTCCCGAGCCGGCGGCGTTGGGTGTGCCGGCCTTGGGATAGACAATGCCCGCGGCCTCATCGTCGTCGATGAAGGTCAGCACCGAGTCTTGCGCCTGTATGGGCAGCATGTTGGCGTTGTAGGCCGTGGCCTTGGCGTCGATGACTCCCGACTTGTCCCAGTTGCCACGGAACTGATAGGCGAAGGTGCCGTCGAAGCGCGAGTCGTAGTTCTTCTCCTTGAACGTCTTCGTCATCACGCCGATGGGCGTGGCCATCTGCTTCCAGGGGCGGTCTTTGCCCTGCACGGCCTCACGCTGCACGCTGCGGAAGCCGGTCCAAGCTGAAGCACTCTTCGACGACTCCAGGAAGGTGTAGTCCCAGCGGCACATCCAACGGGCGAAGTTGCCGGGGGCATTGCCGTTGGCCCAGTCGAAGTTGGTGCCGCCGTCGTAGTAGTTGCTGTTCTGCGTGTGGTCGGCATAGAGCAATATCTCGCTGTTGCGGTCGTTGGTGCCCACGTTGACCTGATAGAACGAGGTCTGGAGCGCGAAGTTGCCGGGATGCTGTATGGCCTCCACGGCTACGTTGTAGGCCTGCTGGAAGTACCACTGTGCGTTGTGGCCGTCGGGGTCGGTGCGCTCACACTCGGGGTAGGTGGGAATGTTGTTGGGGTTCTCGAGCCACCAGCCGTAGGTGAGGTAGGCCTTGGCCAGCACGAGCCTTGCCGCCGTCTTGGTGACGCCACCCGTCACGCGCCCCGTCTCGGGCAGGTTCTCGATGGCGGTGAGCAGGTCGGGGAACACGGCCTTGGTGTAGACCTCGGGCACGGTGTTGCGCACCGACAGGCGCGTGGCACTGGTGTTGAACCTCAGCTCGCCGGCACCCAGGTCGAGGGGCACGCCGCCGAAGGTCTGCACCAGCTGGAAATAGTCGTAGGCACGGAAGAAGCGGGCCTCGGAGAGCAGACTCTCGGCCACGCCGGCCGCAGCACCATTCTCCAGCACACCACTGGCGGTGTTGATATCGGGGAAGGCCAGGCCCCACAGCACGTCGGCGCGGCAGTTGGTGGCGTTGAGCTCACCGTTGTTCGACATGTCGATGGGCAGGTCGTTGTTGTTGCCGCCGTGGCCGAAGGTGTACTCGTCGGTGCCGGTCTCGTTGGCGATGAGCCAATAGCCGTTGCCCCAGTAGTAACGCAGGTTGGCATAGAGCGAGGTGATGCCCGACTCCACGCCGGCCTTGGTCTTGAAATATTCGGGGGTGTAGCCCTCGCGGTCGGTCTCTTCGAGCACGTTGGAGCAGCCGGTGAGGGTCATGCCCGCCACGAGCAGTGAGACAGCTATCTTGATATTCTGTTTTTTCATTGCGCTTATGGTTTTAGAAGGTGATGTTGAAGCCCAGCAGCCAGTTGCGGGTAGAGGGTGTGTTGAAGCCCACCACGAGCAGGCGCGACTGGTAGAAGGTGTTTACGGCCTGGTTGTCGTCGCCGTAAGAGTTGGTCTCGGGGTCCATGCCCGACTCATCGGTGTAGGGCGAGAAGAGCACGAAGGGGTTCTGCACGGTGAAGTAGACGCGTGCCTTACTGATGCCGCACTTCTTGAGCCACGGCTGTGTGAAGTTGTAGCCCAGGGTGATGGTGCGCACCTTGAGGTAAGAGGCGCTGAAGTAGCCCAGCGAGTTGCCATACTTGGGGTTGTTGCTGCTCTCTATGCCGCCCGGCTTAGGGAAGGCATTGGTGGGGTTGTCCTCGGTCCAGTAGTCGACGTCGATGTTGTTGCGGCGTCCCGACAGCATGTTGAGGTAGCCCTGCGAGCCGTAGATGGTAGAGATGAGCGTGCCGCCGTGACGGTACGAGGCCACGAGGCTCAGGTCTACGTTCTTGTAGGCCACGCGGGTGTTGAAGCCACCCTCCCAGTCGGGGTCTACCTTGATGATCTGCCGGTCGGCCTCGCCGTAAGAGCGTGTGGGGTTGCCGTTGGCGTCGTAGTCGCCGTTGTATTTGATCTTGATCATGCCGGCGTTGCCTCCGGGCTCGGCAATCTGTCGCACGGCCTCCTCATCGGTCTGCCAGATGCCAATCTTCTCGTAGTCGTAGATGACGTTGATGGGATGTCCCACAAACCACCAGTTGTTCACGTCTTCCTGGGCACCTGATGCCAGTTCCACGAGTTCGTTGTGGTTGGTGTAGAAGTTGATGCCGGCCTCCCAGCTCCAACCGTTGGGGTTGTTGAGGATGATGCCGTTGAGCGACAGCTCGAAGCCTTTGTTGCGGGTCTTACCCACGTTGGCCATATAGCTCGACACACCCGAGGTGGAGGGCAGGTTGACGCTCATGAGCAGGTCTTCGGTGTTCTGCACATAATATTCCATGGTACCGGTGAGGCGTCCGCCGAGCACCGAGAAGTCGAGACCGAAGTTCCAGGTCTTGGAGTACTCCCAGCCCAGGGCGGCGTTGGGCAGTGCCGACACGTAGGAGCCCACGGCATAGGTAGAACCGAAATTGTAGGGACGGGTGGTGAGGGCGCCGAGGGTAGAATAAGGGTTGACCGACTGGTTGGAGGTCTCGCCGTAGCCCACGCGCAGCTTGAGGTTGTCGAGCCATTTCACCTGCTGCATGAAGCTCTCCTTGGAGATGTTCCATCCGGCCGACACGGCGGGATAGGTGTGCCACTTATGCCCCGGGGCCAGGCGCGACGAGCCGTCGGCACGCAGGGCCACGCTGAGCATGTAGCGGTCGGCGTAGTTGTACATCACACGACCCATGACCGACTCCAGTCCGCTCTTGTAGTAGCGCTGCTTGGCGGGGTCGACGGTGATGTTGGAGGCATAGCCGATGTTGTAGAACTGGAAGGCGTCGTTGGGGACACCCAGGCCATACATATAGGTCTGGCGGTAGTTGGTCTGCTCGGCCGAGTAGAGGCCCACGGCGTTGATGGTGTGCTTGCCCCAGCTGTGGTCGTAGGTGAGCATGTTCTCGATGGCCCAATTGGTGGTGCGCTGCGTCTGCGAGGTGGCGTGCGAGTCGGAGTTGGCGGTATTGGAGAACACGCCCGTGCCCACGTAGTTGCCATACTCGCTGTTGCGGTAGTTGAGACCGATGTTGATGCGGTATTTCAGTCCGTCGACCCACGGGCACTTCACCTCACCATAGAAGTTGTTGTAGGTACCGAAGGCCTTGGTCTGGTCTTTGTAGCCGTCGCCCAGGTTCTCGATGGTCTCCTTGGTGTACACCCACTGGTCGTCGCTGGCCATGTTGATGCGCTCCTTGAGGGTGCCGTCGGCGTTGTAGGGGTTGGCGATAGGCGTGGCACTCAGCGTGTTGTAGAGGCCGAGGCTGGCACCGTTGGTGACGCTGAAGTTGGTGTTGGTGCTGAATCCCACCTTCACCCATTTGCCCAGGTCCTGGTCGATGGCGGCATGGGCGGCATAGCGACTGAAGTTCTGTGTGGGGATGACGGCCTCGTCGCGGTAGTAGGAGATGCCGAAGTTGTAGCTGCCGGTCTTGCTGCCGCCCGACACGCCCACGTCCTGGTTGGTGGTGATGCCGGTCTTGAAGAGCAGGTCTTGCCAGTCGGTGTCGACGGCACCCTCCTCGCCCCAGGCCACCTCGTCGGTGCCATACTGGTACTTGTTGGCATACTGGCGCAGCTTGGTAAACTGCTCGGCATTCATCATCGGATAGCGGTGGAACAGTGTCTTGGCACCGATGTAGCCGTTGTAGGTCACCGTGGGACGCATCTCCTGATAGCCCTTGTAGGTGGTGATGATGATCACACCGTTGGCACCGCGGCTGCCGTAGATGGCCGTGGCCGAGGCATCCTTGAGGATGTCCATGTTCTTGATGTTGTTGGGGTCGATGTCGCTCAGCGTTCCGGCGAAGGGAATGCCGTCGAGCACGATGAGCGGGTCGTTGCTGGCCGTGAGCGAGCGTGTGCCGCGGATGCGCACCTGCATCGAGGCACCGGGCTTCGACGAGGTCTGCATCATCTGCACGCCGGCCACGCGGCCCTGCAGGGCCTGAGTGATGTCAGAGCCGGGCACCTCGCGCACCAGGTCGCCCTTGAGGTTGGCCACCGAACCGGTGACGGCCTCCTTGCGCTGCGTGCCGTAGCCAATGACCACCACCTCGTTGAGGGCATTGCTGGCGGCATCGGACATTGAGATGTTGAGCGTGCCCTGCCCCTTGACGGGCACCTCCTGGGTGTTGTAGCCGATGTACGACACCACGAGCACGGCATTGGGTCCCACCTCGAGGGTGAAGTTGCCGTCGATGTCGGTCACGGTGCCGTTGGTGGTGCCTTTCTCCATGACGGTGGCACCAATGAGCGGGCCCTGGGTGTCGCTGATGACACCCGTCACTTTCTTGCTTTGCTGGATGGCATCCACGGCATCGGTGCCGGGAGATGCCCACACAGATACCGGACCGGCCCATCCCATGACGGCGCACAATCCTGCAATGAGGGTTGATTTCTTGATAGATGATTGCATAAGTTGTTTGATTAAATAGTTATAATAGACTGGCTTTTACCTGCGGTTGGCAGACAGGGCTAGTTGGCCATTGATGAAGGGCCGATGGCGGTGCGACCGGCCAAAGAAGTCAAGCCGAGGCTCAAGGCTTCACATGTGGGAAGCTGGCCATCGACACGAATGATACGGTTAGGTTGTGATGATTGTGTTGGTGCAATTGACTGCTAGAGGGTACCTGAGGTACGATTGTCGTTCACCACGCCCGTCAGGGCGGTTCAGCGATATAATGATTCATTGGCAAAAGTGTTAGGTTACTATTGACGGTTTACGTTCTACCGATAGATTACGTTGGCAAATATATACATTAAATGTCAAACCCCCACTCTTTTTCCCAAAAAAATAAAAAAAATCTTTTTCTCTACAACCCAAAGCCCCTTCCCCACACCTCCGTGGAGGCCTACAGCGCACTCGCTGCAACCAAGCCCATGGCAGGCCAGAGAGGGCCTGTGAAATCGGGCCAAACAGGTGGCGGTGTGGCGCTGAGCACCTCCACCAAAGGTGTAAAAATAAAGGCGGGGCACGCTATCCCGAAGGCTTTGCTTGTGCCTGAGTATGGATATAACGATTGTGCAGGATTGTTTACAGGTTACTGAAGCACCAGGACTATGGTCTCGTGGGGCCTCAACTTTCCCTTCCAGCCCTGCGCCTTGGCAGACACGATGCGGTGGGCCCACACATCGCGCACAGCATAACGGCCTTTCAGCCCAAGGTCATTAAAGATGAGTTTCACGTGTGTTTCTTTGTCTGAGGCATTCAGAATGGCAACGGCTGTGCGGTTGTCGGCAAGCGGGCGCATATAGATGTCGCATCCACGCTGCGTGAGCACTTGTCTGGCTGCCACGCCCATGGGGTCTTGGTCGATAGCGATGATTTCGCGATTGAGCAAGATGCTACGGGCCTCGGCACTGGTATTCAAGATATCGTGACTCATGGCCAAAGGCGAGGCCAGCATGGCCCACATGCTCATCTGCGACTGATATTCGATGTAGCTGCACCCCTTTCCGCCCAGATCGCTTGAGGGGCCGCCCTTTCCTTCCAGTCCCACAACCAGCATGTCCATATCGTTCCAACGCCCCGGCCCGGCATACTGGCTCAGCGGGGCAGTCAGCTTGATGATGTCGTAGATGCCCATGGCTCCGCGCGACTCTCCCTTACTCCACATGTCGCGCACATCATAGGTGGTGCGCCAAAGCTGTCCACCGGCCTGATGGGCCCACTGCTCGGGGTGTAGCTGTCCCCACTCGCACACCCCGAAGGCAATGTCGCGGCCGCTCTTGGTGAGGGCCTGTGCCATGCGGGCGTAACGGCGATGGGCCTCTGCACTGTCTGAGGGCGCGTTGCAATAGTCGTACTTCAGATAGTCGATGCCCCACGAGGCAAAGGTGCGGGCATCCTGATCCTCGAAGTTCAGACTGCCCGTCACGCCGGCGCAGGTGAGCGGGGCGGCATCCGAGTAGATGCCCAACTTCAATCCCTTGGCATGCACATAGTCGGCGAGGGCCTTGATGCCCGATGGAAACTTCTCGGGGTCGGGTACGATGTTGTTGAACTTGTCGCGACCGCCCTGCCACAGGTCATCGATGAATATATACTGATAGCCGGCCTCGAGATACCCCTCGGCAACCATCACGTCGGCCACCTGCTTGACCAGCTGCTCGTTGATGTTTCCGGCATACATATTCCAGGTCATCCATCCCATGGGCGGCGTAGGTGCCAGATGGTCGCGGCCAGAGGCCTGCATACCGGTGAGTGGCAGCAGGACCAAGAGAGATGAGAGAAGATAATTGCGATAACGTTTCATATCATTAGTGAGGTTGATGAATAATCAGCAGAAGAGGCTCACCGCTGCTATTTCAGACGCTCGGCCGTGAGCTTTCCGGCAAGCATACGGACCTTGTAGACGGCTCCCCTTACGGTTTCGAAATGGAGCGTGGCATCGGCGTAACGCAGCCTGCAAGGCACACCCGCCTCGCTGCGCACCAAGGCTTCGGCGAGGCAGTCTCTTCCTGGAGCCGGGGAGAAGGGTCTTCTACGCCAGACGCCTCCTCTTTCTCAAGAAGGGGAAGGGGGCTCTTGCAAGCCGTGTACTTGTCATTCTGAGGCTTTGCCCTACAATCTTACTCGGCCGTAAGTTCAAGAACCCGGCTTGTTCCTTCGTTGGCCGTCAGGATGTTGAGTCCCACCTTCATGAGATAGTCGCCCGTG